>JALHMM010000052.1 GCA_022844045.1 Reyranellaceae bacterium | reverse complement strand
TTGTACGCGTCCGGCTGAGGCCACCTTGGTCGACGGGGAAGGGTTTGCCATTCTTTCTGGATGACCAGATCGGAAGCGACAGGCGTCACGCCTGTACGTGACAGGCGTGCGTTGCCGGCAGCGGAGGCGAAGCGCTATCGGCGTTACCGTGTCGAGGAGAAGCGGGCGATCCTGGAAGCGGCGGCGGAGCCGGGCGCGACGGTGTCGGAAGTGTCGCGGCGATATGGCGTTGGCCGGAGCCTGATCCACAACTGGCGTCGGCAGGAGGCGGTGTCGGTGCTGGGCGCCACGGTACGCTTCACGCCGGTGGCGGTGGCACAGACGAGGCAGGCCGCTGGAACGATCGAGATCGAGCTGAGGGACGGCGTGCGGCTGCATGTCGACGCGGCGGTCGACGAGGACGCGCTGAAGCGGGTGCTGCGGGCGCTGGGCCGATGATCGGCCTGCCGGCGCAGACGCGGGTGTGGCTGGCCAGCGGGGCGACGGACATGCGGCGTGGCTTCGATGGGCTGGCGCTCTTGGTGCAGGAGACGTTGAAGCGCGATCCGCATTGCGGGCACCTGTTCGTGTTCCGCGGTAAGCGCGGCGGGTTGATCAAGGTTCTGTGGCACGACGGCCAGGGCATGTGTCTCCTGGCCAAGCGCCTGGAGCGCGGGCGCTTCATATGGCCGCGCACCGAGGGCGAGGCGGTGACGATCACGGCGGCGCAGCTCGGCTATCTGCTGGAAGGCATCGACTGGCAGCTGCCACAGCGGACCATGCGGCCACAGGTTGCGGGCTGATGCGACACGGCGACTCGGGTGATCCATGATCGTTGCAACACGACGTGTCGTTCGCACAATGGTGTTGTGACGCCGCAGCCCGATGCCTCCCTCCCCGACGACGTCGAGACGCTGAAGGCGATGCTGTTGGCCGAGCGATCGGCACGCCTCGCCGAGACGCGCGAACAGGCGTTGCTGATCGAGAAGCTCAGGCATCAGATCGCCAAGATGCGGCATGAGCGGTTCGGCCAGTCGGCCGAGCGCGGCGCGCTGCTCGACCAGCTCGAGCTGCAACTATTCGAGCTCGAGGAAGATCAGGCCGAGGCCGAGACGGTGGCTGAGGTCGCGACGGGCGGGATGGTGAAGGTGGAGCCGTTCGAGCGGCGCAAGCCGGCGCGCCGGCCGTTGCCCGAGCATCTGCCGCGCGAGCGCGTGGTCTACCCGGTGCCCACGGCCTGCCCGTGCTGCGGCGGGACGCTGCACAAGCTGGGCGAGGACGTGACCGAGACGCTGGAGCTGGTGCCGCGCCAGTGGAAGGTGATCCAGCACGTGCGCGAGAAGCACGCCTGCCGGGCCTGCGAGAAGATCACCCAGCCGCCGACGCCCTCGCATCCGATCGCGCGCGGGCGCGCCGGCCCGGGCCTGCTGGCGCATGTGCTGTTCGCCAAGTACGGCCTGCATTTGCCGCTGACGCGGCAGAGCGCGACCTATGCCCGCGAGGGCATCGAGCTCGACGTCTCGACCCTGGCCGACTGGGTGGGGGCGTCGGCGGCGACCCTGATGCCGCTGGTCGAGGCGATCCGCGCCCACGTCTTTGCGGCCCAGCGCCTGCACGCCGACGACACCACGGTACCGGTGCTCGACGTCGGCAAGACCCGCACCGGCCGACTATGGACCTACGTGCGCGACGACCGGCCGTTCGCCGGCGCCGACCCGCCGGCGGCGGTCTACTTCTACTCGCCCGACCGCGGCGGCAAGCATCCCGAGGCGCACTTGGCTTCGTGGGCGGGGGTGATGCAGGCCGACGCCTATGCCGGCTTCAATCGGCTCTATGAACCCGGCCGCCAGCCCGGGCCGATCCTTGAGGTGGCGTGCTGGGCCCATGCGCGGCGCAAGTTCTTCGACCTGGCACGCCTCAACAAGGCGCCGATCGCCATCGAGGCGGTCACCCGCATCGACGCGCTGTTCGCCATCGAGCGCGAGATCAACGGCTTGCCGCCCGACGAACGACGCGGGGTCCGCCAGGAGCGCAGTCGCCCTCGCGTCGAAGCGCTGGGCGCTTGGCTGCGCGAGCAGCGCGCCAGGCTCTCGCCCAACAATCAGGTCGCCAAGGCGATCGCCTACAGCCTCAATGTCTGGGGCGCGCTGGTCCGCTTCCTCGACGACGGTCGCTTGTGCATGACCAACAACGCCGCCGAACGGGCGCTGCGCTGCATCGCCGTTGGCCGCAACAACTGGACCTTCGCCGGCTCCGACAACGGCGGCCGGCGCGCCGCCGCCATCTACACGCTGATCGAGACCGCCAAGCTCAACGGCACCGATCCGCAGGCCTGGCTCGCCGACGTTCTCGCGCGACTGCAGGATCATCCCGCCAGGCGCATCGCCGAGCTACTGCCCTGGAACTGGAAGATCGAGCTTCGGCACAAAGCCGCAGCCTAAAGTCCCCCATCAGATCCAGCTCGCTTCCTCAACGCCTATCGTCAGGGCCTCTGCCGGACGCGTACGAACATTTCGAGTGGTACGAGTAGCTTCTTTTCTGAAATAAGTGAGAGCAGGGACTTGAAGAAATCGCGATCGTCACGATCACGTAGAAAGTCAAAAACCTCTGGACTAATCATTTGAACCATGTGGTCTGCGACAGTTGCGGTTAAGTTTGGTTCGTCGACCATCCGATTCCAAATGTGTTCAGCTACTAGAAATTCCTGGAAAGATCGGTGTGAAAAGAAGAAAACGCCCCCGGCCTTTTCGTCGAGAAACGATCCCGATAGCAGGTCACGCTTGACCGACATGAGGTCTTCGCCGTCTGGCTTATACGCAAGAAACAAGTCGTCCGGCAAATCATCAAGACGGCATCCGAGTTTCGACGATTCCGACGTCCACAGATACCACGCGAGGTCCGCCAGAAAGAGGCGTCGGTCGGTAGCACGATAGAGGCGACCTCTACCCGGTTTCCTTATCTCCTGAGCGATCAAGTGGTTCACAAAATGATCGTACAATCCAAAACGTGAAAGGCCGCCTATGCTGAAGCCTGGGTCGGTGGCCAAGTCAGCCAGCATTCGAGCATGGATAGGCCTAGATATGAGTTCCTCGTGAGCTTTGTCCTCAATCTCAATTTGCCGCTTCTGAAGCAGAGAATCGCTGACCTCGATGTTTCCGACGCGCCGATGCCGCTCCATGTACGACCGAATAAACTTTCGGAGTTGATCTGGAGAAAATAGTGACAGCTTTAACTCAGTGTACTTCGGCGCGCCGGGCTTGGATACAGTGGCGCGGCCGACCTTCTGTGCGCCACGTAGAACCGTCTCGCGCTCGGAGTCCGAAAGGAACGCGGTGGGGCGTCCGGACAAAATGACTTTGGCTCGCCCTCGTGCTAACTTATTTAGCTCATCGAATGTCGCATAGAACTCCGATTGGCTCATCATGTGCTTCATTTCATCGAAGCCATCGAGGAAAATTACAAAGCGACCGAGTTCGTTCAAGTGGGAGAATGTTGGGAAATTGTAGTTTACAACAGCTGGATTACTGCCCGCCAACACCGTTCCTACCAAGCCCTCCAGACTCTGCTCTCTGGATATCGTTCCGAGTGCTACCAGTATAGGGACGCGGCCTGGTTCACCGGCGAGAAACCGCTGCGCCAGCTGGAACGCGAGATGGCGAGCAAAGCTCGTCTTGCCCATACCATAACCTGCAATGATTGCTATGGGATGTTTGCTGTCAGACGATAGCCAGCTCTCTATATGATCTTCCAATGATCTCCCGTCATCTAATACTGGCGGTATGTAGTATTCTTCGAGGCCATCAGACTGATGCGCGTAGACATAAGCCGATAAGTATTGATGGAATCCGAGAATAGATTCTTGAAATTCATTGAATGTCAAATGACTGAAGTGCGGTGTGTCTTGAATGAAGTTCTTGGCGGCGGGCGATGTAAGACGATGGCGAGATACAACTAGAAGTTCGTCGATCTTGTTGTTGAGAAGTAGGGACGCATACCCGCCATATATTGCTTCGAGATCGGTCTTGCTTAATGGAGCGCTCCAGTTCTTGGCCTCGACAGCGTAACGTCTCGCTTTCCCGAACGTTGTCTCTTCGAAAAGTATGTCTACACGTTTGTGGCCGCTTAGGATCTCACTTATTGGAGAAAAGCCTCGGACCCGAAGTAATTCGGTGACTTCATCGCGAAAGCGGTCGCCGATCTCCGTGGTGCTCATGGCTCCCCCCATCATCTGAATCGTAAAGGCCTTTTCTAAAGTCTATCCGGGGTTGCTTGGCATGACAATCGGTGGTTGTCTTGCGCGCTCTGCGGCGCGATATGGCTTGCACACCCACACCCCTGCGGGCTTGACGGTTTCGACGATGGAATGCGGGCCGCTGCCATGGACCCAGCACGCCATGCGTTTCCATGGCCGCATCGGCTATCACGACTACGAAGGCCCGGCTGTCGACATGGACGAGCGCGCCCGCCTGGTCGCCGATCTCGGCCCGCACGACGCCATGATCCTGCGCAACCACGGCCTGCTGACCTGCGGCCAGACCATCGAGGAAGCCTTCAACGCCATGTACTGGCTGGAGATGGCCTGCAAGGTGCAGGCCGACGCCATGGCTGCGAAAACCGAGCTGTCGTTACCCACGACGCAGACCGCCGCCCGCGCCGCCCACCTCTACGACCGCAACGTGCGGCGCCCCTGGGGCATCCTCGAATGGCCGGCGATGCTGCGGCTGCTCGATTCGACGGATGCGAGCTACCGGAACTAGAGCTTCGCGATGGTGATGATTCTGGCCTTAATTGGTGCTCTAGGATCGCTCCTGCTGGCTTTCATCGGCCTTCGGGCACATCTCCAACAACGCAAAAGGGAGAAGGAAGAGCAACGTCAGCGCGACTAACCGCCGCCTCCCAGTCAGATCACTTTCGTCATCCCCGCTGCTTCCAGCACTGCGCGCGGGATCATCAGGCGGGCGCACATGACAGGGCGCGGTGACGTGCCGACGCGCAGCTCGCCGGTGATGCCCAGCAGCATGTAGGCCTCCTCGCGCGACAGCTTGGTGCGGCTCGCCACGAAATCGACGGCGCCGCGTGAGGCATCCTCGGTCGCCGCCTCGACGGTGGGACCCCAGCCGAGGATCTGGATGGTGTCCTTCTGCTCGATGATCGGCCGGTCGAGCGCGACGTTCTTGTTGAGCCCGATGCGCGCACGGACCGTGGCGCTGCACTCGACGCCGGTGCCCGAGATGATGCCGTCGCTGATCACCGCATGCGGATCGGCGAAGAACACCTGCGCGCCCGGATGGATCACCGGCAGATGCACGCGCGAGCCGACGCCTACGTCGCGCTGGTCGAAATCGCCGCCATAGGGGCCGGCATAGCTCGGCTTGTAGCCATCGGTCGGCATGGTCGAGATGGTGCCGAGATTGGGATAGAGCGGGATCGGGATGCGGTCGCCGAACCATGCCATGCCGTCGCGCACCGGACAGGCGAGCGCCTTGGGCTCGGCGAACTCATCCTTCAGCACGCCGAACTGCTTGAGGATCGCGGTGACGCCGTCGGGGCCGGGCGTGATCTCCAGCAGGTCGATCGCCACCGCGTCGCCCGGCTCGGCGCCATGCACGACGATCGGCCCGGCGATCGGCGTGAGCGGATGGCCCTCGCATTCCGGCGTGAACGGCACCGGCACGCTGCGCACATCCTCGATCTCCGCCAGCGAGCCCAGCACCTCGATGCGGAACTCCTCGTCGGGCTGCACCTTCATCATCGGCGGCGTGTTGGGATTGATACTGAAGAGATAAGCGTGGCGCGGCATGGTGCCCTCCTCTGCCCACAAGGCTATCAGAGCACCGGGTCGGCGATCCATTCCAGCGACGCGCCGTGCGGATCGGTCCAGGCGACCGGTGCGCCGTTGACGGCCATCAGGAACTGGCCGGCAGTCGGCGGCTCGCCCGCGCCCTCGGCATGCTCGGGAAAAACGCGCGGCGATTCGTTGGCGATCCAGCACGGGCCGAGCGTGCGCACGCTCGCGGCGAATCGCTGGCGTTGTGCGCGATCGGCGACGTAGCCCAGCGCGGCGGTGTGGAAGACCACGAGGGTGGCGCTCTTTGGCGCCAGCGCGCAGAGTTCCGCCAGCTTGTCGCCCAGCAGGTCGCCCTGATCGACGCGCGGCTTCTGCAGCGCGACGACCTTCAATGCGCTGCGCAACCGGGCGGCGCGCTCGGTCTGCTCGGGCCACACCAGCGTCTCGAGCCACGCCGCCTGCGCGCGATCGGCGGCGTCGATCGGGCTGAGGTCGAGGCCGGCGCGCCAGACGATGAAGGGCAGCGCCTCGGGCAGCGGCGTGTCGGCGCTCGCGGCGCAAGGGAACATCGGCGCGTCGATCGACAGCGGTCGCGGTGCCAGCGCGCGGCGTCCGTAATCGTAGCCGTAGAAGTCGGGCAGCAGGCACAGCCCGGCGGACGCGCCGACCTCGACCAGCGCGATCGGTTGCGGCAGCCGCGCGAGGATCGGCAGCAGCACCGCGCAGCGCGCCGGCTCGTTGGTCTGCGTCGCGCGGGCCATCATCAGCGCGCGAATGGCCTCGGCATTGGCCATCAACGTCGCGCGGAAACGGTCCCAGTCCGGTTGCGTGCCGAAAAGGTGGCGCAGCGCCGCCAGCAGCAGGTTGGGCTGCCGCTTGTCGTCGGGCAGGCTCAGCAGGAAATCGAGGGTCGCGCGATCATCGGCGATCGCGCTGGTGATGGCCTCGTAACTCGGCGAGCGGCCGCGCGCCTCGTCCTCGGCGAAGCGGCGGTAGCGGGCGGCGAGGCGGTCGCGTTCTTCATCGGCCATGGTGGCGGCAGCATCGCAGGTGGAGGTTTGTGCCGGAAACGGTTTGTCAGCGGGCCGGCCGCACGATTGAATGCGGCAAAGCGCGGGAGGATACGCCATGACCGGCCCATACGCGGCCCTGGTGCGCGACGATCGGGTGCACGGCAGCCTGTACACCGACCCCGGGATCTTCGCCGAGGAAATGGATCGCATCTTCCGGCGCGGCTGGGTCTTCCTCGGCCACGAGTCGGAGATCGCCACACCGGGCGACTGGGTGACGCGCTCGATCGGCCTGGAATCGGTGATCATGGTGCGCGATCGCGAGAATGTCGTGCGCGTGCTGGCCAATCGCTGCGCCCATCGCGGCAACCGGCTGTGCTGGAAGGAGCGCGGCCACGACAGCCGCTTCCAGTGCATCTATCACGGCTGGACCTTCGGCCTCGACGGCTCGCTGCGCGCGGTGTCGCACAAGGCCGGCTTCGACCGCGACCGCGCCGACATGCCGCTCGATCGCGCCGGCCAGGTCGCCAGCCATCGCGGCTTCATCTTCGCCAACATGTCGGGCGACGCCGGGCCGCTCGCCGATCACCTGGGCGCCGGCGGCCGCGACCTGATCGACCGGCTGTGCGATCTGTCGCCATCAGGCAACATCCATTTCGGCGCCGGCTGGATCGGCCATCGCATCGACTCGAACTGGAAGATGTGGCCGGAGAGCGACAGCGACGGCTACCACCTCGATTTCGTACACGCCTCGATGCTGCGCGCGGTGCCCGACAACTACTACGACGAGACGGTGATCGGCGGTGAATCGAAGAACGTCTCGCGCGCCATCGACCATGGCGGCGGCGTGTCGGAACTCGACCTCCGCCCAAGCTATCGCCGCGAGCTCGCCTGGCTCGGCACGACGCGTGACAAGGTCGCCTCGTATTGCGCGGCGCTGGAGGCGAAGCACGGCAAGGAGCGCGCCGACCGATTGCTGTGGGACGGCCCGCCGCACGGCTTCATCTTCCCCAACCTGTTCCTCGGCGAAGGCAACGTCGCGCGGGTCGATCCCGTCGATGTCGGCGCGGTGCTGCATGTGCATACCGCGCTGCAGCTCGAGGGCGTCGACCAAGCGCTCAACCGCCGCTTGGTGCGCCAGTCCGAGGCCGGGCTTGGGCCGGCCAGCTTCATCGTGCCCGACGACGCGATCATCGCCGAGCGCATGCAGCTGGGCTTCCAAGGCCTGAAGCCGCCGACCAACGGTGGCGACAACGGGCCGGGCTGGGTCGATCTCAGCCGCGGCCGGGCGCGCGAGACCAGCGAGGCCGACGGCACGCGGGTTGGCCATGTCAGCGACGAGACCACCAACCGCGCCTTCTGGCGCCACTACCGCCACGTCATGGAGAGCCGCGCTTGAGCCCTCTGCCCGAGCAGCTCAGGCGCGAGATCGAGGACTTTCTCTATCTCGAGGCGCGTCTGGCCGACGAGTCGCGCTACGACGAATGGGAGGCGCTTGTCGCCGACGACATGCAGTACTGGGTGCCGCGCGGGCGCGCCGACTACGATCCGGCCGATCGCCTGTCCTACATCAACGACAACCGCGCCCGGCTGGCCACGCGCATCCGCCAGCTCAAGACCGGCCTGCGCCACGCCCAGTCGCCGCCCTCGCCGATGCGCCGCATCGTCTCGAACATCGAGGTGCTGGCGGTCGACCACGACGCCGGCGTCTACACCGTCGCCTCGAACTTCGTGCTCTACGAACTGGCGGTACAGGCTGGCACGGCGCTACGCATTTGGCCCGGCCGCGCCACCCACGGCCTGCGTCGAGTTGGGGGTCGGCTGCGCATGTCGCGCAAGGTGGTCGAGCTGGTGACCGCCGACGCACCGCAATGGAACATGGCCTTCCTGATCTGAGGCGCGATCGCTAGAAGCCCGCGATCAAGGCGACCGCCACCACGGCCAGAATGCCAAACAGGATCCTGATCGGCCAATTCAACAGGCGTTCCCCGCCGCGGAACCAGATCCAGGCGATGGTGATCGCCAACATAAGGAGAATCAGAAAGCCGATCGCCGTGCTTGACACACATAGCTCCACGCGGCGCAAACGTGCCGCATTATGCCTACCCCTGAGCGGCACCATCTCGCGATCGGCGCCTCTTCGCAAGATGCCTTGAAGGGCGGCGCCCGCCCCGCGCTGGCAGACCCCGGCCAGTCATGATAGTGCCCCGCTCTGGCCTGGCTGACAGGGACGGGTGGCCGAGCGGTTTAAGGCACCGGTCTTGAAAACCGGCGTGGGTGCAAGCTCACCGTGGGTTCGAATCCCACCCCGTCCGCCATCCCGGCCAAGCTCAGCCGTGCGGCACGAGCAGCTGGCGCACCGTCGCCACCGCCTGCAGCCGGTCGAAGCCTTCATTCATCTCATCCAGGCCGACTCGACGGCTGACCATGCGGTCGACCGGCAGCTTGCCCTGCTGGTACAGGCCGATGAAACGCGGGATATCGCGCACCGGCACGCAGCTGCCCATGTAGCTGCCCTTGATGGTTTTCTCCTCGCTGACCAGCACACTCTGCGCGAAGGAGAACTTGGCGGCGTTGGGCGACAGGCCGGCGCTCACCGTCGTGCCGCCCCAGCGCGTCGCCATATAGGCGGTCTCCATCGCCTTGATCGTGCCGGCGAAATCGAAGGCATAGTCGACGCCGCCGCCTGTCAGGTCGTGCACCTGCTGCACATGGTCGGCTTCGCCGGCATTGACCGTGTCGGTGGCGCCGAGCTGGCGCGCCAGGCCGAGCTTCTCGTCCGACAGGTCGATGGCGATGATGCGCCCGGCGCCCGCCAGCACCGCGCCCAGGAGGCCGCTCAGTCCGACGCCGCCCAGCCCGACCACCGCCACCGTGCTGCCCGGCTGGATCTGCGCCGTGTTGACCACCGCGCCCACGCCGGTGACCACGGCGCAGCCGAACAGGGCGGCGATGTCGAGCGGCAGGCTGCGATCGATCACCACGACCGAGCCGCGATCGACCACCGCGTACTCGGCGAAGCACGACACGCCCGAGGCATGGCCGATGAACTCGCCGCCGCGGCGCAGGCGCTTCTGGCCCGACAGCAGCGCGCCGGCGGCACGCGGCGCCACCGAGCGCTCGCAGATATAGGGCCGGCCCTCCAGGCAGCGCCGGCAGCGGCCGCAGCTGACGTTGAAGGTGAAGCAGATATGGTCGCCGACCTTCACGTCATGCACGCCCGCGCCGACCTCGACGATCTCGCCCGAGCCCTCGTGGCCGGGCACCATCGGCACCGGCCGCGGTCGGTCGCCATTGATGATCGACAGATCGGAGTGGCAAAGCCCCGCCCCGCCGACCTTCACCAGCACCTCGCCCTCGCCCGGCGGATCGAGCTCGATCTCCTCGATGCTGAGCGGCTTGCTCTTGGCGAAAGGCTGCGGCGCGGAAGTGGTGGTCAGCACGGCGGCGCGCATCTTCATGGCGTTGTCTCCCGATCGGTTCGTTGGGCAGAGCTTAGCGGCGACAGGGCCGATCCGGCAGCCTCGGATCGCATAGCTGCACCCGCCCGAGATACGCGACCCAGCGCGTGACATCGGCATCGTACGGGTTGTAGGCGAAGGCCTTGTGCACGACGTAGAGCGCCTCGCGGCCCTGGATCGCCTTGGTCCAGGTCTCCTCCAGCTGCGCGGCGGCATCGGCCGAGCGGCAACTCGCCGCCCACAGCGCGTAGGGGTAGCCGTTGTCGCGGCCTTCGCGGATCGGGCCCACGGTGCACCGCCTCAGCGGGCTCAGTTCCATGGCGTCGCGGTAGGCGGTCGGGGCGACGACCGCGCCGCCCCGGCCGATCATGCGCAGCAGCCTTTCCTCCTGGCTTGTTGTGCGCCATTCGGTCGTCGCCCAGTCGCCGTCGCGCTGCTCGGGCTTCATCTGACGATAGCCCTGAGGCGCCGTCATCCGCGGCGTCTCGCCGACAGGCTGCGCCACAGCCGGCCCGGCGAGAGCGAAAAGGAGAACAAGCGGCGCACGCATCGCGGCTCACTTTACCCGGGCACCGCTTCCATGCCATCCGATGCGCATGAGCCTTCGCCACGCCCCCGCCACCCTGCGCAACCGCGATCCGATCCTCACCGTGCTGCGCCGCGTGCTGCCTGGCACGGGCACCGCGCTGGAGATCGGCTCGGGCAGCGGCGAGCATGCCGCCTACTTCGCCGCCGCGCTCGCGCCGCTGCGCTGGCAGCCGACCGACGCCAGCGATACGGACTTCGCCAGCATCACGGGCTGGGCGCGCGAGCATGGCGCGTCGACGGTGGAACCGCCGCTGGTGCTCGACGTCACGTCCGAAACCTGGCCAGTGACTCACGCCGACGCGATGTTCAGCGCCAACGTCATTCACATCGCGCCATGGATCGTGGCCGAGGGCATGCTGCGCGGCGCCGGGCGCGTGGTACCGCCGGGCGCGCCGCTCGTGCTCTATGGTCCGTTCATGCGCGACGGCGTGCACACCGCGCCGTCAAACGCCGCGTTCGACGCCGAGCTTCGGCGGCGCGATCCAAGCTGGGGCATCCGCGACCTCGGCGCCGTCACCCGGGCCGCTGATGCTCACGGGCTGAGCCTCGACGACGTCACCGAAATGCCGGCCAACAACCTGACGGTCGTGTTTCGGCGTCGCTGACAAACGCTGGGGGCGCGCCCCGACCGGACGGCGGCGTTCAAGCCGTTTGGGCCGCGTCGCTCCAGCGACGCCTCATGGGCAACATCCCATGAGCGCCGCTGGAGCGGCGCGGCCCGAAGATACTTCTACGCTCGATCCAGCAGCGGCGCCGGCGCGCCGAGCAGCAGCTCGTAAAGCTCGACCCAGCGCTTCTCGTCGGGTGCGGTGAGGATGCCGGCGTTGTCGGGCTGCGTCGGGTGGTAGGGCTTGCCGTCGTGGCGACTGGCCAGCCCACCGGCCTCGCGCACCATCAGGGTGCCGGCGGCGTGATCCCAGGCGCGGGTGCGGCGATAAAGTGAGAACTGAGCTCGGCCGGCCAGGATCTCCAGATACTCCTTGCCGGCGCAGTTCATCGAGGTCAGGCCACCGAACTGCCGCTTGGCGCCGGCGCGCATGTTCTGCTCGACCTCGCGCTTGATCTTCCAGCCGACGAAACCGTGCGCCTTGTTCAGCGCCGCCGTCTCCGGCAGCTCGACCTTCGTGCCGTCGAGCGTTACGCCGCCGCCTCTGGTCGCAATGGCGATACGGCCCGTCACGGGCTCATAGATCCAGCCGGCCACGGTCTCGCCGCGCTCGACCAGCGCCACGATCATGGCGAAGCGCTCGTCGCCGCGCGTGAAATTGGCGGTGCCGTCGAGCGGATCGACGATCCACGCCGCCTCGGCCTCGGCGATATGCGCCAGCAGGCCGTCCTCGGCCGCCACCGCCTCCTCGCCGACGACCGGCGCGCCGCGCAGGATCTGCGAGAGACCAGCGGCCAGCCTTCGCTCGGACTCGATGTCGGCGACGGTGACGAGGTCGCCCGGCCGCTTCTCGCGGATGTCGCCGGGCTGCAGACGGCGAAAGCGCGACAGCAGTTCGGCCGTCGCGCTTTCCTTCATGAGTTCCGCGACGTTCCAGATGTCGGCGTCGCTGAGGGTCATATCGCGCCGCGTCGGCTCAGCCGACCACGCCCATGATGTCGCTTTCCTTGAGGATCACGTAGTCCGTGCCGCCGAGCTTGACCTCGGTGCCCGACCATTTGCCGTACATCACGACGTCGCCGACCTTCACGTCGAGCGGCTGCAGACGGCCATCCTCGAGACGCGCGCCCTTGCCGGCGGCGATCACCTTGCCCTGCTGCGGCTTCTCCTGGGCGGTGTCGGGAATGATGATGCCGCCCTTGGTCTTGGTTTCGGCGGTCGTCGGCTCGATCAGGACGCGATCGTGCAAGGGCTTGAGCTTCATCGGTTTTCCCCGAGTGGTTGGATAGTCTTCCGGGCGCGGTTTTAGGAACCGGCTCCGCTCACGTCAACCCCGGGGCTGTCGCGGGTGCCAGAACCGCCAGCAACCTCATGCTGAGGAGGCCGCTTTGCGGCCGTCTCGAAGCATGGGCAGCAGACTCGGAGCGCGTTGCCCACCCTTCGAGACGCGCCCGTTGGGCGCTCCTCAGGGTGAGGTTTGCTCCTCACGCTAACTCCCGGCCCAGGCGATGGGCCAGGCGGGCCTTGGTTTCGGCGTCCATGGCCACGGTGAACACGGCGCGGTCGTCGACCTCGTGCCGGCTGCGCACGTCGCCGTGGCGATACAGCCAGGCGATGGTCGCGCCGTCGGTCAGCGGCAGCTCGACCTCGATCGCCGCGTTGGCCGCCGCGAGATGCCCGGCGATGGCCTCAAGCAGCGCGTCCACCCCGTCGCCGGTCGCGGCCGAGATGGGAAACACCGAGCGCCGCTCGTGACCGGTCGAGGACACAGTCTCCAGGCGCAGGCGATCGGCCATCGGCAGCAGGTCGATCTTGTTGAGCGCCTCGATCATGTCGCCCTCGGCGATGCGCTCCTCCAGCCCGAGCTCGCACAGCACCGACTCAACGTCATGGCGCTGGCGCTCGCTATCCTCGTGCGCGACGTCCCGTACATGCACGATCAAGTCGGCCTCGACGACCTCCTCCAAGGTGGCGCGGAAGGCGGCGACCAGGCTGGTCGGCAGGTCGGCGATGAAACCCACCGTGTCGGACAGCACGGCGCGCTGTCCGTTGGGCAGACGGATCGAGCGCATCGTCGGATCGAGCGTGGCGAACAGCAGGTCCTTGGCGAAAACATTGGACGCGGCGATGCGGTTGAACAGGGTCGACTTGCCGGCGTTGGTGTAGCCGACCAGCGCCACAGTCGGGATCGCGCCCTTCTTGCGGCCGGCGCGGTGCAGGCCGCGAGTCTGCTTCACCTTCGCGAGGTCGCGCTTGATGTGCAGGATGCGGGCCTCGATCATGCGGCGGTCGAGCTCGAGCTGCGATTCGCCGGGACCACCGAGAAAGCCGAAGCCGCCGCGCTGGCGCTCGAGATGGGTCCAGGACCGCACCAGCCGGCTGCGCTGATAGTCGAGCGAGGCGAGTTCGACCTGCAGACGGCCTTCATGCGTGCGCGCCCGCGCGCCGAAGATCTCGAGGATCAGGCCGGTGCGGTCGATGACCTTGCAGTTCCACGCCTTCTCGAGGTTGCGCTGCTGCACCGGGCTGAGCTTGGCGTCGATGATCGCCACTTTGATGTGCTGTTCCTCGATCGCCGTCTTCAGGCGCTCGACCACGCCGCGGCCCAGCAGGGTCGCGGGCACCGGTTGGCGCAACGGCAGCGTCTCGGCGATGCGTACGTCGAGGTCGATGGCGCGCGCCAGGCCAAGGGCCTCCTCGAGGACGGCCGGGCCGCTACGCGCCGCCGGCTGATCGCCGCTACCCGCGCGTTCGTGCGCGATCGGACAGATGACGGCTGTCGGCGCCGGACCGGCGGCGGTGTCCTGTGGTTCGGACACGCGTCGACGGCGCGGTTTCTCCTCGCCGTCGATCAGCGTGTTTTCAGGGATATCGGCCGGATCAATGATCCGCGGTGGCGGCTGCGGGTGTTTTCTCATTCTCAAAAAGCTGGACCGGAGTCACCGGCATGATGGTCGAGATCGCATGCTTGTAGACAAGCTGCGAGTGACCGTCGCGACGCAGCAGGACCGAGAAATTGTCGAACCAGGTGACGATGCCCTGGAGCTTCACGCCGTTGACGAGGAAGATCGTGACCGGCGTCTTGGTCTTGCGGATGTGGTTCAGGAAGACGTCCTGAACATTCTGTGCTTTTTCCGACATGTTCTTGGCCCCCTTTGGTGGCTGTTGCCGACCGCCATCGTGGCGTCCGGGATCACGCGACACGCAAACACACGCAAGCCGCGTGCCGCTTACTCTACGCAGATATAGTCCCGCGACCGCCGCACATCAACGCCCCCAGGGCTTGGCAGTTCCGAGCATAAAGTCTTGGCGGGTATGCTGAAAATTCACCCGGCGCCGGCTCCTCCGGCCGCACCAGAACGGGCAGACAGCCGGTAGCATGGGCACATTGCAGATCGGCGACAGTGTCACCGACGAACCATACCGCGTCGCCCGCCCGCAGGTCGGCGCCCGACAACGCGATGGTGACCGGATCAGGCGCCGGCTTGTCCCGCAGCGCGTCGGTGGCGCCGACAACCTTGCCGAACAGCCGGTTCCAACCGAGATGGCCGACCTCGGTGCGCAGCGCCGGTCCCATCTTGTTGCTGACGATCGCCAGATAAACGCCGCGTGCGACCAGATCGCGCAGCAGGTCGGCGGCACCGTCGAGTGGCCGCAAGGTCTCCAGATGGCAGGAGTTGAAGGTGCCGTAGAACACCTCACGCGCCTCCTCCCAGCGCTCGCCGAACAGTACCGGAAAGAAATCGCGCAGCGAGCCGTGGGCGCGCGCACGCGTCTCATCTTCGGTCCAGGGCGCCATGCCGAAAGTGTCGAACACAGCATTATAGCAGCGCGTGATGGTCGGCCAGGTGTCGACTAGGGTGTTGTCCCAGTCGAAGATCACCGCGCGTGGCGGCGGCGGAGCGTCGATCACAGGAAGGGCGGTGCCTCCGACACGGCGCGGAAGTACTCGGCGCGCAGCCGGCGGGCGGTGTCGCCGGGCTTGCCCTCACCCACCGCCTTGCCGTCGATCTTCACGATCGGAGTTACGAAAGAGGTGGCGCTGGTCATGAAGGCCTCGCGAGCCTGCTGCGCCTCCGCGACGGTGAATGACCGTTCGGTCAGCTTGAGTTGCAGGGTCGCTGCGACCTTCGCGACGGTGCCGCGCGTGATGCCCGCCAGGATGTCGTTGCCCAGCGGCCGCGTCACCAGCTCGCCTTCAGGCGTGACGATCCAGGCGTTGCTCGACGTACCCTCGGTGACGAAGCCCTTCTCGTCGACCTGCCAGGCTTCGAAAGCGCCGCTCTCGCGCGCCTTCTGCTTGCCCAGCGCGCCGCCGAGCAGACCGGTGGTCTTGATGTCGACGCGCTTCCAGCGCAGGTCGGGCGTGGTGATCACCGCGACGCCCGGCCCGGTCTCGGGTCCCGGGGCGGCCGTGTGCTTGCTCGTGACGACCAGCGCCGGCTTGGCGTTCTGGGGAAAGCCGTAGTCGCGCCGCGCCACGCCGCGCGAGACCTGGAAGTAAACCAGGCCATGGCGCACCAGATTGCGTCGCGCCACCTCGCGCAGCACGAACTTCATCGCCGCGCGCTCGATCGGCCAGGCGATGCGCAGCTCCTTGAGCGAACGATCGAGCCGGTCGAGATGCGGATCCTCGTCGAGGAAGCGACCGTCAGCGATGCCGATCACCTCGTACACCGCGTCGGCGAACTGGTAGCCGCGATCCTCGATATGCACCTGCGCCGAGCCGTGCGGCACGTAGCGGCCGTTGACGTATGCGATACGCGACATGACTCCCCTCTTGGGTCTTGTCTTCCCCACCGCGGCGCCACGGCCTTCGCATCTACCTTCCCCCCGGAGGGGGAAGGTGGCGCGTAGCGCCGGATGGGGGATGTCGAAGACGGACTCCTCAGTTCGTCTTCGACATCCCCCTTCCGCCCTTCGGGCACCTTCCCCCTCCGGGGGAAGGTAAGAGTCTAACCACCGCGCTCCTCGCCGTGCACGCCCAGCGACTTGAGCTTGCGGTGCAGCGCCGAGCGTTCCATGCCGACGAAAGCGGCGGTGCGCGAGATGTTGCCGCCGAAGCGCGTCACCTGCGCCATCAGGTACTCGCGTTCGAAGACCTCGCGCGCCTCACGCAACGGCAGTTGCATGATCTCGCCACCCTTCTCCCAGCGCAGCACCGAGGGCGAGATATCGCCGAAATCGGCCGGCAGCATGTCGGCGCGCAGCGGCGCCGAACCATCGGTCGGCGCTACGATCAGGAGATGCTCGATGACGTTACGCAGCTGGCGCACGTTGCCCGGCCAGTCGTAGCTCTGCAGCGCCGCGATCGCGTCCTCGCCGATCTGGCGCGTCGGCAGGCCGGCGGCGGCGGCGACGCGGCGCACGAGGTGATTGGCGAGCTCGGGGATGTCGTCGCGCCGTTCGGCCAGCGACGGCACGCGCATCGGCACGACGTTGAGGCGGTAGAACAGATCCTCGCGGAAGCGGCCGGCGGCGATATCAGGCTGCAGGTCGCGCGTCGTCGAGGCGATGACGCGGACATCGACCTCGACCCTCGACTTGCCGCCGTCGCGGAAGAACGCCTGCTCCTGCAAGACGCGTATCACCTTGCCCTGGGTCGAGGCCGGCAGTTCGCCCACCTCGTCGAGCAAGAGGGTACCGCCATGCGCCTGCTCGAAGGCGCCGAACACGGCGACGCCGTCGCCACCGGCGTTCTCGCCCTCGCCGCTCTCGCTGCCGAACAGCTCCATGTCGAGACGCTCGGCCGACATGGCGGCGCAGTTGACCATGACGAACGGTCCGCCGGCGCGCTTCGAGGCGCGGTGCATCAAGCGTGCGACCAGCTCCTTGCCTGAACCGGGCGGGCCGCTCAGCAGCACGCGGCTGCCGGTGGTCGCCACGCGCTCGATCGCCGCGCGCAGCTGGCTCATCGCCGGCGAGATGCCGATCAGGGCTTCCTCGCCGCCGGCGCGCTTCAGCAGCGCCGCGTTCTCGGCGCGCAAGCTGGCCGTTTCGATGGCGCGGCGCACCACCAGTAGCAGGCGGTCCGACTTGAACGGCTTCTCGATGAAGTCGTAGGCCGCCGACTTGATCGCGGCGACGGCGGTGTCGATCGTGCCGTGACCGCTGATCATCACGACGGGCACGCTGGCGTCGTCGCGCTTGATGGTCTTCAGCACCTCGAGACCATCGTGCTCGCTGCCTTGCAGCCAGACGTCGAGAATCACCAGCGAGGGTCGGCGCGACCGGAACGCTTCGACAGCCTCGCGGCTGTCGTGCGCGCGACGCGTCGAGTAGCCTTCGTCCTCGAGGATGCCCGCGATCAGCGTGCAGATGTCGCGTTCGTCGTCGACGATGAGGATTTCATGGGCCATGTAGCGGGGATCAGGTGCGACGGGGATCGGAGGTTCTAGGTAAGGGCCATTAGGCGGAAGCGGCGGCGGTCGCCGGACGGGCCTGGGATGAGGCGCGTTGGAATAGCAAAGAGATCCGCGCTCCGCCACCCTCGCGATCGTCGAGCAGCAGCGCGCCGCCGTGGTCTTCCATGATCTTCTTGACGATCGCCAGGCCCAGCCCCGTGCCCTTGGTCCGCGTCGTCACATAGGGCTCCGTCAACCGCTCGCGGCCCTCGCGCGGCAGACCCTTGCCGTTGTCCTCGATGACGACGCAGATCTCCCCGCCCCGATCGAGCAGCCGCAGGCGGATCTGGCCCGGCGGCAGCTTGCCGCCATCGGGTGGCGGTGCGCGGCCCTCGATCGCCTCGCCGGCGTTCTTCAGCAGGTTGGTCAGCGCCTGGCCGATCTGGCGCCGGTCGCAGACCACGATCGGCGGCGTGTCGGGGAACTCGGCGATGAACTCGATCTGCGGTTGGGCGTTGCGCTGCAGGAACAACGCCTGCTGACAAAGCTCCTTGAGGTCCTCGCTGGCCAAGGTCGGCCGGGGCATGCGGGCAAAGGACGAGAACTCGTCGACCATGCGGCCGATGTCGCCGACCTGGCGCACGATGGTGTCGGTGCAGATGGTGAAGGTGTCGGGATCGTCGGTGATCTGGCGCAGGTACTTGCGCTTGAGGCGCTCCGCGGAGAGCTGGATCGGGGTCAGTGGATTCTTGATCTCGTGCGCGATACGGCGCGCCACGTCCGCCCAGGCGGCCATGCGCTGCGCCGCCATGAGGTCGCTGACGTCGTCGAAGGTGACGACATTGCCGCTCAGCCCGTCCTTGCCCAGCTCGGTAGAGATGCGCACCAACAAGGTCCGCGAGACGCCGTCGCGGCGGATCTCGATCTGTCGCTGGTAGGCGCGATCGGGCCGCGCACGCGCCTGTTCCAGCGCGTTGCCCAGCTCCGGCAACACCTCGAGCAGCCGGCGGCCTTCGATCTGGTCGGACGGCAAGCCCAGCAGGTCGCTGGACGAGCGGTTGGCGCGCAGCACCTCGCCCGAGATGCCGATGCTGAGCACGCCGGCGGAGACGCCCGACAGGATCGCCTCGGTAAGCTGGCGGCGCTCGTCGAGCTGGCGGTTGGCGTCGACCAAGTCGCGGCGCTGCTGGTCGAGCTGGCGCGTCATGCGGTTGAAGGCGCGCACCAGCCGCTTGAGCTCGCCGTCGGCGCCTTCCTCCTGCACGCGCGCCGAGAGGTCGCCCTTGCGCACCTGGTCGGCCGCCGCCATCAGATTGCCGATCGGTTGCGCCAGCCGCGAGGCGAAAGTCAGGGCCAGCCACACCGCCGACAGCAGCATCAGCACGGCGATCACGGCGTAGACCGCGAAAACGCGCAGCTGGTTGTCGATCGAGTTGTTTTCGAGCTGGGTCAGGAAGGCGTCGGCGCGCGCGATCTGATCGACGTGGAACCACAGGCCGGGATCAACGCTGTGGCCGCTCACCAGGAAAAGATTGCCGCCGGTGAACAGGTGCAGCACGACGTAGACGCCGGTCTGCCGGAGCTCGACCAGCGGGCCGGCCTCGGCCGCGGCGCGCGCCAGCGAGGCGGTCGGCGGCACGTAGGATGGCGCGGCGCGACCGGCGAGCAGCGCGACGGCGGCGATGACCTGGCCCGACGAATCGACAATCAGCGCGTCCATCATCGTCGGCCCGCCCGGCGCCAGCCGGCTGAGCGCCACCAGCGCGCGCTCGGCGTCGCCCACCGTCTCGGGGCCGAGCTGCTGCAGCGCGCTCGACAGGCGCTCGACATCGGCCAGCACGGCGGCGCGCTGCGGCTCGAGCGCCGTGTTGCCGATCAGGCGGGCGCTGTCCATGCCGCGCGCGATGCGCTCGTTGACGAATTCCTGCAGGCCGATCGACAGCCAGTAGCCGGAGACCATGGCGACGACGAAGGTCGGCACCACGGCGAACAGGCCGAACAACAGCACCATGCGCACATGCAAGCGCGCGCCGGCGGCGCCGCGGCGCTGCTCGATCAACGTGCGCACCACGCGCGAGACGACCACGGCGGCCAGCCCGATGGCGATGATGATGTCGGCCGCCAGAAGGCCGCCGACGAACCAGCGATTGGCGAAGGTCATCGGCAGCAGGCCGCCGAACGCCGCGTAGGTCAGCGCACCGGCGGCCATCGCCAGCACGACCAGCGCCAGCGCCGCGACACGCCCTGTGAACAGCTGTCCGAAGCGCGACAGCAGGACGATCAGGGGTCGCTCCGAAGCGGAGGCCGATGGAACGCTCATCACACCGCAAGTCTTGGCCGGCGCACGACGCGGCGGCCCGGGGGGTCGCAATCTACCGCACGCGACCAAATATGGCCAATTTCATACCGTCCCCCTCCGGGGGACGGGGAGACTACCGAGGGCTGCGCACCACCTGGACGTCGAGCTCGCGGATCTTCTTGCGCAGCGTGTTGCGGTTCAGGCCGAGCAGTTGCGCCGCCTTGACCTGGTTACCGCGCGTCGCGCCCAACGTCAGGGCCAGCAGCGGCCGCTCCATGTCGGCGAGAATGCGGTCATAAAGGCCGTTGGGCGGCAGGTTTTCCTTGTGTGCCGCGAAATAGTCCCGGAGGTGACGCTCGACCGCCTCGCTCAGAGTCTCGACGCCCGATGGCGATGTGGCGGCGTTGCCGTTGGCCACCGCGGCGGCCGGCGAGACCGGCGCGCCGACCTGCTCGGCCAGTTCCGCCTCGATGATGTCGACGGTGATGACTTCCTGCGAGTAGAGCGCGGCCAGCCGGCGCACCAGGTTCTCCAGCTCGCGCACGTTGCCAGGCCAGCGATAGGCCCGCATCAGCGCCAGCGCTTCGGGCGCCAGCACCTTCTCCGGCAGGCCGTCGGCCGCGGCCTTGCGCAGGTAATGGTGCGTCAGCTCGGGGATGTCCTCGGGCTTGTCGCGCAGGGGCGGCAGGCGGATCGGTACGACGTTGAGGCGGTAGAACAGGTCCTCGCGGAACAGGCCCTGCTGGATCAGGCGGCGCAAATCCTGATGTGTCGCCGCCACGATGCGGGCGTTGGCGCGGATCGGCTGGCGGCCGCCAACCGTGGTGTACTCGCCCTCCTGCAGCACGCGCAGCAGGCGGGTCTGCGCCTCGATCGGCATGTCGCCGATCTCGTCGAGGAACAGCGTGCCGCCGGCGGCCTGCTCGAACTTGCCGGCCATACGCTGGGTGGCGCCGGTGAAGGCGCCGCGCTCGTGGCCGAACAGCTCGCTCTCGATCAGCTCGCGCGGGATCGCCGCCATGTTGATGGCGACGAACGGTCCGCTGCGCCGCTTGCCGTAATCGTGCAGCGCGCGCGCCACCAGCTCCTTGCCGGTGCCCGACTCGCCGGAGATCATCACCGAGAGGTCGGTCGACATCAGGCGCGCCAGCGTGCGGTAGATCTCCTGCATCGCCGGCGAACGGCCGATCAGCGGCAGGCGCTCGCCACTGGCGTTCTCCGGCACCTCAGGCTCGACGCCACGCGCCGTCTGGGTCGCGAGCGCCCGGCCGACCACGGCGACCAGCTCCTTCAGGTCGAAGGGTTTGGGCAGGTACTCGAAAGCGCCGCGCTCGGCGGCGCGCACGGCGGTGAGCAGCGTGGTCTGCGCGCTCATGACGATGATGCGCAGGTCGGGACGCAGCTTGCGGATACGCGGGATCAGGTCGAGGCCGTTATCGTCGGGCATGACGACATCGGTGATCACCAGATCGCCCAGCCCGTCCTGGATCCAGCTCCAGAGATTGGCGGCGTTGCCGGTGCAGCGTACGTCATAGCCCTGGCGGCCGAGCGCCTGGCTGAGCACAGTGCGGATCGCCTTGTCATCGTCGGCGACGAGGATGACGGCGTTGGTCGGGGACATTGGGGGCTCCGCTGCCTAGCTGCCGGAACGCCACGGCTCTTCGCGCGTCACGGGCTGCATGGGCAGCATGACGTTGAAGGCCGTACGCCTCGGCTCGCTGTCGAACTCGACGACCCCTCCATGGTCATTGACGATCTTTGCCACCAGGGCGAGTCCGAGCCCGGTGCCGTTGACCTTGCTGGTGACGAACGCGTCGAACACCTGCTCGCGGATCGTCTCGGCGATGCCGGGACCATTGTCCTGCACCGAGACGACCAGCGGCAGATGCACCTTGGTCCGCACGCCCGGAACGGCAAGCCGCACGCCTTGCCGATAGGCGGTCGAGAGAATGACCTCGCCGCCCTCTTCCGGAACCGCCTCGCAGGCGTTCTTCACCAGATTGAGAAACACTTGGATGAGCTGGTCGCGATTGCCCCAGACGAAGGGCAACGACGGGTCGTAGTTCTCGACGAAGCGCACGCGTCGGCCGAAGCCGGCCTCGGCGACCTTGCGCACGTGGCCGAGCACCTGATGGATGTTGACCGGGCCGCGCTCGACGGGGCGGCCGTCGGCGAAGGCCTCCATGCGGTCGACCAGGGCGACGATGCGGTCGGTCTCCTCGCAGATCAGCTGGGTGAGCTCGCGCTCCTCCTCGCCCAGCGACTGCTCCAGCAGTTGCGCCGCGCCGCGGATGCCCGATAGCGGGTTCTTGACCTCGTGCGCCAGCATCGAGCCCATGGCGCTGACCGAGCGCGCCGCGCCGCGGTGCAGCATCTGGTTGTCGATCTTGCGCGCGATCGATTGCTCGAGCAGCGAGATCACCACGCGTTGGTCGCCGTCGTGCATCGGCGCCATCAGGATGGCGACGAAGCGCGCGCCGATGCGCGGCGAGCTGAGCGTCACGCCGCTCTCGCTCACCGCCGCGGCGCTCAACCTGACTTGCGTCAGCAGCGAGAAGGCCGGCGAATCCTGGGGCAGGAACTCGTCGAGCGGGTGGCCGACCAGCAGCGAGGCGCCGGTGCCGAAGAACTGCTCGGCCGCCGGGTTGGCGTAGAGGATCGTGTCGTCGCCATCGACCACGATGGTCGCCTCGACCAGCGCCGCGAGGATCGCGTCCGCGCTCAGCGCCGGGCCGCTGCGTTCGGATCGCGCGAGGGCGACGGCGCGCCGGGCCATGTCAGGCGGCCTCGCGGGTGTCGCCGCGATCGATGGCGGCCGCATAGAACGCGGCCACCAGGCGGCGCACCTCGGCCGGATCGGCGACCCGGTTGACCGTCGCGCGGAACTCGGCCGAGCCCGGCAGGCCCTTGGAGTACCAGCCGATATGCTTGCGCGCCATCCGCACGCCGGCATGCTCGCCGTAGTGCGCCAGCGTGTCCTCGTAGTGGCGCGACAGCAACTCATACTGAATCGCGAGCGGCGGGTCGGCCGGCCGCTCGCCGGTCCTCAGGAACTGCGCGACCTGTCGCAAAAACCAGGGTCGCCCATAGGCGCCACGACCGATCATCACGCCGTCGGCGCCGGACTGCGCCAGCGCCGTCGCCGCATCATCGTAGGAGACGATGTCGCCGTTGACGATCACCGGCAGGTGCGTCGCCTCCTTCACCGCGCGGATGAAGGCCCAGTCGGCGCGGCCCTCGTAGAACTGGCAGCGCGTGCGGCCGTGCACGGTGATCATGCGGATGCCGCTCCGCTCGGCGATGCGCGCCAGGTTGGGCGCGTTCTGCGTGCGCTCGTCCCAGCCCTTGCGCATCTTCAAGGTCACCGGGATCTTCACCGCCTTGACGGTGGCCTCGAGGATCTTCGACGCGTGCACCTCGTCGCGCATCAGCGAGGAGCCGGCATGGCCGTTGACCACCTTCTTCACCGGGCAGCCGAAATTGATGTCGATGATATGCGCGCCGCGATCCTCGTTGAGCTTGGCCGCCTCGGCCATCACCTCGGGCTCGCAGCCGGCGAGCTGCACCGCCATCGGATTCTCGTCGTCACCGCGCGCGGCCATCAGCAGGGTCTTGCGGTTCTCGCGGATCATCGCCTGGCTGGCGATCATCTCCGACACCACCAGCCCCGCCCCCTGGCTCTTCACCAGCCTGCGGAACGGCAGGTCGGTGACGCCCGACATCGGCGCCAGGATCACCGGCGCCTCCAGGGTCACGTCACCGATGGTGATCGGCTGCGGTACTGTGATGCTCATATTATGTGCAATTTCTGATCTGCGTAAATCTTGACCACAGTGGTACCGCGTCGCCCCGGCAGTTTCAACCCTGTATGATCGCCTCATGCGAACCGCAGCGCTGATCGTCGCCGCCGGCCGCGGCCATCGCGTCGGGGCGCCCCTGCCGAAGCAATATCTGGGCCTGTCGGGCGTCACGGTGCTGCGGCATGCCGTCGATCGCTTCGCCCGCCATCCCGAGATCGGCCTCGTCCAGGTGGTCATCGCCGAGGCCGACCGGGAACTGTATTACGCAGCGATGCGCGGACTGGACCTGCCGCCGCCGGTCACGGGCGGGGCCACCCGGCAGCGCTCGGTCCTTAACGGGCTGGAGGCCTTGGCCGGCCAGGGGCTCGACATGGTGGCCATCCACGACGCCGCCCGCCCGCTGGTCGATGCCGACACCATCACCCGCACCCTGGAAGCCGCCGGCCGCGACGGCATCGACGGCGCGCTGGCCGCCCTGCCGCTGGCTGACACACTCAAGCGCGCCGACGACGCGGCGACGGTCGCCGCCACCATTCCCCGCCAGCGTTTGTGGCGCGCCCAGACCCCGCAGGTCTTCCGCTTCGAGCGCATCCTCGCCGCCCACCGCGCCGCCGCGGCGCTGGGCGACGACGACGCCACGGCGCTGACCGACGACGCGGCGGTCGCCGAGATGGCCGGCTATCGCCTCTTGCTGGTCGAAGGCGCGGAACGCAACTTCAAGATCACCACCAGCGCCGACCTCGCGCGCGCCGAACGGGAGCTCGCCCAGCCGATGGAAAACCGTACCGGTAGCGGCTTCGACGTGCATGCCTTCGGGCCTGGCGATGCGGTGACGCTGTGCGGCGTACCGGTGCCACACAACCAAGGCCTCGCCGGCCACTCCGACGCCGATGTCGCGCTGCACGCGCTGACCGACGCGCTGCTGGGCACGATCGGCGCCGGCGATATCGGCATGCACTTCCCGCCCTCCGATCCGCAATGGCGCGGCGCGTCCTCCGATCGCTTCCTGCGCCACGCCGCGGACCTCGTGGCAACGCGCGGCGGCCGCGTGATCAACGTCGACGTCACCATCATCTGCGAACGGCCCAAGGTCGGCCCGCATCGCGCGCGCATGCGCGAACGCGTGGCCGAGATTCTAGGCGTCGCGGTCGATCGCGTGGCGGTGAAGGCCACCACGACGGAGAAGCTCGGCTTCACCGGCCGCGGCGAGGGCATCGCCGCACAGGCCATCGCCACGGTCGCCGTGCCGGTTCAGGAGCAAGCATGACCGACGCCCTCTTTCCCGGTACCTGGCGCGCCCTGGCCACCGACCTGCTCGAGCGCTACCGCCGCGCCGGGCTCAAGCTGGCGACGGCGGAGTCATGCACCGGCGGCCTCGTCGCCGCGACCCTAACCGCGATCCCCGGCTCGTCCGACGTGGTCGAGCGCGGCTTCGCCACCTACTCCAACGAGGCCAAGGAAAAGATGCTCGGCGTGCCGCGCGTCACGCTGCTGTCCTACGGCGCGGTCAGCGAGCCGGTGGCCCGCGCCATGGCCGAAGGCGCGCTGGCGGAGTCGCTGGCCGATGTCGCGGTGTCGATCACCGGCGTCGCCGGTCCTGGTGGCGGCAGCGCCGAGAAGCCCGTGGGACTGGTGCATTTCGGCTGTGCGCGGCGCGGTCGGTCGACCATGACAGCACGGCACGTGTTTCCCGGTGATCGCGACGAGGTCCGGGCGCGCGCGGTCGAGACGGCGTTGGCGATGCTGCGCGACGCGGCGGGATGACACGACGCTACGCCAGGCGACCTCGTGGCATGGCGCCATAGAGCTTGGCGGCGCGGCCTTCGAAGGCGGCGACCATGCGACGCACAGCCTCGTGGAACAGAATCTCGACGGTCGCCTGCAGCAGGTAGGACTTGAACTCGAAGTCGACGAAGAACTCGACGTCGCAGCCATCCTGATGCGGGTGGAAGATCCAGTGGTTCTCCAGCCGCTTGAACGGGCCATCGGCGTAGACCGTATCGATGCGCGGGCCGTCGGGATTGTCCGGTAGCAGCGAGACCTTCGAGGTGAAGCGCTCGCGGAACAGGCGGAAGCCGATGATCAGGTCGGCGACGATCTGGGCCCCCTCGCGCGTGCGGATGCGCGCGCCGATGCACCATGGCAGAAACTGCGGATAGGCCTCGATGTCGGCCACGAGGTCGAACAGCTGCCGCGGCGTGTACGGCAGCACCCGCCGTTCGCGATGAACCGGCATGCGCGCTCAGCCAGCCGCCAGCCTGGCCTCGCGCGCCGCGCGCAGGCGCTGGAAGTCGTCACCGGCGTGATAGCTGGAGCGCGTCAGCGGCGAGGCCGAGACCATCAGGAAGCCCCTGCCCCTCGCGGCGCTGGCGAGTTGGGCGAATTCGTCGGGCGTCCAGAAATGCTCGACCGCGGCGTGCTTGGGCGTGGGCTGCAGGTACTGACCGATCGTGAGGAAGTCGACATCGGCGGCGCGCAGATCGTCCATGACCTGCAGGATCTCGCCCCTGGTCTCGCCCAGCCCGACCATCAGGCCCGACTTGGTGAAACGCGCCGGATCGGTCTCCTTGACCTTGGCCAGCAGCTGCAGCGAGGCGAAGTAGCGCGCGCCGGGGCGGATCGTCGGGTAGAGCCGCGGCACGGTCTCGAGGTTGTGGTTGAAGACGTCGGGCTTGGCCGCGGCCACGCTCTCGACCGCGCCGCGCTTGCGCAGGAAGTCCGGCGTGAGGATCTCGATCGTCGTTGCGGGTGAGGTGCGGCGGATCGCCTCGATCACCGCGACGAAATGCGCAGCGCCGCCATCGGGCAGATCGTCGCGATCGACCGAGGTGATGACGACGTGGCTCAGCCCGAGCTTGCCGACAGCCTCCGCGACATTGGCCGGCTCGTGCGGATTGAGCGCGCCGGGCATGCCGGTGCGCACGTTGCAGAAGGCGCAGGCTCGCGTGCAGGTGTCGCCCATGATCATGAAGGTGGCGTGCTTCTGCTTCCAGCACTCCCCGATATTCGGGCAGGCCGCCTCCTCGCACACCGTGCTCAGCCCGTATTCGCGCACCAGCCGGCGTGTCTCGGCATACTCGGGCGAGTTCGGCGCCTTGACCCGGATCCAGGCCGGCTTGCGCGCGACCGGATTGTCCGGCCGGTGCGCCTTCTCGGGATGACGCTCGGCGCGCGCGATCGCGGGCTTGTCGGGGGTGGGTTCCATGTTGCTACAGGTGATGGGTTCGATGGCTGGCGTCAAGCTGGAGGCAATCCCGTCATCACATCTCATGCAGGTGGTTGCGCAGCACACGCAGCAGGCAGTTCTCGACCATCTCGGGAGTTACGTCCTCCAGTGGCACTTCCTCGACGGTGCCCTTGGCGTCGGCCTGAGACTTGTCGACGTCGGTGTAGTAGATCGCGAAGCCGTGCGGGAACACCGCCTTGAACGACACGCACAGCGGCAGATCGGGCGCCGTCTTCGGCAGCGGCATCGCGTACTTCGCCACCAAGGCCGGGTCGACCTGGTCAGCCAGGTAGAAATCGCCGGTGTCGCCGATCGCCGCGCGCAGCCCGGTCTGGACGCTGATGTTATGCAAGCGCGTCATGCCCGGCAGGATGACGTGCCTGAGCACCGCGTGCGCGGCCTGGAAGAAGATCTTCTTCTGCTCGGTCTCCTCGAGCACCCGCAGCTGCTCGACACGCCGCGCCTCGTCCTTCTCCCGCAGCGCCTGGCGGATGAACTCGAGAATCTCCCGCTCGCTGCGCATCGGCTCAGATGTGCAGGACTCGCCCATAGGCGTCGAGCACCGACTCGTGCATCATTTCCGAGAGCGTGGGATGCGGGAACACGGTGTGCATCAGCTCGGCCTCGGTGGTCTCGAGCGTGCGCGCGATGGTGTAGCCCTGGATCAGTTCGGTGACCTCGGCGCCTACCATATGCGCGCCCAGCAGTTCGCCGGTCTTGGCGTCGAACACCGTCTTCACCAGGCCCTCGGCCTCGCCCAGCGCGATCGCCTTGCCGTTGCCGATGAACGGGAAGCGGCCGACCTTGACCTGATGCCCCGCCGCCTTGGCCGCCGCCTCGGTCAGGCCGACGCTGGCGACCTGCGGATGGCAGTAAGTACAGCCGGGGATGTTCTTGGTCTCGAAGGGATGCACGCCCTTCACGCCGGCGATCTTCTCGACGCAGGTGACACCCTCGTGGCTCGCCTTGTGCGCCAGCCAGGGCGGGCCGGTGAGATCGCCGATGGCGTAAACATTGGGCTCGCCCGTGGCGCCCCAGCCGTCGACCACGACATGGGTGCGGTCGACCTTCACCTTGGTGCCGTCGAGCCCGAGATTCTCGACATTGCCGACGATGCCCACGGCGGAGATCGCGCGTTCGACGGTGATGTCCTGCGCCTTGCCGCCAACCTCGATCGTGGCGGTGACGCTGTTGGCGCCTTTCTTCAGCGCCTTTACCGTGGCGCTGGTCATGATCTTCATGCCCTGCTTCTCGAACGCCTTGCGGGCGAAGGCCGAGATATCGGCGTCCTCCACCGGCAGCACGCGATCCATCACCTCGACCACCGTCACCTCGGCGCCGAAGGTGCGATAGAAGCTGGCGAACTCGATGCCGATCGCGCCCGAGCCGATCACCAGCAGCGACTTCGGGATCGCCGGCGGCACCATCGCCTCGCGATAGGTCCAGATCAACTTGCCGTCGGCCTCCATGCCCGGCAGTTCACGCGCCCGCGCACCCGTGGCGAGGATCACGTTCTTGGCCGTCAGCGCCGTGGTCTTGCCGTCCTTGCCGGCGACCGCGACCTTGCGCAGTCCGCCCGCGACGCCGTCGAGCTTGGCGCTGCCCATGAAGACCGCGATCTTGTGCTTCTTCATCAGGAAGGTCACGCCGCCGTTGAGCTGGCCCGCGACCTTGCGACTGCGCTCGACGACCTTCTTGGCATCGAACGACACGCCGCTCGCCGACAACCCATAGGCGTCGGCATCCTTCATCAGGTGATAGACCTCGGCCGAACGCAGCAGCGCCTTGGTTGGAATGCAGCCCCAGTTCAGGCAGATGCCGCCCAAGAGCTCGCGCTCGACGATCGCCGTCTTCAGGCCGAGCTGCGACGCACGGATCGCGGTGACGTAACCACCGGGCCCGCTGCCGATGACGATGAGGTTGAAGCTGGTGTCGGCCATGTCGACCTCCTACAGCAGCATCGTTGCGGGCTGCTCGATATACGAACGCAGCGTCTGAAGGAAGACCGATCCCAGCGCGCCGTCGACGACGCGGTGATCGACCGACAGCGAGCAGCTCATGATATTGCGGATCACCATCTGGCCGTTGCGCACCACGACGCGTTCCTCGCCGGCGCCGACCGCGAGGATCGCGGCCTGCGGTGTGTTGATGATGGCGAGGAAATCCTTGATGCCATACATGCCGAGATTGGAGATCGTGAAGCCGCCGCCCTGGAACTCGTCGAGCTTCAGCTTGCCGTCGCGGGCGCGCGCGGCGAGGTCCTTCATGTCCGCGGCGATGCGGCCCAGGCCCTTGAGATCGGCGTTGCGCACGATCGGTGTCACCAGGCCGCGATCCGTCGCCACCGCCACGGCGATATCGACGGTGTTGTACTGGATCATCGCCTCCTCGCTCCACGAGGCGTTGACGTCGGGGTGATCGCGCAGCGCCATGGCGCAGGCCTTGATCACCATGTCGTTGACCGAGACCTTGCTACCCTTGCTCTTCTCGGCCAGCGCGTTGATCGCCTTCCGCGCCTCCAGCAGCGCGTCGATCTCGTAGTCCACCGTCAGGTAGAAATGCGGCACGGTCTGCTTGGACTCGCTCATGCGCCGGGCGATGACCTTGCGGATCGAGGTGTGCGGGATCTTGGTCGTCGCTTCGCCGGATACGACGAATTGCGGCGCTGCCGGGCCCTTCGGCGGCGGTGCCTTCGCGGCGGCTGGTGCCGGCTTGGCAGTCCCCGCCTTAGCGGCGTGCTCGACGTCTTCCTTCACGATGCGGCCATGCGGGCCGGAGCCTGCGATCTTCGACAGATCGAGTCCCGACTCCGCCGCGAGCCGCTTGGCCAGCGGCGACGCGAAGATACGGCCGCCCTCGGGAGCCTTCGCTGGCGCACTAGCCTGATGTGCTGGCGCGGGAGCCGCGACAGGCGCTGGAGCGGCTGCGGCCGGCGCTGGTTTCGCGGCTGGTGCTGGCCTGGCGGCGGCCGGCACGGCCTCGCCTTCCTCGACCAGGATCGCGATCACCGCGTTGACGGCGACGCCTTCAGTGCCCTCGGGCACGACGATCTTGCCGATGACGCCCTCGTCGACCGCCTCGACCTCCATGGTCGCCTTGTCGGTCTCGATCTCGCAGATGACCTTGCCCGACGTGACCTTGTCGCCTTCCTTGACGTGCCACTTCGCCAGTTTGCCTTCGGTCATGGTCGGCGACAGCGCCGGCATGAGGATGTTGATCGCCATGGTGCGCCCCCGTCAGCGGTAGAGGACCGCCTTGGCGGCGGCAACGATGTCGGGGGCTTGCGGCAGCGAAAGCTTTTCGAGGTTCGCGGCGTAGGGCAACGGGATGTCGAGCCCGGTGACGCGCTTGACCGGTGCGTCGAGCCAGTCGAAGGCCTGCTCCATCATCAGTGCCGCCAGTTCCGAACCGATGCCGGCGAAGGGCCAGCCCTCCTCGACCGAAACCAGGCGGTTGGTCCGCTTCACCGACTCGACGATCGTCTCGGTGTCGAGCGGGCGCAGCGAGCGCAGGTTTATCACCTCGGCCTCGATGCCCTCCTTGGCCAGCTCCTCGGCCGCTTGCATCGCCTTGCCGACCATGACCGAGAAGGCGGTGATGGTGACGTGCTTGCCGGGCCGCTCGATTCGGGCGCGGCCGATCGGCAGGACGAAGTCCGGGCTGTCCGGCAACTCGAAGCTCTGCCCGTACATGATCTCATTCTCGAGGAAGATGATCGGGTTGGGATCGCGGATCGCCGCCTTGAGCAGGCCCTTGGCGTCGGCCGCGCTCCACGGCGCCACGACCTTCAGGCCGGGGCAATGCGCGTACCAGCTGGCGTAGCACTGGGAGTGCTGCGCGGCGACGCGCGAGGCGGCGCCGTTGGGACCCCTGAAAACAATCGGGCAGCCCATCTGGCCGCCCGACATGTAGTTGGTCTTCGCCGCCGAGTTGATGATCTGGTCGATCGCCTGCATGGCGAAGTTGAAGGTCATGAACTCGACGATGGGTTTGAGGCCACCGAAGGCGGCGCCGACTCCGAGCCCGGCGAAACCATGCTCGGTGATCGGCGTGTCGATCACGCGGCGGGCGCCGAACTCGTCGAGCAGGCCCTGGCTGACCTTGTAGGCGCCCTGGTACTGCGCGACCTCCTCGCCCATGAGAAACACGTTCTCGTCGGCGCGCATCTCCTCGGCCATGGCGTCGCGCAGGGCCTCGCGCACCGTCACCTTCTTGGTGGCACCGGTCCATTCCGGCTCCCGCGCGGGTGCCGCGGCGGCCGGCGCGCTGACGATGGCCGGCGCGGCGGGTGTCGGCTTCGCGGCCGGCGCCGGCGCTTCGGCCTTCGGCTGGGGTTTCGCGGCCGGCGCGGGCGCCGCATCGGTGCTCTCGCCGTCCTCGGTCAGCACCATGATCGGTGTGTTGACCGCGACGTTCTCGGTGCCCTCGGCGATCAGGATCTTGCCGACGACACCTTCATCGACCGCCTCGACCTCCATAGTCGCCTTGTCGGTCTCGATCTCGCAGATCACCATGCCGGAGGTGACCTTGTCGCCTTCCTTGACGTGCCACTTGGCGAGCTTGCCTTCGGTCATTGTCGGCGACAGCGCCGGCATCAGGACGTTGATGGCCATGACTTGGGACCCGTTCCGATCGATGCGTTAGGCGGCTTGCGGCGGTTTGCTTTCCACCAGCACGTCGGTCCATAGCTCCTTGGGATCGGGCTCCGGACTCGTGGTGGCGTACTCGGCGGCGTCGGCCACGATGCGCCGCACCTCGGCATCCATCGCCTTGAGCTGGGCCTCGTCGATCGCCTTGGAGTCGGTCATGCGCTTCTTCAAGCGCTCGATCGGATCGCGCTCGCCGCGCATCTTCTCGACCTCTTCCTTGGTGCGGTACTTGCCGGGGTCGCTCATCGAGTGGCCGCGATAGCGATAGGTCAGCATCTCCAGCACGTAGGGGCCTTTGCCCGCGCGCGCATGCTCGACGGCGCGCTCGCCAACGGCCTTCACCGCGACGACATCCATGCCGTCGACCTGCTCACCGGGAATGCCGAAGGCCTCGCCGTGCTTGTAGAGGTCGACCACGGCCGAGGCGCGCTCGACCGAGGTGCCCATGCCGTACTTGTTGTTCTCGATGATGTAGACCACCGGCAGCTTCCAAAGCGCGGCCATGTTCATCGCCTCGTACACCTGGCCCTGGTTGGCGCTGCCGTCTCCGAAATAGGTCAGCGAGACGCTGTTGTTGCCCCGGTACTTGTGCGCAAAAGCCAGGCCGGTGCCGATCGGCACCTGGGCGCCGACGATGCCGTGGCCGCCGTAGAAATTACGCTCCTTCGAGAACATGTGCATCGAGCCGCCCTTGCCTCGCGAATAGCCGCCCGAGCGTCCGGTGAGCTCCGCCATTACGCCGCGCGGATCCATGCCGCAGGCCAGCATGTGTCCGTGGTCACGATAGCTGGTGATCACCGCGTCCTTCGAGCTGTCGATGGTCGACTGCATGCCGACGACGACGGCTTCCTGGCCGATATAGAGATGGCAGAAGCCGCCGATGAGACCCATGCCGTAGAGCTGTCCGGCGCGCTCCTCGAAGCGCCGGATCAGCAGCATGTCGCGATAGAATTGTCGGAGCTGTTCGGGAGTGACGCTGTTGTCGCCAGTCCTGTGCGACTCGGCCGATGCGGACGGTTTCGACTTGGCGGCGGCTGCTTTGGCCATCGGCTGTCCTCCCGACACGAACGCTAAGCTCTTGTCCCCGAATTCATACCCGACTGTGATGAAGAGACCTTGATCTGCCTAGGAAAAACTCTTGTCCAACAGTCTGGTGGGCCGCGGCGCACGGTTTGTTGCGAAACGCTGCGCGGCGGCAGAAACATTCTTGCTGGCCCCGCGTTAAGCCGCCATCCGCGCGCGATAGTAGAAGCGTTGCGCCGCCCATGCTGCGACCGCGAGAGCGATGCCGATCAGGTCGGTGATCGTGCCTGGCGTGATCAGCGCCAGCGCCGCGACGCCAAAGAGTATGCGTGGCACGAGCGCCAGCCGTTCGGTGAACCAGCCCTCGGTCGCGCAGGCCAGCAGCCACACGCCGATCACCGCCGTCACCGTTACATGGGCGACCTCGAGAAGCTCGCCCTGGCCCAGCAGCAGCGGGCTGTAGAAGAACATGAACGGCACGATGAACGTCGCCAGGCCCATCTTCACGGCGATCCACGAGGTTCGCCAGGGATCGGCCTTGGCCATGCCGGCGGCGGCGATCGACGCCACCGCGACCGGCGGGGTGATCGCCGACAGCACCGCGAAGTAGAAGATGAACATATGGGCGATCAGCTTGGGCACGCCGATCTGCTGCAGGCCCGGTGCCACGACGGCGGCAGCGATGGCGTAGGCGGCCGTCGTCGGCATGCCCATTCCCAGAATGACGACGATGATCATGGTGAAGAACATCGCCAGCAACTGGTTCTGGCCGGCGATGGCCTGCATGATCTGGGCGAAGCGGCCGCCGATTCCGGTGAGGGCGATGACGCCGACGATAATGCCGGCGGCGGCGCAGACCGCGACGAGCTGGATGCTGTCCTTGGCGCCGATCTCCAGCGCCTCGATGATCGCCTTGCCGCCCATCACATCGTCGCCGCGCCGCCAGCCCAATCGTCCCTGGGCATCGCGCTTGAAGCCGTTGAACCAGCTCACCAGGATACAAAGACCCATGCCGATCGCGGCGGCCAGGAAGGCGGAATATCCGCTGATGAAGGCCCAGATCAGCACGGCGATGGGCGCGATCATGTAGAGGCGCATCAGCAACGGCCGGAGCGGCGGCAACTCGGACCGCGGGATGCCGCGCAGGCCGTGCTTGGCCGCGTGCAGGTCGCAATGGGCGTAGCAGGCGACGTAGAACAGCAGGCACGGGATGATCGCCGCCGCGGCGATCTCGGCGTACTTGATGCCTGTCGCTTCGGCCATCAGGAAGGCGGCGGCGCCCAGCACCGGCGGCGTGATCTGGCCGCCGGTCGAGGACGTCGCCTCGATCGCGCCCGCGGTAGCGCGATCGTAGCCGACGCGCCGCATCATAGGGATGGTCACCGAACCCGAGGCGACGACGTTGGCGACCGACGAGCCGCTCACCGTGCCGAACATGACCCCGGACAGCACGGCGACCTTGGCCGGGCCGCCGCGCGCCCATCCGACCAGCGCCACCGCCAGATCGTTGAAGTACTCGCCCGCGCGCGAGCGCGTGAGGAACGCGGCGAAGGCGGTGAACATGATGATGAAGGTCGACGACACCTCGAGTGTCGAGCCGAACACGCCGAGATTGCTGAAGACGTAAGGGAACGCGAACCAGAGGTCCCTCAGCGACTTGTTGTGGTAGAGCGCCCAGGACTCGGGAAATATGTGGCCGACCATGGCGTAGATCATGAAGATCGCGGCGATGATGGTGAGCGCGTTGCCGGCGGTACGGCGCGTGAACTCGAACAGCACGACCAGGCCGACGAGGCTGTAGAGCAGGTCGGGCAGGTCGTAGACCGCGCCCTGATTCATCTGCAGGTCGTCGAGGTTGCGCCACATGTAGATGGCGCAGGCGACGGCGCCGAGGATGAACAGCCAGTCGTACCAGGGCACGCCGTCGCGGCCGCGGCCTTTGACGATGGTGAAGAAGCCGAAGCCCAGGGTCGCGCCCCAGGCCAGGTGGATGGCGCGAAACAGTTCCTGGTCGAGGTTGGGTGCGATGGATTTGTAAAGCAGCTCGCCGCCGATCAAGGCGTCGATCTGCTTGAGGATCACCGGCCCGACAAGGATCCAAAGATGGAAGGCGGTGAAGGCGGCGCACAGCCAGAAGAACAGTGGGCGCTCCCAGCGCCGATGCTCGCGTCGTCCGCCGGAATGCTCCAGCTCGTCGACGTCGACCGCGCCGACCTCGCGCGTATCGACTGCCGCGTTCACATTCGCCATGAATCCACCCGTCCCCGGACGCGGCCGTCGGTCTTTCGCCGCCTGAGCCGCCGCCTTTCCCTCGCCCCTGGATAGCAAAACGCCCGCCCCTTGGGGAGCGGGCGTTCGCCGATGTGTCAGCCCGTCGCCATCACTTCGGGATGGTCGCCGGATCGAGCTTGATACCCTTCTCGTTGTAGTACTTCACCGCGCCCGGGTGGAACGGCAGGAACGTGTTGCGGGTGGCGTTGGCCGCGATCGTTTCCTTGGCCGATTCGTGGCCCTGCACCATGGCCGCGTTGTTCTCGAGGATCGCCTTGACCACGTTGTAGGCCACGTCGTCGGGCAGGTCCTTGTGGGCGATGGCGAAATTGTAGAGGCCGAGCGTCTTCTGGTCGGCGGTCTGCTGCTTGTAGGTGCCCTTGGGGATCACAGCCTCGGAGAACTCCGGCATGGCCGCGCGCACCTTGGCGCGCTCCTCGTCGGTCCAGGTGAAGAACACCGCCTCCTTCTCGGCATCGATCTGCGAGAAGATCGGGATCGGCAGGCCGGCGCCGAAGCAGAAGGCGTCGAGGATGCCGTCACCGAGCTGGCCGCCCATGTCGGCGCCCTGGCCGTTGCGGATCGTGGCCTTCATGCCGAGCGCGGTGAAGATCAGCGGGAAGTACGTGCCGGGCGTGCCGGCGCGCGGGCCGACGCCGACCGTCTTGCCGTCGAGCTGCTTGAAGCTGGTGATGCCCGACTTCTTCAGGGCCACGCACTGCAGCGGCGTGTCGTACATCGGAAACAGCGCCCGGATGTTGGAGAACTTCTTGCCCTTGGTCCATTCCGCCGAGCCGGTCCAGGCTTGCAGGGCCACGCCCATCGTGGTCATGCCGAGCTCGACCTTCTGGTCGTCGACCAGAATGACGTTCTGGTTCGGGCCTTGGGTCTGCTGCGTCGAGACCTGGATGCCCAGCTTGTCGGTCAGGATCTTGGCGACTACGCCGCCATAGATGAAATAGGTGCCGCCGACCGAGGCGGTCCCCAAGGTCATGCTCTTGGGCTGCGCCACAACGCCGGCCGCGCCGGCGATGGCCACCAGTGCCGTTGCGGCCAGCAGGCCGCGACGGATGATCGTCTTCATTGATTTCCTCCCGAATTATGGTCCGTCTGGCGTCGTTCGGTTTCGACACCCCACCCTTCAATAGTGGCGGGCGTTGCCCGGCGCAAGCGACGGACGGTTCAGCGCGACGGCGTGAAGACGACGATGTCGTCGGGCCATGACAGGTGAAGCAAAGCCCGGGCGCGCTCGTCGATCATGTCGGGGTCGAGGCTCTGGCTGCGCAGGGCCGCGACGCGGCGTTCCCAGATGCGCTTGGTGGCCTCGGTCTCGGCCAAGGTCGCCTCGGCACGCGCCACCTCCTGCCGCAGTTGCAGCAGCGCCAGCACGCCGCGTTCGCCATGCATCAGGTGATAGCCGAAATAGCCAAACACCAGGGCGAACACGACGGGAGTGATGATCTGACGAACGCGAAACATGACTGCTGGCCAATCTCCCACGAATTGCCGACACAAGCAAGAAAGATCAATAAAACGAGAGTCTTAGGCCTGACTCATTAAGCTTTTCATCGGCATTAGGATCGATTGCTTGACCCTCCCCGGGGTGGCCGATATGCCGCCGGCATCAACGGGACAGGAACGAGCATGAGCAAGGCCACGGACTGGCGCAACGACGGCGTACGGGTGATCCCCGCCGGCAGCCTCGACACCAATACCGCCCAGACGCCTGGCATGAACCGCGCCGCGGCGATCAACTTCGCCCGCGTCGGTGCGCAGAAGCTGTGGGCCGGCACGGTGACCATCCATCCCGACGCCAAGACCGGCGCGCATCACCACGGCCATCTCGAGAGCGTCATCTACGTCGTGAAGGGCCGCGCGCGCATGCGCTGGGGCGAGCAGCTTCAGTTCACCGCCGAGGCCGGCCCGGGCGATTTCATCTACGTGCCGCCCTACGTGCCGCACCAGGAGATCAACGCCTCCGAAAGCGAAGCCCTGGAATGCGTGCTGGTGCGCAGCGACAACGAGGCGATCGCCATCAACATCGACATCGCCCCGGTCGAGAAGCCGGAGACGGTCTACTGGGTCGACCCCACCCATCCGCATCCGCACGGCCACGCCCACCCGCATATCCACGATCACGACCACAAGCCGAAGAAGTGATCGACGAGGAAACGCCAGACGATATCCCGGCGATCGCCGCGCTGAACCGCGCGGCCTTCGGCGGCGAGGAAGAGGTCGAGATCATCGACCGCCTGCGCCGGGGCGGACTCGTCGCGCTGTCGCTCGTCGCGCGTGCGGACCGCGTGATCGTCGGGCACATCCTGTTCAGCGTTCTCGATGTCACGGTAGAAGGCCGCGCGGTGCGCGCCGTGGCGCTGGCGCCGATGGCGGTCGATCCCGCGCGACAACGCTCGGGGATCGGCACGCGCCTCGTCCGTGACGGCCTCGGTATGCTGAAGGATCGCAGCTACGAGGCTGTCGTCGTGCTCGGCCACCCCGACTACTACCCGCGCTTCGGCTTCTCGGCCGCGCTCGCGGCCAAGCTCGCCGCGCCCTTTTCCGGCCCGGCGTTCATGGCGTTGGAGCTGAAGTCCGATGCGCTCGCCGGCGCGAGCGGCGCGGTGCGTTACCCGCGTGCCTTCAGGATCGAGGGTCCGGCGTAGCGCGCCTGGCCGCCGAGCTGCTCCTCGATGCGCAGAAGCTGGTTGTACTTGGCGAGGCGATCGGAGCGCGACAACGAGCCGGTCTTGATCTGCCCGCAATTGGTCGCCACCGCGAGGTCGGCGATGATCGTATCCTCGGTCTCGCCCGAGCGATGCGACATCACCGCGCCGTAGGACGCGGTGCGCGCCATGGTGACGGCGTCCATGGTCTCGGTCAGCGTGCCGATCTGGTTGACCTTGACCAGGATGGCGTTGGCGACGCCGCCCTTGATGCCTTCGGCCAGACGCTTGGGGTTGGTGACGAAGAGATCGTCGCCGACCAGCTGCACCGTCTTGCCGACCATGTCGGTCAGCGCCTTCCAGCCCGCCCAGTCGTCCTCGGCCATGCCGTCCTCGATCGAGACGATCGGATAACGCTTGCAGAGATCGGCGAGCCACGCCGCCATGCCCTGCCCGTCGAGCGTCTTGCCCTCGCCCTCCATGACGTACTTGCCGCCCTTGAAGAACTCGGTCGAGGCCGCGTCGAGGCCCAGCATGATGTCCTCGCCCGGCTTGTAACCGGCGGCCTCGATGGACTTCATGATGAAGCCCAGGGCCGCGTCGGCGGATGCGAGATTGGGCGCGAAGCCGCCCTCGTCGCCGACATTGGTGCTGTGGCCAGCATCGTGCAGCTGCTTCTTCAGCGCCTGGAAGGTCTCGGCGCCCATGCGCAGCGCCTCGGCGAAGCTCGGCGCCTTGATGGGCAGAATCATGAACTCCTGGATGTCGATCGGATTGTCGGCATGCGCGCCGCCGTTGATGATGTTCATCTGCGGCACCGGCAGCGTGTTGGCGTGGCTGCCGCCGACATAGCGGTAGAGCGGCAGACCGCAATCCATCGCCGCGGCGCGCGCCACCGCCAGGCTGACGCCGAGCAGCGCGTTGGCGCCTAGCCTTCCCTTGTTGGGCGTGCCGTCGAGCTCGATCATCGCGCGGTCGATCTTGATCTGATCGGTGGCGTCGAGGCCCGAGAGCAGGTCGAAGATCTCGCCGTTGACGTTGGCCACCGCCTTGCGCACGCCCTTGCCGCCGTAGCGGCTCTTGTCGCCATCGCGCAGCTCGACCGCCTCGTGCGCGCCAGTCGAGGCGCCCGACGGCACCGCGGCGCGGCCCGTGGCGCCGCTGTCGAGCTCGACCTCGACCTCGATCGTCGGATTGCCGCGGCTGTCGAGAATCTCACGGCCGCGAATGTCGATGATGGCGCTCATCAGATGATCCTTTGGGCGGATGGCGCGCGCCTTGTAGCGTGCGGGCGGCGGCTTCGCCAACGGTGTTATGTTCGGGCGAAACGGGGAGGAAACGGGGCGATGCGGCTGGGCATCATGTTGAGCTTCCAGTGTCGCGCCGATCTCGGCGAGACATGGGAGGCGGCCTATCGCGACGGTTTGGCGCTGGCCGCCGAGGCCGGCCGGCTGGGCATCGACGACATCTGGGTGAGCGAGCATCACGGCGAGGAGGACGGCTACTGCCCCTCGCCCGTCGTCGCCGGCGCCGCGCTGGCGGCCGCGGCGCCGACCTGCCGCATCGGCCAGGGCATCGCTATTTCGCCGCTCTATGGCCACCCGCTGCGGCTGGCCGAGGACCTGGCGGTGCTCGACAACATCTCCGGCGGCCGCGCGCAGATCGGCCTCGGCCAGGGCTATCGCCGCGCCGAGTTCGAGGCCTACGGCCTGAACTACGGCACGCGCACGCGGGCCTTCGAGGAGAGCCTCGATATCCTGCGCCTGGCCTGGACCGGCGAGCGCTTCGACTACGAGGGCTCGATCTACCGGACCAAGAACGGCCTGCTGCGCCCCGCTCCCGTCCAGCCGGGTCGCCCACCGCTATGGATCGGCGCCGCAGCACCAGTCTCGCGCGCCCGCGCCGTGCGCCACCATGCCGGCCTGATGATCGCGCCGCTGACCGAGCTCGCGCACACGGCGCGGCAGTTCGAGTCCTTCGACCAGGAAGCGCAGCGCCAGGGCGCGCCCCGCCTGCCGCACGCGCTGTCGCGCGAGATCCTCGTCGGCGATTCCGCGCAGGAAGCCATCGCCCGGCATCAGGTCTATCTCGATCACACCTACCGGGTGCAGTACGCGCCGGAGCGCACCGGCATGACCTATCGTGATCCGGCTACTGGAGAGCGCAAACCGCTGACCAGCGACAATCCCTATTTCATGTCCGAGGCCTATATGCGCGACCGCTGGTTCGTCGGCGCGCCAGACGAGGTCGCGGCGTCGATCGTCGAGTGGCAGCGCAAGATGAACCTCGACGTCCTGCTCTTCCACCCGAAGATGCCGGGCATGCCGCTGAAGCACGCGGTCGAGGAAATGGAACGCGTCACCAAACAAGTCATGCCGCTGGTGCGGCAGAAGTTGGGGGGATGAACCTTGGACAAGCTTGGCCTGCAGAACCCGGTCTTCGCGACCTACGTCATCGCCGCCACGATCATGATCCTCAAGGCGGTCGCGATGTCCTGGCTCACCGTCGTGCGCATGATGCAGGAGAAAGGCGGCTACCGCTCGCCCGAGGATCTGCGCAAGACGCCGCTGAACCCCAGCCCCGATCCCAAGCAGCTGCTGCCCAACGAGCGCGTCGAGCGCATCCGGCGCATCCAGATGAACGATCTGGAGAACCTGCCGTTCTTCCTCGTCGCCGGCCTGCTGTTCGTCATAACCGACCCGTCGCTGCTCTGGGCGCGCATCCTGCTCTACGGCTACGTCGCCTCGCGCCTGCTGCACTTCGCGGCATACTCCACCGCGCAGACGCACGACATGCGCGCGACCCTGTGGACGATCGGCTCGCTCATCCTGATCGGCATCACCGGCTGGACGCTGATTGTCGCAATCGGCGTTTGAACGCCAGCAGGATCAGGCCGCGGCCATCTTTTCGAGGCTGCTGCGGTACACCGAGTGCACGAGACTGTAGCGGTCCGACACGGCCGCGGTGACGGTTCCCGGCGCTCGGTCGGGATGGCCGGCACTGAAGGGCGGCGCAGGATCGTATTCGATGCCGAGCTGGATCGCGTGCGCGACCGCCTCGCCCGCGATGTCCGCCACGATACGCAGCGCGAAATCGATCCCCGATGTGACGCCGCCAGCGGTGATGACGTTGCCGTCCTTCACCACGCGGGCTTTCTCATGGACCGCGCCGACCATCGGCAGGAGATCCGTGAAAGCCCAGTGGGTCGTCGCCCGTTTGCCCTTCAGCAGCCCCGCCGCGCCGAGGATGAACGCACCGGTACAGACCGAGGTGACGTACGTGGAGCCGCTCGCTTGCTGGCGCACGAAATCGACGGTTTGCCGATCGCCCATGGCGTCGACGACGCCCTGCGCGCCACCCGGCACACAGATCAGGTCGAACTGCGGGCAGTCGGCGAAGGTGTGGGTCGGTACCAGGCCGAGCCCGCAGTCGCTCGGCACCGGCGCGGCCGACTTCGACGCGATATGGACCGCGGCGTTGGGCAGGCGCGACAGCACCTGCAGCGGACCGGTGAAGTCGAGTTGCGTCAGATTGGGGAAGATCACGAAGCCGACGTTAAAGCTAGGCAAGGCGCGCCTCCATTACTCTATACGAGACGGCTCTGTGCCTTGGCCGCCTGGATGAACGAGCGAAACAGCGGGTGCGGCTGCAGCGGGCGCGACTTCAGCTCGGGGTGGTACTGCACGCCGATGAACCACGGGTGTCCGGGAATCTCGATAGTCTCCGGCAGCACGCCATCGGGCGACATGCCGGCGAACTTCATGCCCGCCTTCTCCAGCCGCGCTTTGTAGTCGGTGTTGACCTCGTAGCGGTGGCGATGCCGCTCGCTGATACGGTCGGCGCCATAGATACGCGCGATCTGGCTGGCGGGGTCGAGATGCGCGACGTAGGCGCCCAGGCGCATCGTGCCGCCGAGATCGTCGCTTGAGTTGCGCCGCTCGATCTCGTTGCCCTTGAGCCATTCGGTCAGCAGGCCGACCACCGGCTCGGACGTGGGGCCGAACTCGGTCGAGCCGGCGTCCTTGATGCCGACGAGATTGCGCGTCGCCTCGATCACCGCCATCTGCATGCCGAAGCAGATGCCGAAATACGGCACGCGGCGCTCGCGCGCGAAGCGCGCCGCCTGGATCTTGCCCTCCGAACCGCGCTCGCCGAAGCCGCCGGGCACCAGGATGCCGTGCACGTTCTCGAGATGAACGACGGCGTCCTCGCGCTCGAAGATCTCGGAGTCGATCCACTCCAGCTTGACCCTAACGCTATTGGCGAGGCCGCCGTGGGTCAGCGCTTCGGACAATGATTTGTAGGCGTCGAGCAGGCCGGTGTACTTGCCGACCACGGCGATGCTCACCTGGCCTTCAGGTTCACGCACCGTGCGCACGATGCCGCGCCACTGCGCCAGCGACGGCTCCTCGGCGACCGGCAAATCGAAGTAGCGGCAGACTTCGCGATCGTAGCCCTGGTCGTGATAGGAGATCGGCACCTGGTAGATCGTGTCGGCGTCGAGCGCCTCGATCACCCGCTCGGGCCGCACGTTGCAGAACAGCGCGATCTTCTTGCGCTCGTTGGGCGGGATCGAACGGTCGCTGCGGCAGAGCAGCAGGTCGGGCTGGATACCGACACTCAGCAGCTCTTTCACCGAGTGCTGGGTCGGCTTGGTCTTCAGTTCGCCGGCGGTGGGGACCCAGGGCAGCAGGGTGAGGTGCACGAACATCGTGCGCTCTTCGCCCAGCTCATTGCGCAGCTGGCGGATAGCCTCGAGGAACGGCAGGCCCTCGATGTCGCCCACCGTGCCGCCAATCTCGACCAGCACGAAATCCGCCTCGCCGGGGTCGGCGAGGATGAATTCCTTGATGGCGTCGGTGACGTGCGGAATCACCTGGATCGTGGCGCCGAGGTAGTCGCCGCGGCGCTCGCGCTTGATCACCTCGGAGTAGATGCGGCCGGTGGTGATGTTGTCGGTCTGCCTGGCGTCGACCCCGGTAAAGCGCTCGTAATGGCCGAGATCCAGATCGGTCTCGGCGCCGTCATCGGTGACGAAGACCTCGCCGTGCTGGGTCGGGCTCATCGTGCCCGGATCGACGTTCAAGTAGGGGTCGAGCTTACGCAGGCGGACCTTGTAGCCCCGGGCCTGCAACAACGCGCCGAGGGCGGCTGACGATAGTCCCTTCCCCAAGGAAGACACCACGCCGCCCGTAATGAAGATAAAGCGCGTCATGGACCTCTTACCTACTACTGATAGGGGGTCTCAGCCAAGGCGGACATTGTGCCTGTGTGGAAAACGCCGCCATCGGGACGTCGGGCACAACGAAAAAGGGCGAACGCGCTGGCGCTCGCCCCCTGGAAGACAGGCCGCCGGCCCTAGCGGGTCGGCGCCGCCGGCGCGCCCGGAGGCGCGGGCGTCGGCGCAGGC
>JALHMM010000051.1 GCA_022844045.1 Reyranellaceae bacterium | reverse complement strand
TCGGCCGTCTCGGCGGCGCGACGGGCGAGCCCAGCGGGCCGGCGGGTGCCCAGGCGGGAGTCGCCGGTGCCGGTGCCGCGGCCATGGGTGGCGGCACATGGGACGGACGTGGCGGTATGGGGCCGGAGCCCGGCGCGCCGACGACAATCGAGCCGCCGCCGTCGGTGCCGCCGCGGCCAAAGATGCTGGCCTCGATCTCGCGCGCCTTCAGCACGCAGGCTATCATGGCGATCACGGTGAGAATTGCGATCACGTACTGCAGTATGTTGCCGACACCGGGAATGTGGGCGACCGAGTTCCACAGGCCATGCAACACCGAGGCGACCACCCAGCCGATGGCCAGCAGCTTGATCGCGCCCTTGGGCCGGATGACGGCCAGGCCGATGAAATAGGCGAAGACGATGGCATAGCCGATGTGGCCGGCCAGCGCGTTGAAGACGCGCGGCAACAGCAGCATCAGGCCGACGCCGAAGGCGCCCAGCACCTCCTTGCCGCCGCTGCCCTTGAGCACCTGGCCAACGATGTTCGGTACGTACTGGCCCCAGGTCTCGATGAAGACGAAGGCCGCGCCCGAGCCCAGCGCCATGAGCACCGCGTCGAGCGGCCCGCGCACACGCACCGCGTCGTAGAGCGTCGGTGACAGCGTCTGGCGCAGCTTGACGCCCCAGATCGTCAGCGCCGCGCCGATCAGGATCGGCACGGCCTTCATCAGCTCTTCCATCAGGCCGGCGCCGAAGAACATGCCGATGAAGACGGTGATGAAATCCTTGGCGCCGGTCATGCCCGATCCGCCGGGCAAGATGGTGCGGAAGAAGAAGAAGAACGGCGCGCCGAGCGGCGTCATCAGGATGGCCGCGAGCACGAGGGCCGGGAAGGCGAGGTACCAGATGCGCCGATCGCTGCGCGAATAGATCAGGATCGCGACCACAGTCAGCAGCAGGATGTAGAAGGTCACCACCATGCTGAGCTGATTGAAGACCGGCAGTGCCTCCCGCAGCGTCTGGGAATTGAGCAGCTCGCGCATCAACCCGAACAGGGCGACCGTGACCACGGCCGTGACCAGGCCGAAGATGAAGAGCGGGCTCTTCCACAGCTTGATCTTGCCTGACCGGATCGGGACAATCTCCGAGAACGAGGCCTCGTCGTGGTCCCGCGGCACCGGCGGCATCATGTTATTGCCGGTCATCGGCTACTCCCGTGTTCGTCCCGGCCCACGCCGGCGCCGGCCCCGTCCACTCGATCCTCGCGATGATGGACGATCATCGCCGTCATGGCTACCAGTCGCTGTCGTCGCCGGCCGCCACCGCGGCGCCCGCGACCCGGCTGGCGAGGCACATCGTGACGTCGTCGCCGCTGCCGCGCCGCGACACTTCCGCCAGCCATTCGTCGAGCCGCCCGAGAACCTCGGGCAGGCCGACCTTGCGCACCGTGTCGCGATACTGGCGGGCGATGGCCACGAAGGCCGCCTCGTCGGCGAAGGATTTGGCGATGCCGTCGGTCGACAGCATGACGAAGTCCGGCCAATCGGCGCCATCGGAGGCCATCGTCGTGATGCGAAAGCGTTCGGCGGCGTCGGGCGCGCAGAGCGAATAGGTCTGTTCGCCGACCAGCCCATGGTCGACCGGCAGCGGCCGCTCGATGCGGCCGTCGGCGTAGCCGAACAGCACGTCGCTGTCGCCGATCTGCAGCACCAGCAATTGGCCCGGCGCCATCGCCACCGCAGCCAGGGTGCAGCCATAGGGGACCAGCACATCGGTGGTCGCCTCGACCCAGTCGGCGTCGGCGCCGGCGCGGCCGTGGTGGTCGGCCATCACGCCCTCGCGCCAGCGGCCCAGGATCTCCTCGACGATGTTCTCGCCGCCGCCGCCGCCGACGAAGCGGCGCAACGCCTCGATGGCGCAGTTCACGGCGATGCGCGAGCCGACATCCGAGCGGTCGTAGGCCGGCGCCCCGTGACCGTCGGCGACGGCGGCGATGAAGGCCTCGGCGTCCAACGTCGGCCCGCCACCGGTTCCCGTCGGCGCCCAGGCGATCGCGTCCTGATTGGGCTTGTTGCGGCGCACATGCGAGGCGCCGCGGACCGACGAGCCGCCGGCCGCCCATACCCCGTTCGCCAGACTCATTGCGGGCGCTCCCGCGACACCGCGACGGTGTCGCCGGTCACGACGCGGCCGGTGCGGCGGCCGAAATCGATCGTGGTCTCGTCCATGATGCGCACGGCACGGCCGGGATCGACCGTCACCGTGCTGCCGTCGGCCAGTGTGACCTTCCAGGCGTTGCGCATCATGTTGCGCAGGCCCCAGACGTTCTTGTTGGTGGGGTGCTCCTCGACGATGCCGGCCATCGTCGTGAAGTCGACCGGCCGATCCGGATCGATATGGTGGATGGCGACGCCGATTCCGGGCCCCAGGGTGATGGTGTCGCGGCCGATCAGCAGCACCGGCGGCAACGCCATGGGCCGGCCGCAGGCGACGCAGACCGTGGGCATCAGGGTCTGGCCCTTCACTCCCTGGCGTGGCGCCTGATCGTAGCCGCAGCTCTGGCAGGTGACGCAGCCATCGACCATGCGCGCGAAATTCGTGCGCCATTCCGGCTCCAGCACGCGCTCCCCGGGCTGGCGCAGGCCGACGGTGAAGGAGCGGGTGAACAGCGAGCGGATCGCCGGGGTGAGCGAGTTCCAGCGCGCGACGATGGCGTCGTGCACGCCCGGCACCGGGCCGTTCGACTGGTCCTGCGGGTCGAAGATGAACACCGGATTGCGGCCGTACAGGCTGGTTTCGGCCGACGAGTCCATGATCTGGACTTCGTTCTCGCGCCGTCCGTCGAGCGGGTGCCAGCTATGGATGATGTAAAAGAACAGTACCGCCATGGAGAATAGATCGGTCTTGGTGCTGGGCAGGGTCTCTCGCCGCACCACCTCGGGTGCCATGAACTTGCGCGTGCCGAACACCGCGGCATCCATGCCGTCGATGTCGACGTTGTCGTTGTCGCAGATGAGGATGTCGCCGGTGGTCGAGTGGAAGAAGATGTTGCCGAAATTGATGTCCTGGTAGCAGAAGCCGCGTGCGTGCAGCTCGAGGAAGTTCTGGGCGATGCGCAGGCAGACCATGATGCGGCGCCCCAGCGGCAGGTCAATGCGCTTGGGCGGTCGCGCGATCAGGTCGCGCATGCCGTTGTAGTCGCCGTCGCGCAGCGGCATGACGTAGCCGAAGCTGTTGGAGCCGGCGATCTCGACCAGGTCGATCGGCCACAGGAAGCGGTCGGTCGGCGGGCCGATGCCGATGGCGCGCGACAGCCGCGCCCGCAAGGTGCGGTCGATCGAGGCGATATCGTCGTGATACCACTTGAGCGCGAAGCGCGTGCCTTCGATGGCGACGGCGTAGACCGCGCCCTGGCCCCCGGCCCCAAGGAGGTTCTCGACATGCCCCCGGCGCCGTCCGTGAACGGTCATCAGCGGCGTACCGCGTGGCAGTTCGTCGTTTGTTGTCCCGCTCATCCGATCGTGTCCCGACCCGCTCTCCGGCGGAAGCGGCGCATGCCGCCACCCGACCCAAGCCGGGACCGCCGACAGAGTACATGTCGCGTCCGCGGTTTTCTAGCGTTGGGAATCGGCGGGTGGTAAGACTGCCTCCTGCCGATCCACCACCGGGCGCCACGCCGTTGCTCCGCCGTCTGTCCACCCTGCTGCACGGCGACCTCGTCGGCTTCAGCCGGATGATGGAGGCGGCCGAAACCACGACCGTCGCGGCCGTGAAGTGGGCTCAATCCCAGGTCTGGGAGCCGGCGATCCAGCGCGGCGGTGGGCGGCTGATCAACACCGCCGGCGACGCCTTCCTGGTCGAGTTCGACGCCACAAGGCGGGCGATCGGCTGCGCCATGGAGATCCAGGCCGACCTCGCCTGGCGCCAGCGCGAGCTGCCGGCCGAACGTCGGCTGACCTTCCGCATCGGCATCAACCGCGGCGAGATCCGCGTCGACGGCACCAATATCTTCGGCACGGCGGTCAATGTCGCCGCCCGCCTGCAATCGCTGGCCTCGCCCGGCACCATCTTCGTGTCGGCCGCCGTGCGCGAGGAGATGGGCGAGCCCGAGGGCTACGCCTTCACCGATCGCGGCGAGCTGTCGCTGAAGAACATCGCCCGGCCGGTGCGCGTCTACGAGATCGTCGTCGATGCCGCCGGTCACGTGCGTACCAATATCGTGCGCGAGCGCTGGCGTGTCGTGGGCCGCCGGCGTAACGGCGGGCCGATCGATGTCACCCTCGACGCCGCGGCGCTGGCCACGGCCGAAGGCATCATCGTCGGCCGCGTGCCCGACCAGTGTCATCTGGCGATCGACGACATCAGCGTCTCGCGCCGGCATTTCCGCCTGCGCCAGATCTCGCCCGAGATGCTGACGGTCGAGGATCTCGGCTCGACCAACGGCACCTTTGTCGCTGGTCGGCGTCTGACGCCGGGCCAGCCGATACCGATCCCGGCGGGTACCATCGTGACCTTCGGCGAGGTCACGGTGAACGTCGCGCGTGTGCCCGCCGGCGGCGAGTCGACGAAGTGGTGAACCCGTTCGACGTTCGCGTGATGTCGGCGACTGACCTCGCGCGCGCGCTGGATTGGGCGGCCGCCGAGGGCTGGAATCCCGGCCTCGACGATGCGCGCGCCTTCCAGATCGCCGATCCCCAGGGGTTTCTCGTCGGCCTGCTCCACGGCGAGCCGGTCAGCTGCATCTCCGTGGTGCGTTACGGTGCTGATTTCGGCTTCCTCGGGTTCTATATCGCCCAGCCGCGGGCTCGCGGACGCGGCTACGGCCTGCGCACCTGGAACGCCGGTATGGCGCATCTATCTGGCCGCATGGTTGGCCTCGACGGCGTGCCGGCGCAGCAGGACAACTACCGCAAGTCGGGATTCTGGCTCGCTTGGCGCAACATCCGCTACCAAGGCCCGGCCGCCGCACGCGGCCTGCCGCCGCCGGGTGTCGCGCTCGAGGATGCCAAGGCCTTACCGTTCGACAGCGTCGCCGCCTATGACCGCCGCTTCTTTCCGGCGCCGCGCGACGGCTTTCTCGCCAACTGGATCGGCGCACCCGGTCATATCGCGCTGGCGGCGATACGCGATGGCGCGCTGGCCGGCCTTGGCGTCATCCGCGCGTGTCGCGCCGGCTTCAAGATCGGACCGCTCTACGCCGCCGACGCAGCCATCGCCGCCGCGCTGATCGGCGGTCTGTGTGAGCGGGCCGGGCCGGGCGTGGTGGCGCTCGACGTGCCCGAGAGCAACGCGAGGGCGGTGCATCTGGCGGAGTCGCTGGGCATGGTGCCGGCCTTCGAAACCGCGCGCATGTACACCGGCGCCGCCCCCATGATCGACGCGCCAGGTCTGTTCGGCGTCACAACATTCGAGCTCGGCTGATGCGCCTGCTGCTGATCAATCCCAACACGACGCCGGCGATGACCGACAAGGTGGTGACGGTCGCGCGCGCCGGCGTGCGCGACGAGGTCGAGCTGGTGGGCGTCACCGGCCGCTTCGGCGCCGCCTACGTCGCCAGCCGCGCCGCCTACGCCATCGCCGGCCACGCCGCGCTCGACGCCTGGGCGAACGCGTCGGGGGAATTCGACGCGGTCGTGCTGGCCTGCTTCGGCGATCCCGGCCTCGACGCGCTGCGCGAGATCTGCCCGGTGCCGGTGGTCGGCATGGCCGACGCCTCGCTGATGGTGGCGGCGCAGCTCGGCGCTCGGATCGGTATCGTCACCGGCGGCGAGCGCTGGGGACCGATGCTGCGCGAGTTCGTCGCCGCGCGCGGCTTCGCCGACCGTGTCGCCTCGATCCGCACCGTGGCGCCGACCGGCGCCGATATCGCGCGCGATCCCGATGGATCGCTGGCGTTGCTGGCGCAATCCTGTGCCGCCGCGGTCGACGAGGGCGCCGATGTCGTGATCCTGGGTGGCGCGGGCCTCGCGGGGTTGGCTGATCGCATGCGCGATCGCGTACCTGTGCCGCTCGTCGATGGTGTCATCGCTGCCGTTGGCCAGGCGCTGACGCTCGCCGGCCTCGGTACGGGTAAGGCGACACGCGGAAGCCTCGCGCAAACTCCAGCTGTGGACAGCGTTGGCCTGTCTTCAGCGCTGGCCAAGCGGCTGGGCGGGGCGAGTTGATGCGCCACCGCGACGACACGAAAGGGAGAGAAACATGACAAAGCCGCTGGCCGGCAAGGTCGCGCTGATCACCGGCGCCGGGAAGAACATCGGTCGCGCGATCGCGCTGAAGCTCGCGGCCGATGGCGCGGTGATCGCCGTCAACGGTCGCGCCGATCGCGCCATCGTCGATAGTGTTGTCGGCGAGATCACGGCCGCCGGCGGCAAGGCGATAGCGGCGATGGGCGATGTCTCCGATCCGCGCTCGGTCGAGCAGATGACCGCCGCGGTGGTCGCCGAGATGGGCGGCCTCGACATCGTGGTCAGCAACGCTGGCCTGCGCCGCCAGACGCCGTTCCTCGATATGCAGCTCGAGGAGTGGCGCGAGATCCTGTCAGTCGCGCTCGACGGCGCCTTCATCCTCGCCAAGGCCACGGTGCCCTCGATGATCGCGCGCGGCGGTGGGGCCTTCGTCGCCATGTCGGGAATCTCGACCCATGTCGGCACACCCAACCGCTGCCACGTATCAGCGTCGAAGTCGGGACTCGAGGGGCTGATGCGCGCGCTGGCGATCGAGCTGGCGTCGAAGAAGGTGACGTTCAACTGCGTCGCGCCCGGCGCCATCGACACGACGCGCGGGCCCTCGGCGGGCGCGCGGCCGAGCGATGATCGCGCCGTGCCGCTGGGTCGCAAGGGCACGGTCGAGGAGATCGCCGCAACGGTGCGCTATCTCGTCGGACCGGAGGGTGCGTACACCACCGGCCAGACGATCCACGTCAATGGCGGCGTGTTTCTGACCTGACGGCGAGGTGGCCGCAGCGCTATAGCGGCTCGTTCAGGAACCGGTCGACCAATCGATCGGCGCCGGTGCGGTCGGTGAACACGAGATGGCGCGCGAGGTTGCGGGCGGACGACGCGAGGTAGAAGCGCTCGTACTGCTCGTTGCGGCTGGCCAGCGCGCTGCCGGTGTAGTCCCAGGCCAGCCGGAAGATGCGCGCACGCTGCTCCGCCGGCATGCCCTTGGCGCCAGGCAGGTAGGTGTCGATCAGCGGACGCAGCGCTTCGTCGGCGAACTGCGCCGCCGTCGGCGTGGCGAAGAGATTGTGCGAGCCGATCAGGCGGATGATCTCGTTCACGCGCGGGAACCACAGCGGCAGCGTGCAGCGCAGGGCGTGCAGCGGGCGCTGGTCGCAGGTGAACATGCCGGCGCCCCATTCGCGCGCGCCAGCCTCGGCGGCCAGCACGGCCGAGCGCGTGAACTCGGCGTAGGTCCAGATCTCGCCGATCATCTGCATGGTGGCGAGATCGGCGGCGTTGATCGCCTCGGCCATGCGCATCGCCACGCCCCAGGCGAACTCCAGCTTCACCGCCGCGCGGATCATGGTTTGCTGCTGGATGTTGGACGGCCAGCTCGAGCGCATGACCGTGTTGTAGGCCTCCATGTTTCGATCGATGAACACGCGATCGCGCGGCACCTCGACGTTGTCGAAGATCACGAAGGCATCCTGCTCGTCGAAGCGGCTCGACAGCGGATGGTCGAAGCGGCTGGTGCCTGAACTGACGCTGTCGCGGCAGAGGAATTTCAGGCCCGGCGCCGACATCGGCACGCAGAAGGAAAGCGCGTAGTCGTTGGCGCCCGGCGGCAGCGGCAGGCCGGGATAGACCGCGATCTCGTCGGCGAAGGGCGCGAGTGTCGCGAGGATGCGCGCGCCGCGCACGACGATGCCGTGCTCGGTCTCGCCGACGACGCGCAGCGCCTGCTGGTTGCCGGCCTGCGGCGCGTCGCCCAGCGCCTTGTCGACGGTCGGCTGCACGATGGTATGTGTCAGCGAGATGTCGTTGCGGCGCAAGAACTTCTGGTAGGCGACCAAGCGCGCGGCGCCTTCTTCGTTGCCGTGCGCGCCCCATTCGTCGGGCCGGCCGGCGAAGCCCGCGTAGGTGACGTTCATATAGTCGGGCGTGCGGCCCATCAGGCCGACGGAATACGCCGACACGCGCCGCAGCGCCTTGTGCCGGCGCTCCAGGTCGGCGCGCGAACGCGGGATCATGTGGCTGACCGCGATCGGCTCGCCGGTCTCCGGATCCGGCATCAGGCACTCGTCGGCGTGGCGGTGCTGCAGGTCGAAGACCTCGGCCAGCGCGTGCGCCGCGCCGCTCAGCGCCGGATGGTCGACGACGTCGGAGACGCGATCGCCGTCGACCCAGACCGCGCGATCGCCGCGCAGGCCTTGGAGGAACTGCTTGCCCGTGCGTGCCGGCATGTCGCTACTTTGTGCTGGTCACCGGAGCGCTGGCGGTGATCACCGCCGTGACGTCGCACTGCACCAGCGCGTCGCCCTCGCCCGCCAAGCCCTGGGTGTGACGCGCCGGCCGCGACTGGGCATGGGGGAACATCTTCACCCATTCGGCGTTGATGGCGTCGCGCTTGTGCGGCGCGCGCAGCCAGAAATTGATCTTCACGATGTCGTTGGTGGTGCCGCCCGCCGCTTCGACGAAGGCGCGCACATGGGCGAAGAGGCAGGCGAGCTGGCCGTCGAGCGTCTCCGGCAGCTTGCCGGTCTTGGGGTCGCGGCCGGCGATGATGCTCGACATCATCAGGTTGCCGACGATGCTGGCGCCGGGAATCGGGTTGCTGTGCTTGAAGCCGTCGATCTCGATGCTGCGCCGCCAGGTCATGTCGCATTCTCCCTCGTATTGACGCCATCGATCCACCGCGACGGGCGCGCCGTCAAGCCGTGTTGGCGAGCGTCGATATGCACGGCGAGAGCGTCGCTCCCTACGCGCGCGAGCCGGCCTTCTGGATCGCCGCCCAGACGCGGTCGCTGGTCGCCGGCATGTCGAGCTCGCGCACGCCCAGCTCGGCGAGCGCGTCCATGACGGCGTTCATCACCACGGGCATGGCGCCGACGGTGCCGGCCTCGCCGGCGCCCTTGGCGCCCAGCGGATTGAACTTGGTCGGCACCGGGTTGCTCTTGATCTCCATGTCGCACAGCGTGTCGGCGCGCGGCATGGCGTAGTCCATGAAGCTCGCGGTGTAGAGCTGGCCGGTCTCGCGATCCCACACCACGCGCTCCATCAGGATCTGACCGACGCCCTGCGCCACGCCGCCATGGATCTGACCCTTGAGCCCGATGGGATTCATCACCGTGCCGACATCGTCGACCACGGCGTAGCGCTCGAGCTTGACCTCGCCGGTCTCGGGGTCGACCTCGACCTCGCAGATGTGGCAGCCATTGGGGAAGGTGTCCCGGTCCGGCAGATAGGTCGCGTTCTCGTACAGGCCGATCTCGAGGCCCTTGGGCAGGCGCGGCGGCTGGAAGGCGGCGATCGCCACCTGCTTCAGGCCGATCGATTTGTCGGTGCCGACGACGCGGAAACTGCCCTCGACGAACTCGATGTCCTGGTCGCCGGCCTCCAGCAGGTGAGCGGCGATCTTCTTGCCCTTGGCGATCACCTTGTCGGCGGCGAGGAACAGGGCGGAGCCGCCGATCACCGTCGAGCGCGAGCCCATCGTGCCCATGCCGAAGGCGACGCGGTCGGTATCGCCGTCGACGAACTTCACGTCGGCCGGATCGATGCCCAGCTTCTCGTTGAGGATCTGCTTGTACATGGTCTCGTGGCCCTGGCCCTGCGCCTTGGTGCCCATCAGCATCAGCGCCGTGCCTGATGGCGTGAAGCGCACCTCGGCGTATTCGGGCATCACGGTGCCGGCGGCCTGCTCGATGGCGTTGACGATGCCCAGGCCGCGCAGCTTGCCGCGCTTCTTCGACTCCGCCTTGCGCGCGGCGAAGCCCGCGACGTCGCCCAGCTTCAGCCCCATGTCGAGGTTCTGCTCGAACGCACCGCAGTCGTAGTAGGGGCCCAGCGGCGACTGGTAGGGCAGGGCCGACGCCGGCAACATGTTCTTGCGCCGCAGTTCGACGCGATCGACGCCCAGCGCGCGCGCCGCGTCGTCGACCAGCCGTTCGATCAGGTAGATCGCCTCGGGCCGCCCGGCGCCGCGATAGGGCGCGGTCGGGTTGGTGTTCGACAGCAGCGCGGTGATGTGCACGTAAGCGGCGGGGATGTTGTAGACGCCGACCACCGTGCCGATCTGACCGAACGGCGTCAGCAGATTGCGGTCGGAGCCGATATAGGCGCCGACATTGGCCAGCATGTTCAGGCGCAGGCCGATGAACTTGTTGTCGGCATCGAGCGCCAGCTCGATATCGCCGATATTGTCACGGCCATGCTCGTCGGCCATCACGGCTTCGGAGCGCTCGCAGGTCCACTTCACCGGCCGGCGCAATTTGCGCGCCGCCCACACCGTCAGGCGGTGCTCGACATACTGCCAGCCCTTGCTGCCGAAGCCGCCGCCGACATCGCCCGCGATCACCCGCATGTCGCCCTCGGGGACGCGGAAGATCGACTGCGCCAGCATGTTGCGCACGCGGTGGGGGTACTGCACGTCGGCGTAGAGAACCATGCGGTTCTCCTGGGCGTCGAAATGGCCGATGGCGCCGCGCGGCTCCATGTACTGGGCGTGCACGCGGGTCACGACGTAGCGGCGGCGGATGATCTTCGCCGCCTTGGCGAAGACCGCGTCGGTCGCCGCTTTGTTGCCGCGCTCCATGATGTGCGAGACGTTGTCGGGGCATTCATCGTAGACCGGCGGCGCGCCGGGCGCGGTGGTCGTGCCGGTGTCGGTCGACGACGGCAGCGGTTCGTAGTCGACCTCGACCAGTTCGGCGGCGTCTTTCGCCTGCGCCAGCGTGTCGGCGATCACCATCGCCACTGGATCACCGACATAGCGCACGCGATCGACGCACAAAGCCGGGCGCGGCGGCGCGAACATCGGCGAGCCGTCGGCCTTCTTGCGCGGCATGTTGACCTTGGGCACGCCGAGATTGTCGGCGGCGTAGTCGGCGCCGGTGAACACGGCGACGACGCCCGGCGCCTTGCGTGCCGCGCTCACGTCAATCGAGCGGATCTTGGCGTGCGCGTGCGGTGAGCGCACCAACACCGTGTAGGCCTGGCCGGGCAGATTGACGTCATGGATGTAGCGACCCTCGCCACGCAGCAGCCTGGGGTCCTCGAAACGCAGGACAGGTTGTCCGATACCGTACTTCGCCATGACGCGTGATCTCCTTCTTGCCGCCCATCCTAGAACGTGTCGCGTATGGATGGACACATCCTGTCATTCCGAGCGCAGCGAGGAATCCAGTGAAGCCGCCTGGATTCCTCGCTGCGCTCGGAATGACAGAAGCAACGTGACTGACTCAACCTAGCGCACCGCGTGCGCCAAAGGCTTCCACTTCGCCATGTCGGCCATGACGCGCGCGCGGAAGGCGTCGGGGCCGTCCGCCAGCACGTCGTTGCCGAGCTCCTCGAGCTTGGCCTTGACGTCGGCGCGCGCGGCGGTCTGCTGGATCGCCACCACGAGCTTGTCGCGGATCGCCGCGGGCAGGCCGGCCGGCGCGGCGAAGCCGAGCCAGGACACGACATCGAAACCGGGCACCGTCTCCGACACCGCCGGCACGGTGGGCTCGAAGCGCGAGCGCTCCTTCGATGTCACCGCCAGGCTGCGCAGCTTGCCGGCGCGCACCAGCTGGGTGCTGAGCGTCAAGGTCGAGACATGCAGATCAAGCTGGCCGTTGGTCAGATCGGCCAACGGCTGGGCCAGCCCGCCGCGATAGGGCACGTGCACGATGTCGATGCCGATCTGCGCGCGCAGCAACTCCATCGCCATGTGCAGGGTCGAGCCGATGCCGGAGGAGCCGTAGCTCAGCTTGCCCGGCCGCTGCTTCGCCTCGTCGATAAAGTCCTTGAAGGTTTTGAAGCGCGATTCGGCGGTGACCACGAAGTTGAAGGGAAAGCGCGTGACGATCGACAGGAAGTCGAAATCCTTGTCCAGCTTGTAGGGCAGCTCGGGATCGGTGGCCGAGACCACGGCCTGCCCACCCGTCATCATGTAGAGCGTGTAGCCATCGGGCGGCAGCTTGGCGACCTGGCTCGCCGCCAGCCGCTCGGCGGCGCCGGGCTTGGGATCGACGATCATCGTCGCGCCGAGGATTTCGCCCAGCGCCGGTGACATGTGGCGCGCGATGGTGTCGGGGTTCGAGCCCGGCGCGTAGCCATGCACGATGCGGATCGGCTGCGACGGCCAGGCTTGCGCGTTCGCGCCGCGCGCAAGTGTCAGAACGGCTGGCGTCGCCAGCACGAAGATGCGCCGCTTGAGTGTCACGTCTCTCTCCCGATCGGCCGCGTCTCGGCGGCTCTCATCGGAGGATCGTGGCGGGATGACGACGCCGTGTAAACGAGCGTCGCCGGCTGACCAACGATTATCCCGGCCGTCGCGCCGGCGTGTGCGCCGGGCCCTTGAGTTCGATCTGGTTGCCCTCGGGGTCGTCGAAATAGATCGACGGCCCGTCGCCCTCCGCGCCGTAGCGGTCCACCGCCTCGCCGGGTTCGATGTTGTAGGGCTTCAGTCGCGCGGCGATGGCCTTGGGGTCGAACGGATCGATCCTGAAGCAGAGGTGGTCCATGTTCTTGCCGGTGCGCGGCTGGTCGTTGGCGATCAGGTCGAGCAGGCAATCGCCAGCGCGCAGCTGCACCAGGCTGATGCGATCGAGACGGCGCTCGACCTTGCAGCCCAGCGCCTGTTCATAGAACGTCACCATCGACTGAAGGTCATGCACGCGCAGCACGACATGATCGATGCGGCGGATCTCGAAGGACATCGGTGCCTCCCTGTGGACGGCTTCACTCTGGCATGCCTTGGTGATGCCGTATTGCGGTTCCTTGAATCGATTGTCCAAACATCATGGAGTGACCACTGCTCGCGACGCGCGTCATCGCCTCTCTGTGCGCCGTCGCGCTGGCGATTGGCGCGTCCGGGTTGGCGGGCATTCTCGGTCGCGGCGAATGGGTAGCCGCGTCCTACAATCCGAGCCCTTTGGCCGACGATTTTACCCTGCCGATGCCGTGCGGCGGGGCGATGGCGTTCCGTCGCGTCGAGGTGACGCGGCCCGATCCGAGACGGCATCGCAGCCTGGTCGTGCTCGGCGGTGACGATCCACGCCATGCCGCCTTCGAAGGCGGCCGCGAAGAGCCGATCGAGGGCGCCTTCACCGATCGCGGCGATCCGCGGCGGCGTTACTTCTATCTCGCGAAGTACGAAACGACGGCGCTGCAGATGGCGGCGCTGGGCGGCGAGTGTCCGACAGCGGCGCGCGAGTTGTTGAGGCCGGCCACCGGCGTGACCTGGTTCGAAGCGGTCCAGGCCGGCCAACGCTATTCCGAGTGGCTGCTGAAGCACGCGCCCCACAGGCTGCCGCGCGAGGACAACGCCATCGGCTATGTGCGGCTGCCGACCGAGGCGGAGTGGGAGTACGCCGCGCGTGGTGGTCTCGAAGTGTCGCCTGCGGATTTTGCCGCGCGCACCTTCCCGATGCCGGGGGGCATCGAGCAGTATGTCTGGTTCCGTAGCACGCGGTCCTCCAACAGCGAGCTGCAGATCGTGGGCGTGCTGAAGCCCAATCCGCTGGGTCTGCACGACATGCTGGGCAACGCCGACGAGATCGTGCTCGAGCCCTTCCGCGTCGTGCGCCAGTCCCAGGCGCGCGGCCAGGCCGGCGGCTACACGATCCGCGGCGGCAGCTACCAGACGGCGGAGCCCGATATCCGCTCATCCTATCGCCAGGAACTCGCGCCGTTCGACGAGAAGGGCGCGCGCCGCGCGCCGACTGTCGGCTTCCGGCTGGCGCTGGCGACGTCGGTGCTGTCCTCGCCGGCGCGCTACGACGAGCTGCGACGCATGCCGCCTGTGCCGTCGCCGCCCTCCACGGCGATCTCCGCGCCGCCAGAACGTCGGCCGGCACCCGAGAACCAGCGGCGATAGATTCCCTTCCCCCTCCGGGCAGGCGATCGCATATGGAACTGCATCTACCTTCCCCCTTCGGGGGAAGGTAAAACCAAGTCAAACTGGCCATATGCGATCGCCCTGCCCTCCGGGGGAAGGTAGACGCGCTACACCAGCCGATACACCAGCTCGGGTTCCTGGCGGCCGCGCACGGCCTGCTCGCCGACGAAGAGTGGCTCGACGCCGAGCGCCGCGCGATCCTGCAGCATGTTCAGCGTGTCACCGCTGACCAGCACGATGACCTCGTCGGTCTCGGCCATGTACTGCTTGCCGAGCTGCTCGAGACGCTGCGCGACGTTCACCGTGTCGCCGACGACGGTATAGTTCACCCGGCCGGGGGCGCCGATATTGCCGACCACGACCGGGCCGGAATGGACGCCGATGCGCAGGCGGATCGGCGGCAGTCCATCGGCGCGTCGCTTCGCATTGTCCGCGCGGATCAGGACGGCGATCTCCAGCGCCGCCCGGCAGGCGGCGTCGGCGTGATCGGGCATGCGGCGGATGCCGCCCCACACCGCCATCACGCAGTCGCCGATGTACTTGTCGATCACGCCGTGCTCGTGATCGATGGCGCCGCCCAGCATCTCGAAATGCCGGTTGAGCAGCTCGGCGGTGCCGATCTCGTCCATGTCTTCGGCCTGCGGCGTGAAGCCGACGATGTCGGTGAACATCACCGTGACGACGCGGCGGCGCGACACCAGGCTGTCGGTGCCTTCTTCCATCAGCCGCGTCACCAGGCGGCGCGGCACGTAGAGGCCGAACCATTTCAGCGCGCCATGCGCCTTCTCCAGCGCCTCGCCGGCGTCATCGAGCTCGCGCAGGCGCGAGCGCACGCGCGGCACGGTCTCGAAGTCGAGCCGCTCCAGCGCCTGCGCCGCGCCGCCGAGGTCGCGAATCGAGCCGCCGACACGCACGCCCATGACGATGGCCAGCAGCAGCGCGCCCAAGAGCGCCGTGCCGCCACCGATCACGCCCCAGCGCAGCCGTTCGAGATCCTGCGTCGCCACCTCGATCGGGAAGTAACGCCCGACCATCCAGTTGCCGCCGAAGGTGGTGATCTCGCGATAGAGGAAGACCCACTGGCGGCCATCGACCTCGACGATGTGGCCGGCGCCCTCAAGCGCCGGGCTGAGACGGTTGCCGACCGGCTGCCGCCAGATCGCCGCCAGCACGGGGTCGCCGATCGCGGCGAGCGTCGGCAGCGGGTTCTCGTCGTTCAGCGCCAGGCCGGCGGGGTCGATCAGGCGGCGATGGGCGATGACGAACTTGCGGTCGACGAGGATGAAGCTGCCGTCCTGGCCACCCAGCTCGGGATCGGACACCTGGCGCGAGAGATCGCCCATGGTCACCGCCGCCACCAGCCCGCCGAGGAACGCGTTGTCGTCGCGTCGCACCGGGATGCGCACGTTGAGCATCGGCTGGCGTGCCTCGGGATTCCAGAAGATGTCGCCCCAGACCGCTCCCGTCTCCGTGCGCATCTTGGTGAAGCGCTCATAGCCGCCCGGCACTTCGTGGATCGGCAAGGTATCGAAGACCACCCGGCCGTCCAGCCGGCGCGCGCGGAAGCTCATCAGATCGAGTCCGGCGAAGGCCGCGCCCGAGGTCTGCGGCAGGCGCTCGACAAAGGTCACCAGCGTGTCCGACAGGGCCGCGGCCGAGGTGATGTCGATGCGGCCGCGCGCCGCCAGACGCGCGATATAGGCCAGCTGGTCGGCGACCGGATCGAGACGACCGTGCAGGATGCTGATCTCGGTGTCGAGGATGCGCCGGCTGCGATCGAGCAGTAGGCGCTCGGTGGTCTCGCCGGCGCCGAACACCGTCCAGGCGAACGAGGCGGCGGCGATGCCGGCGACCGCCAGGAAGCCCAGGGTCAGCGCGGTGACGATGCGCACGCGCATGCGGCGCGCGGCGAGCCGCGCGCCCAGGATGCGCCGGGCGCGCTCCGTTCTGTCGCCGACGCGCAGGATACGTCGCAGGCGGCCTTCGCGAGGTTCGGTGTCGAGCGACAAGGCGGGTCCAGCCGGTGGCGAGAAACCATCATAACATGGGGTGCCGCCGCCGACGCCGCCACCCGATCACTTACAGGCGCGCGTACATCGCCTTACCCGGCGCCGGCATCTCGGCGCGCAGGATGGTACCGCCGGCCACTTTGCGGCTCGAGCGCGAAACGACGCAGAACAGAGAGCGATTGTCCGCGCCGCCGAAGGCGATGTTGGTGCAGAAGATGTCGTCGCCGGCGTCCAGCACATGCGTCGGCCGGCCCAGCGAGTCGAAGCGCCAGACGCTGGTGCTGGGCACCGCGACGATCACGCCGCCCTCGGCGTCGAGGGCGAGGCCGTCGGGGCCGGCATGGCTGCCCGAGAGCTGGATGAAGCGGCCGACCTTGCTGGTCGTGCCGTCGGGCATGATCGGCAGACGCCAGATCGCGTTGTCGCGGGTGACGCCGACATAGAGCACGGTTTCGTGCAGGTTCATCACCAGCCCGTTGGGGCTGGGCACGGTGTCGATCAGACGCTCGAGCTTACCCGCCGTGTCGTAGCGATAGACACGGCCGGTGGGATCATGCAGGCCGGTCTGACCCTGATCGGTGAAATAGAGGTCGCCATTGGCGGCGAAGAACAGGTCGTTGACGCCCTTGAAGCTCTCGGACTTCACCGTGTCGATCAGCGGCGTGACCTTGCCGCTGGCGGGATCGAGCAGGACGATGCCGCGCAGGTAGTCGGTGATGAAAATGCGGCCGTCCCGGTGGATCTTCAGCCCGTTGGGCCAGCCGTCATACTCTGTCACCAGGGTCCACTCGCCCTGCGGCGAGATACGGAAGACGCGGCCGAAGGGAATATCGGTGACCCACAGATTGCCGGCGCGATCGAAGCTCGGTCCCTCGAGGAAGCTGTCGAGCTCCTGGCCGGCGGCGTTGAAATCACCCCACTTGCTGCGCCGCTTCCGGCGGAACCGTTCCGGCATGGAGCTGAAGATGGTGGCCGGAATCGGCTGGGGCGGGGCGTACATCGGCGGGTCTCCGGAGGTGTCGGGTACCAGGCTACTACCTTCCCCCGGAGGGGGAAGGTGCCCGAAGGGCGGAAGGGGGATGTCTCAACGCGCTCGGTGTCCGTCTTCGACATCCCCCTTCCGTCGCTGCGCGCCACCTTCCCCCTCCGGGGGAAGGGAGGATTGGAGGCGGTAGAGGTGCAAGTTATAACATGTTATAACTTCAGGCATGAAACTGCCCCTGCGACGCATCGGCAACTCTCTGGGCGTCATCGTTCCGAAGGCGACGCTCGAGGCGTGGAACGTCGGCGAGGGTGATGCGCTGGAGCTGACGGAACGCGGCATCCGCCCCGCCTCGCGTGCCGGCCTCTCGCACCAGGCGCTGGACGAGCTCAAGCGCGCGATCGCGCTGGCCGTGGTGCGCCGCTGCGAGCCTGGCGAGATCCGCGCGCAGATCCTCGCCAACCTGCATCGCTGGAAGAAGCAGGGCGCGTGGGTCTCGGCCTACGACGAATGGCGTGACATCGCCCGACGCGGCGACGACGGTGAGTTGTTCGCGGCGATGCTCGGGCGCGACGAGGACGCGGTACGGCTGCGTCAATCGATGCCGTTCGTCGGCCTGCTGCCGCAGTCGGAGGTCAGGCGACTGCATGAAGAAGCGGCAGGTTGACCACGTGCTGCGCGCGGCCGGCCGGATCACGGGCGAGAAGCAGTTCGTGATCATCGGCAGCCAGTCGCTGCACGGCAAGCACCCGGATCTCGCCGACGAGATTGTCCGCTCGCCCGAGGTCGACCTGATCGCGGCGAAGAGCCCGGACCGCACCGAACTGCTCAACGAGATCGGCGTCGACTCGCCCTTCCACCAGAGCTTCGGCTTCTACGCCGATCCGGTCGACATCACGACGGTGGTCTTGCCCAGGGGCTGGAAAGGCCGGCTGGTGCAGCTGCCGGCGGGCGACACGGATGGCGTCAAGGGGCTTTGCCTGGAGCCGCACGATCTGGCGATCGCCAAGTACGTCGCCCGTCGCGACAAGGACATCGCCTTCACGCGCGCGCTCACGCGCCGCGGGCTGCTCTCGCGCGAACGGCTGCTGGCCCTGCTCGATCGCACGAGGTTGACGGCCGAGCAGCGCGAGCGCGTCCGCGCCGACATCGCCGCCGACTTCGCGGCGTAGGCGCTTCTTCCCTTCCCCGGAAGGGCAGGGCGATCGCATATGGAATTGCACTACCTTCCCCCGGAGGGGGAAGGTGGCGCGCGAAGCGCGACGGATGGGGGATGTTTCAACAAACTCGGTGTCCGTCTTCGACATCCCCCCTCCGCCCTTCGGGCACCTTCCCCCTCCGGGGGAAGGTAAGACTTGTGGTACACCTGTCGAGTCATCAACCCGGGAGGACCCGATGGTCATCGTTCAGATCAACTACCGCCGTCCCGACATGCCCAAGGCCGAGTGGAACGCCCGCTACACCGACGACACGGCCAAGCCGTTCCTGTCGGTCGACGGTCTGCAATGGAAGATCTGGCTCGACGACGAGGCCGAGCAGCGCTCCGGCGGCATCTACTGCTTCGAGGATCGCGCCAAGGCGCAGGCCTATGTCGATGGCCCGATCGTGGCGCGCATGAAGGCCAACACGGCGCTGGGCGAGCTGCAGATCCGCATGTTCGACGTGCGCGCGCGCCAGAGCGAAATCACTCACGCGCCGGTGCCCGGCTTGGCGACGCGCTTGGCGGCTGAATAGTTTTCCCTTCTCCCCGCGAAGGTGGGGAAGAAGGTGCCCGAAGGGATCGCTCTCGCGAATAGCTCGCGTGCGGCCAGCGGTGTCCATTCGTGGAGAGAACTGGAAGCACTTTCGGGCGCATAATCTGATAGGATGCCAGCGACGCAGTGAACACGAGCAGGGACGACTCTGTTCGTGGACTGCCCGAGCTCAAGTACCTGTTTCCCCCTCACCCCTCCGCGATCTCCCTGACATTGATGCTGCAGCTTCAGCCCGAGCGACTCATCCTCGCGATGACCGACACGGATCTCGAGAAGTTCGTGCGCGAGTGGGCCGAGCAGAAGAAGTCTGAGTATGTGGAGGTCGAGCGGTTCACCGGCCCTGGAGACATGGGACGCGATGTGGTCGGCTACCTCTCGGCCGAGCGGCACGAAGGCGAATGGCACAACTACCAGTGCAAGCAGTACGGCAAAGCCGTCCCCCTCGGCGTCGGTCTGCGTGAACTCGGAAAGGTGCTCTACTACGCTCACCGTGGCGAGTTCACCGCGCCGACGGCGTTCTTTTTCGTCGCCCCTCGTAGTGTTGCGCGTCCGCTCAGGGCGCTGATTTCCAAGCCCACGGCATTCAAGGCGGCGCTCATCGAGAAGTGGCCGGAATACTGCGAGAATGGGATTTCAGAGTCGACCTGCATCGCCCTCGATGCCGGGCTTAAGGCTTTCATCGAGCAATGGGACTTCAGCAGGGTCAAGGCGATTTCCGTCGATGGCATTTTGGCGGACGCCGCGGCCAAGCTCGTGATGGTAAAGTGGTTCGGCGCGGACCCTGGCCCGGCGCCCGAAGGGACTGCGCCGTCCGATATCGAGGAGCGGGAGCTGCCTTATGTGCGCCAGCTTCTCGGCGCTTATGGAACGCGTAGCGGCCAGTCATACGGCGACCACAAGGAGGTGCAAGGCCACGATGAGTTCGGGCCTCATCTCAGCCGTCAGCGGGAGCGCTTCTTCGATGCGGACGCATTCTCACGGTTCTATCGTGATAACACCCTGAGCGAGGAGATTGAGCGGCTTAACAAGGACGTTTTCCATGGTGTTGCTGATGTCCATGGCGCGACGCATGCGGATGCGCTGGCGCGGGTCGAAGCCGTGATGGCGCAGGCGGCAACGGTACATCCCTCCGGTGTGCTGGCGCGACACGCCCGGGTATCCGTCAAACAGGGCATTTGCCATCACTTCGCGAATGAAGGCCGGTTGGAATGGCAGAAGAAGTAAAACCTGGCCCGAAGGAGATACCGGCGGCGCTCTTCAACAGCCCGCTAGAGGCAGGCGTGCGCGCCGTGATCGTTCTCGATGCATTGTATCCGCGCGCAATGGACGTTGCCCATCTGACCTGGTGTGATCATCTGGTCGTGCACACCGCAGATGTTGGCGGCCCCGAAAGCCTGCACCCCGACATTCCGCAGCGGACCGGCGAGCTGCTCGTGCGCCGGCGGCTTGTCGAGGAAGGCGTGACCCTGATGCGGCGTCTCCACATGATCGATGCCGATATCGGAGAGCGCGGTATTTTCTATCTGGCGAGTGATGAGGCATCGGCCTTCGTTGAGATGCTGCGGTCGATCTATTCCGTTGAGCTCAAAAAGCGTGCCACATGGCTCGCAAGATTTCTTGAGGACAAATCCGAGGAAGCACTCGCCGCCCTCATTGCTGAACGGATCGGTCGGTGGGCCGTCGAGTTTCAGGGTGAAGCCGGAAGTGCAGGGGCGGCGCTATGACCGGAGCGCCGCGGATCACGCTGTCGCATCTCGCTTTCACGGGCAACGAGAAGGCGGCGGTTGAGGTGCGGTTCGACCGCGGGCTGAACATCCTGCATGGTGCATCAAACACCGGAAAAACGTTCACCGTTAAAGCTATCGACTTTATGCTCGGCGGAACCACGCTGTTGCCCGATATCGGTGAGCGGATCGGTTATGAAAAGGCGCTCCTTGGTCTCCATCTGCCCAAGACTGGGGATGCCACGCTCGTTCGCTCGCTCGCTGGCGGACCTTTTGAACTCGTCGAAGCGCTCGTCGACAGCGCCGGGTCGCAGACCAACTATAGGCAGCTCTCGGCTCGTCACGATGCGAACAAGGAGGACAACCTCTCGCAATTTCTGCTGTCCGAGCTTGACCTGGTGCAACGACAAATTGCGTCGGACGCGAATGCCAAGAAGCGGTCGCTAAGTTTCCGCGACTTGATACGCTATGGCATCGTCGACGAGGCCGCCATTCAGAGCGAAGCGTCGCCAGTAGAATCCGGTCAGTTCGCATTGACCACCGCTGAGCGCAGCGTATTCAAGCTCCTTTTGACGGGGCAGGACGACAGCGCATTAGTACCTGTGGTCGACAGACGTACTTTCAGGACTTCGTCCGGTGCCAAGATAGAGGTACTGGATGAGATGCTAGTCTCGGTGAACGAGGAGCTCGCAAGCGACTTTCCCGATGCGGAGCAGCTCGCCGCCCAAAGCGACGCATTGGAGAAGACGTGGGCGGCGGTGCAAGAGGAAGCGCAAACCGCACAGCATTCTATCCGGGAGGCTATGGCGGAGAAGGGCCGATTGGCCCGCGCCATCTTTAGACGTGAACAGCGGCGCGGAGAAATCCAGATCAACTTCAGCCGCTTCGAGCAGCTCGCTGATGTTTACGCCTCCGACATCCGGCGTTTGGAGGCCATCGAGGAAGCAGGCTTTGTGTTGGCGCTCGGTGGCGACCGGCCATGCCCGTTATGCGGTGCGACTCCCGACGATCAGAATCACAGTCATGGGCTCGGCGATATCAAGCGAGCGCGGGGGGCTGCGGAAGCTGAGATTGCGAAGATCCACAAGCAACAGAAGGACTTGGAGATCACGATCGCTCAGCTCGACGTTGAGGGTCGCGAGATTGCCAAGGAACTCGTGGAATTGGGGCGGACGCTCGAACGGGTCGAGGCGGAACTCGCCACCACGGCGCCGGCCGCCGCTGAAGCCAAAGCGCGGCTGGATGAAATTCTTTCCGTGCGTGACCACGTGCGCCGTGGCCTCGCTCTCATTCAGCAACGCCAGTCTCTCCTCGTCCGCAAAGAGGAGATCGCCGCCTTGAAGCCGACGCCGAAGGCCGACCGTCCGCAGCTGGGTGTGCCGAGCCAGGCGCTGCATGATTTCGCGCAGAAGGTGAGCGAGGTGCTGGAAGCCTGGCAGTTCCCCGGTAAGCGGCACGTGGCTTTTGCCGACGGTGCTTATGACCTGCGGATCGACGGAAAGCACCGGAAGGACAACGGAAAGGGCGTCCGCGCCGTTACGCATGCTGCGTTCAAGGTTGCTTTGCTGCTCTATTGCGGAGAGCGGGGGCTACCGCATCCCGGCTTCGTCGTGCTCGATACCCCCTTGCTGACGTACCGCGACCCGATCAAATCGAAAGACCCGTTGAGTTCCGACGAGGCTGCCTTGCGCAACACGTCGCTCAAGGAGTTCTTCTTCGAGCACTTATCGTCGATCGCACCGCATGGTCAGATCGTTGTGGTGGAGAATGTCGACCTGCCGGCGAATATCGCCTCGCTCGGGCACTTGGAGGTCTTTACCGGGGAGCCGGGAAATGACCGCTTCGGCCTCTTCCCCCATGCCGTGCAATAGGCGCTCGCCGGCTTCGATACAGAAAGGTCTCATTCTTCTCGATCAGTCGGATGAGAGGCTTTCAAGCCCCTCATCCGCCTCGCTTGCGCTCGGCACCTTCTCCCCGCCTCCGCAGGGAGAAGGAAATCAAGCGGCGGCGCGGATCGCGGCCTTCTTGACCTTGTCGTCGACCGCCGGCTCGAACTGCTTGAAGTTCGACTCGAAGCGCTGCGCGACATCGCGCGCGGCGCTGTCGTAGGCCTTCTTGTCCTTCCAGGCGCTCTTCGGGTTGAGCACGTCGGCCGGCACGTCGGGGCAGGCTGACGGCACCTGCATGCCGAAGTTCGGATCGGAGGTCGTGGCGACCTGCGCCAGGCGGCCGTCGAGGGCGGCGCGCACCATCGAGCGGGTGTGCTTGATCGCCATGCGTTCGCCGACGCCGAAGCCGCCGCCCGACCAGCCGGTGTTGACCAGCCAGCACTTCACGTTCTGCCGGGCCATCTTCTCGCCCAGCATCTTGGCGTAGACGGTCGGATGACGCGGCATGAAGGGCGCGCCGAAGCAGGTCGAGAAGGTCGCCTGCGGCTCCTTCACGCCCTTCTCGGTGCCGGCGACGCGCGCGGTGTAGCCGCTGAGGAAGTGGTACATCGCCTGCTCGGGCGATAGCCGGCTGATCGGCGGCAGCACGCCGAAGGCGTCCGCCGTGAGCATGATGATGTTCTCGGGCGTACCGGCGATGCCGGTCGGGCTGGTGTTCGGGATGAAGTCCAGCGGATAGCAGGCCCGCGTGTTCTCGGCGTATTTGGCGCTGTCGAGGTCGAGGAGGCCGGTGTTCGGATCGACGACCACGTTCTCCAGCACCGTGCCGAAGCGCTCGGTCGTGGCGTAGATCTCGGGCTCGGCCTCGCGGCTGAGCTTGATCACCTTGGCGTAGCAGCCGCCCTCGAAGTTGAAGACCGTGTTCTCGCCCCAGCCGTGCTCGTCGTCGCCGATCAGGGTGCGCGAAGAGTCGGCCGACAGCGTGGTCTTGCCGGTGCCGGACAGGCCGAAGAAGATCGCGACGTCGCCCTTGGGACCGATATTGGCCGAGCAATGCATCGGCAGCACGTTCTTCTCGGGCAGCAGGTAGTTCAGGATGGTGAACACCGACTTCTTGATCTCGCCGGCGTACCAGGTGCCGCAGATCGCCACGAGCCTTCGGCCAAAATCGCAGACGATGGCGCAGTCGGAGTTGGTGCCGTCGATCTCCGGGATGGCCTGGAAGCCGGGCAGCTGCAGGATGGTGAAGTCAGGCTCGAAGTTGGCGAGGTCGGCCATCGGCGGACGCAGGAACATGTTCATGGCGAACAGGTTGTGCCAGGCGGTCTCGTTGATCACCCGCACCTTGATGCGATGCGCCGGATCGGCGCCGCCGTAGCATTCCCGCACGAAGAGGTCGCGGCGCTGCGCATAGGCCAGCATGCGCGCCAGCAGGCCCTCGAACTTCGCCGGCTCCATCGGCCGGTTGGTCTTGCCCCAGTCGATCTTCGACTCGCTGCCGGGCTCGCGCACGAAGAACTTGTCGTTGGGCGAGCGGCCGGTGTGCACGCCTGTGAGCACGCAAAGCGGGCCGCCGGCGGCGAGCACGCCTTCCTTGCGGCGCAGCGCTTCCTCATAGAGGGCCGGCACCGAGAGGTTCCAATAGACATTGCCGAGATTGTTCAGCCGGAAAGAGGCGTTGCCGGGGGCGCTGGCGCCTAGTGCGCCGAGGCCATGTTTGCTGATGACCGGTCCTGCCTGATGCACGTGAAGCTCTCCTGGGCTTTGGTCGTCGTGTGGCGCGACGCGAGGGGTATTCGTTTCCGCCCGTGGACTAGAGGCCGGCGACCATACTGGCGGTGGGGGCCGCAATGAAGCCGAAAACACGGCTTTTATCGGGATGGACGTGGAGAAAGTGGTGGATTGCGACACCCCGTCGCCTCTGCCTTCCGCGTGGCGGCTTTTTTCGCTTCCGCACACGGTACTTGTTGCGCTTGCGAGATACCTGTCAGCAAGGCACCGAGTAGCTGTGACCTTTTCGGGCTGACCCGGCAGGCCCCTGGACCTCGCGCGCGACGAGGCGGCGACCGGGTGGCGGCGCCCTATGCGGCTGTGGCTCGGGCTCGGCGTACCATGTCCACCAACGCCTTGCGCGCAGCCTCGGCATCGAAGACTGGGGCTTCAAAGTTCAGGCGCGCCACCTGGCCGCGCCAGCGCAGATCGCAGCCGAAGGCGTCGATGCCGGTCATCCGCCATTCGCCCGGGGCCAGCCCCAGCAGCCTGGTCGCATACAGGCCCACCGCCTCGGCGTGATCCTCGTTCATATGTGAGACGATGTCGGTTTCGCGCTCGACCAGCGCCTGCCAGGGGCCGGGATCGACCTGCAGCGCCGCGCCCTCGATGGTATCGATACGGCCGAAGCCGGCGACGAAATGCGCGCGCTCGATGGCGATGCGGTAGAAGTTGAAATCGCGGAAATCGGCGTACATCTGCGCATCGGAATGCCGGGCCAGGAAGCGCTGGCGCAGCCGCGTCTCCTCGCTCTTCGCCGCCACGCCAAAGACCGATAGCCGTGGGCCGGTCAGCGGCTGGTCCAGCCCGCCGGTGCCGTCGAACAGCAGGCAGATCCGGGCGTCCGAGGCGATCGCCTTGCTGTGCTCCGCCAGGTCGCTGATCAGCAGGATGGGTGACAGGTCATGGTCGACCGCCGTCAGGGCGAGAGACGCGTAGGGCCAAACCGATCCGTCAGCCGGCAATGCGGTCGCCAGCGACACGCGGTCCAGCCTGCGCATCAGGTCCCGCGCCCGGGTCGCCGACGGTATGTCGAGAGGGGCTGGCATCCACGGACAAACTGAATCAGTGGTTTGGTCGGGTCAACAGCTTATGCTCCGGGGGCGGCCCCAACCCCTTCCGCCCCGGGTCATCCTGTGGTCAAACGGGGCAACGCGCGCCTGGGGCGCCACCAGCCCGGAGACATCCCGTGAAGAAATCGATCGCTCTGGTCGACGACGACAGGAACATCCTGACTTCCGTGTCTATGTTGTTGGAAGCAGAGGGCTTCCAGGTCCGGACCTACAATGACGGCGTCAGCGCCCTGGATGGGCTGAACCAGGCGCCGCCCGACCTTGCCATTCTCGACATCAAGATGCCGCGAATGGACGGCATGGAGCTGCTCAACCGGCTGCGCAAGACCCAGACCCTGCCGGTCATCTTCCTGACGTCCAAGGACGAGGAGATCGACGAAGTGCTCGGGTTGCGCATGGGCGCCGACGATTATATCCGCAAGCCGTTCTCGCAGCGGCTCCTGCTGGAGCGCATCCGCGCCCTGCTGCGGCGTGGCGAGCGCGGTCCGGTCGGCGCCGAGGGCGAGGGCAAGGAGGCCGATCGGCTGGTGCGCGGCGAGCTGACGCTCGATCCGTCGCGTCATCTGTGCGTGTGGAAGGGCAAGCAGGTGAACCTCACGGTCACCGAGTTCCTGCTGTTGAAGTCGCTCGCCGAGCGGCCCGGCCACGTCAAGAACCGCGACCAGTTGATGGACGCCGCCTATGGCGAGACCATCTACGTCGACGATCGCACCATCGACAGCCATATCAAGCGCTTGCGCAAGAAGTTCCGCGAGGTCGACGATAGCTTCGAGCAGATCGAAACGTTGTATGGCATCGGATACCGGTACCGCGACGGCTGATCCTCCGGACCCCAAGAGGCCGCCGGAGACGACGCGCACCGCGACGAGCTGGTGGCGTCGCTGGACGACCGACTGGCTCTTTCCGGCGCGGCGCGGCGCCGGATCGCCGCCTTCCGATACCGAGGCAGCGAGCGGCGCGACCCTGTGGAGCCGGCGCGGCCGCGCCCGACGCTTCTCGCCGCTCACCCGGCGCATCCTGCTCGTCAACACCCTGCCGGTGGCGTTCCTCGCCGGCTCAATCGTCTTCCTCGGCGACTACGAGGACACGCTGATCGACGCGGAACTCGCCGCGCTCACCCTGCAGGGCGAGGTGGTGGCGGCGGCGATCGGCGAGAGCGCGGTACGCGGCGGCGAGGCGACGATCAATCGCGTCGATCCCGAGATGGCGCGCCTGCTCATGGCGCGGCTGACCATGCCGATCGGTGCGCGCGGGCGCATCTTCGGCGAGACCGGCGAGATGTTCGGCGACACCGCCAATCTCGGCGAGCGCCAGCGGCGCATCGTCAAGCAGACCCTGCCGCCGCCCGACACGGGCACGGACGAGACCTGGCTCCGCCGCTTCATCGACGATGTCGAGCGGCAACTGCGCGCCGGCCGCTCCGACGGGCCCTACAAGGAGATCGCCGATCCTGTGGCGCGCGACTACCCCTGGGTCGAACAGGCGCTGCGCGGCTACAACACGCGAACCGTCAGGCGCGCCGACGATGGCCGGCTCGTTCTCTCGGTGGCGATCCCGGTGCAGCGCTACAAGCAGGTGTTGGGCGCGCTGATGCTGCAGCGCGACGATTCCGACATCGCCCACCGGATCCACCTGGTGCGGCTCGACCTGCTGCGCATCGCCGGCGTGACGCTCGGCTGCACCATCCTGCTGTCGTTCTTCCTCGCCCGCACCATCGCGCAGCCGATCACGCGGCTGGCGCGCGCCGCCGACCGCGTGCGCCTGGCGCGCGATTCCAAGCCGACCATGCCCGATATCGGCGGCCGCAACGACGAGATCGGCGATCTTTCGGACTCGCTGCGCTCGATGACCGACGCGCTGTGGCTGCGCATGAACGCCATCGAGAGCTTCGCCGCCGACGTCGCACACGAGCTGAAGAACCCGCTGACATCGCTGCGCTCGGCCGCCGAGATCGCCGTGCGCATCGAGGATCCCGAGAAGCGCGCCAAGCTGATGGCGATCGTGCTCGACGATACGCGCCGGCTCGACCGTTTGATCAGCGACATCGCCGATTCCTCAAGGCTCGACGCCGAGCTGATGCGCGGCGAACTGCACGTCGTCGATGTCGAGGCGTTGCTGCGTTCGCTGGTCGAGGCCTACGCCGCGACCACCGCGAGCGAGGCCGGCGTGCGCGTCGAGCTCAACGCGCTGCGCGGCGGGCCGTTCCGCGCGCTGGGCCACGAGGGCCGCTACGGCCAGGTGTTCCGCAACGTCATCGACAACGCGATCTCCTTCAGCCCCAAGGACACCAGGATCGTCGTCGGCCTGATGCGCGAGAAGGACGCCATCGTCGCCACCATCGACGACCAGGGCCCGGGCATCCCCGACGCCAATGTCGAGACGATCTTCCGCCGCTTCTACTCGGAGCGTCCGTCCGCCGCGTTCGGTCGACACTCCGGCCTGGGCCTGTCGATCTGCCGGCAGATCGTCGACGCCTATGGTGGCTCGATCTCGGCCGGCAACATCAAGGATGCCCAGGGCAAGACGCTGGGCGCGCGCTTCACCGTGCGCATGCCGCGCGCCGGATAGCAGCGCAGCCATCCCCCTGTGGAATAGCCGGCGCCCGCTTTCGCGGATGCGTCGGCGCGGGATTCCGGTTAGGAACCATCCATGGACCGCGGCGAAACCGTGGCCGCGCTGCGCGTCTTGTTCGACGCGCTGCAGGCGGGCCGAATGGCGGAAGCGCTCGAGCGCCTGGGCGAGATGCCCGACGCCTCGGTGATGCCCGACCTGTGGCTGGCCTGCGTGCAGGGCGCGGTGATGACGGCGCGCGCCGACGACGACCTCGATCTCTACGCCGCCGCGATCGAGGCCGCCGAGCGCGCGCTGGAAACCCTGCGTGGTCCCGACAACGCCATGCGTGTCGGCCTGATCGAGCGCTACGCCGGCGAGGCGATGCACGCGCTGGCGCGCCACGACAACGACGTCGAGGAATTGCGCACGGCGATCGACCACTACGATCGCTCGCTCAACGGGCTCACCGGCGATGAGCTGCGCATCGAGCGCGCCGAGGCCTATTTCCGCCGCGGCTGCGCGCTCAACGACATCGCCCAGCGCGAGGACGACCCGCGCTTCTCCGAGCGCGCCATCGCCAGCTGGGACATGGCGCTGCCGCTGGTGTCGAAGGCCGACGAGCCCCGGCTGTTCGTCAAGGTGTGCACCGAGCTCGGCCAGGCGCACGCCCGGCTGTCAATGTTCGACGACGACAACGAGCGGCTCGACAAGGCGATCGGCGTGCTCGAGCAGGCGCTGTCGGTGCCGCGCGGTCCCGACGTGGCGCGGCCGCTGGCCGAGGCGCGCATGGCGCTGGGCGCCGCCCTGTTGCGCCGCGGCAAGCAGCGCGACAACGAGGAGGATCTCAGCCGCGCCACGGCGATGCTCGAGGCGGCGGCCAATGGCTTCGAGCGGCGCGACGCCAATTGGTCGGCGGCGCAGAACAATCTCGCGGTGGCCCATCTCGTGCGCGCCGAGGGCCGCGACGATCCCGAGCCGCTGCGCGCCGCCGTCGCCGCCTTCAAGCGCGCCCAGTCGGTGCGCTCGCCCAAGACCGACCCGCGCAACTGGATCAACACCCAGCGCAATATCGGCGCGGCGCTGATGACCTTGGCCGAGCGCATCGGCGATCTGGCGACCGCCGAGGAATCGGTGGTGGCGCTCGAGCTGGCCGAGAACCAGGCGCCCGAGCTGCAGCCCGCCGCGCTCGAGGCCATCCGCGAGGCGCTGAGCGTCGCGCGCACGCTCGCCAGCAGGCTGAAGCGCGCCGCCGACCGGCCGGAATAGCGCTAACCCAGGACTTCCTTGTTGTGCTCGCCCAATCTGGGCGCGCGCTGCCGGAATTTCGGCCGTTGCCCGTCGAGCTGGATCGGCAGGCCGATCAGCTTCACGTCGCTGCCGAGATTGGGCACCGATTGCAGCATGCCCATCGCCTGGGTCTGCGGCTCGGCCAGCATCTCCGGCAGCGTGTTGACCGCCGTGCACGGCACGCCGGCCTCGGTGATCGCCTTCAGCCAGTGCGCGCGCGGCTTGGTCTTGAGGATCTTCTGCGTCTCGCCGAGCAGGAATTCCTTGTGCTCGACGCGGCCGCGATTGTTGGCGTAGGCCGGCTCGGTCTTCCACTCCGGCTTGCCCAGCACGTCGGCCAGCTTGTGGAACAGCCGGTCGCTGCCGGCGGCGATGACGATGGGCGCGTCGGCGGTCTCGAAGCCGCTGAAGATCACCACGCCGTTGCTGCCCGAGGGGTGGCGTTCCGGCACCTCGCCGGTCGCGGCGTAGTTGGAGTAGGGATTCATCCACCACGCAGTCGCCGTCTCGAACAGCGAGGTCTCGACCAACTTGCCCTTGCCGGTGCGGCCGCGCTCGATGATGGCGCTCAGCACGCCGATCGCCGCCCACATGGCGCTGCCATGATCGAGCACCTGCGTGCCCATGCGGATCGGCGGGCCGCCCGGCCAGCCCGACATCATGCACATCGCCGAGAAGGCCTGCACGATCGGCTCGTAGCCCGGCTCGCTCTTCTTCGGGCCGGCGTTGCCGTAGGCGCTGACCGAGCAGTAGATCAGGCGTGGATTGCGCGCCATCAGGTCTTTCGCGCCCAGCCCCATCTTCTCCAGCACGCCCGGCAGCATGTTCTGCACGACCACGTCGGCGCCATCGATCACCGTCAGGAGCCGGTCGCGCTCGGCCGGATCCTTGAGGTCGAGCACGATCGACTTCTTGTTGAGGTTGATGGCGTTGAACGAGGCGCCGGCGTCGGCCGACAGGAGCTTGCCCCAGTGGCGCGCGTCGTCGCCGATCTTGGGCTTCTCGACCTTGATCACCTCGGCGCCGAGATGCGAGAGGATCTCCGCGCAGAAGGGTCCGGCGAGATTCTGCGCCAGTTCGACGACCTTGATGCCCTCCAGCGGCAGCATACGCGTTCCTCCCGTATCCGTGATTCAGCCGAGCCTAGCGACGGCATGCTATCCTCGCATCAGGAACATCGGAGTCACTGCCGCATGGCGCGTTGGCTGGTCTGCGTTCTTGCCGTGCTCCTGGCCGCGCCGGCCGCGGCCGCGGATGTCTCGGCGCTGTCCGTCGTCGAATTCGGCCTGTTCAGGGCCAGGACGATCGGCCATATGCCGGCGCCGCAGGCGGTGGACGAGCGCACGAACAAGCTCGGCGATGTCGTGTTCTACAGCCAGACGACGAAGGTGCCCGCCCGGCTGGGCATCCGCTTCGGCACGCGGTTGCGGATCCTCGGCGCGCCGGCGAGTCGGGCTGTGACCTTGCGCGCGATCTGGCGCATCCCGGAGCCCGGCATCGTCAAGCCCGAAACCGGGACGCATTATCGCCAGAGCATCTCCGACATCGCCACGAGCATCGGCGCGACGACCCTGCTCGGCTACGGCTTCGACGAGCCCTGGGAGATCCGCTGCGGCGACTGGACCCAGGAAGTCTGGTTCGGCGACCGCAAGCTGCTCAGCCAAACTTTCACGGTCGAGGATTGCGCGGGCGTTCCGATCTCGGCACGCGAAGCCGGGAGCGCCGCCACATGACGCGTTGGCTGATCTGCGGTCTGGCGCTGCTGTTCGCCGGCCGCGCGATGGCGGCGGATGTCACGGCGCTCGCGATCGTCGAGAGCGGCCTCTATCGCGCCCAGACGATCGGCTACAACCCCGCGCCGCTGGCGGTGAACGGCCAGACGCAGACCATCACCGACATCGAGTTTTACAGCCCTACGGCGAAGGTCCCGGCGCGCCAGGGCATCCGGTTCGGCACGCGCTTTCGCGTCCTGGGCACGCCGGCGAACCAGTCCGTCGTCCTGCGCTCGGTCTGGCGGATCCCCGAGCCGGGTATCCAGAATCCCGATACCGGCATCGTCTATCGCCAGAGCATCGCCGAGTTCACGGCGATCACGGGCGCGGTGACCATGCGCGGCTTCAGCTTCAACCATCTCTGGCAAATTCGCTGCGGTGACTGGATCCAGGAAGTCTGGTTCGGCGTGCGCAAGCTGTTGAGCCAGACCTTCACCGTCGAGGATTGCCGCGGCGTGCCTACGGCAGCACGTAGAGCAGCAGCGCCGGCAGGGTGAGGAAGGACAGCAAGGTGGTGATGACGATCATGCCCGCGACATCGGCCGGCTCGCGCTCGTAGCGCAGCGCGAAGAGGTAGTTGAAGATCGCCACCGGCATCGAGGACTGGATCAGCAACACGCCGCGCGCCGCGCCGGTGAGGCCGAACGCCCACGCTACCAACAGCCCGACGGCGAAGCCGCCCAGCAGCCGCACCATCGATAGCGCGAAGGCGCGAGCGGGCCGGCTGATGGTGAGGCTGGCCAGCGAGGCGCCCAGCGACAGCAGCATCAGCGGGATCAGCATGCCGCCCAGGATCTCGGTGGTCTTGGCGATGAAGTCGGGCGGCTTGGTGCCGGTGAGGATGAAGGCGAGCGCGATGATCAGCGTGTAGATCAGCGGTTGGCGCGCCATCGAGCGCGGCGAGAAGCTGCCGGCGGCGATGCCGATACCGACGGTGAACTGGCCCAAGGCGCCGATCGCGAACCAGGCGATACCCAGCGCCAGTCCCTCGCTGCCGAAGGCCAGCAGGCAGAGCGGCAGGCCGACATTGCCGCCATTGGGAAACATCAGCGCCGGCAGGTACGAATGCGCTGCCAGGCGTGCCGAGCGCAGGATAGCCAGGCCAAGGACGGCCATGCCCGCGTAGCAGCAGAGACTCGCGACGGCGAGCGTGCCCAGGGCGCCGCCCGAAACCTCCAGGCGCGTCAGTGCGCTGAAGATCAGGCAGGGCGCGCCGATGCCGGAGACCAGCGCGGTGGCGAAGCCCGGATCGAACGGCCGGCCCAGCCGCGTCCAGCCATATCCTATGCCGACGCAAAGCAGCACCGGTGCGATGATGGTGAAGAGCTGGCCGATCAGGTCGAGAGTCATGCGCGGGCCGCACCATGCGGGCGTGGGCGCAGGCGATCAAGCAGGTCTTCCTTCTCCCCGCGAAGGCGGGGAGAAGGTGCCGAGCGATAGCGAGGTGGATGAGGGGCTTCCTCGCGCAACAACCCTTGTCGTTGTTGTTGAGACTCCGTTAAGCCCCTCATCCGCCCTTCGGGCACCTTCTCCCCGCCTGCGCGGGGAGAAGGGAAAAGCCGCGCGAGCAAGCATCGGCGTTGACGGAGCGCGTGGCGCTCAGCAGGCTCCGGCCGTGTCCAATCAGATCCATGCCACCTGTGTCGCGCTGCCCGAGGGCGGCGTGCTGCTGCGTGGCGAGTCGGGAGCGGGGAAGTCGGATCTTGCGCTGCGCCTGATCGACGGCGGCGCGCGTCTCGTTGCCGATGACCGCACGGAACTGATGCGCGACGGCAACCGGCTGATCGCGCGCGCGCCCACGACCATCGTCGGGCTGATCGAGGCGCGCGGCGTCGGCATCCTGCGCCTGTCGCCGGATCAGCTCGTGCCCGAAGCGACGGTTGTCCTGATCGTCGACCTCCTCGACGCCGCCGCGATCGAGCGTCTGCCCGACGCGATGCGCGAAGATCTGCTCGGCGTCTCGCTGCGGCGCGTCGCGCTCGCGGCCTTCGAGTCCTCGACGCCGGCCAAGATCAGGCTTGCCTTGCGCGCATCAGGCTCAGCATCATCGCCGCCGTGAAGAGGCCAGCCGCCCGCAGTACCAAGGCGCCATCGCGTCGCCGCACGCCGGCACCGGCGCGTCGGCCGGTGGTGCTGGTCACCGGCCTGTCCGGCGCCGGTCGCAATACCGCGCTCAACGCGCTGGAGGACCACGGCTACGTCGCCGTCGACAATCTGCCGCTTTTCCTAGTCGATGATCTGTTGCGTCCGGGCACCGGCGACGCGCACCCGCTGGTGCTGGGCATCGACGTGCGCTCGCACGGCTTCACCGCGCCGGCGGTGGTCGATCACGTGCGCGAGCTCCGGGCGCGCGCCGACCTTGACGTGCGCCTGCTCTATCTCGACTGCGATAACGACGTGTTGCTGCGCCGCTTCACCGAGACGCGCCGCGCCCATCCGCTGGCCCGGGAACGGCCGGTGCTCGACGGCATCGTCGACGAGCGCCGCCTGCTGCAGCCGTTGCGCGATCACGCCAACGTCACGATCGATACCTCGCAGCTGGCGCCTCAGGAGCTCAAGGCGCTGATGCTGGGCCACTTCGTGCGCCGCGCTGAAGACGGGCTGCGCATCGCTGTGATGTCGTTTTCCTATCGGCGCGGCCTGCCGCGCGAGGCGGATCTGGTGTTCGATGCGCGATTCCTGCGCAACCCGCACTATGTCGAGACGTTGCGGCCGTACACCGGTCGAGACGAAGGGGTGGCGCGCTACGTAAAAGCCGACAAGGACTTCAAGGGGTTTTTTCGGGGCATTACGTCGCTGCTGGAACCCCTCTTGCCGCGCTTCGATACTGAGGGCAAGAGTTACCTCACCGTCGCGGTGGGTTGCACCGGCGGCCGGCACCGTTCGGTGCTGGTGGCCGAGGAACTGGCGGACTGGCTGCGGCGGCGGGGGCGTATCGTGACCTTGACCCATCGCGACCTGGAGGCAGGCGCGGCGCGGCCGGTGGCGGGGATTGGGAGATCAGGATGATCGGCATCGTGCTGGTGACGCACGGCAAGCTGGCGCGTGAGTTTGTGGCCGCCCTCGAACATGTTGTCGGTCCACAGAAGCAGGCGATCGCGGTCTGCATCGAGGCCGACGACGACATGGAAAAGAAACGCGAGGAGATTCTCGCCTCAGTCTCGGCCTGCGATTCGGGGCAGGGCGTGGTGTTGCTGACCGACATGTTCGGCGGCACGCCGTCCAATCTGGCGATCTCCGTCATGGACCGCGCGCGCGTCGAGGTGATCGCTGGCGTCAACCTGCCGATGCTGGTGAAGCTCGCCTCGGTGCGGGTCGATCGCACCATGGCCGAGGCGGTGGCCGCCTGCCAGGACGCCGGCCGCAAATACATCACCGTCGCCTCGCGCCTGATGGCCAAGGACGCGGGCTGATGGCGGATGCCGGCGGCGCGGACGGCGACAAGCGCACGCTGAGGATTCTCAACAAACGCGGCCTGCATGCCCGGGCCGCCGCCAAGTTCGTCCGCACCGCCGGTCAGTTCGACGCCGCGGTGCGCGTCAGCCACGGCGGCCAGTCGGTGTCCGGCCTGTCGATCATGGGCCTGATGATGCTCGCCGCCGGCATCGGCAGCGACATCGAGATCAGCGCGTCGGGCCCCCAGGCCGCCGAAGCGATGGCCGCGCTCAGTGAGCTGGTGACCCTGAAATTCGGCGAGGACTAGAATCGCCTGTCATCCCGAGCGGAGCGAGGGATCCAGGGCCAGCCTGGATCCCTCGCTCCGCTCGGGATGACAGGAGTCGCTAGCTGTCCATTCCCATATCAGCATGTCTTTATATCGCCCGCGTTGTCGCTGCCGGGCCGCGCTGATATAGGGCGCTCCACATTTCACGATGCCCTGAGGCATCGACAGGAGCCGTTCCATGGCCAAGGACTACGTCGTCAAGGATATCGGGCTGGCCGACTGGGGCCGCAAGGAGCTCGACATGGCCGAGACCGAGATGCCCGGTCTGATGGCCATCCGTAAGGAGTACGGACCCTCGCAGCCGCTCAAGGGCGCCCGCGTCGCCGGCTCGCTGCATATGACCATCCAGACCGGTGTGCTGATCGAGACGCTCAAGGCGCTGGGCGCCGACGTGCGCTGGGCCTCGTGCAACATCTACTCGACCCAGGACCACGCCGCGGCCGCGATCGCGGCGACCGGCACGCCGGTCTTCGCCGTCAAGGGCGAGTCCTTGAAGGAATACTGGGACTACACGCACCGCATCTTCGAGTGGGCTGACGGCGGCACGCCGAACATGATTCTCGACGACGGCGGCGACGCCACCTTGCTGGTCCATCTCGGCATGCGCGCCGAGAAGGATCCGTCGCTGGTCGCCAAGCCGACCAACGAGGAGGAGGAGGTGCTCTACGCCTCCATCCTCGAGACCAACAAGAAGAAGCCCGGCTGGTACGCCACCCTGGGCAAGAACATCCGGGGCGTCACCGAAGAGACGACCACCGGCGTGCACCGTCTCTACGACATGGAGAAGGCCGGCCGCCTGCTGTGGCCGGCGATCAACGTCAACGATTCGGTGACCAAGTCGAAATTCGACAACCTCTACGGCTGCCGCGAGTCGCTGGTCGATGGCATCCGCCGCGGCACCGACGTGATGATGTCGGGCAAGGTGGCGATGGTCGCGGGCTTCGGCGATGTCGGCAAGGGCTCGGCCGCCTCGCTGCGCCAGGCCGGCTGCCGCGTCATGGTCTCCGAGGTCGATCCGATCTGCGCGCTGCAGGCGGCGATGGAAGGCTACGAGGTCGTGACCATGGAGCAGGCGGCGCCGCGCGCCGACATCTTCGTCACCGCCACCGGCAACGTCGACGTGATCACCGTGGACCACATGCGGGCGATGAAGCACCGCGCCATCGTCTGCAACATCGGCCACTTCGACAGCGAGATCCAGGTCGCGGCGCTGAAGAACTACAAGTGGACCAACGTCAAGCCGCAGGTCGACGAGATCGAGTTCCCCGACGGCAAGCGTATCATCCTGTTGTCCGAAGGCCGGCTGGTGAATCTCGGCAACGCCACGGGGCATCCGAGCTTCGTGATGTCGTCCTCGTTCAGCAACCAGACCCTGGCGCAGATCGAGCTATGGGCCAATCCGGGCAAGTACGAGAAGAAGGTCTACACCCTGCCCAAGCACCTCGACGAGAAGGTCGCGGCGCTGCACCTCGAGAAGATCGGCGTGACGCTCACCAAGCTGCGCCCCGACCAGGCGAAGTACATCGGCGTGCCGGAAGCCGGGCCGTTCAAGTCGGACACGTATCGGTACTAATGGGTCTTCCTTCTCCCGGCGAAGGCGGGGAGCAGGGGAGCTACTGATCCACAGAACAGGCGTCGCCCCGGCGGCGCCTCTTCGTGTTAAATCGCCCGGTGTGTCCGGCCCCTCGTCAACGATCGTCAACCTGGCGCTGCCCGACCTCGCCGCCACCCGGCGGTTGGGCGCGGCATTGTCGCGTCGCCTGGCCGTCGGCGATGTCGTGGCGCTGCATGGCGAGCTGGGCGCCGGCAAGACCGAGCTGGCGCGCGCGATCATCCGCGCCGCTTCGGGCGATGAAGACCTGACCGTGCCCAGCCCGACCTTCACGCTGGCTGAGACCTACGACACGCCACAGGGTCCGATCTGGCACTTCGACCTCTATCGCCTCGACACGCCCGAGCAGGTCTGGGAGCTGGGCTTCGAGGAAGCGTTGGCCGGCGGCGTCAGCCTGATCGAATGGCCCGAGCGGATCGGCCCGCTGTTGCCGGCGACGCGACTCGACGTGACGCTCAGCATCACGCAGGGCGAGGCGCGCGTGGCGGCCCTGGCGGCGGATACTGCGTGGGCCGACCGTCTGGCGCTTCTGGCGCACGAGGTCGCGCATGGTTGACCGTGCGTCGGCGCGGCGCGCCTTTGTCGAGGCGAGCGGCTGGGGCGACGCGCGGGAGTCGCTGCTGGCCGGTGATGCCTCGTTCCGAACATACTATCGGCTGAAGCGCGGCGATCAGACCGCCGTGGTCATGGATGCGCCGCCGCCGCAGGAGGATGTGCGCCCGTTCGTGCGCTTGGCGCGCCATCTGCGCGCGCTCGGCCTGAGCGCGCCGGAGATCCTCGCCGTCGACGAGGCGGGCGGTTTCCTGCTCGAGGAAGATCTCGGTGACTCGACCTACGCCCGCTGGTTCAACGGCCCGCGCTGGGGCGATCGCCGCGACGATCACGACGAGCGGGCGATGTACACGCTGGCCACCGACGTGCTGGTGCATCTCGCCGCGCAAAGCTCCGCCGCCATCCTGCCGGGGCTCGCGCGCTATGACGGCGAGCCGTTGATCGACGCGGCGATGCTGTTGCCGGAATGGTATCTGCCGCAGGTCGCCGGCCGCCCCGCTTCGGCGGCGGCGCTCGACGCCTATCGCGCGGCGTGGCGCGAATGCTTGCGCGCGCTGCCCTCCTCGCCGACGACTCTCGTGCTGCGCGACTACCATCAGGATAATTTGCTGTGGCTGCGCGACCGACCCGGGGTGCGCGCCTGTGGCCTGCTCGATTTCCAGGACGCGACCACTGGCCATCCGGCCTACGACCTGATGTCGCTGGTCGAGGATGCGCGGCGCGACATCGCGGACGAATTGCGCGCGGCCATGATTGAGCATTACCTCGATCGCGCCGGCGTGGCTGATCGCCAAGGCTTCATGGCCGCTTTCGCCATCCTCGGCGCTCAGCGCCATGCTCGGGTCGTCGGGCTGTTCGTCCGCCTGCTGCGCCGCGACGGCAAGCCGACCTACCTGCCGCACCTGCCGCGCGTCTGGCGCCTGCTGGAGCGATCGCTGGAGCACGAGGCGATGGCGCCGCTGCGAAACTGGATCGACGCGCACATCCCGCGCGACCAACGCGGTATCCCGACATGAGCGCGATGCCGCGGCGCGCCATGGTACTGGCTGCCGGACTCGGCCAGCGCATGCGGCCGATCACCGACCACCTGCCCAAGCCGATGATCGAGGTCGCCGGCCGCAGGCTGATCGATCGCGCGCTGGACTCGCTGGCCGCCGCCGGCGTCGAGACTTGTGTCGTCAACACGCACTATCTCGGCGATATGCTGGTGAAGCACCTCGCGTCGCGGACGACGCCGCGCATCGTGCTGTCGGCGGAGGACACCTTGCTCGATACCGGCGGCGGCGTCGTCAAGGCGCTGGCGCATTTCGGCGACGAGCCGTTCTTCACCGTCAACGCCGACACGTTCTGGCTCGACGGGCGCACGCCGATGTTGGCGCGGCTGGCGGCGCAATGGGATGCTGGGCGCATGGACGCGCTCTTGGTGTTGCACTCCACCATCACCGCGCACGCCTACGAGAGCTACGCGATGGGCGACTACCATCTCGCCCCCGACGGACGCGCACGCTGGCGCGGCCGCGTCGGCGTGGCGCCCTTCGTCTTCGCCGGCGTCACCTTGTGCGACCGTCGGCTGTTCGCGGATGCGCCGCAGGGGGCTTTCTCGCAACTGAAGCTGTGGAACGAGGCCGAAGCGCGCGGCCGGCTCTACGGCATGCGCCACGATGGCGAGTTCTTCCATGTCGGCACGCCGCAGGCGCTGGCCGAGACGCGGGCGTGGTTCGCTGGCGGCGGCGCGCCACGCCGGGCGATGGAGTAGGCTCGATGCGCGGCCTGTTCCACATCCCGCCGCGCCACGCCTTCGTCGATGCTCTGGCGCACGGCCTGCTCGACGCCTATGCCGGCGACAGGCTGGCGTTCGCCGACGCCCTGGTGTTGCTGCCCAATCGACGCGCCGTGCGCGCGCTGCGCGATGCCTTCCTGCGCGCGACCGACGGCCAGCCGCTGTTGCTGCCGCGCATCCGGCCGATCGGCGACATCGACGATGACGAACTCGCGATCGCCGCCGTGCCGGCATTGGGCGACAACGCCACACGGATCGAGGATCTGCCGCCGGCCGTCGCCACGGAGCGGCGCGAAGCGCTGCTGACGCGTCTCGTTCTCGAGGAGGGACCGGGCCTCGCCGGCGTCGAGGCGACGTCGTTCTCGCCGGCGCAGGCGTTGCGCCTGGCGCGCGAGCTGGCGAGCCTGCTCGACGAATTGCAGATCGCCGGCGTGTCGCTCGATGCGTTGGCCGGGCTGGTCGCCGACGATCACGCCGATCACTGGCGCGGCACTTTGGATTTCCTCGGCATCCTCCGGACGCGTTGGCCGGCGGAACTGGCGCGGCTGGGCGCGATGGATCCCGTCGAGCGGCGCAGCCGGGCGCTGCGCGCCCAAGCGGCGCAGTGGCGCGCGTATCCGCCGGCGCATGCGGTGATCGCCGCCGGTTCGACCGGCACCCAGCCGGCGACGCGCGAGTTGCTGGCGGCGATCGCCGAGTTGCCGCTGGGCTGCGTGGTGCTGCCCGGCCTCGACCTCGATCTCGACGAGGACGGCTGGGCGGCGCTCGACGAAACGCATCCGCAGTTCGCGCTACGCGAGCTGCTGACCGGCCTCGGCAGGTTGCGACACGAAGTGGCTTTGTTCCCTTCTCCCCGCATGCGCGGGGAGGAGGAGAACGCGCGCGCCGCATTGTTGTCGGAGTCGATGCGGCCGGCGGCGACGACCGATCGCTGGATCGGTGGCATGACCGATGCCGACAGCGCGCTGGCGAAGGTCACGCGCATCGATTGCCCGACCGAGCAGGCCGAGGCCGTGGCGATCGCCTTGGCCCTGCGAGAGACGCTGGAAACGCCCGAGCGCACGGCCGCCCTGGTGACCCCCGACCGAGGCCTGGCGCGGCGTGTTGCCGCCGAGCTGCAGCGCTGGGACATCGACATCGACGATTCGGCCGGCGTGCCGCTCGCCGAGACGCCGCCGGCGGCGCTGGCCCGGCTGCTGGTGGCGATGATGGCCGAGGGCTTCGCGCCCGTGGCGTCGCTGTCGGTGTTGCAGCATCCCTTCGTCGCGTTGGGCATGACGCGCGACGCCTGCCGGCAGCGCGCCCGCCTGCTCGATGCCGGCGTGCTGCGCGGGCCGAAGCCCGCATCCGGGCTCGAGTCGTTGCGGGACTTGGTGGCGCGTGGCGAGGCCGCTTGGCGTGGCGTACTCGACGAGCTGCTGGCGGCGCTCGGCCGGGCATGCGCGCCGCTATCGGCGCTGGGCGAGAGCGAGCCGCATCCCGTATCGGCGTGGCTCACGGCGATGACTGAGGCGCTCGAAGCGCTCGCCGCTGCCGATGGACTGCCCGGCGCGGCGACGATCTGGCGTGGCGATGCCGGCGAGGCGCTGGCCCGCATGATCGCGACGCGGCGCGACGAGGACGATGCGCTGCCGCCGGTCACGCTGGCGCAGTTCCCCGATCTGCTCGACGAGCTGCTCGCGGGTGTCGTCGTGCGGCCAAGATACGGGCGCCATCCACGCCTGGCCATCCTCGGCCCCCTCGAAGCGCGGTTGCAGCGCGCCGATCGCGTCGTGCTGGGCGGGCTGAACGAAGGGACCTGGCCGGCGACGGTCGACACCGGACCGTGGCTCAACCGGCCGATGCGCCGTGCGCTGGGCCTGCCGCAGCCCGAGCTACGCATCGGCCAGGCCGCGCACGACTTCGCGCAGGCCTTCGCCGCCGACGAGGTCTTCCTGGTGCGCAGCAATCGCGTCGGCGGCACGCCCACCGTGCCGGCGCGCTGGCTGGCGCGGCTCGACGCGCGGCTGGGCTACGACTCACAGGACAAGGACGCCAAACCGCCGGCCTATGTCGCGGCCGGGCTGGCCTATCTCGATTGGGCGATCGACCTCGACGCCGCCACGACCCGCGCCACGCCCGTGCGGCCCGCCTACAGCCCGCCGTTGGTGACCCGTCCGACGCGGCTGTCGGCGAGCGCGATCGAGCAGTGGCGACGCGATCCCTATGGCCTCTACGCGCGGTTCATCCTGAAGCTCGAGGCGCTCGACCCGCTCGAACAACCCTACGGCGCGGCCGAGCGCGGCACGGCGATCCACGATGCGCTGGAAGCCTTCGTGCTGGCCTGGCCCGATGACTTGCCCGACGACGCCGAGGCGAAGCTGATCGAGCTGGGGCGCAAGACGCTCGGGCCGTTGCTGTCGCGCCCGGCTGATCGCGCCTTCTGGTGGCCGCGCTTCGAGCGTCTGGCCGGATGGTTTTGCGATTTCGAGCGCCAGCGCCGTGCCGAAGGGTGGCGCGCCTATGTGCTGGAGAAGCGCGGCGAACGGCGCGTCGGCCCGTTGACGATCAACGCCAAGGCGGATCGCATCGATCGCAACGGCTCGACCTGGGAGATCATCGACTACAAGACTGGCCGCATCCCGACGCGCAACGAGATCGAGGCCGTCTACGCGCCGCAGCTCGCCGTCGAGGCGCTGATCGCGCGCGCCGGCGGCTACGGCGACAAAGCCGGCGACGACATCGAGCTCAGCTATTGGCGGACCGGCGGCGGCGACGCACAGCGCGCCATCGCGGTAAAGGACCCGGCCAAGGTGGTCGCTGAGACCGAACGCGTGCTGGGCGAGATGATCGACGCTTTCTATCGAGATGGCGCGGCCTATATCGCGATCCCGCAGCCGGCCTATGCGCCGGTGTTCAACGACTACGCGCACCTCGAGCGTATCGACGAATGGGCAACCCGCGTCGATGCCGACGAGGAGGACGCGTCGTGAGCGACGTGCGCGCCACCGCCGACGCGCAGCAGCGTCTGGCGATCGACCCGGGCCGGTCAACCTGGGTGATGGCCAATGCCGGCACCGGCAAGACGCATGTGCTGACCAATCGCATCCTGCGCCTGCTGCTGGGCGGCGCCGCGCCGCAGCGCATCCTGTGCCTGACCTTCACGCGCGCCGCGGCGGCGGAGATGCGCAACCGGCTCGCCGGCCGGCTCGGCCGCTGGACCTTGATGAGCGATACGGCGCTCTCGGTGGAACTCGCGAAGCTCGCCCTGCCGCCGCCCGACGCGGCGACCTTGCGGCGCGCGCGCCAGCTTTTCGCGCACGTGCTCGACGCGCCCGGCGGCGTGCATATCCTGACCATCCACGCCTTCGCGCAGTGGCTGCTGGCGCGCTTTCCGCTCGAAGCCGGCGTGGCGCCCAACGCCAAGGTGCTCGACGAGACCGAGGCGCGTCAGCTGCTCGACCAGGCGCGCGACGCGCAGATCGCCGCCATCGCGCGCGGCGAGGATCCGGCGCTGGTCGCCGCCCTCGACACCGTGGCGCGCCGCGTCAGCGAAGCCGACTACGCCACGGCGCTCGACCGGCTGCTGCGCGAGCGCGGGCGGCTGGCGACGCTCGGCGATGACGTCGAGGTGGCGATCGCGGCGCTGCGCGAGGGGCTGGGTCTCGGCGACGGCGATGACGAGGCAGCGGTGCTCTCGGCCACGTGGAGCGAGACCGACGCGATGGCCTCGGCGCTGTACGACATCGTCGAGGGTTTGTCGCATGCGCCGGGCGCGAAGAACGACGCCATGGCTGACGGCATCAAGAGCTGGCTCGAACGGGGCGAGGGCGGCGAGGCCGAGGCGCGACGGCTGTGGCCCGAGTATCGCAGCGCCTTCCTCACGGCCAAGGACGAGCCGCGCAAGGACGCGCCGACCAAGAAATGGCGCGAAGCCCATCCGATGCTCGTGCCGGTGATCGAGCGCGAGGCGGCGCGGCTGATCGTCGCCGAGGAGCGGCGGCGCGCGGCGGTGCTGGCCGACATGAGCGGCGCACTGTTGCGCCTGGCGCTCGACATGGCCGGCCGCTACGAGGCCGCCAAGCGGGCGCGCGCGGCGCTCGACTACGATGATCTCATCCTGCGCGTGAAGCGCCTGCTGGCCGGCGATCGCGCCGCCGCCTGGGTGCTCTACAAGCTCGACGGCGGCATCGACCATGTGCTGGTCGACGAGGCGCAGGACACCAATCCCGATCAATGGGACATCGTGCGCGCGTTGACTGGCGAGTTCTTCAGCGACGCCAGTGTCGTGTCACATGACCGCACGGTGTTCGCGGTCGGTGACGCCAAGCAGTCGATCTTCAGCTTCCAGCGCGCCGATCCGCGCAAGCTCATGGAGATGCGCGCGCATTTCGATGAAGCGGCGCGTCTGGTGGGCCGGCGCTTCGGCGCCGTGGGCCTGACCGCCTCGTTCCGCTCGACCGAGGCGGTGCTGGCAGCGGTCGACGCGGTGTTCGCGGCGGGCCTGCCGGCCAACGAAGGCGTCGGCGAGGAGGGCGCGATCGAGCATCTCGCGACCCGTGCCGGCGAGCCTGGGCTGGTCGAGCTGTGGCCGGTGTGCAAGCCCGATGGCGACGCCGACGACATGCCGCCGGCGCGGCGCATGGCGCGGCTGGTCGCGGCGCATTGCGAAGCGCTGATCGGCCGCGAGCGGTTGGCCGATGGCAGGCTGATCGACGCCGGCGACATCATGGTGCTGCTGCGCAAGCGCAACGCCTTTGTCGGCGAGCTGATCGGCGAACTCAAGGCGCGCGGCATCGATGTCGCGGGACGCGATCGGCTGAGCCTGTTCGACGATCTCGGCGTCCAGGACCTGGTGGCGCTGGGCCGCGCGGCGCTGCTGCCGACCGACGATCTGACGCTGGCCTGCGTGCTCAAGGGGCCGTTGATCGGTCTCGACGAAGCGGCGCTGTTCGCCTTGGCGCATGGCCGCGACGGCGATCTGTGGACGGCGTTGCGCGCGCGCGCCGCGAAGGGCGAGGCACCGTTCGTAGAAGCGCACGTGCGGCTGTCGACGATCTTCGCGCGCGCCGACTTCCTGCCGCCCTACGCCTTCTACGCGCGCATTCTCGGGCCGGAGGGCGGCCGTCGCGCGCTGCTCGAGCGTCTGGGGCCGGACGCGCTCGATCCGATCGACGAGTTCCTGGCGCAGGCGCTGTCGTGGTCGACCGCCGGCCATGGCTCGCTGCAGGGCTTCCTGCATCACATCGCGACCGAGGGTGGCGAGATCAAGCGCGACCTCGACGGGCTGCGCCGCCGCGAGGTCAGGATCCTCACCGTGCATGCGGCCAAGGGACTCCAGGCGCCGGTCGTCTACCTGCCGGACACCTGCACGGCGATCGACGATCGCGAGCGCGTGCTGTGGGTGCCGCAGGGACCACCACTCTGGGCGTTCCGCGCTGCCGAGACCCGCGTGCCGACCATCGACACTCTGAAGACCGACCTGGCGCGCCGCCAGCGCGAGGAACACCACCGCCTGCTCTACGTGGCGATGACCCGCGCCGGCGAGCGGCTGTATATCGGCGGCTTCCACGGCAAGCGACCGCCGCGCGAGGGCAACTGGTACGACCTGGTCGAAACCGGGCTGCGTGATATCAGCGAACCACTCTCATTCGCATCTTTCGCGACCACCGGCCTGCAGCTAAAGCGCGGCCATTCATCCGATGCCCCCCTCCACCCCACCACCCCGCCGCCGAGGCGAGTGGTCCCGGCCTGGGCGCTTCGCCCCGCGCCAGCGGAGACGGTGCCGCCGCGCCCCCTGATGCCCTCGCGCCCCGACGACGAGGACGAGGGCGCGGCGCGCGCGGCGCAAGGCGGCTG
>JALHMM010000050.1 GCA_022844045.1 Reyranellaceae bacterium | reverse complement strand
GGCAGGGCGATCGCATATGGCCTTCAAGGCTGGGGGCGCGCCACTCCAGTGGCGCGGCGGACGAACGAGAAGACGCGCCACTGGAGTGGCGCGCCCCGACCTGACAGCGGTTTTCACTGTTTTCGGGCCGCGTCGCTCCAGCGACGCATCATGAGCGCCGCTGGAGCGGCGCGGCCCGAAGGCAGCCAACGATCCATATGCGATCGCCCTGGCCTTCGCGGGGAGAAGGGCCAAGCTCAGCCGGCGCGCAGGATCTCCCGCGCGGCGTCGCGATCGGCGGCGATCTGGGTCTTCAGCGCGTCCAGCCCGGCGAACTTCATCTCCGGGCGGATGAAGTCGACCAGGGCGACGCGCATCATGCGCCCGTAAAGGTCGCCCTCGAAGTCCAGCACGTGGACCTCGAAATTCTCCCGCAGCTTGCCGAAGGTCGGGCGCCGGCCGAGATTGGCCACGGCGTCGCGCCATACCCACGCGCCGTTCTCCTCGATCGCGGCGCGCACGGCGTAGACGCCGAAACGCGGGCGAAGGTATTCGCTCAGCGCCACATTGGCGGTGGGAAAGCCGATGGTGCGGCCGCGCTGGTCACCCTGCTCGACCGCGCCCTCGATCTCCCAGGGATGGCCCAGCAGGTCGGCCGCCTCGCGCACCATGCCGGCGCGCAGCGCCTCGCGGATGCGTGTCGAGGAATAGATCTCGCCCTCGCGCATCACCGGCGGCACCACCGTCACCGCGAAGCCGCGCTCGGCGCCCAGGCGCTGCAGCATGTCGACATTGCCGGAGCGGCGCGCACCGAAGGTGAAGTCGTAGCCGCACACGACGTGACGCGCGCGCAGGCCGGCGACGAGGATGCCGTCGACGAAATCCTCGGCGGCGACGGCGGCGAAATCGGGATCGAAGCGCTGCGCCAGCACCGCCTGCACGCCGAAGCGCGCCAGCAACCGCGTCTTGGCGGCCGGCGAGGTCAGGCGAAAGGGCGCGGTGTCCTTGACGAAGAAGGTGCGCGGATGCGGCTCGAAGGTCAGCGCCACCACGGGGGCATCGAGCGCCTTGGCGGCCTCGGCGGCGTGGCCGATCAGCACCTGGTGCCCGCGATGCACGCCGTCGAAATTGCCCAGCGGCACGACCGCGCCATGCCACGGCACGGTCACATCGAGCCAGTCCTCGAAGACGGGGATGCCGCTCATCCGTTGCGCCTCAAACGGATTTCGGCCGTGTCGGCACGAGGATCACCGCCTCGCCGTCGAGCACCACCTTGTCGCCGCACAGGCATTCGGTCTTGAGCTTGATGCGCTTGCGATCGGGCACGATCTCGACGATCTCGCAGCGCGCCGTCACCGTGTCGCCGATCTTGACCGGCGCCTTGAAGTTCAGCGACTGCGAGACGTAGATCGAGCCCGGCCCGGGCAGCTTGGTGCCGACCACGGTCGAGATGAAGGCCGCGCTCAGCATGCCGTGCGCGATGCGCTCGCCGAAGCGCGAGGCCTTGGCGAAATCGGCGTGCAGGTGGATCGGGTTGGTGTCGCCCGACACGCCGGCGAAGGCCATGATGTCGGCCTCGGTGACGGTCTTGCCGAATACCGCCGACATGCCGACCGAGAGATCTTCGAGGTAGTAGCCGTGCATCGGCTGCAGGATGCTCATGGTTTCACTCCCGGAAATTCGCGATCAGTGACGCACGACGGGATCGATGGGCAGGCGCTTGGCGATGCCCATGATGTCCTCGAAGAGCTTGGCGGCGGAGATCAGCCCGGCCTCGCCGCGCGGTTTGCCGACCAGCATCAGGCCGACCGGCAGGCCCGACTTGGTGAAGCCGCAGGGCATCGACACCGCCGGCAGGCCCGACATGGTGACGATCGAAGCGCCGAGCACCCAGTCGATGTAGCTCGGCATCTTGCGCCCGTTGATCACCTCGACGTAGCGCATCTCGACCGGGAAGGGCGGCACCGGCGCGGCCGGGATGCACATGATGTCGACATCGGCCATGAAGCGCGCGAAGCGCTGCTGTACGCCCGCCTGCAGGATCAGGCCGCGGCGTAGATCCTCCGACGTCAGCGACAGGCCGTATTCAATGTTCCAGATCACCTCGGGCTTCAGCAGCGCGCGATGGCTCTCCAGCAGCTTGCCGTTGCCAGCAGCCATGTGATGGCCGCGGAAGATCTGAAACGAGTCGCGCGCGCCTTCGGGGTCGGGCGCCTTCTCCATGACCGTGGCGCCGATTTCCTTGAAGCGCTCGGCGGCCGCGCGGCAGATCGCTTCGACCTCGGCGTCGTAGGTGCAGGCGCCGCCGAAGTCGCCGGCCCAGGCCACGGCCTTAGGTGCGACGGGGTTGGACGCCGATCTCGCATATGGCACCGACGGCGCGGGGTAGGACAGCGGATCAAGGGGATGATGCTTGGCCGTGGCATCGAGCATCAGGGCGACATCGGCGACGCAGCGGCCCATCGGGCCATTCTGCGAGAAGCCGTTCAGCGGTAGGGCGCCCGGACCCCAGGCGACACGGCCGGGGCTGGGGCGGAAGCCGACGATCGAGCAGAAGCTGGCGGGCGTACGCAGGCTGCCGCCGAGATCCGAGCCGGTGGCCAGCCAGACTTGCCCCGTGGCCAGCGCCACCGCGGCGCCGCCGGAGGAGCCGGCGCAGGTCATGCGCGTGTCCCAGGGATTGCGGGTGATGCCGAAGACCTCGTTGAAGGTCTGCGCGCCGGCGCCGAACTCCGGCGTGTTGGTCTTGCCGACAACCAGGCCGCCGAGTTCCTCCAGATGCTGCACCGAGATGCAGGTGCGCTGCGCGACGTTGTCCTTGTGCACACGGCATCCGAAGGTCGTCCGCACGCCCTCGACGTCGTTGAGATCCTTGACGCCGAAGGGCAGGCCGCCGAGCCAGCCCGGCGTCTCGGGGTCGGGCAGCTTCAGCGTCTTCGCGCGTTGGCGCGCGCGGTCGAAGGTCCGGATCACCATGGCGTTGACCGCGCCGTCGACCTCGGCGATGCGCGCCTCGGCGGCGTCGATCAGTTCGAGCGGCGAGATCTTCTTTTTCTTCAAGAGATCGACCGTCTCGACCGCGCTCAGGCGGCAGAGCGATGTGTCGGCCATACGCACAATCCCCCCGTTTCTCGGTGGCGCGGGCATAGCACGCGCGGGCGCGTCCGGAAAACCGGCTCAGCCGCGCGGCGGAACGCCGATCTGGCGTTGGCGCCGCCTCCCGTGCTGGTATGAATTGGCGTTCATGTCGAGCGGCCAAACGGGGAAACGGGAATGGACGGCGCACGCGAAGGCGACGCGCGCAGCGAGCTGACGCACGGGCTGGCCAAGGCCTGCTCGCGCCATTTCGGTCGCGCGGTGCGGATCGCCGGGCTGTTCCGCCACTCTGGCGGCGCCTCGCGCCAGACCTGGGGTTTCGACGCGATCTTCGACGACGGCACGGTCGAGAAACTTGTCCTGCGCCGCGATCCACCGCGCGCCGCCGACGCGCCGCCGCAGACCATGGAGAACAGCCTGGCGATCGATCGCGCCACCGAGTTCGCGGTGATGCGCGCGGCCGGCCAGCACGGCGTGCCCGCGCCGCAGATGCTGTTCATCGCCGAGCCCGACGACGGCGTAGGCGACGGCTACGTGATGAAGAGCGTCGGCGGCACGGCGATCGCGCGCGAATTGCTCCGTGCGCCGCGCTTCGACCAAGCGCGCGGCCGCATCGCCGGCCAGCTCGGCACGATCCTGGCCAAGTTGCACGCCGTGCCGCTGAAAGCGCTGCCGCGACTGAATATCGGCTCCGCCGAGAGCGTGATCGGCACCATGCGCCGCGCGCTCGACACCACGCGCGAGCCGCATCCGGTGTTCGAGCTGGCCTTGACTTGGCTCGAGCGGCGCATGCCGCCGATGCCTGCCACGCCGGGTTTCGTGCATGGCGATTTCCGCACCGGCAACTACCTCGCCGACGAGAGCGGCGTCACCGCGATTCTCGACTGGGAGATCGCCCATCTCGGCGATCCGCTGGAGGATCTCGGCTGGCTCTGCGTGAAGTCCTGGCGCTTCGGCGCGGTCGACAAGCCGGCCGGCGGCTTCGGCTCGCGCGAGGAACTGTGGGACGCCTACGAGGCGGCCGGCGGCGCTAAGGTCAATCGCGACCACGCGCGCTGGTGGGAGATCCTGGGCACGGCGCGCTGGGGCGTGATCTGCATGACGCAGGCGTGGAAGCATCTCTCGGGCGCGGAGGAGTCGATGGAGCTGGCCAGCATCGGACGGCGCGCGGTCGAGACCGAAGTCGACCTGCTCGAGCTGCTCGGTTAGTCGCCATGGCCCAGGACCGTCCCACCGCCCCCGAGCTGCTCGACGCCATCTCCGGCTTCTTGCGCAACGAGGCGTTGCCGGCGCTGGAAGGCGTCGATGCGCGATTGGCCTTTCAGGTGAAGGTGGCGCTGAACTCGCTGGCCATCCTCGGTCGCGAATGGCAGCGCGGCCCGCAGGCCGATGCCGCGGAGTTGCAACGGCTGAAGGCGCTGCTCGGCCGCGACGGCGACTTGCCGACTCTCAACGCCGAGCTTTGCCGTCAGCTCCGCGCCGGCGAGCGTGACGAGCGCGACGCGGCATTGATGGATCACCTGCGCGCGACCATCGCCGAGAAGATCGCCATCGCCAATCCGCGCTGGCGCTAACCCGGCGCCAGTCTCTTGCGCATCACCCCGAAGACCGCCAGCAGCGGCAGCGCGGCGAGCAGCAAGACGGCGCCGGTGTAGAGCGGCGCTTCGGGCCGATGCAGCAGGTCGGCCATCCAGCCGCCCAGCGCCGGCATCGCGGCGAAGCCGATATAGAGCCAGGTGAAGAACACACCTAGCCCGGGGCCGCGCGTCTGCGGGCGTAGCACCTGGCCGGGCATCGCCGAGATCAGGCCGGCGGGGATGCCGCCGACGAAGCCCGCGACCACCAGCATGATCGCCGGATTGGTGAAGGGCGCGGCCACGAGCAACGCCGCCCAGAGGATGGCGGTCGCGGCGATCAATCGGTCGGGGTTCGTCAGGCGGCGGGTGAAGAGCCCGCCGGCCATCACGCCCACCACGCTCGCCATGGTGGTCGCGCTGGCGAACAGGCCGGCGGTGTTGGGCGCGAGCCCGATGCTGGCGAGATAGACCGGTGTGAAGCCGGCGAGAATCATGTAGCAGCCGTTGTAGGCAGCCCAGATCATGCCGGCGACGATCATCGCCGCCAGCTCACCGCGCGACAGGCGGGTCGAGGGCGCGTCGGCGCCGCGCGCGGCGCGATCATTGGCGTGACGGCGATAGGGCAGGGCCAGTGAGAGGAAACCGAGCGCCGCGCCGATGGCGCCGGCGATGAAGGCGGCGCGCCAGCTCGCGGCCTCGGCGAGCGCCGGGAACAGCGCCTGGCCCAGCGCCATGCCCACCGGGAAGCCGTTGAGCATCACGGCCAGCCCCAGCGGCAGGTCGCGGCCGGCGAACCAGTCGGCGGTCATCTTGGTGGTCAGCACGCCCATCAGCAGCGCGCCAATGCCAGCGATCACCTGCGCCGCCGCCAGCATGATGAAGCCGTTGGCGAGCGCGCCGGTGATGGCGCCCAGCATCATCAGGACGAGGCCGATCAGCGCCACGCGCCGGTCGCCGAAGCGCTGGCCGAACAGGCCGGCCGGCACGGCGATGATGATTCCCGGCAGCATGAACAGGCCGATCAGCAGGCCGATATCGGCGAAGGACAGCGACAGCTCGCGGCCCAGGGTCGTCGCGGTCGACGGCACGGCCTGCAGCTGCACGCCATAGGCGACGCGGGCCACCAGGATCCAGCCCATCGCCCGCCAGCGTTCCGACACGCACCGCTCTCCTTCGATCCTGCCGATGGTTCGGCGGGCGCCGAAACATAACCGGAATAGACGGCGTATACTCACGGACATAATTCGGTGGAGGCCGAAGCATGGTTACGACCAATCGCCTGTCCGAGACCGCCGCCCTGATGGGCGATCCGGCGCGCGCCTCGATGCTGCTGGCGCTGATGGATGGCAAGCCGCGCCCGGCGACCGATCTCGCCGCCCAGGCGCGGGTGACGCCGCAGACCACCAGCGGGCATTTGTCCAAGCTGGTCGCCGCGGGCCTGCTCGCGGTCGATCAGCAGGGGCGGCATCGCTATTACCGCCTCGCCGACCCCACGGTAGCGGAGGCGCTGGAGGCGGTGATGGCGGTCGCCGCGCGCGCGGCGCAGACGCCGACGAAGCCGGCGCCGGCCAACGCGGCGTGGCGGCGCGACTCGCGCCTGCGGCGCTGCCGGACTTGCTACGACCATCTCGCAGGCCAGGTCGGCATGGCGATCGCGGACTCTCTCTCACGCAGCGGCCACATCGAGGCGGCACCGGGCAAGGACTGGCTGGTTACCGCGCGCGGCGAGCTGTTCTGCCGCAAGGTCGGTGTCGACATCGATGGTGCGCGCAGCGTGGCCGAGTCAGGCCGCCGCCATTTCGCGCGCCAGTGCCTGGACTGGAGCGAGCGCCGCCCGCATATCGCCGGCGCGCTGGGTTCCGCGATCGCCGACCTGTTCTTCAGCCGCGGCTGGGCGCGAAGGCGCAGCGACGGCCGTGCCGTCGATCTGACGCCGTCGGGCGAGAAGGCGCTGGCGAAAGTGTTTCGCGCCGAGGTGGCGGACGCTTAGGCCGGCGGGCTGTCAGCCGGCCGCGTTTTCTGCATCGCCCAGCTGCCCTCGGAGGGGATCTTCACGATGCAGCTGGCGCGCAGGATCTTGGTCTCACCAGTGCTGAGCCAGATGTGGGAGAACAGCATCGAACGCGTCTGGCGCATCAGCTCCAGCCGTCCCTCGACCCAGTCGCCCTCGCGCGCGGGCGCGAGGAAATCGAAGCTCATGCTCACCGTCGGCGCGAACTTGCCCTTGATGCCCGCGACCGTGATCGCGCCCATGCCGCCGATGAGATCGGCCACGGTCATCATCATGCCGCCATGGATCGTGCCGGCGGGGTTGCACATATAGGGCTGCACGCGCAGGCCCATGACGAAGGCGTCCGGCGTGCCCGTCTCGCCCCGGCGGAAATACAGCGGGCCGATATGGGTGTTGAAGTTGCGCCAGTCGTTGAAGCGCTGGAAGTCGATCATCTTGAAGCCCTGCGGCGGATCGACCGGAATGGTGCGGAACTCGCCGCCGAAGCCGGGATGCGCCGGCGGCTGGGTCTCTGCGATGCTCATGGATCCTCTGCGGCTCAATCCTTGCGGCGCGGGCTGAGCAGGGCGAAGACGCCCTGGCCGGTCGCCAATGTGTGGCGCCGACAATAAAGGCGGGCCGTGACATAGGCCACATCGGCGTCGAAGCCGGTGCAGTCGGCGGTGCCCTCGACCCAGTCGTTGAGCCGCGTGTTGTGGAGATAGTCGAGCTGCAGCCGCAAGGTCACCGCGCGCCGCCGGGTCGCCAACCACACGGCGCTGCCCATCGTCGTGTCGAGAAAGGCGCTCAGCAATCCGCCATGGATGATGCCCAGCGCGTTGAGATGGTGCGGCAGCACGCGAAAGCCGCGGATCAGCCGGCCGGTCTCGTCGTGCTTCTCGTACCACGGGCCGTTATGCGTGGTGTAGCCGCCGCGGCCGGTGAGCTGGACGAAGCCGTCGGGCGGCGGAGCCGGCGTCGGCGCGGGACGCTCGCGGGCGGCGTGATCTGGCGGTACGCTCATGCCCGCCCTTTAGGCAAGCGCAGCGACGATGTCCATCTTCACCATCGGACACTCCAACCACCCGATCGAGCGTTTCGTGACCTTGCTGCGCGAGGCCGGCGTGCGCCTGCTCGCCGACGTGCGCTCGACGCCGTACTCGCGCCGCTTCCCGCAATTCGGCCGCGAGCGCCTCAGCGACTCGCTGAAGGCTGCCGGTATCGACTACCGCCACTTCGGCGATGCGCTGGGCGGCAAGCCGCGGGGCGGCGCCGCCGACTACATCGCGACGGCGCGCACGCCGGCGTTTGCCGCGGCACTCGACGCGGTGCTGGCGGAAGCGTCACAACGGCCACTCGCCCTGATGTGCGCCGAGCGCGAGCCGCTGGATTGCCACCGCACCGTCCTCGTGTCGCGCCATCTCGCGACGCGCGGCGCCGACATCGTGCATCTGCTGGCCGATGGCGGTCGCGCGCCGCACGCCGATATCGAAGCCAAGCTGCTCGCATGGTATGAGCGGCGGACCGGCCCGCTGCTGGTCGAGCGCGATCCAGCGCGCCGGCTGGCGGCCGCCTACGACGAACGCGGCGCGGCGATGACCGGCCCATGAGGATGACCCGATGCGCGAACCACAGGCCCTGATCAGCACCGAGGCGCTGGCCGCGCGATTGGGCGAGGCCGATCTACGCGTCTTCGACTGCACCACCTATCTCGAGACGCCGCCGCCTGGTGTCGACGAGCCCTACATCGCCGTGCCCGGCCGCAAGACGTTCGAGGAGGCGCATATCCCCGGCGCCGATTTCCTCGACCTCCAGGGCGAGTTCTCGCGCGCCGACACGCGGCTGCGGTTCATGATGCCTGATGTCGCGCAGCTTGAGGCGGCGTTCGGTCGGCATGGTGTCGATGCGAACAAGCAGCTCGTGCTCTACAGCGTCGGCACGATGATGTGGGCGACGCGCTTCTGGTGGATGCTGCGCGCGCTGGGCCACCCGAAGGTCGCGGTGCTCGATGGCGGCTTCGACAAGTGGAAGGCCGAAGGTCGGCCGGTCGAGAGTGGGCCGGCCAAGGGCTATCCGCCTGCGACCTACAAGGCCGCGCCGCGTGCCGGCCTGTTCGTCGGCCGCGACGACGTGCGGGCTGCGATCGGCAAAGCCGGCATCGTGACCGTCAATGCGCTGGGGCCGCAGTTCCATGCCGGTCTGACGCCCAGCCGCTACGGCCGGCCGGGCCGCGTGCCGGGCAGCGTCAACGTCTCGGCCGTGACCCTGATCGATCCCGCGACCAAGGGCTTCACGTCGCTGGCCAACGCCCAGGCGAAATTCGCGGCGGCAGGCGTGTCACAGGACAAGAAAGTCATCGCCTATTGTGGCGGCGGCATCTCCGCCACGCTCGATCTCTTCCTGCTGCACCAGCTCGGCTACGACGATCTGACGCTCTACGACGCCTCGATGGGCGAGTGGGCGAAGGACACGTCTTTGCCGATCGAGACGGACTAAAGCAATGGAACCGGTCCGCTACATCGACGCCATCACGCAACGCTACGCCAGCCTGGGCTACGCGGCCTATCGGTGGTACGTCGCCGACGACAAGCCGCCCTTCGCACCGCTGAAGAAGCCGCTATCGCAGTCGCGGCTGGGCGTGCTGACCACCTCGGGTTGCTACGTCGCGGGCCAGGTGGCTTATCACTACAAGGACGACGCCTCGATCCGGCTGATCCCGATGGACACGCCCACCGATCGCCTGCGCTTCTCGCACATCACCGAGAACTACCTCGTCAACGCGCGGCGCGATCCCGAGTGCCTCGTGCCGCTGACGGCGTTGCGTGCGCTGCGTGACGAGGGCGTGGTCGGTGAATTGGCCGACTCGGCGATCTCCTGCATGGGCGGCATCTATTCGCAGCGCCGCGTGCGCGAGGAGCTGATCCCGCAGGTCGAGGGAGTCTTCAAGCAGCAGGCCGTGGACGTCGCGCTGCTCGTGCCGATGTGACCTGTCTGCCACCAGACCGTGAGTCTGGCCGCCCGTCACCTCGAAGCCCTCGGCATTCCGACGCTCTGCCTCGGCAGCGCGCTCGACATCCTTGAATCTGGTGCGCCACCGCGCTCGGTATTCGTCGACTACCCGCTGGGTCACAGCACCGGCAAGCCGTTCGACCGCGCCGACCAAATGCGCGTGCTGCGCGGCGCGCTGCGGGCGTTCGAGACGATCGATAGCGCCGGCAGCATCGTGCGGCTGGACGCGGCGTGGGGCGACGATGCCTGGCGCGCGCAGGCCGCCGCCACGCGCGGCGACGACACGCGCATGCCCCGTGATACCTCGCCGCAATACCAGACCGAGGACGATCGACGCCTGGCCGAAGGCGGCTGATGCGATCGTGAGCGGTCGGGCGTTGACTTTCCCGCCAATGTCGTCAGGCTTCGAACAGTTCGCGCATTGGCGTATTCCCGACTGACGGAATCGGCGTCGCGTAGTTCCCATCGGAGACCAGCATCGATTAGTCGACTGACCACATAGCCGCTTTCGGCCCGAAAAAACCTCGTTCAGGGAGGCTTCGTCCATGACTGGCGAAAACAATAAGGGCATCGAACAAAGTAGGCGTAGATTTCTCGCATCGACCACGGCGCTGGCAGGCGCAGCGATGGTCGGGCTGCCTCCCCAGGAGGCGGCGGCCGGGAAGAAGCACCCCAAACGGGGCGGGATGCTGCGCTTTGGCACGCGCGACGACTCGGTCGGCCTCGATACCCATCGCAACATCATCTATTTCGTGTCCCATCCGCTGACGGGCATCACCGGCGGCCTGGTCGACTTCGATGAAAAGATGGAGCCCAAGCCCGCCGTCGCCGAGTCGTGGGACACCTCGGCCGACCTCAAGACCTGGACGTTCAAGCTGAGGCGCGGCGCCGAATACCACAACGGCCAGACGATCGACGCCGAGTCGGTCAAGTGGAACATCGAGCGGATCAAAGATCCCAAGATGAGCCACGCCTTCACGCGTTCGGTGGTGTCGGGCGTGGAGCGCGTCACGGTGGACGACAAGCACACGGTGCGCTTCCACCTCAAGGAACCGGACGTCGCGCTCGACATCAACCTCGTCTATTACCCGGTGAACCTGATGGCCCCGGGCGCCGCCGACAAGGCCGATACGGAGCCGGTCAATTGCGGGCCGTTCAAGTTCAAGTCGTGGCGCCGCCACGACCGGTGCGAGCTTGTGCGCTTCGAGAACTTCTACGAGACGGACGCCGAGGGCAACTCTCTGCCCTACCTCGATGGGCTGATCGGCATGCCCAAGAAGGAGGACCGCGTGCGGCTCACCGCCCTGCGCGCCAACGAGCTCGATCTGATCGACAACGTCGCCTACGCCGACGCGGCGGCCTTCAAGAAGGACCACGGCAAGACGTTCGAGACCTGGCCAGTGCCGCAGGTCGGCACGGCCATGATGTACTTCAACCTGAAGAACGGCCTGCTGTCGAACAAGGACAATCCCGACGCCCATCTGCTCCGGCAGGCCATCGCCCACGCCATCGATCGCGAAGGCATCCATCAGGCGGTGTTCAACGGCATAGGCTCGATCGCCAACGGGTTCTACAGCGAAGCCAGCCCATGGCACCCGAAAGGCATGGAGCCGTCGTCCAAGTTCGATCTCGACAAGGCCAAGGCGCTGCGCAAGAAGGCGAAGGGCGGCGACGAGCGGCTCACCATCATCGCCAACGACACCTTCCCCTACATGCAACAGTCCGGCGAACTCGTGCATGCCATGCTGAAGGACGCAGGCTTCAACGTCGTGCTCGAGATCCTGCCGTCGCCGGTGATGTTGGAGAAGCAGGGCAAGGGCGACTACAACATCGACTCGACGGCGAACTCCTACCGTCTCGACCCAGACGGTTGGTACGGACGCAACATCCTGTCGAGTGCGCCGGAGAACCGCCGCCGCAACGGCTACGTGAACGAGAAGGCGGACCAGATCATCCTCGCGGCGCGCCAGGAGCGCGACCGGGCCAAGCGCCGGCAGATGTACGCCGACGTCGAGGCGCTGGTGAACCGCGACCTGCCGATGCTGTACACGCACTACGTGCCGCTGATGATGGCCGGCCATCGTACCCGCGTGAAGGGCTACGTGCCGTCCTTCTCGGGGCCATGGAGCTACGCGGGCGCCGGCATGCGGCGCACGTGGATCGAAGCCTGAGGCGGCTCGGGCGATGCTCGCCTACATCCTGCGCCGCATCGCCCAGCTCGTCCCCGTCGTGCTGGTGCTGACGGTGGTGGTGTTCTGCTTCGTCGAGGCGCTGCCGGGCTCGATCGTCGACACTCTGGTCGGTACCGAGGGTGGCGACATCGAGGAAGCGCGTGCGATTCTCAGAAAGGAGTATGGCCTCGACCGGCCGATCTACGAGCGCTACGCCCTGTGGCTCGTCCGCGTCGCCGAGTTCGATTTCGGCAAGTCGCTGGTGACGCGGCGGCCGATCTCGACCGAGCTCTTGAGTCGCATCCCGGCGACGATGTACCTCGCCGTCGTCGGCATCTCGCTCTCCATGCTGATCGCCGTGCCGCTCGGCACTTTCGCCGCCATGCGTCGCAACTCGGCGGTCGACTATTCGGCGCAGGTGACGTCGCTGGCCGGGATATCCATCCCCGAGTTCTGGTTCGCGATCCTCTGCGTGCTGCTGTTCTCGCTCTACCTCGGCTGGCTGCCCTCATCCGGCTACGTCAGCCCGTTGGAGGACTTCTGGGGCAGCCTGCAGTTCCTCATTCTGCCGGCGGCGGCCATCGGCTTTCGCCAGGCCGCCTTCACGACCCGCCTCACGCGGTCGAGCATGCTCGATGAACTAAGCAAGGAGTATGTCGATACGGCGCGCGCGATGGGCCTTCCGGAGCGGCGGGTGATCTTCCGGTACACCTTGCGCAACGCCATGATCCCGACCATCACCATCAGCGGCCTGCAGCTCGCCAACTTGCTGGGCGGCACGGTGGTGCTGGAATCCATCTTCGCCTGGCCGGGCATCGGCCGCGCGATCTTCGAGGCGATCCTGCAGCGCGACTATCCGCTGATCCAGGCCGGCGTGCTCGTCCTGGGCGTCATGGTCGTCGTCATGAACCTGCTGGTCGACCTGACGTACCGGCTTCTCAATCCACGCGTCAAACTGGCGTAGGTGGCCCGACATGACCGAACTGGATGCCGGCAAGCTGGTCGATATCGCCGACGAACGGCGCGTGCCGCCGGCGCCGCCGCTTCTCAAGCGCGCCATGGCCGCGCTCTCCAACACCTGGTACGAGTTGCGCAAGAGCCGTACCGCCACCATCGGCGCGGTGATGCTTGTGCTGCTGTTCAGTGCCTGCATCGCCACGCCGTGGATCGCCACCCACGATCCGATCAAGCAGAACTACCGCGCCCGTCTCGCGCCACCTTCGGCGGAGCATCTGCTGGGCACCGACCGGATGGGGCGCGATATCTATTCGCGGCTGCTGTATGGCGGGCGGCGGCTTGTGACGATCGCGGTCCTGGCCGTCGCGGTCTCGATGCTGGTGGGCGTGCCGTTCGGCGTGCTGGCGGGCTACTGGGGCGGGATGGCCGATACGTTGGGGATGAGGTTCGTCGACGGACTGCTCGCCTTTCCCGGATTGCTGCTCTATCTCTTGTTCGTGACGGTCGCGCAGGCTTGGAAGCTCGAAGGCGTGATGATGGACATCGTGCTGATCGGAGCGCTCGGCCTCGCCGGCATGCCCGAAAAGGCGCGACTTGCGCGTGGCTCGGTGCTGGCTGAGAAACAGAAGGAGTATGTCGAGGCGGCGCGCGCGATGGGTGATTCGTCGGTGCGGATCGCGCTGGGCCAGGTGCTGCCCAACATCGTGTCGCCACTGATCGTCACCGCCACGGTGCGACTGGGCACCGTCATCCTGATCGTGGCGGCGCTATCCTTCCTGGGCCTGGGGACGCCACCGCCGACGCCCGACTGGGGCGCCGATCTCAGCGCCGCACGCGATTACATGGAGACGCACGCGCTCATGGCGGCCTTCCCCGGCCTCGCCATCTGCTACACCGTGCTCGCTTTCAATCTCTTCGGCGACGGCCTGCGCGATATCCTCGATCCCAGGCTGGCGGAACGCTGAGTCAAACCTCACCCTGAGGAGCGCCTGCAGGGGGCGTCTCGAAGGGTGGGCAATCCGCTCGGTGTCCGTTGCCCATGCCTCAAGACGGCCGCTGGGCAGTTTCCTCAGCATGAGGTCGGGTCACAAGTTGTGACAAGCCACCTGGCGGTCGCCACCGACGTCGACCAGCGGCGGGGCGTCCTGTGCGCAGATGGTCGTCTCGCGCGGGCAGCGGCCGCACAACCGGCAGCCGGGGGGCGGGTCGATCGGCGTCGATATCTCGCCCTTGAGCGTCAGCTTGGGCGGCGGCTTGTCGGGATCCGCCTCCGGCACGGCCGCCAGCAAGGCCTTGGTATAGGGATGCAGCGGGTTCTCGAAGATCGCCGCCGCCGGCCCGGTCTCGACGATCTTGCCGACATACATCACCGCGACCCGATTGCTGATGTGGCGGATGACGCTGAGGTCATGGGCGATGAACAGGTAGGTCAGCCCCAGCTCTTCCTGCAGGTCGCGGAACAGGTTGAGGATCTGCGCCTGGATCGATACGTCGAGGGCCGAGACCGGCTCGTCGCCGATCACCAGGTCGGGATCGACCGACAGCGCGCGGGCGATGGCGATGCGCTGGCGCTGGCCGCCGGAGAATTCGTGCGGATAGCGGTCGATATGCTCGACGCCCAGGCCGACGCGGCGCAGCAGCTCGAGCACGCGGCCGCGCTTCTCGGTCCAGCTCTTGGCCAGGCCGTGGATCTCCATCGGCCGGCTGAGGATCTGCATGATCGTCTTGCGCGGGTTGAGCGAAGAGTAGGGGTCCTGGAAGACCAGCTGGATCTCCTTGCGCGCCTCCTTCATGCGTGCGGACGAGAACGCCAGCAGATCCTCGCCGCGCAGCTTCACTTCGCCGGAGGTCGGCTCGATCAGCCGGGTCACCAGCCGCGCCGTGGTCGACTTGCCGCAACCGCTCTCGCCCACCAACCCCAAGGTTTCACCCCGGCGGATATGGAAGTCGATGCCATCGACCGCCTTCAGGAGCTGCGCCTTCTCGCCCGCCAACTTGGAATAGATGTCGGCATGCAGGGCGAAGTGCTTGGTCAGCCCCTTGACCTCGAGCAGGGTGTCGGTCGCGGGCATCACTGCCGTCCGTGCAGGTGGCAGGCGGCGTGATGGCCCGGCGCGACCTCGCGCAGCGGCGGGATCTCGCGCTTGCAGATCTCCATGGCGTGCGCGCAGCGCGGATGGAACTTACAGCCCCGCGGCGGATCCATCATGTTGCAGACGGTGCCGGTGATCGGCGTCAGGTACTTCGCCTGCGTGTCCAGCCGTGGAATCGAGTTCAGCAGGCCGACGGTGTAGGGATGCTGCGGGTTGCGGAAGATCTCGCGCGTGGCGCCGAGCTCGACCATATGCGAGGCGTACATGACACCGATCGTGTCGCAGGCATGGGCGACGACACCGAGATTGTGGGTGATGAAGATCAGCGACATGCCGAGCCGCTCGATCATGCTGGTGATCAGCTCGAGGATGGTCGCCTGGATGGTCACGTCGAGCGCCGTCGTCGGCTCGTCGGCGATCAGGAAGGTGGGATTGCAGCTGAGCGCCATGGCCAGCATGACGCGCTGGCGCATGCCGCCGGAGAATTCGTGCACGTAGCTGTCGAGCCGCTTGCGCGGCGAGGGGATGCCGACCAGCGTCAGCAGCTCGACGACGCGCTCGCGCGCGTCCTGCTTCGACAGGCCGAGATTGGTACGCAGCGCGTCGGAGATCTGTGCGCTCACGGTGAACACCGGATTGAGCGCGCTCATCGGTTCCTGGAAGACCATGGCGATGCGCCGGCCACGCAGCGCGCGCATTTCCGCATCGCTCAGTTCCAGCACGTCGCGACCCTCGAAGACGATGCGGCCGCGCGGAATGTCGCCCGGTGGTTCGGGGATCAGCCGCATGATCGAACGCGCGGTCACCGACTTGCCCGATCCCGATTCGCCCACGAGCCCGAAGGTTTCGCCGCGATGTACGGTGAAGGACACGCCATCTACAGCTGTCAACTCGCCGCGGCGCAGGCGAAAGCGCACGGTGAGGTCGTCCAGCGTCAGAACCGGCTCGGCCATTTGCGTCTCGCTCGTCGCGGGTTTGTCGGATCACGCGCGTACGACGGGCAACTCCCTGTCGAGCAAGAGGGTACGGTGATGTCAGCGGGGGCGCAACCGCGCAGACATCACGATACTGAAATCGGTTTCTTGAGCGGTCTCAGACGTTCTCCCGCGCGGGGTTCCAGGCCCAGTAGCGCGCCACCGCGCCGCCATCGATGCGCAGGTCGGTACCGGTCATCATGTCGGAGTCGTCGCTGGCGAGGAACACGGCGGCGCGGCCGTAGTCGCTGGGCCGCGGCAGTCGCTGCATCGGCACGCCGCGGCGAAAGACGTCGAAGGCGGCATCGCGCGCCGGGTTGGGGCTTGGCACAGCGCGGCCCCAGCGCGCCGCCCGTACGTCCGATTCAGTGGGATCCGTGGCGGTGGGCGTGAGGCTGTTGACGCGGATGCCGTGGCCCACCAGCTCCATCGCCGCCGAGCGGGTGAAGTTCAGCATGCCGCATTTGGCGGTGCTGTAGGCGATGTTGCCGGGCTCGCCCTGATGTCCCGCCGTCGAGATGATGTTGATGATGACGCCCTTGGTCTTGCGATCGATCATCGACTGCGCGACGTGTTTGGTGAACAGGAAGGCGCCGGTGAGGATCACGCCGATCTGCTTCTCCCATTCTGCCAGGGGCATGTTCAGCACGCCCTTCTTGTTGAAGATCACCGCGTTGTTGACCAGCACGTCGATGCGGCCGAACTCGGCGCAGGCCTCCTCCACCGTGCGCCTGACCTGGTCCTGATCGAGCACGTCGCAGACCTTGCCCGTCGCGCGGCCACCCGCGGCCTTGATCGCGTTGGCGCAATCCTCGGCGTTGGCGCGCGCGGCGTCGACGCAGATCAGGGCGGCACCCTCCGCCGCCAGCGCTTCGGCGATGCCGCCACCGATGTTCGGACTCGTGCCGGTGACCAGCGCGACCTTGCCTTGGAGCTTCATGGCGTTCCCCCTTGCTCTGGACCTGTCCGGGTCGATGACGAATAAAGGGCCGGACGAGTATGGACAGCGAGGGCCGGCCATTGACCAGCGGAGCGATCGACATCCACACGCATATCGTGCCGGCAAGCTTCCCCGCCTATGCCGGCCGACACGCCAATGCCCGCTGGCCGTCGATGGAGCCGGCGCATGACTGCCATCATTGCAACGTCATGATCGCCGGCAAGGTGTTCCGTACCGTCAGCGACCATAGCTGGAGCATCGAACGGCGGCTCGAGGTGATGGAGGCCTGCCGTGTGGACCGCCAGGTGCTGTCGCCGATGCCCGAGCTGCTGTCCTACTGGCTCGAGCCCGAGGACGCGCGGGTGATGGCGCGACATGTCAACGACACCATCGCCACGATGGTGCGCGACGGCAAAGGCCGGTTCAGCGGCCTGGGCATGGTGCCGTTGCAGGATCCAGACATGGCCGCGTGCGAGCTGGAGCTGCTGATGCGGAGCGGCGGTTTCCACGGCGTCGAGATCGGCACCAATGTCAACGGCGTGTCGATCGCCGACAAGCGCTTCGCGCCCTTCTTCGAAGTCGCCGAAGCGTCGGGCGCGGCGATCTTCGTGCATGCGTTGCATCCGGCCGGCACCGAGCGGCTGATCGGACCGCCGACCATGCCGGCGCTGGCGCTGTTCGGCTGCGAGACCTCGACGGCGATCGTCTCGCTGATGATGGCTGGCGTGATCGCGCGGCATCGCGGGCTGCGCATCGCCTTCAGCCATGGCGGTGGCGTCTTCGGCCTGGTGCTGCCACGCGTCATGCATGGCTGGAACGCGATTCCCGCCATGCGCGAGACCGTGAAGGAGTCGCCTGTTACGCAGGCGCGGCGGCTCTACTACGACACCCTGGTCTACCACCGCGGCACGCTCGCCTTCCTGATCGAGCGCTTCGGCGTCACGCAGCTCTGTGTCGGCACCGACCATCCCTTCACCATCGAGGAGCGCGATCCGGTGGGCGCGATCGAGGCGCTGGGACTCGATACCGGGCAACGCGACCTCCTGCTGTCGGGCAACGCGCGGCGCTTCCTCGGCGCGGGCTAATGCTGGCTCGCCGGAACCTTCACGCGCAGGCCGTCGAGCGTATCGTCGACCGTGATCTGGCAGGACAAGCGCGACGTGTCGTTCACGTGCGGCGAGAACTGCAGCATGCCGTCCTCGTCGCCAGTCCTGGGCGGTAGACGATCGGCCCATTCGGGGGGGACGTAGACCATGCAGGTGGCGCAGCTCAGCGCGCCGCCGCAATCGGCGTCGATGCCTGACACGTTGTTTTGCACCGCGCCCAGCATGATCGATTGGCCGGTTGCGATATCGACGGTCCGCTCCTTGCCGTCGGCCGTCTCGAACGTAATCTTCGCCATCTCCCACCCGATTGACCGCCCCGTCGCGCGGGGTATAGGATTTCGAACAAGCGTTAGATACTGAAGCGCCCCGCGTTCGGCAAGACCTGGGAGGGACGCCCGAATGGACACCTATGTCGCACATCAGGCGAAATCCATGAATGGCCTGGTGGTCGAGGATCGCGAGCGCCATCTGTTCCGTGTCGCCCGCCGCGCCTTCACCGACGACGACGTGCTCGCGGGCGAACGCGACACGATCTTCGACCGCTGCTGGCTCTATGTCGGCCATAGCTCGGAGATCGCCAACACCTGCGACTTCATCACTCGTGCCGTCGGCGGCCGCGAGTTGATCTTCAACCGCGATCGCGGCGGCGCCGTGCACGCCTTCCTCAACACCTGCCCGCATCGCGGCGCGATGGTGGTGCGCGAGAAGAAGGGCAACGCGCTGTCGTTCCGCTGCTTCTATCACGGCTGGTCGTTCAACGTGAACGGACGCTTCGCGTCGCGCTTCGACGAGGGCAACTACGGCAAGGAGCACTATGGCGGCGGCTGCGCCGACCTCACGCAGGTGCCGCGGCTCGAGCAGTACCGCGATTTCTGGTTCGTCAACTTCGACCGCAACGCCGTGTCCCTGTCGGACTATCTGGCGGGCGCCAAGGACTATATCGACCTGGTCGCCGACCATGCCGAGGCCGGCATGGAGGTTGTCGGCTCCGGCCAGCAATACATCATCAATGCCAACTGGAAGCTGTTGGCCGAGAACAGCATCGACGCCTTCCATGGCTTCCCGGTGCACAACACCTACTTCGACTATCTCAAGAACATCGGCAGCCTGCGCATGGAGAGCGGCGCCGGCACCTTCGCCCCCAGCGGCATGACCGATCTCGGCAATGGCCACGCGGTGATCGAGTATCCCTCGCCGTGGGGCAGGCCGGTGGCGCGCTGGGTGCCGTCCTGGGGTGAGGACAAGAAGCCGGTGGTCGAGGCGCTGCGTGTCGAGCTGATCAAGCGCTTCGGCGAGCAGCGCGGCACGCGCATCGCCGAGTTCAGCCGCAACATGCTGATCTTCCCCAACCTGGTGATCAACGACATCATGGCGATCACGATCCGTACCTTCATGCCCGCGGCGCCCAACAAGATGACCGTGAGCGCCTGGGCGCTGGGGTCGCGCGGCGAGGATGCCGATCTGCGCAAGCTACGCCTGTTCAACTTCCTGGAGTTCCTGGGGCCAGGTGGCTTCGCTACGCCCGACGACCAGGAAGCGCTGGAGAACTGCCAGCGCGGCTATACCAACGCCCGCGAGGTCGGCTGGAACGACATCTCCAAGGGCATGCCGCGCTCCGGCCCGCCGATGAACGACGACGAGGAGCAGATGCGCTGCTTCTGGCGTCAGTGGCGCGACCGCATGGAGGGCGGCCGATGATCCCCGATGCCTGCTCGGCGCCAGGTCTGCCTGCTGCCAATGGCGTGTTGCGCGCGGGCATCGAGGACTTCCTCTATCTCGAAGCCGAGCTGCTCGACGAATGGCGTATCGAGGAATGGTTCGCGATGTTCGCCGAGGGCGCGACCTACGAGGTGCCGCCGACGGGCGACGGCAGCGAGACCGATCCGGCGACCTCGCTGTTCTACATCGCGGATGATTACGTGCGGCTGCGCGAGCGTGTCGTGCGCCTGACGAAGAAGGAAGCACACTCGGAGTTTCCCCGCTCGCGTCAGCGCCACATGATCAGCAACGTGCGCATCACCGGCATGAGCGACGGCGTCGCCGACGTCACCTGCAATTTCGTCACCTATCGCGCCAAGCGCGGCATGGTCGACACCTACTACGGCAAGCACGTCTACCGCATCGATTGCGCCCGCCAACCATGGAAGATCAAGGCCAAGCGCTCGATCCTCGACATGGACATGCTGTACCCGGGCAAGCTGACGATCATCGTCTGATGCAGGCTGCGCCCTTGATCGAGACCAAGATCACGAAGGCCGAGCGGACCCGGGCGCGTCTGATCGAGGTCGCCACGCGCCTGTTCCAGGAACATGGCTCGGACGAGGTGACGGTGCGCGCCATCGCCGCGGCGGCCAAGATCGAGGCCGGCAGCATCTACTACCACTTCGCCTCGCGCGACGAGATCATGCGCGCGGTGCTGGAAAGCGGCGTCGATGGCGCGCGCCAGGCGGTGATGCGCGCCATCGAGGAGGCCGGCGCCGACAGCTCGCCGCTGCTGCGGTTGCGCGCGGGGCTGGGCGCGCATTTCAAGTACACGCTCAGGGAACACTTCTCCTCGCGCCTCAGGTCGATCCGCCGCCTGCCCAAGCGGCTGCGCGAGCAGCACATGGCGCAGGAACGCGAATACGCCGCGATCTTCGCCGGCCTGCTGCGCGAAGCCGAGCGCAAGGGGCTGCTGCGCCCAGGCTTCGACCTGTCGGTGGTGCGCATGCTGGCCATGGGCGCGCTCACCTGGGCGGCCGAGTGGTTCGACCCCGAGGGCGAGATGAGCGCCGACGACGTGGCCGACGAGCTGATGCGCGTGCTGGGCGGCGGGATCGCGCGCGGCGCGGGCGATCAGGCCTCAGGCGATCAGAAACGCCTTTGACGAATTGAAGATCCAGGTGTCGACGAAGCCGGTCTCCTTCGGCGCGCGCTTGAGCTCGCTGAGCGCGCCGGCCAGGCACATCCAGTTCAGGATCTCCTGCTGGCCGCTGTCCTCGACCTGGGCGCCGGAATAGCCGCGCCAGGTCGGCCAGTCGGCGTTGCGCAGCGCCTCGTACATCCGCCGATCGGCCGGTGTGTCGGGGTAGAGGAAATGATTCTTCGCCGTCAGGAAGGCGTGCGACCAGCCCGACGAGGCCAGCAGCGCGACGCGGTAGGGCGACTCGGCGAGGATACGCGCCGTAGCGGCGCCGAGATCGAACAGACGCTTCGGCGTCGGCGCCGGCGGATCGAGATCCTCGTCGGCGATGACGCGGTCGAAGACCGGCAGGCCGCCGCGCTGCGCCAGCACGCGCCGGCCATAGCAATTGATGGCGAAGGGCACGATGGGATAGCCGAAACCCGTGCGCGCGTAGTCGAGGTACATGACGGCGTTGCTGAACGCGTGGCCCAGCGGATGGTGCAGCGGCTTGTAGGCGTAGGCGGTGTCGAAGCTGTCCTCGATCAGCCGGCTGGCCAGCATCTTGGCCGCCGCGCGATGACCTGGCAGATCGTAGACCTTGTCCGACTCGCCCCAGACATTGCCCGGCGGCACGGCGAACTTGAAGCGATCATAGGCGCTGACGCAGTAGGGCGGGACGATGTCCTCCTTGAAGTTCTCGTACTGGTCGTCGCCCCAGATCAGCACGAAATCGGGATTGAAGGCGTCGAGCGCCGCGCGCGTGCGTGCCAGCTGGGCGACGAGATCGGCGCGATGGCGCGCGGCGGCGGAAGCGCCCTCGTCGTTGCCCCATTCGTCGCGCATCGGCGCCGGCCAGCCCCGCGGCGTGCGCAGCGCCTCCGGCAGGTTGGGATTCTGCATCATGCGCTTGAGGATCCAGGCCATGCGGTCGTCGGGACCCCACAGCGGCGGATAGTGCGAGATGCCTAAAGCGAGGATTTCGGCCATGGCGATTTCCCGATAGCTGGCAGAAGCTCGTTAGTCCGCCATCCAACTACTCTACCAGATGAATCGACGTGGCGCGTGAGGCCGCCGACCGGTACCCGGCCCTATCGGGACGAGGATCGGAGCTCGGCGTCACCGGCCGATTGGAACTGGCCCCGAACCACGCCGGTTTCGCTACACGACGTTGTCGCCCGCTAGTGCCAACTGCGCGATTGACCGGGCAGGCGGGGTCTGTCGGGATTGGGCGGCGAGAAAGCCAGTCGCACCAACCGAGGAAACCCCGATGAGCCAGCGCGCCGCGGTCACCCCAATCCGCCCCGATCTCGAAGCCGAACTCAACAACCTCGCCATGTCGAAGGCGTCGCAGCCGCTCTTCGACGCGGTCAAGAAGCACATCGCCGACAACGTCGAGCCGATGGCGGAAGAGTTCTTTCGCCTGGGCGAGGGGCGTAAGGACCCGTGGTCCTGGGCGCCCGGCCAGCTCGAACTGCTCGAGGTCGCCAAGAACAAGGCCAAGGCCTCCGGCCTGTGGAACTTCTTCCTGCCCGGCTCGGAGATCGGCCGCGGCCTGACCAACCTCGACTACGCCTACATCGCCGCCGAATTGGGCAAGCAGCCGCTGGCGTCGGAGACGCTGAACTGCTCGGCCCCCGATACGGGCAACATGGAAGTGCTGGAGCGTGTTGGCACGCCGGCGCAGAAGGAGAAGTGGCTCAAGCCGCTGCTCAATGGCGAGATCCGCTCGGCCTATGCCATGACCGAGCCGAACGTCGCCTCGTCCGATGCCAAGAACATCGAGACGCGCGCCGTGCTGGTCGGCGATCAATGGGTGATCAACGGCGAGAAGTATTTCATCTCGGGCGCCGGCGATCCGCGCTGCAAGATCATGATCACCATGGTCAAGACCAGCCCTGACGCCTCGCCGCAGTTCCAGCAGTCGCAGATCCTGGTGCCCATCGACACGCCCGGCGTGAAGATCCTCGGCCCGATGTATGTCTTCGGCCACGACCACGCGCCGCGCGGCCACATGCACATCAAGTTCGACGATGTGCGCGTGCCGGCGGAGAACATCCTGCTGGGCGAGGGACGCGGCTTCGAGATCTCGCAGCTGCGCCTCGGGCCGGGCCGCATCCATCACTGCATGCGCTCGATCGGCCAGGCGGAAAAGGCGCTGGACCTGATGGTCAAGCGTGGCTCGACCCGCACCGCCTTCGGCAAGCAGCTCATCCAGCTTGGCAAGAACCTGGAGACCGTGTCGCGCGCGCGCATCGAGATCGAGGCGATGCGCCTGATGGTGCTGAAGGCGGCCAAAGCGATGGACGTGCTGGGCAACCGCGAGGCGCGCGTGTGGGTCAGCATGGTCAAGGCCATGGTGCCGGAGAAGGTGTGCACGATCATCGACCAGGCGATCCAGATCCACGGCGCCACCGGCATCTCGCATTGGACGCCGCTCGCCGAGATGTACCAGCACCAGCGGCACCTGCGCTTCGCCGACGGTCCGGACGAGGTGCATCACATGGTGGTGGGCCGCGCCGAGGTCAGCCGGCCGCGCTAGTAACCGCCTGTCATTCCGAGCGGAGCGAGGAATCCAGGATCGCCCTAGATCCCTCGCTGCGCTCGGGATGACAAAAAGGTGGGGAGGAGGTTCGCGTGGCCATCGACTACGAGAAGCGTGACGGCGTCGCCTACATCACGCTGAACAATCCCGGCAAGGCGAACATCCTGGACAAGCCGACCTCCGACGCGATCTCGGAGGCGTGGATCGACATGTGGGAGGATCGCGCGATTCGCTGCGCGATCCTTACCGGCAAGGGCGACACGCATTTCTGCGGCGGCCACAACCTCGCGCCCCGCAAGGGCATCACCGAGGAGGAGCGCGAGCTCCTGCGCACCCAGCGCATCTTCTGGCCGCTGGCGGGCACCGTGCACGGCCAGAGGACCGGCGTCGACGGGCGCATGGGCGATCACTATCCCCGTGTTTGGAAGCCGGTGATCGCCGCGGTCAACGGCTGGGCGGCGGGCGCCGGGCTCTACATCCTGCTCGCCTCGACCGACATCCGCATCGCCAGCGCCGAGCATGCGCGCTTCAAGTTCGCGCTGCTGACCCAGGGTTGGCTGGGCCATGGGCCGGGCGCCAGCCTGCTCGCCAAGCAGCTGCGCTACATCGACGCCATGAAGATCCTGCTGACCGACGAGCCGTTCGACGCGCAGGAGGCGCTGCGCATCGGCCTGATCAACGAGGTCGTGCCGCACGCGCAGCTGCTGGAGCGCGCCGAAAAGATGGCGCGGCACATCTGCACCCTGCCGCCGGTGGCGGTGCGCATGATGAAGGAGTTCGTGGTGCGCTTCGGCGACCTGCCGACCGACCAGGCGTGGCACGTGCAGAACCTGATCAACTCGCTCCTGATCCAGACCACGATCGACGGCGAGGAAGGCCGGCAGGCGTTCAACGCCAAACGCAAGCCGAATTTCAAGGGCAAGCTGCGCAAGCGCGGCGAGGCCTGGCCTGACCTGTCGGAAGAGGACGCCAAGCGCCTCGACGAGGCCTATCGCAGCGGTGAGTTCTGAGCGTCTAACCCAGCGCGCCGCTCGCCCGCAGTTCGGCGATGCGTTCAGGTGTCAGCCCGAGGACGCTGACGAGCACTTCATCGGTATGCGCGCCCATCGCCGGCGCCGGGCCGATCGTTCGGCCGAAGCTGGCGCGCCAGGGCAACCCCGGCAGCATACCCGTGCCGTGACTGTCCCAGAACCCGCGGGCGGCCAGGTGCGGACTCTTCAGCAAGTCATCGGAACGTGCCAGCGCGGCTGAGGGAACGCCGGCATCCAACAGCGTTCTGGCTGCGACGGAGGCCGTCTGATCAGCGGCCCACGCGGTCAAGGCCGCGTCGATGGCGCGTTGCTTGGCCATGCGCTCGGCGAGATCGAGCGTGGCCATGCTCGACAATCCCGGCACGAGGCCGCACAGCGTTCGCCACTCGGCCTGGGTGCGCACCGCGACACCGATCCAGTCGTCGTTGCCGGTGCAGCGCCAGGCACCGTGCGGTGCATACCGCGTCGACATATTGCCCGCAGGCCTCACCGGCGCACCGAGCTGGGTCGCGAGCAGCGGCTCGGCCATGGTCCACAGCATCGCCTCGATCATCGAGAAGTCGACCCGCGCGACACCGCCGGCATGCCGCCGCTGCCACAGCGACGCGGCCGCGACGAAGGCGAGCATCAGCGCACACATGGGATCCAGCCAGGCGAAGCCGATACGCGGCGCCACGCCGGGGTGACGATTGAGCCCGGCGAACCCGGCGTAGCACTGCAGCAGCGTCCCGTACGCCACCGCCTGGGAATCCGGGCCGGTGCGACCCATCCCCGATGCGGAGATGTAGATGAGATCCGAATTGATCGCCTTCATCGCCTCGGCGCCGAGGCCGAGCCGGTCCATCACGCCTGATGCATAGTTCTCGATCAGGATGTCGGACTTTGAGGCGAGCGCGCGTGCGATCTCCAACGCTTCCGGCCTTTTGAGGTCGAGGACGATGGCGCGCTTCGCCTGTCCGAGCACCGTATGCAGTTCGGAAGCGCGTCCCGGGTCGCCGCTGCCGGGCGCCTCGACCTTGATCACGTCGGCGCCCATCGCGGCGAGGTAGCGCGTCGTTGTCGGGCCGGCGATCACCCAGCTGAAATCGAGCACGCGCACGCCAGACAACGGCATCGGACCATCAGGCGCGCGCGGTTTCAGGCTCGCGGGCGCGATGCCGAGGCCGAACGGTGTGCCCGGCACCTGGAGCGTCGTCCCCGCCAGATCGCGGCGCTGATAGTACTGGCGATGGCGCATCTGCGGCGTATCGAGGTGCTCGTGGATATCGCGCAGCGGCAGGCTCGGGACATGGGCACGCTGCGCGGTGTCGGCGATCCATTGCTTGTCGTGCCGCACACTCCATTCCGACATCAGCGCATGCAGGGCGTCCCAGTTCTTCACCCGATCGGGCTTCGCGCGGAATCGCGGATCGGCGCCCCAGGCGGGCGAGCCCATCGCCTTCAGCCACGACGTCCACTGCTTTTCCTCGCGCGGCGATATCGCGACATGGCCGTCGCGCGCCGGCAGGATCGTTACCGTCGCGCCGTTGCCGTCGCCGGCACGTTTACGATCCCAGCTCCGGCCGCCGAGGCCGACGCGCGCGAGCTCGGTCATGGCGAGCGTCGCCAGGGCCTCCTGGATCGACACGTCGATGGAGGCACCGGGCTGATTGCCCTGCGACGCATGCATGCCGGCGCAGGCCGCGGCCAGTCCCGCGATGAAGGCGGATTGCTCGCCCACTGGACGAATGGGTGCCTCCGACAGATCGTCGATCTGTCCGGTCAGCAGACGCGCAATGCCGCTGGCGAAGAACAGCGTCAGATCGCTGGCGGGATCGTTCGCCTGCGGCCCCGTCTCGCCATAGGGTGAGATCGTGACGATCGTCGCCGACGCATTGAGTTGCCGCAGCCCGGCAAGGTCGTAAGGGCCCGCCGGCCAACCCTCGCGCACGATCATGTGGGCGTTCGCCAGATCGTCGCGCGCAGCGACGGCCTTGCCGTGATTCAGATGAGCCAAGAGCGCGGTGTCGCCGCGCGCGCCAATGCAGGTCACGTGCGCGCCGACATCGGCGAGCACGCGGCCGCAGACCGCGGCGGCCGAACCGACGCCGATCTGCACCACATTGAAGCCAGCCAATAACGTCATGCTGTCTTCACTCCCTGCACCGCCCATCCGCGGACGCCTTCGACAAGCGTGCGTCCGTGCTCTAGTGTTTCCTGATGAGAGCTTAGCGCGCCAACTGAGAAAGCGCCGGCCGGGAGGGAACGACGATGTCTCGTCCGCTGACGATGATCGCAGCCGCCATCGTGCTCGCCGCTGCTTCGCTGGTCGCCGATGCGGCGCTGGCTCAGAAATCCGGCGGCGTGTTGCGCCTGACGCATATGGACAACCCGCCCAGCGCCTCGATCCATGAGGAGGCGACGATCTCCACCGTCATGCCCTTCATGTCGGTGTTCAACAACCTGGTGATCTTCGATCCCAAGACCAAGCAGAACAAGCCCGAGGTGATCGTCGCGGAGCTGGCCGAGTCGTGGGCCTGGGGCAACGAGGGCAAGACGCTGACTTTCAAGCTGCGATCGGGCGTGAAGTGGCACGACGGCAAGCCATTTACCAGCGCCGACGTGAAATGCACCTGGGATGGCCTGATCGGCGCCAGCGAAGCGCGGTTTCGCAAGAACCCGCGCAAGTCCTGGTACTTCAATCTCAAGCAGGTGTCGGCCAATGGCGATCAAGAGGTGACGTTCCACCTCGAACGGCCGCAGCCCTCGCTCCTGACCATGCTCGCCGGCGCCTTCTCGCCGGTTTATCCCTGCCATGTCAACGCCGCGACGATGCGCACCAAGCCGATCGGCACCGGCCCCTTCAAGTTCGTCGAGTTCCGGCAGAACGAGGGCATGAAGCTGGCCAAGAACCCCGACTATTGGAAGCCCGGCCTCCCTTATCTCGACGAGATCGAGTTCACCATCATCCCCAACCGCTCGACGATGGTACTGGCCTTCGTGTCGGGGCGGTTTGACATGACCTTCACGTCGATCCTGACGGTCCCGATCATGCGGGAGCTGCAGCAGCAGGCGCCCCATGCCGTTTGCGAGATGCTGTCGACCAACACCCAGGCCAATCTGCTGGTCAACCGCGAGAAGCCACCGTTCGATGACGCCAGGATCCGTCGCGTGCTGGCGCTCGCGCTCGACCGCAAGGCCTTCATCGAGATCCTGAGTGAAGGCAAGAGCGATATGGGCGGGGCCATGCTGCCGCCGCCCGCCGGCGTCTGGGGCATGCCGCTGGAGACCCTGTCGGCCGTGCCGGGCTATAGCCCCGATGTCGAGAAGAGCCGCGACGAAGCGCGCAAGATCATGAAGGAGCTGGGCTACGGGCCGGACAAGCCGTTGAAGCTCAAGGTCTCGACCCGCAACATCCCGAGCTACCGCGATCCGGCGGTGATCCTGATCGACCACCTCAAGCAGGTCCATGTCGAGGCCGAGCTCGAGCCGCTCGACACGCCGGTGTGGTACGCCCGGATGCTGCGTAAGGACTACAGCATCGGCATGAACGTCCAGGGCGTCGGCATCGACGATCCCGACGTGGTGTTCTACGAGACCTTCGCCTGCGGTTCGGAGCGCAATTATACGCAGTACTGCAATCCCGAGCTCGAGAAGCTCATGCACCAGCAGTCGCAGATGACCGACTTCGAGAAGCGGCGCGCGCTGGTCTGGGAGATCGACAAGAAGCTGCAGGAGGACGGCGCGCGCCCGGTGATCTCGCACGGGCGCGGCGGCACCTGCTGGCAGCCTCACGTCAAGGGCGTGAACATCGCCGTCAACACGATCTACAACCACTGGCGCTTCGAGCACGTCTGGATCGACAAGTAGCCGCGCCCGCCCGCCCGCTCAGCGCGCCATGCCGGTCGCGCCGTCGGGGACATCGTAGAAGGCCAGCGTCATCGCGACGCTGCTGTAGTGCCCCATCAAGGTGATGACGTCGGTGATGCCGACATGGCCGAGCGCCTTGAGCGCGCGATCGTAGAGGCCGCGCGGCACCCAGCGCGCATTCGACAGCACGATCGCCATCTCGTAGACGATCTGCTCGCGCTCGTCGTCGAACGCGGTGGTCATGCCGCAGAGGATCGCGTCGACCTTGGCGGGTGGCAGCCCGACGCGCTTGGCGATCCGTTCGTGCGCCGAGGTCGGGTAGGCCGAATGCCAACGACTGGTGATGACGCAAACCGCGATCTCGCGCTCGCGCTCGGAGAGCGAGTAGCGGCCTGGATGGAAATGTCCGCCGAACGGGCCGACGACTTTCGCCAGCTTGGGATTATGGATCCAGATCTTCGCGGGGCCCGGCAGGCCACCACGGGCCTCGAGCATGGCCCTGTAGCCCTCCTGCTGTTCCGGGGTCATCTGGTCGTAGGGAATTTCCGCGTAGCGACCGAAGGTCGGTGTTTCTGACATCGGCGTTCCTCCTGTTTCGTGCGCTAGTATGCCGTCTGGGTGGCGATGGTCGAAGGGTATCCGCGATGGCCGAGGGCATATTCACCGGATTGAAGGTCGTCGACTGCGCGAGCTGGATCGCCGGGCCGGCGGCGGCGACGATCCTCTCGGACTTCGGCGCCGACGTGATCAAGCTCGAGCCGCCGGGCGCCGGCGATCCCTGGCGCGCGGCGGTGCCCGTGCCCGGCAAGGCGACCGACTATTGGTGGCAGCTGACGTCGCGCAACAAGCGCAGCCTAGCGATCGACCTCAAGCACAGTGACGGCCTTGCCGTGCTCTATCGGCTGATCGCCTCGAGCGATGTGTTCATCACCAACTTCCCCTTGCCCGTACGCGAGCGACTGAAGATCGTGGCGGCCGACCTTCTCGCCGTCAACCCGCGGCTCATCTATGGCTCGATATCCGCCTACGGCGAGGCCGGGGCGGAGGCGGCCAGGACGGGATTCGACGCGACGGCCTATTGGGCGCGCACCGGCCTGATGGACATGGTGCGGGCCACCGCCCACACCGATCCCGCGCGCTCGATGCCGGGCATGGGCGATCATCCAACCGCGACCGCGCTCTATGCCGCGATCGTGACGGCACTCTATCGCCGCGAGCGGACCGGGCGTGGTGGTGTCGCGCAGACCTCGCTGTTACAGAATGGCCTCTGGGCCAACGCCTGCTTCGTGCAGAACAGGCTGTTCGGCGAGCACGTGGTGCCGCGGCCGCCGCGCGCCCACACGCCCAGCGCGCTGGCCAATCACTACCGTTGCCGCGACGGCCGCTGGTTCCTGATGGCCCTGCACAACGAGGCGCGACAGCTCGCCGCGTTCCTGGCGGCGATCGGCGCGACCCACCTAGTGGACGATCCGCGTTTCGCGACGCAGTCCGCGCGGCGCGAGAACGCGATGGCGCTGACGGCGATCCTGGACGACGTCTTCGCCCAGCGCGACCTCGTGGAGTGGCGGTCGATCCTCGAGGCGGCGGGCGTGACCTTCGGTGCCGTCTACACTGTCGATGAGGCGGCCGATGATCGGCAGTCACGCGACATCGGCGCGCTCGTGCCTTTCGCCGACGGCAAGGGCCTGACCGTGGCGAGCCCGTTCCACCTCGACGACGCGACCAAGACCGCGCCCGCCCGCGCCCCCGCCGTCGGCCAACATTCGGAGATGGTGCTGCGCGACGCCGGTTATTCCACTGATGAGATCGCCAAGCTGAAGGGGCTGGGCATTCTCGGATAGGCGGCGGGTTGGCCGTGGAGTCAGGCCGGGGCAAGCCGTTCTGCGCGGTAAGTTCTCTGATACGAGGATCCGCGGTGTCGGAACACCTCTCTGATCGCCGTACAGCTTGAGGACGACGAGGTCATGGGCATGGCCGCGCAGACCGCGCCAATTGATGCTGGTGCTGTTCAGCTACCGAGGCGGACCCACTGGATTGAGGACTTCAAGCGGGAGGCGCTGGCGTTTCCGAAGGGCGAGCACGATGACCAGATAGGCGCACTGTCACAGGCGCCCTAGCGGGCGTTCGCGCCGCCTCCGCCTCTCGGTGTGTTTGGCTATTGCGGTTACGGAAGCCAGAAGCCTTGGCGATGCCACCCGTAGCGTTTGGCTGATTTTGCAATCATTGTTTAAGTTGCGGCAACCTGCCACCGAGGTTGGCTGTGTAGGTCGTAATCGAGCCGCGACACGTCCGTGGCTGACCATGAACAGATCATCAAGGAGTTCGAGAGAACTCGAGCACCGAAGGGGAGGATCGCCTTGCTTACGGGTTTCGCGCGCGATCCCATGCGGTCGGCGAGGCTCCACGTTCTCAGGACAAGTCGGGTGCGGACTTTGATTCACTTTTCCTGGCAGACATAGCAAAGCGCGTAAAGACACCCCCGCGCGGCTCGCGCACTACGTTCGGGTCGAAAAGAATAGCAAGCCCAAGGTCGTCAAAGGTGTTGCCGATCGTGCGGACGCGTCGCGATATGCCGAAGAAGATCTGACTTCGAAGAGGACAATCAGCCGCTAGAGCCTGGAGCCTTACAAGTCCGCTGGGCGAGCGCTGATGAATCGCGGTCAACAGGGAGGGTCGTCGTTAGCCATTCCAGTTTCCTTCGGGAACTGTTCCGCGTTGCTTGGCGATGAGCCTGTGGATACTGCGTATGCCGAGCGCCATGATGGCGGCGACGATCGGTATGCTGATCCCCATAGCGATCTCGGCGTTCACGGCAATTCCAACTGAACTCAACGCCTTTGCGGCGTAGCCCACAAGCCCAACCACGTAGTAGGTGACCGCCGCTATCGACAATCCCTCGACGGTACTCTGCAGCCTGAGCTGCAACGCGGCTCGATGATTCATCGAGCGCAAGACCGCTTGGTTCTGCCTCTCACGGTTCACATCCACCCGGGTCGACAGAAGCTGCGTGGCCCGTGCGACGCGGCTTGACAGTAGGTCCTGGCGTTCGCCGATCGACCTGCAGGTATTCATCGCTGGGGCGAGGCGGCGCTCGATGAACTCATGAAACTTCTGCAGGCCTCGAAGCCGGTCTTCGCGGAGCTCGGCGATCCTGCGCTGCACGAGCTCGTAGTAGGCCGCCGCGGCACCAAAGCGGAAGTGACTCTCCGAGCCACGGCTGGCTATGGCGCCCTCGAGCGCGGTCAACCTGTCGAGCAGCAACGGTTCATCGGACTCGCTGGCACCGACGAGCGCCGTGGCGATATCTGTCAGCTCGCGTTCGCATGTGGTCAGAAACGGTGACATCTCCTGGGCGATCGGCAAGGCCAATAGCGCCATCAAGCGGTATGTGTCGATCTCCAGAAGCCGTTGTATCATCCGTCCGGCTTGGCGGGATGTTAGCGCTCGGTCTGCGACGAGCAGCCTCCCGAATCCATCTCCATGCACGCGTAAGTCGGTCAATGCGGTCGCGGCGCCTCCAGCGATCGTCGATCCGATCAACTGATTGCCGCCGAAATACCGTGCCGCCACTTCGTGGTCGGGCACCTCTTCGCCATCGCGGACCAACGCGACATGCGTCGCGACGATGACCTCACCGGGCAGCGCCGCGAGCCACTCCGCCGGCACCTCGGCGATCGCCGGTTCAGCGAAGGGCGTGTCGTCGCTCGATGGCGCGATGAAGGTGTAGCGGGCGAACTCGGTGTGCCTTTCGAAGATCATGCGGAATCGCCCGAGATCGGCGGTGTAGCGATTGAGGGCATGAGGCGGTGTCGCGACGCCGAAGCGCTCGCAGAGCGCGCCGACGGCACGCCACTCCTCGTCGCGTCGCTCTGGTGGGGACACCAAGGCAACATAAGACAGGCGGCACGGCGCGCGCAGCGGCTCCGGCGGGCGCGCGTGCACCTCGTCGTTCAGGGCGATCCGTCGAGGATGATCGGGTGGCAGCAACATCGGGGCGAACTTTCACTGGACGCCTTCAACCTACAACGAAATCGACAGGCCGGAGATCGAGTCTGCAGCACGCGCATGACGGTCACGCCTCGAAGAAGTGCGGACCGGCGCGGCCGCGCAATTCGCGGCCGGCATCCTCGCCCAAAGCCAGGGCGTCGCGCGCGGCGCCTCGGCGCTCGGCGGCGAGCACCTCCGAGCCGTCGGGCCGCGCCACCAGCGCGCGCAGCCACAGGCCGCCATCGGCGAGCACCGCGTAGCCGGCGATCGGCGTGCGGCAGGAGCCTTCGAGCACCGCCTGCATGGCGAACTCGGCGCGTACGCAGGTCTCGGTCGGCCCGTGGTTGATCGCCGACAGCAGATCGCGCGTGGCGCCATCGGCGCCGCGGCACTCGATGGCGATCGCGCCCTGGCCGACGGCGGGCAGCATGTCCTCGACCGGCACCGGCACGCCGAGCCCGCCGCGGCCCAGCCGGTTCAGCCCGGCGCGCGCCAGCAGGATCGCCTGGGCCACGCCCTCGTCGAGCTTGCGCAGCCGGGTGTCGACATTGCCGCGGATCGGCACGGTCCTGATGTCCGGCCGCGCATGCAACAGCAGCGCCTTGCGCCGCAGCGCCACCGTGGCGACGGTCGCGCCCCTGGGCAGATCGGCAAGGCGCGCGATGGGGCCGGGCGAGACCAGCGCGTCGCGCGGATCCTCGCGCTCGCGGAAGGCCGCCAGCATCAGCCCGTCGGGCAGCACCGGCAGCATGTCCTTGGCGCTGTGCACGGCGATGTCGAGCGTGCCGCCCAGCAGGCCGTCCTCGATCTCGCGGGTGAACAGCCCCTTGCCGCCGATCTCCGACAGCGGGCGGTCCTGCACCGCGTCGCCGGTGGTGCGGATGACGACGATCTCGACCGCGAGCCCGGGATGCGCCGCCATCAGCGCGTCGCGCACCTGGTTGGCCTGGACCAGGGCCAGCGGGCTGCCGCGCGTGCCGAGGCGCAGGACGGGCTTGCTCATGATCACCCGTGTAGCGGGCGCGGCGGCGGCGGAAAAGCCCCATCGTGCCGCCTGGATGGGCTACAAGGCGGCGATGATCGTCCTGGGCATCGAGACCAGCTGCGACGAGACGGCGGCCGCCGTGGTCGAGGCCGAGTCCGCGCCCGTCGGCCGGCTGCGCTCCAACGTCGTGCGGGCACAGTTGGCTGAGCATGCCCGCTTTGGCGGCGTGGTTCCGGAGCTCGCGGCGCGCGCCCATGTCGAGGTGATCGACGTGGTCGTGCAGCGCGCCATGGACGAGGCGGGCCTCGACTTCGATCAGCTCGACGGCGTGGCCGCCACCGGCGGACCGGGGCTGATCGGCGGCGTGATCGTGGGCGTCACCACGGCCAAGGCGGTCGCGCTGGCCACCGGCAAGCCCTTCCTCGCCGTCAACCATCTCGAGGCGCATGCGCTGACCGTGCGCCTGGTCGAGCCGGTCGACTTCCCGTTCCTGCTGCTGCTGGTCTCCGGCGGCCACTGCCAACTGCTCGCGGTCGAAGGCGTCGGCCGCTATAAGCGCCTGGGCACGACGATCGACGACGCGGTCGGCGAGTCCTTCGACAAGACCGCCAAGCTGCTCGGGCTGGGCTTTCCTGGCGGACCGGCGGTCGAGCAGGCGGCGAAGACCGGCGATGCCCGCCGCTTCGACCTGCCGCGGCCGATGTGGCGCAAGCCGGGCTGCGATTTTTCCTTCTCCGGCCTGAAGACAGCGGTGCGCGTGGTGGCGCAATCATTGACGCCGAGTGACACACAGGGCATCGCCGATCTCGCCGCCAGCTTCCAACGCACGGTAGGCGAGGTGCTGGCGGATCGCTGTGCCAACGCGCTCACAATGTTCCGCGACCGCCTCGGCACCGGCGCGCCACGACCCGTGCCCCTGGTCGTCGCCGGCGGTGTGGCGGCCAACGCCTATCTGCGCGCGCGGCTGAGCGAGCTGGCCGCCACGCGCGACGCGGTCCTGATCGCACCGCCGCCGGCGCTCTGCACCGACAACGGCGCGATGGTGGCCTGGGCCGGTCTGGAGCGGCTGCTGCTGGGCCAGCGCGACGGCCTCGACTTCGCGCCGCGCCCCCGCTGGCCGCTCGACGAATCCGCCCAGGCCGTGATCGGCCGATCTGGTGTCGGTGCGGGCGTGAAGGTGTAGGCTTCCGGTGATGAACACCACCCTGCCCAATGGCGCGCGCGTCGAGGTGACGCCGCTCTTCGCCACGCCGGTCGTGCTGGTCGAGCTGCCCGACACCCAGCGGCTGAACGCCGATCTGCGGCGCGTCATCACCGAGCGCGAGAAGGCGGTGCCGGGCGCGCAGCACAGCAATCTCGGCGGCTACCAGTCGAGCTGGGACATGAACCAGTGGGGCGGCGCGTCGGCGCTGCGCCTGCTCGATGCCGGCCGCGACGTCGCCAACCGCCTGACCACCGACCGTGCCGGCAAGCCGGTGCGCGTGCAGTGGAAGGCCAACATGTGGGCCAACATCAACCGCGCCGGCCATGGCAACGAGTTCCACACCCATCCCGGTTCATTCTGGTCGGCCGTCTACTACGTCGACGATGGCGGTATCGCCGCCAACCCGGCCCTGGGCGGCGAGCTGGAGTTCATGGACCCGCGCGGTGTGGCGCCGGCGATGTACGCGCCGCAGCTCGCCTTCGCCACGCCGGGCGGCCTGTCCGGCGGCGCCTGCGAATCGATCCCGCCGCGCGCCGGCCGGCTGGTGATGTTTCCGGCCTGGTTGCTGCACGGCGTGCGGCCCTATCGCGGCACCGCCGAACGCATCTCCATCGCCTTCAATCTGAGCGTCTGATGCCATACCGCCGCTGTCATCCCGAGCGTAGCGAGGGATCTCTAACGGGCGCTGGATTCCTCGCTGCGCTCGGGATGACAGGGTGCGGCCAATGACCGGCGCGTTCTTTCCCTTCCGGCCGGGCGATCGTTTTCCCGAGGTGGCGCTGCCCGGCGTCGACGGCATGGGCCACAAGCTGAGCTGGAGCGTGCTGGGCGAGCCGCTGGTGGTGATCGCGCTGGGCGATCTTCGGCTGCTCACCACCGGTCCGATGGTCGGGCTGATCGCCTCGCTCGCCGAGGTCGGCGCGTCGGCGGCGGTGATTGTCGGCGTCAACGTGGCCTCGGCGCGGGCGGCGCTGAAGGACTTCGAGATGCCCGGCAGCGGCGGCATGCCGCTGGTGCTATGCGATGCCGAGCGCCGCGTGCTGCGGACACTGCTGTCGCCCGATCCCGCGCGGGGCGCGCAAGCGTCGGCGCAGCACGATCACCGGCTGATGGTGCTCGACGCCAACCAGCGCCTGGTCGGCGAGTTCACTGGCAGCGACGTCGACGTGCTGCGCGAATCGGCGCTGGCGGCGATCGCGGTGGCGCGCGCCGACCGTCCGCCTGAAACGGTGATGTTCGGCGCGGTGGCGCCGGTGATGATGCTGCCGCGCGTCTTCGAGCCGGCCTTCTGCAAGAGCCTGATCGAGCTGTGGACCAGCGGCGAGCGCAGCGACGGCGGCGTGTCGAGCCGCTATGGCAACGTTATGGCGGCCGATCGCAAGCGCACGGAGGACCACATCGTGCGCGACCCGGCCGTGGCCAAACAGATCTCCGATCGCCTGGCCTATCGCGTCGGGCCGGAGCTGATGCGCGTGTTCAACTGGGAAGCCGAGTTCAGCTTCGACGCGCATGTCATCCTGTCCTACGCCGCCGGCCATCAGCATTTCTTCCGCGCCCATCGCGACAACGGCACGCCGCAGACGGCCGATCGCACCTTCGCGGTGTCGCTGAACCTCAACGAGGATTACGAGGGCGGCGAGCTGGTGTTCCCCGAGTACGGGCCGACGCGCTACAAGCCCAAGGCGGGCATGGCGGCGATCTTCTCCTGCTCGCTGCTGCACGAGGCGCTGCCGGTCACCGAGGGCAGGCGCTACGTGCTCACGACCTTCTTCCGCGACCGCAAGAAGCAGCAGCAGGCGGCCCAGCAACAGCAGCGGCCTCCATCAGTGCGCGGCTGAGGCTCGCTCCTCGCGCACGAACCACAGCAGGATGAAGCCGATCACCAGGAAAGGGATGACGACGGCGACGCCCCAGCGTTGGGTTTCGGTGGCTGTCGTGACGATGGCGATGGCGGTGGGTGCCATCCACGCCGTGGCGCGGCCCGACAGGGCGAACAGGCCGTAGAACTCTCCGGACATGCCCGCCGGCGCCAGGCGGCCCATCATGGTGCGGCTGCCCGCCTGCATCGGGCCCATGCAGATGCCGAGCAGCAGGGCGAAGGCCATGAAGGTGAGTTCCTGCGCCGAGCCGAACAGGCCGCGCGCCGGATCGAGCGGAGCGGCCGACACGAAGAACAGGATGCTGTTGGCCGAGACCGAGAGGATGCCGAGCGCCGCGATCGTCACGCCGGCCGTGGTGATCAGCACCAGGCGGCGCGAGCCGATGCGATCGTCGAGCCGGCCGCCCAGCAGGCAGCCGGGGATCGCCGCCAAGGTGATGATGATGCCGAAGATACCCAGCGTGACCGTGCTCCAGCCGAACACGCCTTTGGCGTAGACGCCGCCGAAGGCGATGATCGCCGCGAGGCCGTCGTTGTAGGTCATGTAGGCGATCAGAAAGATGAACGGGTTGCGATAGTGCGCGACCTTCTTGATCGTCGCCCATAGCTGGCGCGCGCCGTCGCGCGCCGCATCGAGCGGTGCCACGCCGCTCGCCTTGCCGTCGGGCGTGAACAGGAACATCGGAATCACGAACAGCGCCAGCCACAGCGCCGAGGCCGGGCCGATCAGGCGCTCGACCTCGAAGGTCTTGGCGTCGAGGCCGAAGAGCGGCGGACTACCGGAGGGCGCCAGCCCGACCATCGACGGATCGCGCACCGCGAGCACGATGAACAGCGACAGCAGGCCGCCGGTATAGCCCAGGCCCCAGCCCAGCCCGGAGAGCCAGCCCATGCGCTTGGGCTCGACGATGTTGGGCAGCTGCGCGTTGTTGAAGACGATCGAGAACTCCGCGCCAATGGTGGCGAGGATCAGCGCGAAGGAGATCGCCGGCACGATCGCCGCGCTGCCCGGCGTGGCGAACCACAGGATGCCGCAGCCGATCGCGGTCAGGATCTGGAAGATCAGGATGTAAGGTTTGCGCCGACCGGTGATGTCGGCCATCGAGCCGAGGAACGGGCTGAGCAGCGCCAGCAGGATGCCGGAGGCCGATTGCGTGAAGGCCAGCGCCGCCTGGCCGGCGGCGCCCGAGGCTTCCTTGATCTGCGCCAGCTCGGCGGGATTGGGGGCGCGGCCCAGCGCCTGCAGCAGCTGCGCTTCCTGCAGCCCGGCCACCAGCTCGCCGGCGAAGTAGGGGCCGAAGATGAAAGTGGTGACCAGGGTGAAGAACGGCTGGTTGGCCCAGTCGAACAGCGCCCACGACACCTGGCCCAGCCGCGAGGCGGGCTTCACCGTGGCTTCGCTCTCCGTCGGCGCGTGTCCGCTCGCCATGCCATCCACCCCTTGCGCCGCCGCCTCGACTGCAGCTTGCGGGGGCGAGCGACCGCTGTCCAGACGACTACACTTTTCGCACGATGCAGGGGCTGAACTTGCCGGCGCCGCCGGTGTAGGAGTGGCGGTTGCCGCCGAGCGAGAACGACCAGACGAACCCCGTAGGATCGTAGTTCGTGACGGTGTTGGCGGCGCCGTCGACCAGGCGCAGCTCGCCGTCCCACGGATCGCAGACGCAGAGCTTGCCGCCGCCCGATGTCGTGTGCACCTGGTCGACGACGACGAAATGCGCGCCGCTGCTGTTCCATGCGATGCGCGCGATCACCGGCGCGCCCTTGTCGACCGCCGCCTTGATCGATGTATAGACGTCGGTCTCGGCAACGAAGACGCGTTCCCAGGTGCCTAGCCCCAGGCGGCGCAGCACCTCGGGAAACTTGCCGGCGACGCTGTAGGTCGAACCGTCATAGGTCGCGCCGGTGACGTCGCTGTAGATCTTGTAGATCTCCGGCTCTTCCTTGACCGCGTTGGCGATCGCCGCGCGCGCCAGCGTGCCGCCGATGAAGGTGCCCAGCGGCGAGCCCGACGAGGCGATGCTGGCGCCGGCCGAGACGCCGGCGACCATCAGGTGCTTCTTCTGCTTGAAGTTCACCATCAGCATGCTGGCGATGCCGCAGGAGTTCGATGTGTCGGCGCCGCCCTGCGTGATGGTGTCCTGCGAGCGCACCGCGTGGACGCTGGCATAACGGTCGATACGCATGAACCAGGATGACACTGCCATGTCGGCCTCCCTTCGATCAGGCGTTGAAAACAATCAGGCGGTCTTGCGCACGATCCAGCCGCTGAATGTCCCCGGGCTCGGCTTGTCGTATTCGTGGCGGTTGCCGCCCAGCGAGAACGACCACACCCAGCCGTTCGGATCGTAGTCGATCGCCTGGCCGGCCTTGGCATCGACGATGCGCAATTCGGCGTCCCACGGATCGCAGACGCTGATCGTGCTGCTGTGCGCCTCGTCGATGACGACGAAATGCGCGCCGCCGCCCTTCCAGGCGACGTGGCCGATCACCGGGACGCCCTTGTCGGTCGACGCCTTGGCGGCGGCGAAGAAGCCGCCGGGGCCGACCCAGTCGCACGACCAGGTGCCGAGCCCCAGCTGCCGCAACACTTCAGGGAAGTTCATCGCGTCGCTGTAGGCCGAGCCGTTGTAGATCGAGCCGGTGACCGAGCTGTAGATCTTGTAGATCTCGGGCTCCTCCTTCACCGCCTGCTCGATCGCCAGCTTCGAGAGCTGACCGCCGATATAGGTGCCGCCCGGCACGCCCGACGAGGAGATCGCCGCGCCGGCCGAGACGCCGGCGACCATCAGGTGCTTCTTCTGCTTGAAGTTGACCATCAGGATGCTGGCGATGCCGCAGGAGTTCGAGCTGTCCTTGCCGCCCTTCTTGACGGTGTCCTGCGAGCGCACCGCGTGCACGCTGCAGTACCTGTCGATGCGCATAAACCACGAGGTGATCGCCATGCCGAAGTCTCCCCCAAAATCCTGACGAGTGAGGTGGAATAATGTGATCAATCACTTGTTATCCAGTGTTGCACGAAACACGGGGGTTGGACAGGGGATTTCGATAGCGTGCGAATTTTTTCCACCGTCGCCGTCGCCGTTGACCGCGATATCAGGCTTTCGTTACATCTCAGGCAGCGCGGGTGTAGCTCAATGGTAGAGCAGAAGCTTCCCAAGCTTACGACGAGGGTTCGATTCCCTTCACCCGCTCCAGCCTCCAGACGAGCAATCCGCTGAGCACGATGCAGATGATGCCGGCGATGGCCAGACCATCCGGCAGCTCCGCGAATACGACGACGCCGATCAAGGTCGCCGTCACCAGCTCGAGATAGACCAGCGGCGAGAGGATCCCGACCTCGGCGAAGCGAAAGGCGGCGATCACCAGGAAGTGGCAGAGCGCCGAGAGCGCGCCCATCGCTGCGATCAGCGACAGATCGGCTTGGCTGGGCCACGACCAGTGCGAGAGCGCGAAGGGCGTTAGTAGTAGCGCGCCCCGGACACATTGGAAGCGGAGCGCGTCGATCGGCGGCGTACGGGCCGCCGCCAGGCGCGTGGTAACGAGGTAGCCCGCGAAAAGGCCGCCGCTGACGACTGCAAGCAGGGAGGCGAAATTCAGATCGGCATCCGGTCGCACGATCAGGCAGGCGCCAGCGAGCCCGAACGCCACCGCCGTGAGTCGCCCGGTGGTCAGCCGCTCGCCCAGCAGCGGGGCGGCCAGGGCGGCAATCACCGGACCGAGAAAGTAGCCACCGAAGGCCGTGGCCAGCGGGATGCGGGTGATGGCGAAGAAGAAGCAGGTCATCGCGCCCACGATCAGGATCGTGCGCGTGATGTTGGCGGCAAGATCCTGCCGCAGATCGTAGGTGCTGCGATAGAAGCCTGATGTCAGCGGCACGACGATCAGCGAGGCCGCGACGTAGCGCGCCCAGGCGACGAAGAACGGCGAATGCGTGGCACCCAGGAGCTTGGCGACGCCGTCGACCGCGGGGATCGCCAGGGACGCGGTGGCCATCAGCGTGATGCCGATGGCCATGCGAGTGGTGGGGGAGTAGCTGTCGTTCATTGCCAGCGAGGATGCATCGCACCCCGTCGAGCAATCAACGTCAGGCTGGTTGCCGCACCTCCCGCGCGCGCGAGGCGAGGGGCGGAAACGCGAGCGCGATGGCCGCCGCGCCCAGGCCCAGCCCGAATGAGCCGATGTAGAGCCAGCCATAGCTGGCATAGGCGTCGAAGATCCAGCCGCCGGCCAGCGGTCCCAGCGCCATGCCCAGGCTCGACAGCGCGGTGGCGGCGCCGAATACCGTGCCCATCAGCCGCATCGGGAAGTACTCGCGCGCGATCACCGCGTAGAGCGGCATCACGCCGCCATAGGCGAAGCCGAAGATCACCGCGACGGCGTAGAACTCGCCGAGCTGGCGCGTGAAGAAATAGGCGCCGGCCATTACCGCCTGGATCAGCAGCCCGATCACCAGCACGCGCTTGGCGCCGAAGCGATCGGCGGCGACGCCCAGTACCAGGCGGCCGGCCAGGCCGGCGAGGCCCTCGGCGCTGTAGATCGTCACCGCCGTCATCGCCGGCAGGCCGCAGGCGATGGCGTAGCTCACGGTGTGGAAGATCGGGCCGGAATGCGTGGCGCAGCACATCAAAAAGGTCAGGCCCAGCACGATGAACTGCGGCGAGCGCAGCGCCCGGCCCACCGTCATGCCGGGATCACCGGCACCGCCCGCGCCCGACGCGCTCGCGGCACTCTGTGGTGGTGCCGCGCGCACCAAGAGCGCGGTCGGCACCAGCACGCTCCAGGCGAGGATGGCGATCCACATCAGCGCCGTGCGCCAGTCATAGGTTTCGATCAGCCAACTGGCGAAGGGTGAGACCGTCATCGGCGCCATGCCCATGCCGGCCGAGACCAGCGACACCGCGAGCGCGCGATGCGTCTCGAACCAGCCGGTCACCGTCACCATCATCGGCGCGAAGATCGCCGAGGCCGCCGCGCCCACCAGCACGCCGTAGAAGATCTGGAATTCCAGCAGCGAGGTGGCGCGGCTCGACAGGAACAGGCCGAGCCCGAGCAGGATCGCGCCCGCCAGCACCACCGGCCGCGGGCCGACGCGATCGAGCAGCGCGCCCCAGCCGAAGGCCGCGACGCCCATCGTGAGGAAGTCGAGCGTCATGGCGGTCGAGATGCCGGTGCGCGACCAGCCGGTCGCCGTCGACATCGGCTGCAGGAAAACCGCGAGCGAGAACAGCGTGCCGACGGCGACGCATCCCATCACGCCGCCGGCGGCGACGATTACCCAGCCGTAGTTGAGACGCATGGGCCGCTCCTTTGGACAGGATTGTAATTAACCTATAGGTTTAATATAGTCAACCCAATGCCGAGCTTGATTCCTTCTCCCCGGTCAGGTCGGGTATCAGCGAAGCACGTTGTTCGAGGGCTTCGATGGCGTCTCGCCCAGTCACACCGGCCGCTTTGGTCGAGCTGCAACGGAAGGTCGCGGAGTCGCTCGCGGATCCGCGGCCGAATATCCCCGCCGCCAAGGTCTTCCGGGAACTGCGTGCTCATCACGCGCGGCGTCTGAAGCGGAAGGCCAAGGCCCAGTCGCCAGGGACCGCTCGCTGATCGCCTCGCCGTCCTGCGGAACAGGCTGAACCGGGCGGTTGCGGTCCTGGCGTGCATCGGCCTGTAATCCGCCGACAACGGATCGAGGACACGCCGCATGACGCTACCGCTCGCGGGCATCAAGGTGATCGAGGTCGGGCAGGCCTATGCCGGGCCGCTGGCCGGCGCGATCCTCGCCGACATGGGCGCCGACGTGATCAAGGTCGAGAAGCCCGATGGCGGCGACGACGCGCGGCTGTGGGGCCCGCCCTTCGTCGACGGCGACAGCGTGATGTTCCGCGCCAACAATCGCGGCAAGCGATCGGTGACGCTCGACATCAAGTCGGCGGCCGACGTGGCGAAGCTCAAGACGCTGGCCAAGGACGCCGATATTCTCATCCAGAATCTGCGGCCGGGCATCGTCGACGAATTGGGCGTCGGGCCCGAGGCGTTGCGCGCGGTCAATCCCCGGCTGATCTATTGCTCGATCTGGGCCTTCGGCCATCAGGGGCCGTTGAAGATGGCGCCGGGATTCGATCCACTGTTGCAAGCCTATGGTGGCGTGATGACGCTTACCGGCCGTCCCAAGGATCCGCCGACCTTCTGCGCGCCGGCGATCAACGACGCGGCCACCGGTATGTGGTGCGTGATCGGCGCGCTGGCGGCATTGCAGCGGCGCCACGCGACGGGCGACGGCTGCGTCATCGACACTTCGCTGTTCGAGACGGCGACAAGCTGGGTCTCGGGCTCGCTGCACAGCTACTGGATCTCGGGCCAGCTGCCGCGGCGCCACGGCACCGGCAGCCCGATCATCGTGCCCTACCAGGCGTTCGAGACCGCCGACAAGCCGATCGTCATCGCCGCCGGCAACGACCGGCTGTTCGTGAAGTTCGCCGACGCGATCGGCAAGCCGGAATGGGCGACCAACCCGCGCTTCGAGAACAACCGCAAGCGCGCGGAGGTGCGCGAGGAGCTGGCGGGGCTGATCCAGGCGATCGTTCGCATGCAGCCGCGCGCGCACTGGATCGCGCTGTTCACCAAGGCCGGCGTGCCCTGCGCGCCAGTCAACGACATCGGCGATCTCTCGGGCAGCGCACAGCTCGCGGCGATGGACATGACGCGCACTCTGCCGTCGAGCGGCATGCGAGTGGTCGGCCTGCCGATCAACTTCAACCGCCAGCGACCCACCCCGCGCCGCGATTCGCCGAAGCTGGGCGAGCACAACAAGGAGGTCTTCGGCGAATGAGCGCGATCAGCGAGCACGTCGCCAAGTCGCCGCGACACACCAGCTTCTACCTCGCCGCCGGTCCCGCGAACGGCCTGCCGGTAATCTTTGTCCACGGCTGGCCGGAACTGTCGATCTCCTGGCGTCATCAGTTGCCGGTGCTGGGCGGGCTGGGCTTCCGTGCTATCGCCCCCGACATGCGTGGCTATGGCCGGTCCAGCGTGCACCGCGCGCAGGGCGACTACGCGCAGGAGCACATCGTCGCCGACATGATCGAGCTCGCCGACTCGCTGGGCATCAAGAAGGCTGTATGGGTCGGCCACGACTGGGGCAGCCCGGTGGTATGGAACATCGCCAGCCACCACCCCGATCGCTGCATCGCCGTCGCCAATCTCTGCGTGCCCTATCACACGCTGGAATACGGCCTCGACTCGGTGATCCCGCTGGTCGATCGCGCCGTTTATCCCGAGGCGACCTATCCCGCCGGCCAGTGGGAGTACATGCGCTTCTACGAGGAGAACTTCGCCGCCGCGACGAAGGCTTTCGATTCGAATCCCTACAACGTCGTGAAGATGCTGTTCCGCAGAGGCGCCGCGGTGGGGCAGGGCAAGCCATCGCGTACCGCCGAGGTGCGGCGCAACGGCGGCTGGTTCCCCGGCGGCGTGGTCCCTGATGTGCCGCGCGACGACGCCGTGGTGAGCGAAGAGGATCTGCAGGTCTACGCCGAGGCGCTCAAGCGCAACGGCTTCTTCGGCCCTGATTCCTGGTACGTCAACCACGCCGCCAACGCCGCCTACGCCGCGCGCGCGGTGAACGGCGGCACTCTCGACATGCCGGTGCTCTTCATCGCCGCGCGCTACGACTACACCTGCGAAAGCGTGACCTCGCGCTTGCCCGAACCGATGCGCCAGTACTGCCGCAACCTCACCGAGGGCATCATCGACAGCGGCCACTGGATGGCGCAGGAGAAGCCGCTCGAGGTCAACCGCGCGCTGACGCATTGGCTGGCGACCAAGGTGCCAGGCGGCTGGCCGGCATGAGCTTTCCTTCTCCCCGCGAAGGCGGGGAGAAGGTGCCGAGCGTTAGCGAGGCGGATGAGGGGCTTCTCGCGCAACGGCCACGGCCGTCATTGCTGAGACACCGCGAAGCCCCTCATCCGGCGCTTCGCGCCACCTTCTCCCCGCCTTCGCGGGGAGAAGGGAAGAACGCTTCAGAACACCTTGCCGTCGGGCGTCCATTCGCCCTTCTGATCCTCGATCTCGACCACCCAGACATCGGGGTCGCGGCCGACCTGGCGGGCGATATAGGCGTCGGCTTCGGCTTCGGGGACGGGCTGTGCACCGGTGCCCCGCGCCCAGCCCTGCTCGCCGTCGAGCGTACTGGTCTGGGTGAAGACGGTGACGCCCGCCGCGAAGCGGTTGACCTTCACCAGCACGGTGCCGGCGTCGGGATCGCCGCGGCGCACGACCACGGCCGGGATCATGCGTCGATCGCAGAGCCTGATCTGGGCCGAGACCCACAGGCTCGTGGTCAGACCCATCGCCATCAGTGCAACGCCGCGTCGAGGCCGTCGAACACCGGACGCGCCGCACGCCAGCGATAGCCGACGACATGCACGCCGGCCGGTCCGACCGCTTCGGCCAGCGACGCGCGCGCGGCTTCCGGCACGATCAGGATGGCGGCCGCACCGTTGCCGCCGACGCGGCGCAGCAGCAGGCGGCCGACGGCGCGCTCGATGCGATCGCGCGCCGGATCGGTGGCGATCTCCAGCAGCGGCGGCGCGGCGCGGCGCGGCGTGAACAACGGGTCGCCGCC
>JALHMM010000049.1 GCA_022844045.1 Reyranellaceae bacterium | reverse complement strand
GCGCCACTGGAGTGGCGCGCCCCGACCGGGCGGCGGTTTTCACTGTTTTCGGGCCACGTCGCTCCAGCGACGCATCATGAGCGCCGCTGGAGCGGCGCGGCCCGAAGACAGCCAACAATCCATATGCGATCGCCCTGCCGCCTGCGGGAAGAGGGGGGTGGAGAGCTATGTCGCCGGAGCGGCCGTCGCCGCCACAGCCTGGCGCGCGACCGCCGCCGCGGCCGGGTCCGTGCCGGCGCCTTCGGCGAGCATCGCCATCGGTCGCGCGAACTTGATGCCGGCTTCATCGAACGCCTTCTTGATCATGGCGTATGCCCGGCGGCGGATGGAGAACTGCTCGCCGGGCTTGGTCATCATCTTGAGCCGGATCTCGATTGCCGAATCGCTGAACTTCTCGACGCCCTGCATCTTCAGCGGCTGCAGGATGTGCGGCTTGAAGTCGGGAATCTCCGCCAGCTCCTTGCCGATGCGCTTGATGATCTTCTTCGCCGCGTCGATGTCGCTGTCGTAGGTGATGCCGATCGTCATCTTGTCGATCACCCAGTCCCGGCTGCCGTTCTGCACGGCGCCCAGCACGCCGAAGGGCACGGTGTAGAGCGTGCCCCTGTGGTGGCGCAGCTTGATCGAGCGCAGGCTGAAGGATTCGACGGTGCCCTTGTAGGTGCCGGCCTGGATGTACTCGCCGATGCGGAAGGCGTCGTCGAGCAGGAAGAACATGCCGCTGATGATGTCGCGCACCAGCGTCTGCGCGCCGAAGCCCAGCGCCACGCCGACGACGCCGGCGCCGGCGATCAGCGGGCCGATCTCCACGCCCAGCGCCGACAGCGCCATCATGATCGCCACGGCGAAGACCAGGATGCCGAGGATGTTGCGGAAGATCGGCAGCAGCGTGTTGAGCCGCGCGCGCCGGCGCTGCTCCTCTTCATCCAGCGCGTCGCCGACGATCCGCGACTCCGCCAGCCGGCGGTCGATGATGGCGCGCAGCACGTGCCAGAGCAGGTCGGCGACCAGCGCGATGACGACAGCGTTGACGAGGCCGTGCACCAGGCGCGTCCAGGTCGAGTGGCCGGTGGTGAAATCGTCCATGCTGACGCCCCAGGACCGCGCCAGAAGCGCCACGGCGCCGATCACGATCAGCACGCGCAGGCCGCGTTCCAGCACGACGGCCGCGACGCCGGGAATCTCGCCGGTGGCGCGTTCCGTGCCGGCCGGGCGGAGCAGGTGCACCACGGCGTGGCTGACGCCGCGCATGACCAGGGGCGTTAACACCAGCAGCAGCAAGGTGCGGAATACCGGCATGGCGTCGCCCACCCGCAGGACCCACAGCGCGACGACGAAGAAGGTCAGGCCCCAGGTGACGACCGCGTGGCGCCTGTGGTGCGCCGGATCGCCTCCAGGGCGGCGCCAGATCGCCTCCAGCGCGATCGCCACGTGGACCAGGGCGGTGACGGCGCCGATCAGCCGGCGCGCCTCCGACGACAAGCCCAGGGTCTTGAGCAGCGATAGCGTGACGGCGACGAACGCCGTCCAGCCGACGAACACGATCAGGCGGCGGTGCCAGAACGCCGCCGTCGGCGTGTCCATCGGCAGGATGCGGAACCGCTCGGCGCCCGGCGCGAGCAAGAAGCGTCCCGTGACGACGGCGATGCGCGTGATCAGAAACGCCATCAGGTAGCCGAGCACGATCTCGCGCAGCAGCGGCGGCCATTCGAAGGCGAGGAAGGCGCCGACGCTGCCGGCGCCGAACGACGCCACCCAGCTCAGCCCGAATCCCAGCCGCGCCAGCATCGCACCCAGTCGCGCGCGGACGCTGTCCATCGGCAGGGCGGTGATCCAGGCGCGCAGCCCCTTGCTGCGCCACCAGAACAACCACTCCGCACCGTAGCCCAGCGCGATGAAGGTGCCGATCAGCAGCAACAGCGGCAGAACCCCGTGCTTCTCGAACTCGAGGCGGAGGATCTCCGCCACCTTGCCGAGCTCGGCCGGCAGACCTGGCGCGGCTGTCACCAGTCGCCTGATGTGGTCGCGGGCATGGCCAAGCTGGTCGGTCATCACGCTCGACAGGCTGGCGTCGGCGGCTGGTGGCGGCGGCTTGGGCTTGTCGGCCGCGCGCTTCTCCAGCCAGGTGCGCACTTCGGGGTCGGCAAGCAGATCCAGCAGCAGGCGCACGCGCGGCGAGGCGTCGTCGGCGCTCTTGCCGCTCTGCGCCATCGCGGGCACCGCGAACGCCGCCAACAACGCCAGCACGGCCAGAGCGCGCGCGATGATCGGCAGCATGAAGCACCCCTGTGATTGGTCCGTGGCGGACGGCCGATTCTTCCCTGCGGCGGCCCGAGACTCAAGGACGCTCAGACCGCGGCGACGCCTTCGATCTCGCCGGCGACCAAACGCGTTTCGTTGGCCAACGGTCCCAGCGCATCCTCGCAGCCGGCGCGATCCGCCGCCTTGCCGGCGGTCTCCAACGTCAGCGCGACGTCGGCGACGCGCCGCGCGCCGACCGCCAGTGCCGCGCCCTTGAGCTTGTGCGCCGCCGCCGCGACGCTGGCCAGGTCGCCCGACGCCATCGCCCGTTCGACATCGTCGCGCACGTCGCGCGCGGTGACGAGGAACTTGTCGAGCAAAGCGCGGATCGCCGCGTGGTCGTCGCCCATCCAGGCCGACAGTGTCGAGCGGTCGAGGATCGGGGAGCCTTTGAACGCGGCATTGGCCGCCAAGGGCGTCGCGGCGACGGGCTCGGTGGCCGGCATCCAGCGTTGCAGGGTGGCGCGCAGGCGATCGAGCGCCACCGGCTTGGAGAGATAGGCGTCCATGCCGGCGGCACGGCAACGCTCGTCCTCGCCGCGCATGGCGTTGGCGGTGACGGCGACGATCGGCGTGCGCGGCCGGCCGCGCTCGCTCTCCTCGATGCGCATGCGCGCGGTCATCTCGAAGCCGTCCATGTCAGGCATGTGCACGTCGGCGAAGACGAGCGCGTAGTCGCCCTGCCGCCAGGCGGCGAGGCCCTCGCGGCCGTCCGCCGCCGTGTCGGCGACGACGCCGAGCGCGCGCAGCTGGCCCTGCAGCACGTCGCGGTTGACCGGGTGGTCGTCGACAACGAGCACCCGCGCACCGGCCTGGATCGTGGGCGAGGGCGCGGCGGACACGGGCGCGGGCGCGTCGACCGCCCCCAGGCCGATCAGCGGCGAATCGGCCGGCGCGGCGCTCAGCTCCAATGTCACGGCGAAGGTCGAGCCCATGCCAGGTCGACTGTCGACCGTGACGTCGCCGCCCATCGCCTGGGCCAGCCGGCGCACGATCGACAGGCCAAGGCCGGTGCCGCCATAGCGCCGCGTCGTCGAGTTGTCCGCCTGGGCGAAGGGTTGGAACAACCGGGCCATCTGCGCCGGATTCATGCCGACGCCGGTGTCCTCGACGCTGAGCGTGACGCGGGCGCGGCCGCCGGCCAGCGGCTCGGTGCGCGCCTTGACCATCGCGCCGCCGCGCTCGGTGAACTTCAGCGCGTTGCCCAGCAAGTTGTACAGGATCTGCCTGACGCGCGTCGGATCGCCCACGAGCGCGTCTGCCGAACCCGGCGCCACGGCGGCGACCAGCGACAGACCCTTGCGCGACGCCTGAGGACGGAAGGTCGCAACCGTGCCGTCGACAAGGCCGGAGAGCGAGAACGGCACCGCCTCGAGGTCGAGCGCGCCGGCCTCGATCTTCGAGAAGTCGAGCAGCTCGTCGATGATGTGCAACAGCGCGGTGGCCGATTCGCGCATGGTCAGGACCGTGCCGCGCTGCGCCTCGCCCAGGCCCTGCGCCTCCAGCACGTCCATCATGCCCAGCACGCCGTTCATCGGCGTGCGGATCTCATGGCTCATGGTGGCGAGGAAGGTGCTCTTGGCCTGGTTGGCGGCCTCGGCCTCGGCGCGAGACTTCTCCGCCGAGCCCAGTGCCTTCTCCAGCTCGCGCTGGCGGCGGCGCTCCTGCGAGACGTCGGTGACCAGCACGACCTTGCGGTCGTCATCTGCGCCGCGCATCAGCACGCGCGCCCAGCGCTGCGGTCCATAGGAGACCAGCGCCGGCTCGCCGCGCCTGAGCGTGGCGATCTGCTCGGCCACCCAGGTGTCGGCGCGGCCCGGCGGCGCGGCGCCGATCTTGGCGGCGTGCGCTATGCCGTCGACCATCAAGATGCCCGGCGTGATCATCTCCGGCTGGTGGCTCATGAAACCGCGATAGGCCTCGTTGCACAGCAGCAGGCGATCGTCGGCATCGAAGAAGGCGATGCCGTCGGCCATCGCCTCCATCGCCAGCAATAGACGCCGGCGCGCCTCGGTGGCCTCGTCGCGCGCCGCCTCGGCGAGCTCGCGCGCTTCTTCCAGCTCGGTGACGTCGCGGTGGATCACCAGCCTCCGCCCATCGGGCAAGACCTTGAGCGCGAACTGCAGACGCCGGTCACCCCGGCGCAGCAGGATCCAGCCGTCGGTGCCGGTATCGAACATGTGCCGGCGCGAGGCCACCACCTCAGCTCGTGCCGCCTCGTCCAGCGGCCCGAAGTCGCCGCGCGCGATCTGATGGTCCAAAATCGCCCAGGCGTCAGGGAGCGACCGCAGCAGCTCGTGATCAATGCGGTGGATACGCGCCATCGCCTTGTTGATGAAGGCCCAACGGCCGTCGGCTTCGTACAACATGGCCGCGTCGGGCATCTCGTCGAGCACGGTCTGCATCACCTGGCCCGCCAATTCGGATGTCTCGCGTGCCGCCTGCAGCTCGGTGACGTCGCGCTGCATGCTGAGCCGCCGGCCATCGGGCAGGATCTTCACCGAGATCTGGATCCAGCGATCGTGGCGCCGCAGCAATTGCCAGCCATCGGTGCCGGACTGGAAGAGCCGCTCGCGCGCGGCCAGTCCTTCCTCCTTCTGCGCCGGCGTGAGCGGACCCCAGTCGCCGCGCGCGATCTGAAACTCGAAGATCTCGCGCAGGGTCGGTCGGGTCCTGAGAATCTCGCGATCGATCCGATGGATACGCAGGATCGCGTCGTTGACCAGCGTCCAGCGTCCGTCGGGCGTCCCCAGCGACACGCCGTCCGACATCTCGTTGAGGATCAGCTCGAGATCGGCGCGGACCGCCCCCGCTTCCGCCAGCGCCTGCCGCGTCTCGTCCAGCGCCGCCTCGTGACGCCGCGTCAGGTCCGCGAGCCGCAGTTCGACCTCGTATTGCGCGCGGGTGCGGCGCTGTTCGGCGAGCCCCATGGCGGCGACCAGTCCCCAGTAAGGACCAACCGCGGCCGCGGCCAGCACGATCAGGCCGCGTTCGCCGGTCCAGATCAGACCAGCCGCGAGGCACAAGAGAGAGGCGCCGACAAAGACGTTGAAGGCCACGCCGTCGAACGGTCGCGACGGCGCCGTCGTGACGGCCGCGCAGACGATCAGGCAAACGACGAGACGCTCCTCGGGGAACGGCAGGGTGACGAGAAGACCGCCAGCCAAGCCGGGTGTGCTACCGATAACCGCCGAGAGGATCACCAGCGCGATCCTCCAGTGCTCGACGCGCATGCGCTCGGGGTCGCGTCGCCACGCCACGCCCAGAAGATGGCTCGCCACACTGCCCGTGATGTGGAGGGTCGCGGGCGCGAGGATCATCCAGAGCGGTGCTGAACCCCAGTAGATGGCGTAGAGCAGCGGCCACATCAGCATCGCCAATAGGCGCACGCTGACCGGCAGCTCGATCAACCGTCGCACCATCTCGCGGCGCACCTGCGCCGGGTGCGCCTGCTCGAGGGTGCCCGTGTTCATTGCCGCATTCTCCCCGGGACGTGTATCGCGCGCGTATCGCGACGGGGCAGCTCTGTATCGCCTGTATCGCCGCGATGCGCACAGCGTGGCAAGCGCCATGCGCCCGCTGATGGGATCGAGGCGCCGATACCCGACGCTTTGGTCTTGCCCGCCGCGTCGTCGTGCTAGACTGGCGGCGACGGACGGGAGCATGGACGCACGCCAGCACATCATCGTGGTCGAGGACGAGGCGGCGCAGCGCCAGCTGCTGGTCGACTATCTCGGCCGCAACGGCTTCAGGGTCAGCGGCGCCGATGGCGGTGCCGCCTTCCGCAAGCTGGTGGAGCGCGATCCGCCGGTTCTGGCGCTGCTCGACATCGGCCTGCCCGGCGAGGACGGCTACGCCCTGGCGCGCTGGCTGCGCGAGAAGAACGGTCGCATCTGCATCATCATGGTCACCGCCGCCGGCGACACGGTCGACCGCATCGTCGGGCTGGAAACCGGCGCCGACGACTACATCCCCAAGCCGTTCGATCCGCGCGAGCTGCTGGCGCGGGTGAAGAGCGTGCTGCGCCGCGCCACTGGCACGGCCGTGCCGTTGTCGGGGCAGCGGGTACGCATGGGCCGGCGCATCCTTGATCTGGAGCGTCGCGTGCTGATCGATCCCGACGGCGGCGAGGAGACGTTGGCGTCGAGTGAGTATGACCTGTTGCGGCTGTTCGCCGAGAATCCCAACCGGCCGCTGGCGCGCGACTGGCTGCTGGAGAGCGCCGCGCATCGCGAGATGGAAGCCTTCGACCGCGCCATCGACCTGCGCATCACCCGCCTGCGGCGCAAGATCGAGAAGGATCCGGCGCATCCCGACGCCATCAGGACCGTGCGTGGCGTCGGCTATATGTTCGTGCCGACGAAGGATTGACCCCTACCAAAGTCGTGCGGCGCCGGACCCGCTTGAACGCCTGTCTTGGCCGTGTAACGTGCGCCATCAGACGTGTGCGATCGCCCGTGTGAGATTGACCAGGGGGAGGGGATCATGTCGGACCAGCTTTTGCCCGTGCCGAAGGACTGGGCGGCGAAGGCCTATGTCGACGCGGCGAAGTACCAAGCCCTGTACCAGGCGTCGGTCGACGACCCGGTGAAGTTCTGGGGCGAGCATGGCAAGCGCGTCGATTGGATCAAGCCCTACACCCAGGTGAAGGACGTCGACTACACCGGCGACGTGCGCATCCGCTGGTACCACGACGGCGTGCTCAACGCCTCGGCCAACTGCGTCGATCGCCACCTGGCCAAGCGCGCCGACCAGACCGCGATCATCTGGGAAGGCGACGACCCGGCCGACAGCAAGCACATCACCTACCGGGAGATGCACGAGCAGGTCTGTCGCCTGGCCAACGTGCTGAAGGCGCGCGGCGTGAAGAAGGGTGATCGCGTCACGATCTACATGCCGATGATCCCCGAGGCGGCCTACGCCATGCTGGCCTGCGCGCGCATCGGCGCGATCCACTCGGTGGTCTTCGGCGGATTCTCCCCCGACTCGCTCGTTAACCGCATCCAGGATTGCGACTCCAACGTCGTCATCACGGCCGACGAGGGCCTGCGCGGTGGCCGCAAGGTGCCGCTGAAGGCCAATGCCGACGCCGCCCTGAAGTCATGCCCCAGCGTGAAGACCATGATCGTGGTCAAGCGCACCGGTGGCGCCGTCACCATGAGCCCGGACCGCGATGTCTGGTACCACGAGGAATGCGCCAAGGTGTCGGCCGACTGCCCGCCCGAGCCGATGAACGCCGAGGACCCGCTGTTCATCCTCTACACCTCGGGCTCGACGGGTAAGCCCAAGGGCGTGCTGCACACCACCGGCGGCTACGTCGTCTACGCCTCGATGACGCATCAGTACGTCTTCGACTACCACGACGGCGACATCTACTGGTGCACCGCCGATGTCGGCTGGGTCACCGGCCACAGCTACATCGTCTACGGTCCGCTTGCGAACGGCGCCACGACCCTGATGTTCGAGGGCGTGCCGAACTATCCCGACTCCAGCCGTTTCTGGCAGGTCGTCGACAAGCACAAGGTCAACATTTTCTACACCGCGCCCACGGCGATCCGCGCGCTGATGCGCGAGGGCGAGGCGCCGGTGAAGAAGACCTCGCGCGCCTCGCTGCGCCTGCTGGGCTCGGTCGGCGAACCGATCAATCCCGAAGCGTGGCTGTGGTACCACCGCGTGGTGGGCGACTCGCGCTGTCCCATCGTCGACACATGGTGGCAGACCGAGACCGGCGGCATTCTCATCACGCCGCTGCCCGGCGCCACCGAGCTCAAGCCCGGCTCGGCGACCAAGCCGTTCTTCGGCATCAAGCCCGCCGTGGTCGACGCCGACGGCAAGGTGCTGAGCGGCGAGGCCCAGGGCAATCTGATCCTCACCGATTCCTGGCCGGGCCAGATGCGCACGGTCTATGGCGACCACACGCGCTTCGTCGAGACCTACTTCTCGACCTACAAGGGCAGCTACTTCACCGGCGATGGCTGCCGGCGCGACGCCGACGGCTACTACTGGATCACCGGCCGCGTCGACGACGTGATCAACGTCTCGGGCCACCGCATGGGCACGGCCGAGGTCGAAAGCGCGCTGGTGGCGCATCAGAAGGTCGCCGAGGCCGCCGTCGTCGGCTATCCGCACGACATCAAGGGCCAGGGCATTTACGCGTACGTCACGCTCAAGCTCGGCGTCGAGCCGACCGAGGAGCTGCGCAAGGAACTGGTCGGCTGGGTGCGCAAGGAGATCGGCCCGATCGCGCAGCCCGACCTGATCCAGTGGGCGCCCGGCCTGCCCAAGACGCGCTCCGGCAAGATCATGCGCCGCATCCTGCGCAAGATCGCCGAGGACGAGTTCGGCAATCTCGGCGACACCTCGACCTTGGCCGATCCGGCGGTCGTCGACGACCTCGTCGGCAACCGCATGAATCGGCGCTAAGTTTTGGGAGCGCAGGCGCTCCCAGAGCTACGCGCCGATCAGGGCAGTGAGCTTGCGACGCAGGCGGGCGAAGACCTCTTCGGCGGGAATGCCCGGTCCGCTGTCGATGCCTTCGCGGATCAGAGCTTTGAGCCGGTCTCTGTCTTCTGCCGACGCGAGCTCCTCGCTCAGCTTCTCGTAGAGTGGATCCGCGGGCATCGAGCGTGGAGCGTCCATCATACGGTCAAGAACGGACCAGCGCGCGCCCCAGCGAACCGGCGGGTGTGATCTTGACAGCTTCGAGCCCCAGCCAATCCGCCATCAGGCGCAATTCGGCGCGCAGCGGCTCGACGATCTCGGCGGGTTTGGCGCCGGGCTCGGCGTGCGCGGCGTGTACCAGCAGGCGGCTGTTGGCGCGGTCGGCCTTGAGGTCGACGCGCGCGACCAGGCGGTCGCCGAGCAGGAAGGGCAGCACGTAGTAGCCGAACTGGCGCTTCTCGATCGGCGTGTAGATCTCGATGCGGTAGCGAAAGCCGAACAGGCGTTCGGCGCGGTCCCGTTCCCAGACCAACGGATCGAACGGCACGAGCAGGGCGCGCGCCTCGATGCTGCGCGCGAAATGCGCCCGCGGATCGAGGTAAGCGGCGTGCGTCCAGCCCTCGACCTTTACCGGCAGCAGCTCGCCCGCCTCGACCAGCTCGGCGAGGCGAGCCTTGGTGTCCTCGGGCCGCAGGCGGAAGTAGTCGCGCAGATCGTATTCGGTGGCGACGCCCAAGGCCCGAGCGGCCATGCGCAAGAGTGTGCGCTGCGCATCGCCGTCATCCGGGGTGGGCCGCGCCAGCACATCCGCCGGGATGACGCGCTCGGTCAGGTCGTAGACGCGCTCGAACGCCCCGCGTCGACCCGAGGTCGTGACCTGGCCGGCGATGAACAGCCACTCCAGCGCCTGCTTGCCCTCGCTCCAGCCCCACCATTTGCCGGCGCTTTTGCCACCTTCGGTCAGGTCGGCGGCGGAGAGCGGGCCGCGATCCTCGATCTGCCGCCGTACCGTCTCGATGAAGGCGCGACGCTCCTGGCCGTATCGCACGACCCAGCCCTTGAAGCCGGCGGTGCCGGTCGCGGCGCGCGCCATGCGCCAGCGCAGCAATGGCTGTGCGTCGAGCGGCAGCAGCGAGGCTTCGTGGCCCCAGTATTCGAACAGCGTGCGTTTGCGCCCGCCCCAGGCCAGCCGGTCGAGCATCGCCGTGTCGTACGGTCCCAGCCGCGAGAACAGCGGCAGGTAGTGGGCACGTACCAACACATTGACTGAATCGATCTGCAGCAGGCCCAGGCGATCGATCATGCGGCGGATCTGGCGCAGGCCGACCGGTCCGTCCGGTCGTGCCTCGCCAAAACCCTGGGCGGCCAAGGCGATGCGTCGCGCGGTTGCGGCCGAAAGGATTTCACGTCTGCGGGCCATGTCACGGCGCTCTCATGATCCCGGCCGCGCTGTCAATCGTAATACTGGGCGACCGTTCACTTGCCGGACCGATGGCGGTCGGGGCACCATGCCGATCGCGGGGCTCGATGAATCCGTTGGGGGGAGAATGTTCAGGACCGACCTGTCGCGCGCGAACAGCCTCGTGCAGCTGGCCGGCCGCGCCCGTCGTGTCACCCCGTGGTACGTCGCCCCGTTCGTCGCCGTCCTGATTTTCGGCGGCGTCGCGCAGTTCACCGATCTGTTCGGCTACAAGCCACCCAAAGACATGGCCGGCGCCTCGCTGTGGGGCGGACTGGTGCAGTTCCTGACACCGATCGCGGCCAAGCCGGTTGGCGCCTGGCTCAAGGGCATCTCCGATCGCACCTATGCGATGTGGATCATGCCGTTCTTCATGCTGATCGGCTTCGGCATCGCCTGGCTGCTGCTCTACCTCTGGGTTCGTCTGGTCGAGTGGCGGCCGTTCCACACCATCGGCTTAGGGCCGCGCCGCGCCGGCGTGTCGCTGCTGATCGGCATCCTGCTGGCATTGCTCATGACGTCGATCGTGATGGTCGGGCTGATGATCGGCGGCCAGATACAGCCGCGCGCCGTTACGCCGGGCACCGCCGGCGGTATGGCGCTCGCCGGCATCGTGTTCATGCTGGTGGCCTTCACCGTGCAGGCCTCGAGCGAGGAGGCGCTCTACCGCGGCTTCCTGATGAACGTGATGGCGTATCGTGCCGGCCTGGTCGCCGGTATTGGCGTCAGCACCGTGCTCTTCACGCTCGCCCATTCGCGCAATCACGGCTTCGACGCGCTGGCGGCGTTCAATCTGGTGCTCTATGCGCTGTTCCTGGCCCTGTTGTCGTTGCGCACCGGCTCGATCTGGGCCGCCTGCGCTTGGCACACGCTGTGGAACTGGTCGATCTCCAATCTCTGGGGCCTGGCGATCAGCGGCCATCCGCCGGATGGCGGCTCGATCATGGCCTGGGAATCCAAAGGCCTGAAGCTGTGGACCGGCGGCGACTGGGGCCCCGAAGGCGGGCTGGCGACCACCATCGTGTTGGCGATCGGCGTGACGGCGCTGTTCTTCTGGCGTGGGCTGGGCGAGCCTGTGGCGAAAGAGGCCCGCGCTTAGCACCGGCGCTCTGCTATAGTGCGCGCACCCTCCTTCAAAGAACGGTTCGCCACGATGCGTTCCCTCATGCTTCAGGTCGTCGCCGTCACCCTGCTGACCGGCGCCGCCTTCGCCCAGACCACGCCGCCCGCCGCCCCTACACTCGCCGCGCCACCGCCACCCGCCACGGCGGCGACGCCCGCGCCGGCTCCAGCGCCCGCCGCGGGTCCAACCAAGACCGAGATCCTGTGGGACGAGGAGGCCGAGTTGGTGCGGGGCGATCATCCCCTCATCTGGCGTCGGCTGAAGGGCAATAAGCGCGGCTCGCTGAAGATCGTCGACGAAGGCGGCCTGTGGAAGATCAGCGGCCGCCATCAGGGTCAGACGCCCGAGACCAAAGAGGACTACGTCACCATCAAGGGCGTCATCACCTCGATCACGGCGGGGACCTTCGTGATCAATGGCGAGATCGAGTTCTTCGCCGCCAAGATGAACAAGGGCGCAGCCTGCCGGATCACCGGCGAGTCGCGCTTCTTTCGCCGCGGCAACGAGCAGATCTGGCGCCTCCAGGATGGCGCCAATCCGTGCAGCGGGCCCAAGGAAGCGCTCGATGTCGCCTTCCGGCCCGACCAGGTAGCGGCCCAACCCAAGCCGACCCGCACCACGCCGACACCGGTGCCGCCCAAGGTCGCCCCGCCGTCGCCAACGGTGAAGCAGTAGGCGTCGTCATGGCTGAAGGATCCGCCCGCGAATGGCACGATGCGCAGGCCGCCTATTGGGCCGGCGCCGGTGGTGAGAGCTGGCTGAAGGGCGCGGCTCGCACCGAAGCGGCGCTCGCGCCGCTGGGCGATCGCGCGATCGCCGCGGCCGCGGCGCGGCCCGGCGAGCGGGTCATCGATATCGGCTGCGGCACGGGCCCGACGACGCTGGCCTTGGCGCGCGCCGTTGCGCCGGGTGGAAACGTGCTGGGCTGTGATCTGTCGTCGGTTCTGACCGACGAGGCTTGGCGCCGCGCCCTGGCCTCCGGCGTGAACAACGTGCGCTTCGCGGCCGGCGACGCCTCGACCTACGCCTTCGAGCCGGCCGCCGCCGACCTGTTGTTCTCGCGCTTCGGCGTGATGTTCTTCGGCGATCCGGCGGTGGCCTTTAGTCATCTGCGCGGCGCGCTGAAGCCAGGCGGGCGGCTGGTGTTCCTGGTTTGGCGGCCATTCAAGGAGAATGGCTGGGCCTTCGTGCCCTTCGCCGCCGCCGGCCCGCTGCTGCCGCAGATGCCGCGACCGGCGCCGGACGAGCCGGGGCCGTTCTCCTTCGGCGATCCCGCGCGACCGCGTGCGCTTCTCACGCAGGCCGGATTCGCCGACATCGACATCGCGCCGGTCGACGCCACCATGGCGCTATCGCGCGGCGGCCTCGACGAAGCGGTCGAATCGGCTGTCGAGATCGGCCCGTTGTCGCGGTTGCTGAAGGAAGCGTCCGACGACCTGCGCCGCCGCGCTGTCGGCGCCGTGCGCGAGGCGCTCGCCCGGCACGTGACGGCCGATGGCGTGATCCTGCCCGCCGCCTGCTGGCTGATCACCGCGCGCAACCCCGCCGCATAATCCGGTGCTCGGTTTTTCTCGCGTGACGCGCCGGCGTCCGCGGCGCTAGGTGCATATGCACACATCAGGGAGCGGGGCGTGACCGAGGCGGTTTCGACGGCGGGACGGGTATCTCCCGCGTTGTCGCGCGAGCGCGCGATCCTCGGCGCGCCGATCGTGCCCACCATCCTGCGGCTCGCGGCGCCCAACGCACTGATCGTCCTGGTGCAGGCCGCCGTCGTCGTCACCGAGACGGTGTTCGTCGGCACCTTGGGGCGCGATGCGCTGGCGGCCAACGCGGTGGTCTTTCCGTTCCTCGTGCTGATGCAGACCATGTCGACCGGCGCGATGGGCGGTGGCGTGTCCTCGGCGGTGGCACGCGCGTTGGGCGCCGGCGATGCCGAACGCGCCCGCGCCGTTGCGCTGCACGCCATCATCATCGCCCTCGTCTTCGGCCTGTTCTTCACCGTGCTGATGCGGGCGCTGGGTCCGGCGATCTACCGCGCGCTCGGCGCCGAGGGCCGCGTGCTCGAGCTGGCGCTGACCTATTCCGACCTGCTCTTCGCCGGCATCGCGCTGGTGTGGATGCAGAACACGCTGGTCAGCCTGGTACGCGGCACGGGCAACATGAAGCTGCCCACGGCGATCATGCTGGGCTCCTCGCTGCTGCAGATCGTGCTGGGCTACGCGCTGACCATCGGTATCGGCCCGCTGCGGTCGATGGGCATCAGCGGCATCGCCGCGTCGCTGCTGATCGCCTCGGCCATCGGCTCGCTGGCGACCCTGGCGTTCCTGATGGCGCCGGGCGCGCGGGTGCGCCTGACTGTCATCGGCCTGCGGCCGCGTCTGGCGCTGTTCCTCGATATCCTGCGCGTCGGCGGCGTTGCGATCTTCTTTTCGCTGCAGAACGCCTTCGCGGTGATGGTGATGTCCGGCCTGGTCGCTGGCTTTGGCGCCGCCGCGGTCGCCGGCTACGGCATCGGCGCACGCCTGGAGATGCTGCAGATCCCGATCGCCTTCGGCCTGGGCGCGGCGCTGGTGCCGATGGTCGGCATGAATGTCGGCGCCGGCCAGATCGAGCGCGCGCGCCGCATCGCGCTGATCGGCTCGCTGCTGGCTGGCGCGATATCGGGCGTCATCGGCCTGGTCTTCGCCGTGGCGCCATCATTGTGGTCGAGCCTTTACACAGCCGACGCCGCCGTGCAGGCCGCCACCGCGACCTATCTCACGCGCGTCGGCCCGGCGCTGGGTGCCTTCGGCTTCGGCGTTTGCCTCTACTTCGCGACGCAGGGCTCCGGCCGCGTGCTGGGGCCCGTGCTCGCGGCGAGCGGACGCCTGGGGCTGCTGATCCTGGGTGCCTGGGCCGTGCTGGCGGCGGGGTTGGGCTACGACTGGCTGTGCCTGACGGTCGCAGGCGCGATGGCGGCCTATGGACTGGTGGCTTTCGGGGTACTGCGCTTTTCGATTTGGCGCCAGTTGGGGAACTGAGCGAAACCTGTCCAAGGCAGGGGCGTTCTCTCACCAATCCACGATCATCACCAGAAGAATTGCCATGTCGTCGCCGCAGTCTCGCACCGGGTCCGTCGTTACCGATCCTCTTGTCATCGAGGAGATCACGACCACGCTGTATGTCGACAGCGCGACGCTGAAAGTGCTGTCGCAGGAAACGACGCTGCACCCCGCCGACGGCGACAACGCGGCTCATCAAGTGCCGAGCTACTGATTAGCGTGCGGCGGGCGGGATCGCCTTGATGGGCTGCGCGTACGCGAGAACTTCGTCGAGGCTGAACGACAGGCTGTGGCGTTTCGGCGAGGGCGGGCGCTGGGCGACGCTCAGCCCGGGCCGCCATTCGGTCGCCGGGCCAATGGGCCGTAGCGTGAACCCGCCACCGCAATTCGAGCGGAGATTTCGCAGCACACTATCGACGCAGTGACCGCGGGATGTGCACTCGTCGCTGCGGATGCGTGCCTCGGTCTATGCCGGCGGCAGGTTTTTGTCGCGGCATTCGCAGTTCGGCCGGCGCTGAAGCGCCATCGTCGTCTCCCATCACGTTGATGGGCACCACGTCGTGGCTTGGCGGCTTGGCGGAAATGACAAAGGTCAGGCGACTCCTGCCAGGCCACTTTATGGCTGCAGGCGATAGCCACCCTTGTCGGTCAGCAGGATCTGCGCCTGCGCGGGATCCTTCTCGATCTTCTGGCGCAGGCGGTAGATGTGCGTCTCAAGCGTGTGCGTGGTGACGCCGGCGTTGTAGCCCCAGACCTCGCCCAGCAGCTGGTCGCGGCCGACCGAGCGCGGGCCGGCGCGGTAGAGGTACTTCAGGATCGAGGTTTCCTTCTCGGTCAGCCGCACCTTTTTCTTGCCGTCGTTCTCGACCAGCATCTTGTTGGCGGGCTGGAACTCGTAGGGACCGATCTGCAGGATCGCGTCCTCGCTGCGCTCGTGCTGGCGCAGATGGGCGCGCAGGCGCGCCAGCAGCACGTTGATCCGGAACGGCTTGGTGACGTAGTCGTTGGCGCCCGAATCGAGGCCGAGAATGGCGTCGGCGTCGGTGTCGGCGCCGGTCAGCATGATGATCGGCGCCCGCACGCCCTGGCGGCGCATCAGCCGGCAGATGTCGCGACCGTCAGCGTCGGGCAGGGCGACGTCGAGCAGGACGGCGTCGTAGAGCGCCCCCTTGGCTTTCTCCAAGCCCTCGGCGCCGGTCGCCGCCGCCGTGGTGACGAAGCCATCGTAGAGATCGAGCTGCTCCGCGAGCACGGCGCGCAGCGCGGCGTCGTCGTCGACCAGCAGGATCTTCTTACCTTTGGTCATGGCACCATCGAGTACGGGTTCGAGGGGTGAAACGGATGCAAGGCGATGGAACGACATGCTTATACCATTCTGTGGCGCGGCCCGACCATGGTGCGCCAGGTATGGTCCCAATACGTGTCACGTTGGATCACGGATCGGTCACGGCACGATCAACCGCTGCAGTGGCTCCCAGGCCGGCCCGTTCGGGTCGAACAGCCGGTCGAGCACGGAAAAATGGTTGTCGCCTTGGGTTTCGATCACCTGGACCGGCGCCATACCCGAGCTGGTCAAGACCTGGGCATAGTCGCGCGTCTGGCGCACGAGTTCCGGCAGCTCGGCCGCGCCCACGACCAGCACCATAGGCGGCGCCAGCCGGCTGATGTGGTGGACAGGGCTCAACCGCCGCGCTTCCGCCGCATCCATGTGGCAAGCGTCGTTGAGGTAGCACAAGCGGATCGGCTCCAGGTCGAACAGGCCCGACAACGGCAGGGCACCGGCGAGGGCCGCGGCGGGCAGTCCGTAGCTGGGCCAATCGGTGTGCGCGAGGGTCGCGGCGATGTGGCCGCCAGCGGAATGGCCTGATACGACGAGCCGCTTGGGATCGAGGCCAATGCTCGTGGCGTTGCCGTGCAGCCAGACCACCGCCGCGCGCACCTGCTCGACCAGCTCGCTCATGGTCACATCAGGGCACAGGTCGTAGGTCGCCGCGATGTACAGCGCGCCGGTGCCCGTTACCAGCGGAGCGGGGAAGCTGTAACCGTCCTTGTGGTTGCCCTGCCAATAGCCGCCATGGAAGTAGAGCAGCGCCGGCCGGCCGCCGGCCGGCGCCGGCCCGGCGGGGCTGAACACATCGAGCCGCTGACGCGGCGAGGGGCCATAGGCGAGGTCGAGCCGGCAGGGCACGGTTCGCCTTGCCGCCACGCTGGCCGACTGCCAGCGATCGACATAGCGCTGAAAATCGGGCGTGTGGGCGCGGTTGTTGTAGGCGGCGTCGAGCCCGGCGCGGTCGAAGGAGCGGTAGACGGGTGGCGACATAGGGCTACCTGGTGTTTGGCGCCTCGTCCCGCGGCGGTGCACGCAGGGCATCGACGAGCGCTAGGCGCATGAAATCAGACCAACGCGTTTCGCGCGAACCGCCTCGGTCGGGCAGTCGGAGCTGCTCCTCGATGGCGCGTCGGTGGGCGCTGGCGAAATCCCCTGGGCCGAAGCGGTCGAAGGGCGTGGTGTAGGTCGTTATGCCGCGCGCGAGGATGCCCGCAAGGCCGTGCCGCAGGATTCGGATGGGGCGCCCCTGGTCGCTGAGCGCGTTCCGCTCCGAAACAACTCCCGTGCCTTTCGTCACCAGAACGCCGAACGGGCAATCGTTTCGCCGCAGGAATGGCATAAGTCCTGGGCTGTCGGACAGCAAGGCGCCTGTATCTCGATCGCTCCACTTCACTTCAAAGGCGATCCATGGAGCTTGCCGGTCGGGGAATAGCTGGACGAAATCGATCTCGCCCGCCGGCCATCGCGCATAGAAGAAATTCCGCCAATCCTGAGTCGCCGCGATGTGGGCGGCGAAAGCAGTCTCGGCGAGATAGCCAAAGGAAGCGGCGCTTTCGCTGGTCGCCCCGAAAAGCGCGGCGCGCAGCGACGGGTTGGCGAGATAGAGCTTAAACGTTGTCGCGCGCACGAAGCGGCGCGCGCTGGCGTCGATGCGGAAGAGTCGATGAATCAGGAAAGCGGCTTCGAGGTATTCGAGGTAGCTCCTCAACGTGTTCTTGGAGATGCCGGACTGCTTGCTCAGGCCGTCGAGGTCGACTTCCTGTCCGGTGTTGTAGGCGATGACGGCGAACAGACGCTTCAGGTCGTTCTGATCGCGAATGCCGTAGAGGCTGGGAAGATCGCGCAGCAGGACCTTGTCGATGACATCGTTGGCGATGAACTGACTCATGTTGTGACGCGCGTCTTCGCCGAGCACGGTCTCGGGGAAGCCGCCGAAGTTCACGTAATCGACAACCTCGCTGTCGAGCTGCGCGTCCGTCGCGTTCAGCGGGATGTCGCGGAAGTCGAGGAACTCCGCGAAGGTGAGCGGCGGTAGAAGGAAATCGGAGAAGCGCCCGGCCCCGGACTCCACGCTCTTAACCTTCAACGCCGCCGCCGAGACCGAGGCCACGAACCGCATGGACGGATATGAATCGACGAGAGACTTCAGGTGCCGTTCCCAGTCCTTGAGATACTGGATCTCGTCGAAGAACACATAGAGGTCGTCGCCGCCGCGATGATCGTGCAGCTCGCGAAAGAGTGTCAGGAAGCGTTCGAGGCCGAGGCCGACATAGACGGGGTTGTCGACGGACACGTAGCAAACTTGTCGTGGCGCGACGCCCGAGTCGATGAGTCGTTTGATCGTCTGCAGCAGCATGACGGTCTTGCCGACCCGGCGGGGACCCATCAGTACGGGCGCCCGGTTCACGGAGCGCAGCGTGACGAGCGCATGAAAGCCGTCCAGGAACGCCCGCTCCTTCCAGCCGCCGAGCCGCGCACGCCAGGCCGTGTGCGCCGGGTCAGTCGTCGGCAGCCACCACGGATTGTCGAAAGCGATGCGAGACTTGATCTCGTCGGTGGTTATCGGGAGCACCGGACATTAAGATCATTATGATGTTCTTGAGTCAATTAATAAGATCATCATGTTGCTCTTATCTTAAAAACTCACCTAATCGATTGAAAATAAGCGGATAAATACCTCACTCGACGGCCTCGGCAACTGGCTCCGAAGGCCAAAACGCGACCCCCGATGACTTATTCGGCGCTTTCGCCTACATGATGCGCCATGTCCGTCGCCCCGCTTGCCACGCCTGACGCCACCACCGTCGCTGCCGCCGTCGCGGCGGTGGAGCGGGCGATGGCCGAACTGCGGCGTGGCGGCATCGTCGTCTTGCGCGACAGCCAGGGCCACGTCGCGCTGGTCGCCGCCGCCGAGTCGATCAGCGGCACGACCTTCGAGCGGCTGCAGGCGCTGGGCCGCGACGCGCCCGTGCTGGTCACGACGCGTCGTCGGGCCGAGGCGGTCGGCATCGATATCCCGCCGCATATCGCCGGCGGTCTGGGCGACGCCAACGGGCCGATCACGCTGGAGCTGCCCGGCGGCGTGCCGCCGGACATCATCTTGAAGCCCAACGAGCCGGAGAGCGGCGGTCACGCCGCGCGCCGGCATCTGTCGCGGCCGGTGGCGAGCCACGCGCCCAAGATCGCGCGCGCGGCGATCGAGCTCGCCAAGCTGGCGCGCCTCTTGCCGGCGGTGGTGATCGCGCCGATGCCGCGCGACGCGCAGGGCAAGCGCCGCGCCTGGGCATTCGAGCAGGACCTGATCTACGTCGCCGCGCGCGACGTGCTCGACTACGAGGAGCATTCGGCGCGCGAGCTGCGCGCCGTGGCCGAGGCGCGCGTGCCGCTGGAGAACGCCGAGAACGCCCGCATCCTCGCTTGGCGCCCCAGCGACGGCGGCAAGGAGCATCTCGCCATCGTCATCGGCGAGATCGACGCGATGGAGCCGGTGCTGATCCGCCTGCATTCGGAGTGCTACACCGGCGACCTGCTGGGCAGCCTGCGCTGCGACTGCGGCGAGCAGTTGCGCGGTGCCATCGCCGAGATCGCGCGCCACGGCTCGGGCGTGCTGCTCTACCTCGCGCAGGAGGGCCGCGGCATCGGCCTGGTCAACAAGCTGCGCGCCTACCAGCTGCAGGACGCCGGCTTCGACACTGTCGACGCCAATGAGCAGCTCGGCTTCGACGCTGACGAGCGCGTCTACCGGCCGGCCGCCACCATGCTGGCGCGCATGGGCATCAAGAGCGTGCGGCTGATGACCAATAATCCGCTCAAGATCGGCCAGCTCGCGCAATACGGCATCGAGGTCGCCGAGCGCGTGCCGCACATCTTCCCGGCCAACGGCCACAACGAGAAATACCTGCGCACCAAGGCCGAGAAGAGCGGGCATCTGCTCTGAGGGCGCCGCCGCCGTAGTATGTGGCGTTTCTATTCCTACCTTCCCCCGGAGGGGGAAGGTGCCCGAAGGGCGGAAGGGGGATGTCGAAGACGGACACCGACTTCGTTGAAACATCCCCCATCCGCCGCGCTGCGCGCGCCACCTTCCCCCTCCGGGGGAAGGTGAATCCGAGACCCATATGCGATAGACCGGCCCCCAGTGGTTCAGGGCATGAGTGCGGCCGGCACCTGCGATAGCCGCGACTCAGAGCGCGGCGACGCCGCCCGGTCTACTCGGCGGCGAGCAGTGCCTCGTCCACCGCGTCGGCGCGCTTGGCGATGACTGACAAGAGCACGAGCGCCGGGCCATCGGGTTTGTTGCGGCCTTGCTCCCAGTTGCGCACGACCTTCGCCGACAGGCCAAAGCGGGCGGCGAACTCGTCCTGCGACAGACCGAGCTTGTGACGCAACGCGGCGACATCGATGACGGCCGGTTGCGGTGGCGGCGTGACGGCGATGCCGAACGGCGTCAGCGTGCGCCGAAGCTTCGCCAGATCGTCATCGACGCTGAGTGCCGCGGGCTGTTTCGCCAAGAGCCGCTCCAACGCGTCGCGCCCCTTCGACAGGCGCACGCCGTGGCGTTTGAGCGAGGCGACGAAATCGACCGGACGAGTCTCGATCGCCGCCGCCTTAACGCCGCGCCGGCGCAGGACGACCATGCGCCGGGTAGGCGTAGACGACGCGTCGTCGTCCCGGCCGGGCGCCGGTCGTGCGAAGAGATCCGTCCAGCTGTATCGAGCGGCCACCGGTTTCCTCCAGCACGCGACGGGCGATGGCGTTGATGCCGGCGCGTCCCAGCGCGCCCGGGCTGAGGCCCTGAACATGCACGCCTGTGAAGCGCAGATCAGGCGGGCCGCTCGCCAGCGTCCCGATGACCAGCAGCGAACCGACCGGGGTCTCGACCCGCACGATGACCTCACGGCCATCGATGTCGGCGATCTCGATCTCGATACGGGCGCGCTTCCAATTCATATACGCGGACCGCGTAGGTGAATCAAGATAGGCTTCGCGACCAAAGGTGAGGTCCCGACGACCCTCTTGCCAGGGCGCCAGCCTGATGGTTCGGTCGAACTTTATCGCAGAGGACATCGAAATGCTGCCCACCATCGCCGCGCTCTCGGCCGACCTCATCGCCGGCCGCACGACCAGCCGCGCGCTGACCGAGGCGGCGCTGGCGCGCATCGAGGATCCCAAAGGCGAGGGCGGCCGTGCCTTCATCAAGGTCTATCGCGCGCAAGCCATCGCCGCCGCCGAGGCCAGCGACGCCTTGCGCAAGGCGGGCGTGGCGCAGGGGCCGCTCGCCGGCATCCCGATCTCGATCAAGAACCTCTGCGATGTCGCGGGCGAGACCACGCTGGCGGGCTCGAAGGCGCTCGACGACGCGCCACCGGCGAAGGCCGACGCGCCAGTGCTGCAGCGGCTGCGCCGCGCCGGGGCGGTGATTGTCGGCAGCACCAATATGAGCGAGTTCGCCTTCTCCGGCATTGGCTTCAACCCGCATTACGGCACGCCGGGCAATCCCGCCGACCGCCAGCGCGTGCCTGGCGGTTCGTCCTCCGGCGCGGCGGTGTCGGTGGCCGACGGCATGGCGGTGGCGGCGCTGGGCACCGATACCGGCGGCTCGGTGCGCATCCCCGCGGCGCTGTGCGGCATCACCGGCTTCAAGCCCACGGCGCGGCGCGTGCCGATCGACGGCGTCGTGCCGTTGTCGACCTCACTCGATTCAATCGGCCCGCTCGCCGCCTCGGTCGCGTGCTGCGCCATCGTCGACGCGGTGTTCGCCAACGAGCCGGTCGACGTGCCGGCGCCGGCGCGGCTCGACGCGCTGAGCGTCGCTGTCCCGAAGCACTTCGTGCTCGACGACATGGACGCCACGGTGTCGAAGGCCTTCGACCGCGCGCTCAAGGCGCTGTCGGCCAAGGGCGTGCGCATCGTCGAGATCGACCTGCCGATGCTCGAGGAGCTGCCGGCGATCAACGCCAAGGGCGGCTTCGCGGCGTCCGAAGCCTATGCCTGGCACCGCGAGCTGATCGCGCGGCGCGGCAATGTCTACGACCCGCTGATCGCGCCGCGCATCCAACGCGGATCGCAGATGACGGCGGCCGACTACATCGAGTTGCTGGCCAAGCGCGCCGATCTGCAGCGCCGCGTCGCGGCGATCACCGGCAACTTCGACGCCGTGGTGATGCCGACCTGCCCGATCGTCGCGCCGCCGCTGAGCGAGATCGCCACGCCGGAGGGCTTCACCGCCAAGAACATGCTGGTGCTGCGCAACTGCACCGTGGGCAACTTCCTCGATCGTTGCGGCACGTCGATCCCGTGCCATGAGGCGGGCGAGCTGCCGGTGGGCTTCATGGTGATGGGCGAGAGGATGAGCGACCGCCGCACGCTGGCGATCAGTCGCGCTGTCGAACAGGTGCTGCGTTAGCCGGGCTCCCTGGCCGCCCCCCATGGGCTTCGTCGATGTCTGCCCGAGTTCGGCGCCGTCCGTGCGCCGCTCGGCTGCTTAGAATACCAAGACATTGGCGATCATGCGCGGTCTCCCCTTCCGCGGCGATCGCGCGAGCCGACTGGAGAGCCCGACGCAGGACTACGAGAAGCGATCGGCTTCCCGACGGGGCGCCGATGGCCCGCCGGCGCGTTCTATCGTAATCCGGCGGAGTCTTGCGCGCCCGTTGCGCCCACGGATTCCGCCGGCGGGCCGAAAGTCTCCCGCACTATGGGGTGGCGACGCTATCCGGCAGGCTGAAACGGAACTCGGCCCCCTTCTCCGGCTCCGACTCGGCCCAGATCCGCCCGCCGTGGCGCTGGACGATGCGATGCACGATCGACAAGCGGACCCCGGATCCTTCGAACCGATCGGCGCTGTGAAACCGCTCGAAGGCTCCGAACATCTCCGTTGCCTTGAGCATGTCGTATCCCGCGCCGTTGTCGCGAACGCAGTAAACCGGCCCCTCGACGCTCTGTTTGCAGCTCACCTCCACAAGCGACGCTTGGCGACCGCGCGTGAACTTGAAGGCGTTGGACAGCAGGTTGGTGAAGACGCGCTTCAGCAGGCCAGGATCGCCGACGCTGTCCGAGAGGTCGCCGACGCGTATCGCGACTCCATGGTCCATCCCGTCCGCCCGCAACTCCTCCAGCACTTCGCGAACCAAAGCCGACACCGCCACCGGCTGCTTGGTGAGCGACTGGCGCCCGAGGCGCGACAGGCGCAGCAGGTCGGCGATCAGCTGGGTCGTCCGGTCCGCGCCCGCCCGCGCGCGGCGCAGTGACTCCTGCGCCTCGGTCGGCAGTTGCGCCGCGTAGTCCTCGATCAGGACTTCCAGCGACATTGTGATCGCGGCCAGGGGCGAGCGCAGGTCGTGCGAAACCGAGAAGGCGAACGCCTCGAGTTCCTGGTTGGCGGTTTCCAGTTCGACTGTGCGGTCGCGTGCCTGGCGTTCCAGTCTGGCGTTGGCGACGCGCAGGTCGCGCACGGCCAGCGCGCGCGTCATGACCTGCAGGAGGGTGCTCAGCGTGAAAGGCTTCAGGATATAGTCGTGCGCACCGCTCTTCATCGCCGCCACGGTCGTCTGAATCGTGCCTTTGCCGGTCATGACGATGCCGAGGAGATCGGCATCGGCGCGACGGGCTTGCCGCAGCAGCGTGATGCCGTCCATGCCCGGCATCATGAGATCGGCCAGTAGCAGCTCGAATCTGCCGGCCTTCAGCGCTCTCAGCGCCGCCGGCCCGTCGGTGACACCGATCGTTTCGTAGCCGCGATCGCGCAGCGCGTCGCTCAGCGCGCGCACATGAAGGACATCGTCGTCGACGATGAGGATCCTCGGTGAAGGCCCATCCGGCATGCCTGTACCCTTTCTTCCGATGGTCTCCGTCAACCCGGCGAAGGCCGGCACAATTCCGCCAGCGCGGCGCGCAGATCGCGCATCTTCGGCGGCTTGCTGACGATATGGTCGACGTGCGGCGGCGCATCGCCCTCCGCCACGAGCCGCTGGCCCCAGCCGGTGAGCAGGATCACCGGCGTGTCGCGCGCCGCGCCCTTGATGGCGGCGGCTACCTTGCGGCCATCAATATGGGGCATGCCGAGATCGGTAATCACGGCGTCGAATCTCTCGCCGCGCTCCAAAGCCGCGTGGAACGTCGCGATGCCGGTCTGGCCATCGCCGGCTGCGACCACGACGTGCCCGTCGGATTCCAGCGTGTCGCGGAGTGATCTCTGCAGCAGCGGATCGTCGTCGATAGTGAGCAGCCGCAGCGGCCGGAGCGCCTCTGGCCGGGCTTCTGGTCGCGTCGTCGCAACGGTGGCGGCGACAGGCAGGGGAAAGCCGAGACGCGCGGTCGTCGACTCGCCCGGCGTGCTTTCGATATCGATATCCGCGTCGTGGCGCTGCGCCACCCCGTAGACCATCGCCAGACCCAGTCCGGTGCCGCGTTCGCCCTTGGTCGTGAAGAACGGCTCCAGACACCGCCGCCGCGTCTCCTCGTCCATGCCGACGCCGTTGTCGGCGACCTCGACCAGAACCGGTCCCCGCGCCGGATCGGCCATCCTCGTCCGCAGCGTGAGCGCACCGCCGCCCGGCATGGCGTCGATACTGTTCAGGATAAGATTGGTGAGCGCCTCGCGAATATCGCTTTCGACGCCGCTGATCTCCGGGAGGTCCGCCGCCAGCTCCGTCCGCACCTCGATCACGGCGCCTGCGCGCTGCGCCATGTCGCTCCAGCGCGGGCGCGTGAGGTCGACGACCTGTCGCACGAGCTGATTGAGCCGCACCGGCGCGAACGCCTGTTGCGGCTCGCGCTGCCGGTAGAAATCCCTGATCCGCGCGACCGTGTGGGCCACGTCGCCGACGGCGCGCCGGATGGTCTCGAGCTGCTCCCGCGCTCGTGGACTGAGGCCCGGCTCGCGCTCGAGCAGTGACTCGGTGTAGAGCGCAACGGGTGAAAGGGCGTTGTTGATATCGTGGGCTATGCCGCTCGCCATCTGTCCCATCATGCGCAGCCGGTCCTGCTGCATCATCGCCTGCTGCGTCTGACGCAAATCGTCATAGGCCGCTTGCAGCGTGCCGCGGAGCTGTGCATCGTGCGCCGCGAGGGCGGCATGCTCGCAGAGCTGCAGCAGGAACTCACATTCGCCACTGCTGAAACCCTTCGGAAGGAGGCGCGCCGCGAGGAGGACGCCGATGACCTCGTTTTCGACCCGCAAGGGCGCGGCCACCAGCGAGCGCAGTCCGCCGCCGGCGAGCCGTCGCCCGAAGGGGAACTCCACCCGGGAGATGTCAGGCTCGTAGACGAACTCCCCGCGCACGCACCGCGACAGTCCGTCGTCGTCGATCTCGAAACTGGCGTGCTCGGACATCGCCAGCTCGATCGCGAGCGCGCCGCTCTCGAGGCCGACTCGCCTGACGGTGAGTACCCGGTTGACCTGGTCATAGAGGCACAGGCAGCAGAAATCCAACGGCAGCTGGTCCTCGATACTGAGCACGACGACCTCAAAGATGCTGTCCAGATCCTGCCTCTCGCCAATCGCGCGGGTTATCCGATGTAGCAGGTTGAGCCGCCCGACCTGTTCCTGGACTTTTTCTTGCGACCGCGTGCGTATCGCAAGATCGGCTTCGAGCATCCTGTTGGCCGCCTCGAGCCGGGCGGCGCGGTCACGGACGGCCTCGTCGGCTTGCCGGCGCCGCTCGGCCGCCTGCAGCGCGCGCAAGACGTCGTCGGCTTCCGGCAAACCCGCCGACGGGGCGTTGAGAATCGCGTCGCGATCCGTTCCCATCGCGACGTTACGCACCGTTGCGATCGGGCCGGCGATCCCGCGCGCGACGACCAGCGCCAGCGCGAGACCGATCGCCAGCAGGGCGCCGGCCACGTACAGCGCGCTCAATGCCGCTTTCAGGGCCGGTGCCGTCAATTCCGCCTGAGGCACGCCGATGGCTACCGACCAGCCGAAGCGGTCGACGCGCGCGAAGGCTGTCAGCACCCGAACCCCATCACGCGACGTGTGCCTTGAGACCCCTTCGTATTCGGCCAGCAGGCGAGGAAGCAGCGCGGAGCTGGCCTTTTGCCCGACAAGACTTTCGGGCTCCAGGTTGCGTGCCACGGTTACCCCCTGCCGGTCGAACGCCGCGATCACCCAGCTTTCCGGTGGACGATGACGGCCGAGGGCAGCAATGAGGAAATCGGTGCTCGGCTTGATCGACAGGGCGTACACGACCCGCCCGTCCGCGCCCCTTACCGGCACGTCGATCGAGATCAACGGCCGTCGCAAGGCGCCGCCGATAAAGATGTTCGAGACTGCCGGACGGCCGGTCCTGAAAACCTCGCGCACCGTCTCGAGATTCTGGCGGGCAGGCAGCGGTGCTTCGGGTGGCAGTGCGGTGTTGACGACTTGCTGGCCATCCTCCCGCAGGACCAGGATGTTCGCGCCGGGATACTGCTGCGCGATAGCGGTCTCGGCCACCCTGCGAAAGTCGTTCATGTCGCCATCGCGCAGCGAACGCGACAGGGCCAGTGCCCCTAGGAACGCGATTCGTGCCTGCAGTTCACCCTCGACGGTCAGTGCCATGGCGCGAGTCTGGGCTTGAGCGTCTCGCTCCGCATTGCCGGTTGCCGCCAAGTATCCGAGGTAGTGATCTACCAACTCGAATGCCGTCGTGGGCACGAGCGTTGCCAGTACGAGCATAAGTAGACGCAGGCGAAGCGAAAGGCCACGCCAAGGTCGGGCGATCTTGGTCCAGAGGGTCACAGCGCTGTCCGACCGTTGGGACTACAACGCGCGATGCTCGAGGTCTGAACAGCGCCAGACTGCGGGGCGATCCGCGTCCATTCCATGCTTGCTCCGTCAATGCGGCGCACCGTAGTTGGAAGCGCGCAAGGTCGCTGTTCAATATCGAACAGCGTCACGATCGCGTGGTTGCAGATTGTCATGAGAACGCGCGATTTCACATATGTCGGTGACGGTGCACCGATTATTCGTGTATGACTTGCGCGATCGGCGCGGTTCTCTCGCTACTTCAATCCTTCACTCGTCCTCTTTCGTCGGAAGAAGCCGAGCGCGCGAGAATGTGAACGAGTTTACCCGGCGGTCGCTCGTCTCACCTTGCAAGTCGAAGGTCGGCCTACGGCGACGGCGGCCGCCCGCTTGGCCATCACAGTCAGCGGACCCGCGCGGTAATCCCGGCTGGAGTGGATATCGTTGTTCGGCCCGCCGGCGGGTACCCTGACGTCGGCCACGCAGCCGGCCGGCCGGCACTCGCCCAGTGCCGCGTCTATCTCTTTGACCCGGAACGCGCCGACCCTGGGGCGGCCCGCGAGTCCGGGTTGGGGAACTTCATGTAGGCAGCCTTCCTGGCCAGCGGGAAAGCCACGGTCGTGATGATCTCGTCGTACTCGAACGCGGTCTCGACCACGCCCTCGAAGGAAGTCGCCGGAGACGATCTTGCGGGTGTTGGTGTGCATCGTGGCGCCTGGCGCGGCCGCGACGGCCGGGTCGGCGGCGACCGTAGTACCGGGTACGTTGGCAGAGGACACCGGAAACCACTGGCACGCGATCACGCCTGGCGTGTGCAAATACCCCGCAGGACGCGGCAGAAGCGAGGGGAGCTAGGCGGCCTTTCGCGCGCCTGGACCCGGCCGCACGCGCACCGCGCGGGCGGTGATCTCCTCGCGGCAATGCGAGCAGCTCATCACCGGATCGAAAGTATGGCCGCAGGCGATGTGCTCGTGCAGCAGCGGGCGGCCCTTGGCGCCGGCCATGTGCGTGTCGCCCCAGTGCACGACGGCCATCATGATCGGATAGAGGTCGAGGCCCTTCTCGGTGAGGCGGTATTCGTGGCGTTTCGGGCGCTCGCTGTAGGCCTGCTTGCGCAGCACGCCCGCCTTCACCAGCTTGCGCAGCCGGTCGGCCAGCAGGTGGCGGGTGATGCCCAGGCTGCGCTCGAAATCCTCGAAACGGCGGATCTTCAGGAAGCAATCCCTGAGGATCATCAAGGTCCAGCGCTCGCCGATCACCGAGATCGTGCGCGCCATCGAGCAGGGTTCGCGGCTGAGCTCGCTCCAGCGCATGAGGATTCCTCCGGTCGCCTTCAGTTCGCTTGCGGTTGACAGGTTCCTTTTTGGAACGCACTACTGGCGCCGTCAAGCGCGGAGGTTGCGATGGCTGACAAGAAGGTGGCGCTGGTGATCGGCGCGGGCGATGCCACGGGCGGCGCGATCGCGCGGCGCTTCGCGCGCGATGGCTATGTCGCGGCTGTCGTCAGGCGTAACGCCGAGAAGCTCGAGCCGCTGGTCAAGCAGATCGAGGGTGAAGGTGGCGCGGCGCGCGCCTTCGGTATCGACGCGCGCCAGGAAGAGCAGATGGTCGGGCTGGTCGAGACCATCGAGCGCGAGATCGGCACGCTGGAGGTCGCCGTCTTCAACATCGGCGCCAATGTGCGCTTCGGCATCCGCGAGACCACCGCGCGCGTCTACTACAAGGTCTGGGAGATGGCCTGCTTCTCGGGCTTCCTGATGGGGCGCGAAGCGGCGAAAGTCATGGTGCCGCGCGGCCGCGGCACGATCCTGTTCACCGGCGCCACCGCCAGCATTCGCGGTCGCGACGGCTATTCGGCCTTCTCCGGCGCCAAGCACGCGTTGCGCGCGCTGGCCCAGAGCATGGCGCGCGAGCTGGGGCCGCAGGGTATCCACGTCGCGCACACGGTGATCGATGGCGCGATCGACACCGAGTGGATCCGCAGCAACTTTCCGGAGCGCTACAAGGCCAAGGAGCAGGATGGCATTCTCAATCCCGACCACATCGCCGAGCACTACTGGCTCTTGCACCGCCAGCCTCGCGATACCTGGACGCACGAGCTCGATCTGCGGCCGTGGTCGGAGAGCTGGTGACGATTGAGACGAACCAAGGGAGAGAGAAGATGGCCAAGACCGTGGAGTTTCATTTCGACTTCGGCAGCCCCAACGCCTATCTCAGCCACAAGCTGATCCCCCACATCGAGAAGCGCACGGGCGCGACGTTCAAGTACGTGCCGGTGCTGCTGGGTGGCGTGTTCAAGCTGACCAACAACGCCTCGCCGATGGTCCAGTTCAAGGACGTGCAGCACAAGCTCGCCTATCAGCGGCGCGAGATGCAGCGCTTCATCACCAAGCATGGGCTGACGAAGTTCACGATGAACCCGCATTTCCCCGTCAACACCGTGCAGATCATGCGCGGCGCCGTCGCGGCCGACATGGACGGCAAGCTCAGGCCCTATGTCGAGGTGGTCTATCGCGCGATGTGGGAGGACGGGCTGAAGATGGACGACGCGGCCGTGATCAAGACCGCGCTCGACGCCGGCGGCCTCGACGGCGCGCGCATCCTGGCGCGCATCCAGGACCAGGACGTCAAGGACGCGCTGCTCAAGAACACAGAAGCCTCGGTGGCGCGCGGCACGTTCGGCAGCCCGATGTTCTATGTCGGCGACGAGCCGTTCTTCGGCAAGGATCGCCTGCGCGAGGTCGAGGAGGAGATCGCGGCCTAGCGATCAGGCCTTCAGCCACACCCACGGCCGCGCTGCGTGATCCTTGGCCTGCCAAGCCTCGATCTTGTCCTGGTGGGTGAGCGTCACGCCGATATCGTCGAGGCCCTGCAGCAGCGCGTCGCGGCGGTTGGCCTCGACCTTGAACGGCAGCTCTCGCCCGCGCGGCGAGACCACGATTTGGCGCTCGAGATCGACGGTGACGCGCGCGTTGCCGGGTGATGCCCGCATCTCCTCGGCTAGCTCTTCGATCGCCTCGATCGGCAACTCGACCGGCAGCACGCCGTTCTGGAAGCAGTTGTTGTAGAAGATGTCGCCGAAGCTGGGCGCGATCACCGCGCGGACGCCCATGCCGACCAGCGCCCAGACGGCCGCCTCGCGCGACGAGCCGCAGCCGAAATTGTCGCCCGCCAGCAGGATCGGCGCGCGCTTCCAGGCCGGCTGGTTGAGCACGAAATCGGGGTTCTCCGTGCCGTCCTTGTTGAAGCGGAACAGCGCGAAACCGGAGGCCTCGATGTCCTCGCGCGTCGTGCCGACCAGCTTCGTCATCGGGATGATCATGTCGGTGTCGACGTTCTGGCGCAGGAACGGCGCGGCGACGCCCTCGAGCTTGGTGAACTTGTCCATCGGATGCCCCCTCAGATCCGCCGCACGTCGGTGATGGCGCCGGCGATCGCCGCCGCCGCCGCCATCGCCGGCGAGGCGAGATGGGTGCGTGCGTTGGGCCCCTGGCGCGAGGCGAAGTTGCGATTGGAAGTCGAGACCGAGCGCTGGCCGGGCGGCACCGTCTCGCCGTTGGAGGCGACGCACATCGAGCAGCCCGGTTCGCGCCAATGGAAGCCGGCCGCGAGGAACACCTTGTCGAGGCCCTCGGCTTCGGCCTGCTTCTTCACGCGCTCCGATCCCGGCACGACCCAGGCCGTGACGTGCGGCGCGGTCTTGCGGCCCCGGGCGATCGCCGCCGCGGCGCGCAGGTCGGAGATGCGGCTGTTGGTGCAGGAGCCGATGAACACCCAGTCGACCTTGGTGCCGGCGATCGGCTTGCCCGGCTCGAGTCCCTGGTAGGCGAGCGCGCTCTCCCACGCCGCCTTGCGGTTGGCGTCGGGCGCACGCGCCGGATCGGGGATCGCCTGGTCGATCGCGATGACATGCTCCGGGCTGGTGCCCCAGGTGATCTGCGGCGCCACATCCTTCATGTCGATGACATGCTCGGCGTCGAAGCGCGCGTCGCCGTCGGACGGCAGCGTGCGCCAATGCGCGATGGCGGCGTCGAGCTCGGCGCCGCGCGGCGCGAAGTCGCGTCCGTCGATGTACTGGTAGGTGGTGTCGTCGGGCGCCACCATGCCGATCTTGTTACCCATCTCGATCGACAGGTTGCACAGCGTGAAGCGCGCCTCCATCGGCAGGCCGCGCACCGCCGAGCCGGCATACTCGACCGCGTAGCCGGTGCCGCCAGCGGTGCCCAGCCGCCCGATGGCATGCAGGATCATGTCCTTGGCGGTGACGCCATCGGGCAGCGCGCCCTCGAAGCGCAGCCGCATGGTCTTGGGCGTGCGCTGCGCCAGGGTCTGGGTGGCGAGCGCATGAACGAGTTCGCTGGAGCCGATGCCGAAGGCCAACGCGCCCATGCCGCCATGGGTGCAGGTGTGGCTGTCGCCGCAAACCAGGGTCACGCCGGGCAGCGTGATGCCGAGCTCGGGGCCGATGACGTGGACAATGCCGGTGCCGTCCTGGCCGAGATCGAATAGCCGGATCTTGTGCTGCGCGGTGCGCCGGCGCATGGCGCGCAGCATCCTGCCGCCGACGGGGAACGTGTCCTCGGTGCGGCCCGGCTGCGTCGACACCGCATGATCGGGCGTGGCGAAGACCAGCTCCGGCCGCGCCACCGTGTGGCCCTTCTCCTCGACCTCCTCGAGCGCGCGGGCGCCGGACAGGTCGTGGACAAGAATGCGGTCCAGATGCAGCAGGGCGAAGCCGCCGCCGAGATCGGCGATGACATGCGGTCGCCAGATCTTGTCGAACAGGGTCAAGCCGGCCACGCGGTCCTCCTTCTCACTGCATGGACGATGCTGCGTCGCGTGGCCGCTTGCAACGCCGCGTTCCAGGTTACTCAGAGCCGAGCGCGCAATTATGGGTTGAAGTGGGGCGTCGAGAGCGCTACGACACGCAATATACCGAAGGTTGTATCCGGCATATGTGGCTCGTCGGGCCGGGAGTAAGGTTTGGCCGTCCGTCGCGAACTCGGTGCCCCACTGTACCAACAGGTCTTCCTCGTGCTGCGCGAGGCGATCCAGGATGGCAAGTACCCCATCGACACGGCGCTGCCCAGCGAGGCGGAGCTGTGCCGCCAGTACCGCGTCTCGCGCATCACCCTGCGTCGCGCGCTGGCGCACTTGCAGCAGGCCGGGCTGATCGAACGCCGCCAGGGCAGCGGCACCTTCGTGCGACGCACCACGCCGGTCCAGATCGGCTTCGAAATGGGCGGCGCGATCCGCGACTTCACCGAGTTCGCCTTCGGCACCAGACCGAAGACGCTGGAATTCGAGTATCGCGCGCCCCCGGTACGCATCCGCGCCTTGTTCGACACAGATGTCGGGGAGCGCATGCAGAGGGTCGTGCGGCTACGCTCGCGCGGCCGCGTCCCGCTGGCCCAGATCGAAACCTGGGTGCCGGTGTTCATCGGCGAGCGCTACACCGCCGATGAAACCGACAAGGCGCCGTTGATCCAGCTGATGGAACGCTCCGGCACCATCCTCACCAGCGGGCGGTTCACCATCGGCGCGACGCTGGCCGACCCGATGATGGCCGACCGGCTGCATATCGAGGTGGGCGCGCCACTGCTGAAGTTCTCGCGCGTGATGCACGACCAGAACGGCCGTGTGGCGCAATACGCCGAGATGCTGCTGCGTCCCGACCATATCCATATCGTCTTTCCGCTCCATGCCGAGGATCTGCCGCGCCGGATCTGGGCTACCGCCGCGCCAGAAGCTCCCGCACCGCGGCGTCGATGAAGGCGGTATCGACCGGATTGCCGCGCGGATTGCCGGCGCGATGTCCCCACATCGAGGGAATCTCCAGCAGGCGTCCGCGCTTCAGGTGCGGCAACTCCAGGCGATTGTCCTGGGTCTGGAAGTAGAGATCGGTCGCCGACGGCATCAGCAGCGTATCGGCCTCGATGGCGCCCAGCGCCGCGGCCAGGTCTCCGCCGAAGCGGTCGTCATCGGCGATGTCGCCGTTCTGCCAGGTCCATAGCTGACACAGCAGGTCGTCGGCGTCGCGGCGCAGGAAATTGCCCTCCCACGAGCCGACGAGGAAGTCCTCGAGGCTGGCGAAGCCGAGCTGCCGCCACATGCGCTCGCGATAGAAGGTCTGGCTGAGCGCCCAGCCGGCGTAGACGCGGCCCATGGCGCGTAGCCCGCGCTCGGGCTTGGCGGCGAAGTGATCGCCGGCCCAGGTTGGATCGGCGGTCAGCGTGGCCTTCACGCCCTCGAGGAAAACGATGTTGTGCGGTGACGTGCGCGCCGAGCCGCAATTGACAACGATCCGCTCGACATCGGCGCCGAACAGCGCGCCCCAGTGATAGGCCTGCTGCGCGCCCATCGACCAGCCATAGACCATCGCCACGCGCTCGACGCCGAAGACCTCGCGCAGCAGGCGGCGCTGCTGGCGGACGTTGTCGTGCGTGGTGATGCGCGGGAATCGGCCCTTGTCGTAGGGCGGCGTGGCGAGGCTGGGCGACGTCGACAGCCCGTTACCGAACATGTTGGGGATGACGATGAAATACCGCGTCGGATCGAGCGCGCGACCCGGCCCGATCATCCACTCGATGTCACTATGCTGGGCGCTGTAGCTCGTCGGATAGACGATGACATTGTCGCGCGCGGCCGACAGCGTGCCGAAGGTCTTGTAGACGATCTTGGCGCCCGGCAGGGTCATGCCGCGCTTGAGCGCGATGTCGCCGCAGTCGAACGTCGCGACCTCAGTGGGATAGCCGGTCATGTTGCTGGGACCGCGCCGCTCCAGCGGCGCCTCATGGAATGGATAGAAGAGCGCCGCTGGAGCGGCGCGGCCCGAAGACGGCTCAACGCAACCCCGCGAGAACCTCGCGGCTGGCCCGGATGTATCCCGGCGTCACCACCTTCATGTGCGCGCGCAGCGCCTGGTGCGCGTCGGGCAGGCGGTGGAAGGGGATGTTGGGCAGCAGATGATGCTCGGCGTGGAAGGGCATGTTCCACATGATCAGCCGCACGAGGGGGTTGGTCAGGGTCGTGCGGGTGTTGGTGAAGCCGTTATCGTCGTGCGTGCAGCCGTTGTGCTCGACCACGAGATAGGCCCGCAGCAGCGGCGCCCCGAACAGCGCCGGGATCAGCCAGCAGGTGACGGCGACCCAGCTCCCCGTGGCGACGCTGATCGCGGCGATGGCGGCGTAGAACAGCGCCTGCAGGCGCGCCGACCGCACGATCTCCGGCCACGCCGCCGGGTGGATGAAGCCGAGGCCTTCGACCTTGCCGAACGGGAAGCGGGCGATCTGGAAGATACGCGTCGCCCAGAACGGGATGGCCGAGACGCGCCACAGATAATCGCCGATCGTCTTGGGCTCGGGCTGCGCGATCAGCTCGGGGTCGCGCGCCGGATCCTGGGTGTAGCGGTGATGCGCCAGATGGAAATGGCGATAGTAGGTGCCGATATTGAAGATCGCCGCCGCCGACAGGAAGCCTGCGAGGTCGTTGAGCCAGCGGCTCTTGAACGCCGTATAGTGCACGCACTCGTGCATTGGCGCGAACAGCGCCATCACCAGGATGCCCTGCAGCAGCCAGGCCGGCGCCAGCCACCAGGTCCCGGCGGCGAGGTGGATCAGCCAGCCGCCGGCCACCAGCAGCGCGACATGGATCGCCAGACGCAGCAGGCCGGCCGCGTCGGACCGCCGGTATAGGGCTTTGAGCGTCTCGGCCGGCAGCACACGCATCTGCTTGGCGCGCTCGCCGGTCACCCTGTAGCTGACATCGTTCATGGCGCTGGGCTATGCAAACACTAGGCCTACTTGATGGGCTCCCACAGCCCATCGCGATAGGCGCGGGCGGAGCGTTCCTCGGCGGCGTCGCGAGTCGGCTGGTCGAGCCCGACCTGGTCGCCGATCATGCAGATCAGCGACGGGAAGGTCTTGCGATCGATCCGGGCCGTCTGATCCCACAGCTTGGAGCGCATGAACGCTTTGGGGCAGTGCATGAAGGCCTGCTGCACCTCGACGACGATGGCCGAGCGTGGCGGCTTGCCCTGCACGGCCATGGATGCCAGCAGCTCGGGATCGGTGCTCAGCCGCGCCAGGCCGTTGACGCGCGTGGTCTCGTTCATGCCGGGGATCATGAACAAGAGGCCGATGTTGGGATTGACCAGCAGGTTGCGCAGCGTGTCGAGGCGGTTGTTGCCCGGTCGGTCGGCGAAAGCGATCGTCTTCTCGTCGAGCACCTTGAAGGAGCCCGGCGGATCGCCGCGCGGCGTGACATCCTGGCGGCCCTCCGCGTCGGCGGTCGAGACGCAGCAGAACGGCGCCATCTCGATGAAGCGCTTCATGTGCGCGTCGATACGGCCGATATCCTTTTTCGCCGCCACCGGCATGGGCTTGCCATAGCCCTCGACCAGGGCGTGCGCGGCGTCGTTGTCGAGGAGAGCGGGGCGCGCACTGGGCGCAAGGCTGTCGGGCATCGCGGGGCTCCGGAGCGAATAAAGGCCCATCCTATCGCCTTTACCCATTCCGACCTATCGCGAATCGCTTACACTAGCGAGTAAGACAGAGGAGGAAGCGACATATGATCAGGACGAACAGGCGCACGCTGATGCGCGCGATCGCTGGTGGAACGGCGGCGCTGGCAACGCCGGGGATCCTGCGGGCCCAGACGCCGTGGCCGGCCAAGCAGATCACCATTATCGTGAATTTCGCCCCGGGCGGCTTGACCGACGGTATCGCCCGCGTCTTCGGCAACGAGGTGGCGCGCAAGACCGGCCAGCAGGTGATCATCGACAACAAGCCGGGCGCCGGCGGCAATATCGGCGCCGCCATGGTCGCGCGCGCACCGGCCGACGGCTACACCTTCCTGCACACGGTCTCGGGCACGATCGTGCAGAATCGCGTGCTCTACGATCAGCTGGGCTTCGATCCCGACAAGGATTTCATCCCGGTCTCCGCCACGTCCTCGGGCGAACTGCCGATCGCCGTGCATAAATCGGTTCCGGCGAACAACATCAAGGAGCTGATCGAGTACGCCAAGACCAACCGCGTGAGCTTCGGCTCCTGGGCGCCCGGCTCGGGCGCGCACATCGTCTGCGCCAAGCTCAATGCGCTCTACGGCGTGAAGATGGAGATCGTGCACTATCGCGGCGAAGGGCCGATGTGGATCGACGTGGGCTCGGGCTCGCTGCAGGTGGCGATGGGCAGCTACCAGGCGCTGCAGCCGCTGCTGGCCAAGGGCGACATCAAGGTCATCGCTTTGCCGGCGCGCCGCCGCAATCCCAAGTTCCCCGATCTGCCGACGATGGCGGAGCAGGGCTACACCCATAATGCGTTCAGCCTGTTCGGCTGGCTGGGGCTCTTCGCGCCGGCGGGCACGCCGATGGACATCGTCAACAAGATGTCGGCGATGTGGGTCGAGGCCGCCGACTCCGAAGGCGGCCGCAAGATGTACGAGTCCTTCGGCCTGCACGAGAAGCCGCTGAACCAAGCGGAGATGGTCAAGGATCTCGAACTCCTGAAGGGACGCATGATCCCGCTGGTCAAGGAGCTCGGCGTCAAGCTGAGCTGACGAGGGATACCGAAGAAGCTCGTGATCGCGATCTTCTACCTTCCTCCGCTGGCGGGGGAAGGTAGATGCGCGATGGCTCTCGGAATCCTTCGACTACTTCTTTTCTTCCAGGGCCTGGATGCGCCGGTCGACCGCCGCGCGCGCCGGCGCGCTCACCGGCATCATGTCGCGTAGCTTACGCAGACGGGTGACAGCGCCCTCGCGGTCGCCCGCTTTTTCCGCCGCCCCGGCGAGATAGAACAGCGCCAGCCCGCTATGCGGGTTGGCCTTCTCCAGCCGGCGCAACACCACCAGTGTCGCATCAGGCAGATCCGTCGTCGGTCCGGCCCCACGCAGCAGCGCTTCGGCCCAGGATGCGAGGATCTCCTGATCGTCGGGCTTCAAGCGATCGGCCTGCTGCCAGGCCTCGGCCGCCCCCGCGTGGTCATTGAGCACGCTGCGCGCGCGGCCCAGGCGGCGCCAGCCGTCGAGATCGTCGGGCGAGTCCTTCAGTCGATCGGCCAGGCGATCGACCATGCTCTTGATCGCCGCCTCGCGCTCCTGCGGCGACAGCTTGTCCATGCGTGCGACATCGTCGTCGCCGGGTTGCGGCATCGCTGGATCGGCGGTCTTGGGCGCCTTGCGGTCGGGGCGGATAGTCCGGGGGTCGATGCCGGCCTGCTTGGAGACGCGATCGATCTCCGCTGCCAGGGTGGCCAGCCATGGCGCGTCGGCGGGCGAATCGGCTTCGAGATCGAGCCAGCGCCCGAGCGCCGCCTTGGCGTCGCCGGCCTGTAGCTCGGCCAGTCCGATGTAGTAGCGCGCACCGGCCAGCTTGGGATCCTTGATCAGCGCCCGCTCGAACAGCGCGCGCGCCGTCGGCGTGACGCTGCCCTGCGCTTCGAAGGTCAGCGCCTCGGCCAGCGTCACCAGCACCTCGATATTGTCGGGCGCGAGTCGCTCGGCCTCGCGCAAGGCGGCTACCGCCTCGCCCGATTGGCCGACGCCCAGCCGCAGCCGGCCCAGCGCCAGCCAGGCCGAAACATCCTTCGGATCAGCCTCCAGCCGTTGCCGCAACTGTTCCAGCGCGGCGCGCACGCGCGCCTCGGTGTCGCCGGTCATGACGGGCGTCGGCTTGGCGCGCGACGCCAGCGGTTGCGCCGGCAGCTGCGGGTTGCCGATCTCGACATAGAGACCCAGCGCCAGCAGCGGCAGGCCCACGCCGATGATCCCCGGAAGCCAGCGGCGCGGCTTGATCTCGGCAATCCGTGCGGCGGCGCCTTCGGCATCTGCGGCGAGGATGCGGCGCTCGATCTCGATGCGCGCAGCCTTCTCGGCGTCGGCGCCGATCGCGCCCGACGCGGCCTCGCGTTTCAGCTCGGCGAGCTGGTCCCGGTAGATCGCCAGGTCGTGCGCCGCGCGCGACTCGACGCGATAGCGCCGGCGCAGCAGCGGCAGCAGCAGCGCCGCCAGCGCGAAGGCGGTGAGCAGGGCGAGCGACAGCGGCAGGATCATCGCTGCCCGCCCTCGTCGTCACGCAGCAACGCGTCGAGGCGCCGGCGTTCGGCCGTCGAGAGGTCCACTGGCGCGGCCTTTACCTGCGCGGCGCGTCGCTTGGCGCCGCGATAGAGCAGCCGGCCGGCGAACAGCAGCAGCAGCGGTCCGCCCAGCCACAACAGCCAGGTGCGCGGATCGAAGGGCGGGCGCAGCATCACGTAGTCGCCATAGCGCGCGCGCAGGAAGGCGACGACCGCGGCGTCGCTATCGCCCTTGGTCAGGCGCTCGCGGATGGCGCGGCGCATGTCGCGCGCGATCTCGGCGTTGGAATCGTCGATCGACTGGTTCTGGCAGACGACGCAGCGGATCTCGGCCGAGATCGCGCGTGCCCGCTGCTCCAGCGCCTTGTCGGCCAGCACCTCGTCGGGCTCGACGGCGAAGGCGGGCACGGAGAGAAAGGCGAGGAGGAACGCAAGGATTAGCTTGCCCCTGAGGGTTAGCGCTATCGCAAGTGGCGTCTTCCTCCCTCTCCCCGCTCGCGGGGAGAGGGTTGGGGTGAGGGGCTGGGAATCACATGACGGCGGCCGCGGTTCATCGCATGAGCCCCTCACCCTCCCATCGCGCTGCGCGCGACGGGCCCCTCCCTCTCCCCGCTCGCGGGGAGAGGGGGAAGGTAGTTTGCTGGCGCGGCTCACTTCGCCAGCTCCTTCACCAGCGCGCGGATGCGCTGGGCGTCGTCTGAGGTGAGCGGGCGGCGCAAGTGCAGGCGCACGACGCCCGCCTTGTCGATGACGAAGGTCTCGGGCACGCCGCTCAGGCCGAACTCGACGCCGGCCTTGCCGTCGGCGTCGACGCCGATGCGCTCGTAGGGATCGCCCAGCCGCGCCAGCCACGGCTTGGCGTCTTCCGGCTTGTTCTTGTAGTTGATGCCCTGCACGCGCAGGCCATCGCGCGCCATGCGCACCAGCAGGGGATGCTCGACCTGGCAGGGCGCGCACCAGGAGGCGAAGAAATTGACGACGCTGACCTGCCCCTTCCAGTCAGAAGCGGTCAGCCGTTTGCCGCCGTCGTGAAGCGGCGGCAGGTCGATCGCCGGCGCGACCTTGCCGACCAGCGGCGAGCCGATGTCGTCGGGGCTGCGCCCGGCGAGCAGCGCGTAGCCGAAGAAGCCGCCCAATAGCAGCGCCATCAGCAATGGCAGCACGAACAGCCAGCGATTGGACACGGGCGTTACTCCGCCGGCTGCGCCGTGGGACGCCGTGCGCGCAGCGGTGCGCCGACGCGCAGGCGGCGATCGGTCAGCGACACGAAACCACCCAAGGCGCAGAACGCCGCGCCCAGCCAGATCCACGGCGCCAGGGGGTTGTGATAGAGGCGCACCGTCCAGCCGCCCTTGCCGTCGCTCTCGCCCAAGGTGGCGTAGATGTCGGCCAAGAGCGTGGTCTTGATCGCCGCCTCGGTGGTCTGCCGGCGCGTGGTCTTGAATATGCGGCGCTCGGGCTCAAGCACCGCGACGACGGCGCCGTCGCGCTTGAACGTGATCCTGCCGCGTTCGGAGATAAAGTTGGGCCCGTCGATTTCGCGTGGCGTTTCCATCGACACGTCGAAGCCGGCATGGCGCAGCGTGTCGCCCGGCTTGAGCACGGCGATGGTCTCGACCTGCCAGACCGAGACGCCGATGACGCCGGCCACGCAGATGCCGAGCGAGGCGTGGGCGATGGTCATGCCGATCGAGGCGCGCGGCAGGCTGGCCAGACGCCGTCGCGAATCACCAATGGGAATCTCGAACAGCTTGATGCGGCGCGCCAGTTCGTAGAACGCGCCGAGGATCAGCCAGGCCGCCAGTCCACAGCCGATCGCCGCGAGCGTGATGTGACGCTCGGCGATGAAGCTGATCAGCACGCCGACGGCGACGGCCACCGCGGCGACGGCGGCGAGCTGGCGCAGGGCGCTCAGGATGTCGCCGCGCTTCCATGCCAGCAGCGGTCCGAACACGACGGCGGCGAGCAGCGGGAACGATAATGGGATGAAGGTCGCGGCGTAGAATGGCGGGCCGACCGAGACCTTGTCGCCGCCCATCGCGTCGAGCAGCAACGGATAGAGCGTGCCAAGGAAGACCACGAAGGTCAGCACCGCCAGCAGCAGGTTGTTGAAGATCAGCCCGCCCTCGCGGCTGATCGGCGCGAACAGGCCGCCGGTCGCCAGCTTCGGCGCGCGCCAGGCGTAGAGCGTCAGCCCGCCGCCGGCGACAACCACGATGAAGCCGAGGATGTAGAGGCCACGCGCCGGATCCTGTGCGAAGGCGTGCACCGATGTCAGCACGCCGGACCGGACGAGGAAGGTGCCGAGCAGCGCCAGCGAGAAGGCGAGGATCGCCAGCAGCACCGTCCAGCTCTTCAGCGCGTCGCGCTTCTCGGTGACGATGGAGGAATGCAGCAGCGCGGTGGCCAGCAGCCAAGGCATCAGCGAAGCGTTCTCGACCGGATCCCAGAACCAGAACCCGCCCCAGCCCAGTTCGTAGTAGGCCCACCAGCTGCCCAGTGCGATGCCGAGCGTGAGGAAGCACCAGGCCGCCAAGGTCCAGGGCCGTACCCAGCGCGCCCAGGCGGCATCGACGCGGCCCTCGATCAGGGCGGCGACGGCGAAGCTGAACGACACCGACAGCCCGACATAGCCGAGATAGAGCAGCGGCGGATGGAAGGCGAGGCCGGGGTCCTGCAGGATCGGGTTGAGGTCGTTGCCATCGAATGGCGCCGGATCGAGCCGATCGAAGGGGTTCGACGTGAAGACGATGAAGGCGTGGAAGCCCAGCCCGACGAGGCCCTGCACCGCCAGCACGCGGGCGCGCAGGGTGGGCGGCAGGTTGGCGCCGAAGGCGGCGACCGCGGCGCCGAACAGCGCCAGGATCAGCACCCAGAGCAGCATCGAGCCTTCGTGGTTCCCCCACACGCCGGTGATCTTGTAGAGCAGCGGCTTGCTCGAGTGGCTGTTGGCCACGACGTTGACCAGCGAGAAGTCGGAGACGACATAGGCCCAGGTCAGCGCCAGGAAAGACAGCAGGGTCAGCACCGCCTGCGCCAGCGCCGCCGTGCGGCCGAGCTCCATCAGGCCGGGATCGCCTTTGGCCGCGCCGGCCAGCGGCAAGGTGCCCTGCACCAGCGCCAACACCATCGCCAGCACCAGCGCGTAGTGGCCGACCTCGGGGATCATGACATACCTACCTTCCCTCGGGGGGCAGGGCGATCACATATGGTTTGCAAGGCTGGGGGCGCGCCACTCCAGTGGCGCGACGGTCGATCGACAGGAGGCGCCGCTGGAGTGGCGCGCCCCGACCAGGCAACAGCTTTCATGCCGTTTGGGCCGCGTCGCTCCAGCGACGCCTCATGAGCGCCGCTGGAGCGGCGCGGTCCGAAGACAGCCAGCAAACCATAAGCGATAGCCTTCCCCCGGAGGGGGAAGGTGGCGCGCGCAGCGCGACGGAAGGGGGATGTCTCAACGACATCGGTATCCGTCCTCGACATCCCCCTTCCGCCCTTCGGGCACCTTCCCCCTCCGGGGGAAGGGAGTGCTGGGCCGGTCACTTCCCCGTGTCCTTCTTCCAGTGGCCCGCGTCCTTGAGCGCCTTTGCGACCTCGGGCGGCATGTAGGTCTCGTCGTGCTTGGCGAGGATCTCGCGCGCGAGGAAGACGCCGTCGGTGCCAAGCGTGCCCTCGGCGATCACGCCCTGGCCTTCGCGGAAGAGATCGGGCAGCTGGCCGCGATAGCTGATCTTCAGATTGGCGCGCGTATCCGTGACGACGAAGGTCGTGGTCAACCCGTCGCCGGCTTTCTCCACGCTGCCCGGGGCGACGAGGCCGCCGACGCGCAGGCGCTGGGTCGGCGGCGGCTTCTTGTCGGCGATCTGTGTCGGCGAGTGGAAGAAGACGAGGTTGTCGTCGAGCGCCACCAGCACCAAGGTGACGGCCAGCGCGAATGCGCCCATCGAGCCCAGCAGCAGCCACAGGCGTTTGCGTTTGGGCTTCACGACTTCGCTCCGCGTCGATCAAGGCCGCGGGCGCGCAACTCGCGGCGCACGCGCGCGCGCGCGAAGAGCGACAGCAGGGTCACTCCGCCGAGCGCGATCAGCGCCGCGGCGTAGGCCGGCCAGACATAGGCGGCGTAACCGCCCATCGCGAAGAAGCCACTCACGGATATCCTTCCGTGCCCTGATCCAGCGTGTCCTCGGGGCGTGCGGAATATAGGGCGCCTACCCGCCGATGTCGCGTAGATGGCCGCGACATACCGGCTCACTCCGCCGCCATCGCCGCCATCTCCAGCCGGCGGCGGCCTATCTCGGTCTCGGTGCGCATGAGCACCAGGGTGACGAACAGCATGAAGAACGCCACCGCCATCACCAGCAGCGGGATCAGGATGCTGGAATGGATCGTGGTGCCGCCGAGCTTCACCACCGAGGCCGGCTGATGCAGCGTGTTCCACCAGTCGACCGAGAACTTGATGATCGGCAGGTTGATCACGCCGACCAGCGCCAGGATCGCCGCCGCCTTGTCGCCGCGCTCCGGCGAATCGAAGGCGCGGCTGAGCGCGATATGGCCGAGGAACAGGAAGAACAGCACCAGCATCGAGGTCAGGCGCGCATCCCACACCCACCAGGTGCCCCACATCGGCCGGCCCCAGAATGAGCCGGTGATCAGGCAGGTGGCGGCATAGGCGGCGCCGACCGGCGCCGCGGCGCGCGCCATCAACGCGGCCAGCGGATGCTTCCAGACCAAGAGCGCGGCGCCCAGGCTGGCCAGGAAGGCGTAGCCGGCCATCGACCACCACGCCGCCGGCACGTGCACAAACATGATGCGCACGGTCTCCTTCTGCTGGTAGTCGGGCGGCGCCACGAAGAACGCCATATAGAGCCCGATCAGCAGCAGGACCGCCGTGAGCCCGGCGCTCCACGGCAGAGCGCGGGCGCTGAAGCGCTGGAACCGCGCCGGATTTGCCAATGCGTGCATGCCCGCCATGAACGCGATCCTCCGTCGCCTATTCCGTCCTGTCTACTCGACCGCCTGCCGCAGCGCCGCCGCCATCGCCCAGGGCGTGCTGGCCAGCGCGACCAGGAAGAAGGCCGCCAGCAGCACCAGGGAGTTGGAGGTGCCCACGCCAGCGGCCAGCGCCTCGACCGCGCCAACGCCAAAGATCAACACCGGCACCGCCAGCGGCAGCACCAGCAGCGACATCAATGCGCCGCCCCGCCGCGCCCCCAGGGTCAGGGCCGCGCCCAGCCCGCCCAGCAGCGACAGGCTCGGCGTGCCCAGCAATAGCGATACGGCGAGTACGGTGATTTGCGATGCCTCGAGCCCGAACAGCAAGCCCAGCGCGGGTGACATCAGCGTGAGCGGCAGCCCGCCGGTCAGCCAATGCGCCAGGCACTTGGCCAGCGCCGCCAGCTCCAACGGCAGCGGCGCCAGCACCAGATGCTCCAGCGAGCCGTCGGTGAGGTCCTCGCCGAACAGCCGGTCGAGCGACAGCATGGCGGCGAACAGGGCCGCCACCCACAGCACGCCCGGGCCGATGCGCTTGAGCACCTGCGGCTCTGGCCCGACGCCCAGCGGGAACAGGCTGGCGGCCAGCAGGAAGAACGCCAGCACCAGCAACACATCGCCCGGCCGCCGCCAGACCATCAGCAGGTCGCGCGCGACGAGGTGGCCGAAGCGGGTCATGACTGTTCGACTTCTCCCCGCGCAGGCGGGGAGAAGGTGGCGCGAAGCGCCGGATGAGGGGCTTCGCGGCGTCGCAACAACCGCCGTGGTGGTTGATAGGCCTGAAGCCCCTCATTCGCCTCGCTGGCGCTCGGCACCTTCTCCCCGCCTTCGCGGGGAGAAGGAAGGGGGGCGTCACCCCTCACGACCACTCCTCCGTCAGCGCATCCGCCGTCGGTGCGAATGCACCGAGGTCGATTGGCCGGGCGCTGGGCAGGTGGATATCGCCGTGGGTGGAGATCACCGCCAGGCCGCCGCCCTTCATGTGCTCGCGCAGGGTGAGGTGCAGGGCGCCGCGCGAGGGCTCGTCGAGACCAGAAGCGGGCTCGTCGAGCAGCCAGATCGGCGCGCCGCTCAGCATCACCCGCGCCAGCGCCGCGCGACGGCGCTGACCGGCGGAGAGGTAGCGGCCGGGCCGGTCGGCGATGGGGGTTAGGTCGAACCGGCTCAGCGCGTGGTCGAGGCTGTCCAGCCTGCCTTTGCGCAGAAGCTGGGCACCGGCAAGAGACTCACGCACCGTGAAGTCCGGCTTGATCGCATCGGCGTGGCCCAGCCAGGCCAGCGCCAGGCGCCAGGCGTCGGGCTGCTCGGAAACCTCTACGCCCGTCCAGGTCAGGCTACCACGCAGACGCGGCGTCAGCAGCGCCAGCAGGCGCAGCAGGCTGGATTTGCCCGACCCGTTGCGGCCGGTCAGCAGCAGCGCCTCGCCCTGCTCCAGCCCGAAGCCGAGGCCGGTGAAGACCAGTCGCCCGCCGCGACGGCAGGCGAGGTTTTCGGCGTTAAGGGCGGGCATGCGGCGGAGCGGCTCGGAGCGTGGATCGAGGGGCGTTTCTAGCACGCCATTCCTGTCCCCAAGGGCCGGAAAAAGCTTCGGGAATTGGACCTACATGGTATAGTTCCAGACCGTTTCCAGCTGCAGGCGCTCGGCCTCGTGACGAAGCGGTTCCGACCCCTCCCCTGGGGGTCCCCAACGACGTCAGACGGGCGGTCATTTCGACCATGAAACTCACGATTGAACGGGCCGCTTTGCTGAAGGCTCTGGCCCATGTGCAGAGTGTTGTCGAGCGGCGCAACACCATCCCGATCCTCTCCAACGTCCTGCTCAACGCCCAGAAGGGCAAGCTGACCCTGTCGGCTACGGATATGGATCTGGCGGTGACCGAATCGATCGAGGCCACCGCCACCAAGACCGGTTCGGTCACGGCGCCAGCGCACACCATGTACGAGATCGTGCGCAAGCTGCCCGACGGCTCGCAGGTCGAGATCGAGACCGGTACCAACAGCGACCTCACCATCCGCGCCGGCCGCTCGCGCTTTACCTTGCAGTGCCTGCCGGTGAGCGATTTCCCTGTCATGAACGAAGGCGACCTGCCGCACAAATTCCAGCTCGCCGCCACCGACCTCAAGAGCGTCGTCGACCGCACGCGCTTCGCGATCTCCACCGAGGAGACGCGCTACTACCTCAACGGCATCTATTTCCATGCCGCCAAGTCGAACCAGACCGACGTGCTGCGCGGCGTCGCGACCGATGGCCATCGCCTGGCGCGCGTCGAGCTGCCGCTGCCCAAGGGCGCGGGCGAGATGCCCGGCGTGATCGTGCCGCGCAAGACGGTCGGCGAGCTGCGCAAGCTGATCGAGGAGTCCGACGCGCTGGTCGACATCGAGCTGTCGGAGACCAAGATCCGCTTCGCCTGCGGCCAGATCGTGCTGACCTCGAAGTTGATCGACGGCACCTTCCCCGACTACGAGCGGGTGATCCCGGCCGGCAATGACAAGGAGCTCACGGTTCCCTGCAAGGAGTTCGAGTCGGCGGTCGATCGCGTCTCGACGATCTCCACCGAGAAGTCGCGCGCCATCAAGCTGGTCTTGGGCAAGAACGGCCTGACCTTGTCGGCCACCAGCCCGGACGCCGGCAGCGCCACCGAGGAGCTCGAGGTCGTCTACGACAACGCGCCGATCGAGATCGGATTCAATTCCCGCTATCTGCTGGACATCACCCAGCAGATCGGCGGCGGCGACGCGCGCTTCCTGATGTCCGACGCCGGCTCGCCCACCATCGTGCGCGACGCGGCCGACGACAGCGCGCTCTACGTGCTCATGCCGATGCGGGTATGAACGGCGGCGCGATCCACGCTCTCGCCGACTCCTCCGCATCCGCTCCACCGCCGATGTCGGCGGCCATCGCTGGTGCCATGGTTATCAGGCAATTGCGGCTCACGGAGTTCCGCAACTACAGCCGCCTGCGATTGGAGCTCGAGGCCACGCCGGTGCTGCTCACCGGCGACAACGGCGCGGGCAAGACCAATCTGCTCGAGGCGGTCTCCTTCCTCACCCCCGGCCGCGGCCTGCGCCGCGCCCGGCTGGACGAGGTCGGCCGCCGCGCGCGCGACGGCGAGAGCGCGGTGGC
>JALHMM010000048.1 GCA_022844045.1 Reyranellaceae bacterium | reverse complement strand
CCGCAGCGGGCGCCGCCGCAGGCGCGGCGGCAGGCTTGGCAGCGCCGCTGTCGGGCGCGCCGATCACGACACGGCCGCGCGTGGCACCGCCGGTGGACGGGCCAGTGCCGCCACATTCCGGCGGCAGAGCGCGGCCCAGCGCCTTGAACATGTCGCAGCGCCCAACTCGTCCGGTGGTGCCGTCAACCACTTGGGCATTCGCCTGCAGGGCGATCGACGCCCCGCCCACAATGACCGTCGCGGCGAGCGCGAGATGAATTCGTCGAAGCATGATTGCCTCCCTGCCGGGGACATAAGTCCTGGACCGTTGAAAAGACATTAACAGTTATGCCGCGCGACTCGCAACAAAGAACTGAGTATTCGCTCATAGTAGTCGCTATCATTTCGCATGGCGACGGTATCATACCTCAGGACTGAGGCACCCCCGTGTTGCCCGCGAAAACGAAGGGCGCCCAGAAAAACGGGTGGGCCCACTCCGCCGGATCCTGCCCCTTGCCAGCCCCGTCCAGCATCTCCAGCTGGGCGGTGCGCAACACGTCGGCGGCGCTGCGGCCTTTGCCGACGGCCGCCAGCACGTTGATCATCATCAGCGTCGTCGATTCGTCGGCGACGCTCCAATGCGAGGCCATCAGGCCGCGCGTTCCGGCGGTGAAGAAGGAGCGTGCCAGGCCGGAGAAAGCTTCACCGGCGCTCTTGCCGTCGGGGCCCGCCGTATTGCAGGCCGACAGCACAACCATATCCGCGTCCAGCTTGATCGCCGCGAGATCGGCCGCCGTGATCATCGCCTCCGGGCCGGTGCCCTGCCCGGTCAGGATCACCGGCTGCTGCAGGCAGCGCAGTTCCGACGGCAGGAGCGCATGCGCGGCGAGGTGGACGATCTTGTAGCGATCGAGTTGGCCCTTCAGCACAGCGGTCTTGCTGAAGGCACGACCCAGGCGTGTCCCGGCGGGACCGACACCGAGTTGCTTGGCGGTCAGCGCTACCTCGCCTTCGGCGAGCGGCAGCACCGGCAGCGAGGCGAGTTCGCGCGCGTCGGCGTCGCAGCGCTGTCCGGGCGTGAGCGACGCGGCGCGCGACGCCGCCACGAGTTGGCCCGCAGCACCGATCGACAGCGGCTGGAAACCGCCGAAGCCGATATAGGCGTTGGGCGCCTTCGATTGCGCCGCCTGCTTGCGCAGCAGCACCAGCGATTGCGGCGCCGGCACGTAGGACATGGCGAACCACTTCGCGAGCCACTCGACCTTCTTGTAATCGGTGTATTCACCGATCGCCGGCGGCGGCGCCGCGACCAGCAGATTGAACGGCAGGGATTGCAACGCGCCGTTGGTCGTGATGACCAGCGCCTTCAGCGACTTCAGATGCACCTGTCCGGGGCCCAGCACGCGCTTGTACAGATCGTGCGCCAGCGCCACGTCGTACTTGGGCAACTGTCCCTGGGCGTCCGGCGTGAAGGCGCCGCGCAGCTTGCCGACGATCTCCTCGGCCTTGTCGAGGCTGAGGTTGACCGGCCAGGCGTTGACGCGCCCGCTATGCGCCAGCATGGCGTAGCCCCGGGTGGAGCCCAGTACGATGTGCAGGAATCCTTCCTGCGGCCGCAGCACACCCAGCACGTCCTTAGAGCCGGCTTGTCCGGCCACCAGCTGGAAGTAGTTGGGCAGCGTCTTGCGCACCTCTTCCTCGGCCGCCGCCCGCTGCTGCTGGGCGTCGCCGATCTGCGCGTCGATGGCCGCCAGCGTCGCGGTGTCGGCGTTGCGGTTCGCGGCGATGTCGCGCCGCTGATAAAGGTCGGTGACGCGGTTGGTGAGGTCCTGCAGCGCGCGCACGCGCTCGTTGCCGTCGCCCAGCCGCAACGCCGCCTGGGCGACGAAGCCCGCCGTGACACCGGAGGTGACGAGCTGCGCGGCGTCGAACATCTCGGCTGGCAAGGACACGCCAATAGTGCCGACGCCCATCTGCGACTGGCGGTAAGCCGCGTCGAGATAGGGCATCGCCGTCTCGACCGAGACCGTGTTCTGGCGCTCGCGCAGGATCGCCGCGCCGCGGCGGAACTCCGCCAGCGCACCCGGGACGTTGCCGCGCTTGAGCTGGATGTTGCCGCTTTCGAGGAAGGTCTTGCCGGCGGGCTGCGAGGACGGCAGCGCCTTGCTCAGGCCACGCGCGGAGTCGCCGAGATCGGCACTGGCGGTACCGAGATTGTCCTGCCGCGCCGCGCCCAGCCCGGCCACGCGCACGGCGCGCCAGCGCACGCCGCCGGGGTCGATGCCGACCGCTTCGAGCAGCGCGATCGCCTTGTTGGCGTGATTGCGGCTGGCATTGTTGTCGCCGGCGGCGAGCGCGAGAATAGCGCGCAGACGCAGGATTTCCGATACGCCCTGCGCGGCGAGCAGCGTGATCGGGCTTATGCCGATATTGCTCGGCACCACCGAGCTCGTGCCGCGCGGATCGACGAAACGCTGGCCACGCACGCCGAAGCCGACGGCCGCGGCGCGGCGATCGATTTCTCGATTCATCAGCGGCGCGAGCTCGGGCGCCGCCGAGATGTAGGCGGCCTCCGCGAGGTCGATGCGGCGCGCCGCCTCCTCGCGCTTGCCCTGGTTTGCGAGATGCTGGCCGCTGTATTGCAGGATGCGGGCGCGCACCAGCGGGTCCTTGACGCCACCCGACAGTTTCTCCGCGCGCTCGAACAGCGGATCGGCTTCGCGAAAGCGACCCTGGTTGCTGATCTGCATGGCGAAGTGGATCAGCGCGTCGGCCTGATCGGGATTGTCACGACCGAACAGCTTCTGGTGCAGCACCAACGCCTCGCGGAAGGATTCTTCGGCCTTGCCGTAGTTCTCCTCGATGTTGTGGCGGCCGCCCACGCGCATCAGGCCCTGGTAGCGTTCGATGTCGCCCGAGCCGAAGCCGCCCTTGAAGCGCGCATCCAACTGGCCCGTGATCGTACCGCCGCCGCGCGCCGCCGCGGCCGCCGGCTGGCCGCCGCCCAGCGCGGCGATCGTCGCCTCGATCGCTGGCGCGGCGGGCGAGATGCCATCGGCCATGAAGGTCTTGCCACCGGCGGTGGTCAGCACGCCGATATAGGGCACGCCGCCGGCGCGGGTGCAGGGCACGATCACCGCCGGGTTGCCGCCCAGCGTCGATGGTTTCGCCGCCTCGCAGCGCGCGCGGCCATCAAGGGTTGCCCTCCAGCGGCCCGTGCTGGCAAGCGCGCGCAGGCCGTCGGCGCCGGTCGTTCCCGCCATCTGGTAGAGCGTCGCGGAGAGGACGCCTGTCTTGCCGCACAGGATTTCGTAGGCCGCCTGCGCTCCCATGCCTGCGTCAAGCGTCGCGGGACGGTAGACGCACGCCTCACCGGCCGCGGTCTGACCCGCCGACGTGCCTGCCGGCTGGGCCACCGTTCCTCCCGCCGCGAGCGCGATCGCCAGCGCCCCGATGGCGGTGCCGACGGCCGATCGAGCGCTCATTGGGATTTCTCCTTCTCGTCATCTCGTTTCTTCTTTTCGTCCTGTCCCTCGTCGAAGATGAGATCCTCGTTGCCCTGGTTGACAAGCACGACGCTGGAGTCGTCGAGCGGCGCCCCGCCCACGCCGATGACGACATCGTCGGTGCTGACCGTTGGCGCCGCGATCGGTGAGGTGAAGACAACGCAGTTGATGGTGCCGATCGGGCAGCTGTTGAACTGCTCGGTGGCGTTCGCCAATCCATCGCGGCGCACGAAAAAGGCGGCGAGCGGACCGCCGGCCAGCGGTTCGGTGAACGCGTCCGTCACCGCCCGCACCTGATTGGGATCGATCGAACGCACCGACGTGGTCAGGTTGACCGTGTTGCTGTTGCCGTAGATGCCGAGCAGGCCGAAGCTCGAGCCACCACCACCAGCCGACAGAATAGTGGCGGAGGTCGCGAAGAAGTACACGGTCGAGTTCAGCCCGTTCAGCTCGCCGATCGTCGAGCTGCCGCCCGTCAGGCTGCCCGGCACCAACAGCGGGCTGAAGCCGGTGGCTGGAGTCGGCACGGTGAACAGGCCGCCCGCGGCTACACCCGGGGTGGCGCCATACAAGGCCTGTGGCGACGCGCCGGTATGATCGATGATCACGAGCTTCGCGGTGCCGATGTCGTTGCCCAGGTTGCCGGCGCCGCCGCCGACGTTGATCACGCCGGGCGCGCCGGTCGGCGCGCGGCGATAGACGATCATGCCATTGGCCGAGGACACCGGACCGTTGATCGCCAGCGCGCCCGAGTTGACGGCGAGGTCGACCACGAACGGCGTCCCGCCGCCGCCGGAGTTCGCGGTGATGCCGGTCGCCGCGGCGACGATGCCGTCGCCGGCGAAGGACACGTTGCTGACGCTGTAGCCGATGCTGTTCTGGAACAGGAAGCTGGTGAAGGCTCTTCCAGCGATACCGGTCACGGTATTGGTGGCGCCGGTGAGATTGACCATGCCGCCGGTCGACACCGCGAGCAGCGAGCCGCCGGTGATCGTGCCGTTGATGCCTTGGGTCAGGTTGCCGGCGCCGGTCTGCAGGCGGATCGTGCCGCCGCCGACCCCGGCGTCGATCGCCTGATTGATCGTCAGCAGCCCGGCCGCCGCGAGCGTGATGTCGCCGCCCGCCGTGGTCACGCCGGTCAGCGGGCCGATCGGCAGCACTGGTCCCAGGCCAATGCCATCGGCGCCGACCGTACCCACGGTGAAACCATTCTTGTCCTGGTAACGGAACGCGCCCGACGTCGTGCGGCCGGCGATCGTGTTGACGTCGTTGTTGGCGGACCCGTTCAGCGTCACCGTATTGGTGGCGTCGATCAACAGCGCGTCCGCGGTGATCGTTCCTGTGGCGGTCTGGAAGACCTGGCCCGCCCCCGTCGTGCGCAGTCGCATCGTACCAGCGCCGGCGTTGAGCGGGTTGAACAGGACCAGGTTGCCGTTGGTCTGGATCGCCATGTCGCCGGCACTGGTGATGCCCGACGCCGCCGTCGTCAGCGCGCCGGCGTCGGCGGCCACACTGAACACGCCCGTCGCGTTGTTGGTCTGCAGACGGAAGCTGCCGCCGGCCTTGCCGGCTACGAGGATGACGCTGTTGGCGACCGCCGCCAGGTTGACCGAGCCCGCCGTCGCGTTGGCCAGCAGGCTGTTGCCGGTGATCAGTCCAGCGACCGACTGCGAAATATCGCCCGTCGAGGTCTGCAACCGCACGATGGCGGTGCCGGCGTTGACCGCCTGGTTGACCGCGATACCGCCCGCACCACCGCCCGTGCCGGCCACGACGATGATGTCCTGGTTGGTGGTGGTGATGCCGTTGATCGTGACCGCCGCGATGTCGACGAGGCTGCCGATGCTCACCGCCGTCTTGTCGACATAGGAGAAGGTGCCGCTCGTCGATTTGCCAGCGACCGTGCCGACGTTGTTGTCGGCCGCGATCAGGCTCACGTTGCCGGGCGCGCGCGCGATCAGCGTATTGGCGGTAATCGAGCCGCCAGTCTGCGTGATCGTCCCGGCGCCACCGGCGTCAAGCTGGACCTGGCCGTTGACCGCCGACAGCGTGCTGCTGAGCGTGATGCTGCCGGTCACCGAGGTCAGCGAGATGTCGCCGTTGGCCACGGTGATCGTGCCCGGCAGAGTGAAGGTGGTCTGAGTGGTCAGCACCACGCCGCCATTGGCGGTCACCGGGTCACTCAAGATGAGGCCGTCGAAGCCGTCGATGACCGTCAACCGTCCGGCACCGAGGTCGCTGTTGCCGACGGAGGTGATGGCGTTGCTGGTGTTGGTGAGCGTCGCATCCTTGCCGTTGGTCGTGACGCGCAGCTCGCCGATGCTGATGAGATCGGCGGCGGTGCCGCTTTGCGTGATGGCCCCGGTATCGGAAATCAGCGAGACGAACTTCGTGGTCGCGCCCACGATGCCGCTGAACGTGCCGATCGGGCTTTGCGTGGCGAAGGGGCCGACCGTCCCGACATTGAGCGCACCGGTGTTGCGCAGCGTGATGTTGCCGTTGTTCGTTCCGACCACCGAGAAGTTGCCTGCTACGAGATTGGCCTGATCGAAAACGATCGAGCCGTTCACCGCCTGCAGCAGGAGGCCGCCACCTGCCGTGATGATGCCGTTCGCGGTCTGGGTGATGTCGCCGGTCAGGTTAGCGATGACCACCGCCCCGCCAGCGGTGATCCCGTTGACGCCCCCGACCTGATCGAGCTGGATAGCGCCGTTGTTGAAGAACGCGACGAAGCCCGTAGTCGCCTTCGCCGCGAATCCGGTCGCGCCGACGACGTTTGTGACACGCGTCAGGTCGATATTGGTCTGCGCCCGAGCGAGCAGTTCGGCGGCGGAGATGGACGCCAATCCCGTCTCCACGATCGAGCCTGCGCTCGACGCCAGGTTGACGCGGCCGTTGCCGGCATTGGCCGTGATGGCCACGCCATTGATGGTGAGGTCGCCCACCGACTCCAGGGTAACACTCTGGCCGGCGGCCGAAGCCGTCACCGCCGAGGTCGTGGTCAGCGTGGCGGCCGCCTTGGTCGCCTTGACCGCGATAGAGCCCGCGGTCGAGGTAATGCCGACCGTGGTCACCGTCCCGATGGTCAACGCCGCCGAACCGCCGTCGGTGTAGGCGAAGTCGCCGTTCGACGCGCCGGCGATCGTCGTCACCGCGTTGTTGGTCGCGCCGGCGGTGAGGTCGACTGAACCGGCTGTCGCCAGCATCCGCAGCGAACCAGCGGCGATTCCGCCCGCCGCGCTTTGGGTGATGTTCTGGCCGGCCGTCAGGGTCACGATCTGACCCGAGGCGGAGATCACGCCATTGATCGCGAGGTCGCTGGCCGCGCCGGTGCTGGTCAGCGACACCTGGCCGGCGGTGGCTGTGATGCCCGCCGCGCCGACAGCCAGCGTCCGGGTCGAGACGGCGCTGAAGCCCCCGAGGCCCGCCGACGAGCCCGTGATGGCATCGAAAGCGTTGGTCGCCGAGGTCAGGGACACGCTCCCGAAGAAACCTGTCGTGACCGCGTCGACGGCGCCAGCGGTGATGGCGCCGGCAGGCTGGGAGATGGAGGCCACGGCGCGCAACGTCACCTGGCCGGCGCCCGCGTTCAGGTTGTCGTTGAGCGTAACGGAGGCGCCCGGGAACGCGCCATTCAACGCCTTCAGCGTGATCGTGCCGTCCGCCGCGCTGGTGTTGATCGTCGCACCGGCGTTCTGGACCAACGATCCACCATCGGTGGTGACGCTGTATCCTCCACCGGCGGTGGCCACCCCGGTGAGATTGATGCCGCCGAGATCGGCCAGCGTGAACGAGCCCGTACCGAGGGTGATCGCACCGACGTTAATGACCGCGTTGTTGGGGTTGTCGAGCGTGACCGTCGGATTCGCGGCGCCAAGCCTCGTCACGTTCAATGTGCCGGTTGAGACGATGTCCGAGGCACCGGCGGCCTGGCTGATCGCGCCGCCCGCCGTCAATGTCACGGACGCCCCCGCCGCGGTACGAAGGCCGGAGCCAGCGATAGCGTTCAGGCTGGCGCCGCCAAAAGACGCATAGGCGATGCCCGACAATCCACCGACCGTGTAGGCGGTCGAGTTGGTGAAGCTTATGCCTCCATTGACGGTGTTCAGCGTGACATTGCCCGTAACCTGATTGGTCGCGCTGGTAAGGATGATGGCACCCGCAGCAAAGCCGCGGGTATCGGCCATCAGATTGGCGGCGACGATCTTGCCGGCCGCTTGGATAAGGCCGCCGTCGGAAGTGAAGAAGCCGACGGAGCCAGTGCCCGCGTTGACATCGGCGTTGAGGGTGACCGCGGCACCCGCGACATTCGAACCGGCCAGGATATTGCCGCCGTTCGACGTCAGCGCGCCGTTGATGTTCACGCCGCCGGAGAAGCGCTGGATCGCGATCTCGCCGCCGGCGGTGGTGATCGCATTCACGTCCCAGACGGCAGCACCGCCGCTATCTTGGAGCTTGACGAAGCCGCTCGTGGTCGAGCCACCGACGGTGCCCAGCTTCAAGCCGGTGTTCAGATCGACAGTCCCGGCAGCGGCGAAGTTCAGAGTACCGGTACCGCCGCCGATCGACAGGATACCGGTCTGTGACACGCCGGCGTTGGTGAAGAGGTTCAGCGTCTTCAGCGCAGCCACGCCGTCGCCGACGTTCCCGGCCGCCAGAGTGATCGCGCCGGCGGTCGTCGTGCCCGTGGACTGCTTGCCGATGGTCAGCGCGGACGCGGATGTCAGGAACGTCAGCTCGTTACTGTCGATGACGAAGCCCGCGCCCGCCGCGCCGCCAACCCGTACCGCCGTTCCGGCCGTCACCGGCGCCAGGAAGATCGTGCCGGTGGCGTTGATCGCGGCTGAGATATCGATGATGTCGGCGTGCAGCGCCACGCTGGTGGCGTTGATCGGGCCGGCGACGTTGAGCGTCAGGCCGGCACCGATCTGCAGCGTCAGCGTATCGCCGACGGTGACGCCGCCGGCGCCGACGGTCACGGTACTGGTGTCGGATATCAGCGTCACATCGCCGTTCACGGGCGCCGCCGCCGAGACCAGGAATGCGCCGGTATCCAGGGCGTCCTGGGAGCGCAGCGTGATGCCCTTGCTGATGGACGTCACCGTGCCGCCCAGCGACAGTTGGCCGGCGCCCGCGCGCAGCGAGATATCGCCGTCCGACGAGATCGCCCCCGAGGTCGTCAGCTTGCCCGACGTGTTGGTGATATCGATGCCGCCATTGGCGGTGACCGCGCCGACATCGAAGCCGGCGGCTCTGGCGGTCGAGAAGACGAAGGCCCCGGCGCCGAGCGACACCGTGCCCAACGCGGCGATGTCGTTACTGGCGCTGTCGATCGTGACGCTGCCATTGTTTGTCGTCACGTTGAGGGTCGGCGTGATGATCGCGCCATCGGCGCCGGTGCTCTGGTTGATCGTACCGCCAGCGCCATTGACCCGCAGCGACGCCGAGGTCGCGGCGTTGATGCCCTGCGTCGTGCCGACCAGGCCGATATTGAAGGTGCCGATGTTGCGGAAGGACACCGAGCCGGCGCTCGAAATCGCGGCGAAGGTGTTGACGGCGTTGACGTCGGCAGCCGCGATACCGGTCGGCGCCAGCGATACGTTGCCGGCGGCCGACTCGCCGCGCAGGCTCTTGGCCGCGATGCCAGCGTTGGTGTTGGCCTGGGTGATATCGCCCTGCGCCAGCAGCGCGACCTGACCTGTGCCCGCGCTGATCCCCGCGTTGACGTTGAGCTTGGCGGCACTCGCCGTCAACGTGACGTCGGCGTCGGTGACGTTGATCGCGCCACTGACCGTGACATCGCCCGCGGCATTAGTGATCGAGACGGCGCCGGTCGATGTGGTCGGGCCGACAGCGGTGCCGAGGGCGCGCGACTGCGTGAACACGATGCCGCCGGTGCCAACGCCGCCGCCGGCGGTCTGAACCGCAGCGACATTGTGCGCGGCGGTCTGGATGCTGGCGCTGCCGCCCGCGCCGGTCTCCAGAGTCAGAATCCCGGCGGTGATCGCCGCCGCCGTGGCGGTGATCGCGTTGTCGCCGTTAGCCGTCAGCGCCAGCGTCTTGGCGCCGACATTGGTCGCGCCGATGATCGTGAGGCCGCCGCCCGATGTCGTCAGCGCGACGTTACCGGTGGAGGTGATGGCCCCGACATTCAGGCCGCCGGCGCTGTCGACGATCTGGTGCGCGCCGGTGCCCCAGGTGCCGGAACTCTGCACCGTGTCGATCAGGTTGCCGCTGTTGGTCAGGGTGATCGCGCCGCCGGCCCCGGTGGCCAACGTCAGCGTCGGCGCACTGATCGCCTCGGCCTGCCCGATGCTGGTCGCCGCTCCTGTCGTGGCCAGCGCCAGCGCGGTGGTCGCGGTGGCGCCGGTGACCTTGGCGTTGCTGCCGATCTGCGCGACCTCGCCCACTGAGAGGTCGGTGGAGGTCTTGTAGGCGATAGTGCCGCCGCCGCTGAAGGCGACCAGCTTCGTGGCGTTGGTGACGGTACCGAGCTGGATATCGCCCGATGTCGTGACCACGGCCAGGCCGCTGGCGCCAGCGGTGATGGCTTTGGTCTGGCTGACGGTACCGCCGGCTTTGATCGACACGCCGTTGCTGGCGGTAACGCCGTCGAGGGCCGCCAGCGTGCCGATCGCGCCGGCCGCGCCGATGCTGAGCGCATCCGTCTCGAGCAGGCCGACGGCGCCCGTCGACGACGCGGCGAACGTGGTGACGGTGTTGGTGATGCTTGTCAGGTCGATGTCGCCGGCCGTGGTGACCACGGCCAGGGTCGGCGCGGAGATCGCCTTGGTTTGCGTGATCAAACCGCCGGCGGAGAGGTGGACGGTTCCGGTCGCCGTCACGCCGTTCAGCGTGCCGACTGTGCCAATGGCGAAGCCGTCGCTCTCGAGCAGGCCGAGGCTGCCGACGCTGGCGGCCAGGGTGGTGATAGCGCTGGTCGCCTGCGTGAGATCGGCGGTGCCGGTGGTGGTCACCGACAGGCCGGCCGCCGTGATGGCGCCACCGGCTGCCTGCGTGATGGACGCCGCCGTCAGCGTGACGTCGCCGGCGCCGGCAGCGATCGCCTTGTCGACGGCGATGACGCCGGCGCCGCCGGCCGTCAGCGTGACGCCGCTGGTGCCGGTGATCTGTCCCGCGACTGTGATGTTGCCGTCGTTGTTGGTGGTGAAGGTGACGGCGTTGGCGGCGGCGTTGGTCGCGTTGATCGTCAGCGCGCCCTTGTGGACGACGTTGACGGCGCCGCCGATGGCGGCGGTCGGCGTGAAGCTGTTGAAGACGTTGTCGGCGCTGCTCAGCGTCACCGGGCCACTGCCAGCCGTCACTGTCAGGCCGGTGCCGGTGATCGCGCCGCTGAGCACGATGCCGCCGCTGCCGCCCGCGCTTAACGACACCGGGCCTGTGCCGCCGCTGACCGTCGCGGCGCCGGTCATGCTCTTGCCGGCGATCAGAGTGACGCCGGTGCCCGAGACCGCGCCGTCGACCGCGAGGACGGATGAGCCGCCCGCCGCCGTGACGGAGACGCTGTTGGCGCCGCCTGCGCTCAGGCCGCCAGCGCCAACGGTGAGAGACTGGCTGTTGACGATTGTAATGCCACCGGCCGTGGTCGAGCCGCTGACCGAGCCGATCGCATTGGCGACGCTAGTCAGCTGCACTGCGCCGGTCGACGTGAAGCCTACCGTCGTCGCGGTGATCGAGCCCGCGATGTTGACCGATCCGCCGGAGATCGCGCTGTTGAGCGTTAGCGTGGAGACCGTGATCGAGCCCGTGCCGGTGACGCTGTGGCCGGCGGCTGCGCCGGCCAGCGTCGCGGTGTCGAGCACCAACGTCGATGTCTTGCCCGCCGACGGCGTGATCGTGATGCTCTTGGCGCCGAGGGCGATGCTGCCGTGCGCCTGGATCGTCCACGTCACGTCGGCGTTGTTCGTCGAGCCGACGTTGACGTTCGCCGACAGCGTGATGTCGCCGTTGTCGACGCCCCCCGCCGCCGTCTGCGTCAGGACGCTGGTGCCGCCGCTGAGCGACGTTTCGATCGTCGTCGCCGCCGCGTTGTCGATGTTCAGGTTGGTCGGGTCCATCAGCCACAGGCCGGCGGCCCCGGCCGGGGCGCTGGCGGTGACGGCAGCGCCGTCCAGAATAGTCAGCGTCTGCTTGCCCGAGGTCTCGACAAAGCCGCCATCGCCGCCCAGCGGTCCGCCACGCGCCGTGATTGTCCCGGCGAACACCGTGGTGTTGTCGGCCCACACGACGACCGTGCCGCCATTGCCCTTGTGCGTGGCGTCGGCGGTGATGATCGCGCCCTTGGCGACGCTGGTGTTCTTGGCGTTGGCGATCGGACCCACGCCCTGCTTGCCGCCGCCCACCAGCACCGTGCCGCCGCCCGCGCCGCCATTGGCGTTGATCCGCGCCGTCGACTCGACGTTCACCTTCGACGCCGTGACGTGAACCGTGCCGCCCTTCTGCGTCGCCCCCGCTCCCGACGCGTCGATCGTGCCGCCGACATTGACCTGGGTCGTCTCGCCGCCGCCGAAGACGATCACCCCGCCTTCGTTCGTCACCGTGCGCGCGTTGATCTGGCCCTGGACGTTGACCACGCCGTTGACCACCTCGCGCGCCGCGCTCGCGGTGATCGCCACCACGCCGCCATCGGCGTTGATCGTGCCGGTGTTGCTGGCCAGCGCCAGCGCCTTGCCATCGGCGTCGCGCGGCGTCTGCGATACCGGCTTGCCGACCGCGAAGTTCACCAGCCCGTCGCCGTTGAGATCGACCGTGAAGGTCTCCGCGCCGCCCACCGTGACCCGGCCCAGCCGCGCGTTGATCACGCCGTTGTTGGCCGCCGAGGGTCCCAGCAACGCCACCAAGCCGCCGTCGCGCACGGTGATCGTGCCGTCGTTGACGATGCGCGCGTTGGGGTTGGCGCCGGCCTGGTCGAAGGCGATCTTGCCGCCGGCCATGAAGGCCTGCGGGTTGGCCACGTTGGCCGTGCTGGCGATCAGCGACTCGACGTTGACCTGCGCGCCACGGGCGAACATGACGCCGGCCTGGTTGACCAGTACGACTTGACCGTTGGCGTTCAGCGCGCCGGCGATCACCGAGGGATCCGGCCCGGTCACCCGGTTCAAGGTCACCGAGGCGCGGCCGGGCTGGATGAAGTCGACCCGGTTGCCCTGGCCGATGCTGAACGAGCGCCAGTCGATCACACCGCGATCGGTGGTCTGGTTGATCGTGACCTGGCTGGTGCCGTTCTGCGTGATCGTGGCGCTACCGCCGACGACCACGCCGCCCGTCGGCAAGGCGGCGTTCTGAGCCAGGGCGCGATCGTTGAAGCCGAACAGGCCGCAGGCAACCAGCGCGGCGAAGGCCGTGCCGCAGAGCAACGCGTTTCGTCCGCTGTGCCGGATTGCCGGCGCCTGCGTCCTGGCGATAACGCTGGAGGCGGCGAAATGCGCGCGCCGCCGCCGTGATCGGGCGATCACCTGTCGCTGAGACATGACCTTCGCTCCTCGCCGATGGTGAGGGCTTCCGTCCCCCGTTCCATCGACACACTCCCCAATGCGCGACCTAGAACCGGGTGGTCGCGCGGAAATAGGCACCCCAAGGTTGCAGCCGCGGCGCCGCGGCGCCATCTACGTCGAGATCGAGCCGGCGAACGGCCTCGGCCTCGACGGTCAACGTGTCGCCCACATTCGCACGCACACCGAAACCGTACGATCTCGTGATGATCGACGGGGTTTCAAAAGTCGCAAGGTTCCAAGCCCTGCCGTAATCATAGAACGCGTACAGCTGCAGCGGAAGACCGCGCACACGCCCCGAGACGCTGGAGGGCGCGGAACTCGGCTGGACGTCGCTGTAGGGGATGGCGAACGACAGCTGCAGCTCGATCGAGGCCGCGATTGCCCGGTCGCCGGTGACCTGGCCGGCATAGTAGCCGCGCCCCAGCCGTTCGCCGCCGAGAAAGTACTTCTCGCTGGGCGGCAGGATGTTGTTGCTGAACTGGGCGGCCCCCGACACGAACAGATTGAGCGAAAAGTCCTCGTCGCTATAGAGGCCTTGCAGCCGCGAGAGCTCGGCGTTGACCTTGAAGTAGTCCGGCTCAGAGCCCTGGCGCGGCAACAGCTGCTCGCCCGCCTTGCTGGCGCCCAGCACATTGGTGCCCCTGCTGAGGCGGGCGTTGCCGTAGGTCACGCCGTTGAACGGGTCGCGGTAGCTGGCGTCGATCCCGACGCGCAATGAACGCAGGTCGATCGAGCTCAACCGGACGCCGCCGGAGACGTCGACGATCGAATGGTAGTAGTCGAAGGAACCGTTGACCGAGATGTTGAGCCGGCGCGACCGGATGATCGGCTGATAGACCTGCAGGCCGGCGATGGTGACCTGGCCGAGATAGCCGGTCTGGCTGATCGGGTCGCCTGGCTTGACCCGACCAAAGCCGCCATAGAGGCGGAACCGAAAGCCTTCGGAGCCGATATGGCCGCCATAGGCGGCCTGGACGAAATTGTTCTCGCTGTTGAGAGTCGTGAAGTAGCTGAACTCGATGCGATCGCCGATCGAGGTGAACGAGTTGAAGCCGGCAGCCATCAGGTTCTGCTGCACACCTGTGAAACTCGAGCCGCGATTGTCGGTCTGGTTGAACAGATCCCACCATTCCCGGGTCAACTGCGCGATCAGCTCCGAGGAGCCCGGCTCGCGCCCCGGCCGCATCACCGCCTTGACTTGGATGCCCGGCAGATCCTCTGTCAGCAGCAGATAGCGCTCCAGGTCGCTGATATTGATCGGCTTCTTGCCAACCAGGTTGTCGAGATACTCTTTGGCCTTCTCCGACACCGGGCCAACATCGCCCTCGACCAGAACGTTCGAGATAAAACCCTCGGTCACCACGACGCGCACGCGACCATCGGCAACGCGCTGCGCCGGCACGGTGACCGTCGCCAGGAAGTAGCCGTCTTCGCGGTACTTGCGCTGGATCGCCTCGGCGAGCTTGAAGATCTCGCTGGCGGGAATCTGGCGGCCGATCAACGGGCGCACCAGCGCGTCGAGCTCGGCCTGCGTGTAGACCGTGTTGCCCTCGACCTTGATGTCGACAGGCGTGAGGGTGACGCTTTCGGCGCCCGGTGGGGCGCCCGGCGCCGCGGGGCCGGATGGCGCGGGAATCGTGCCGGGTTCGGGCGGGCGCGTCGGCGGAGCGAGTGGCGGCGGCGCCTGAAGGACCGGCGGCTGCGGTGTCTGAGCGAGGACATCCTGCGGGACGCCGGTCACCGCAAACGCAAAACCAGCCGCCAGTATCACCAGTGAAGCGATCGCGCGTACGTAGCCCGCTATCGGGCCTTTCGACAACGACGAACGCCGCGACATTACTCCCCCAAAATAAGGCCGACCATAAGCCTCTTATTATCGCCTATTCGCAGGTTGATTGCTACAGGCTTCTCGAATGTCTTTTCTTATAATTTCAATAGGTTGAAAGGCCGCAAGCCGTTCAGTTGACAGTGTCGATGGCGACGATAGAGACAATCGCATCGCTATGGCGCGCCAACGCTCCGGACAGGGCTGTGAGATAGCTCGCGGTCGCCTCCTCCTCCGGACGCGGTGAGCTATAGAGCGGCTGAGCGGTGAAGACGGCGATCAGAACCATCTTGCCGGGCGGTGGATCGAGCGGAAACCCGCCGCCGGCCTCGCGCTCGCCGAACGGAATCGCCTCGCCTGGCTTGATCGGCATCTTCGACCAGAAACCGGGCTGCGCGACGGTGCCGTCGGAATTGATGATCACGACGTTGATGTAGCCACCTCGGCCGGGCGGTGCCGTCACCCGGAACGACAGCCGGTCGACGCCGATCTTGTAGGCCTGGTCCGGCTTGTTGGGCACCAGACGGAAGGCCGGATTGGTGGCCGCGCCGGCGACGCGGTTCAATTCGCACATCGGCCAGGGCTGGACCGTGATGCGGGACTGCACCAGCGGGTTGCCGGGCAACTGACGCAAGCCGTTGAGCAGCGCGGTCCGATCGCTCTCGCTGCCGACATACCCGTCGACCCGCAGCGACCCGTCGGGGTCGACCCGTCCGTTGAGCCCGGCGCAGGAGTACTTGGCGAACTCCGCATTCATCGCGCTCCGCAGCCGCGCCGCGTCCAGCGTCGCCGTCGCCACGCTGGGCGGCTTCGGCTCGCCGACCGGCGGCCTTGGGTCGGCGACGGGCGGCTTGACGTCGACGGCCGGTGGCCTGGGGTCGGTCGCGGGCGGTTTGACGTCGACGACTGGCGGCTTGGGGTCGATCGCCGGCGGCCTGGGGTCGGTCACGGGCGGCTTGACGTCGACAGCCGGTGGCCTGGGGTCGACCGCCGGCGGCTTGGTATCGGTCGCCGCAATCTTGGGGTCCCCGGCCTTCGGATCGCCGCCCTTCGGGTCGACCGTCTTGCCGCCGAGGAGTTCGGCGACGAAGGGAATCTTGTCGCGGAAGACGAAAGCGCCCGCACCGGCGGCGACCAGCAGCACCAGCACCGAGGCGATCGCGATCATCGCGCCCTTGCCGCCGCCGCCCGAGGCCTTGGCCTGGTTGACGGTCGGCCGACGCGTGCCGCTGCTGGCGGAGATCAGCTCGACCATGCTGGTCGCGCGCTGCGCCGGATCGGGCTGCAGCATGCGGGTCAGGCTGGCGCGCAGATCGGCCGGCACCCTGGTCAGGTCCGGCACCTTCAGGCGCGCCTGTACCGCGGTGCCCGGCGAGTTGCCCATGTCGAGCGGCCCGCCCAGCGCAGCCGCCGCCAGCACGAGGCCGAGGCTGTAGATGTCGGCGCGCGGCCCCACATCGCCGCCATGCATGCCGAGTTGCTCGGGCGCGGCGAAGGCGTACTTGCCGGCGAAGTCGGTGCCGATGATGGTCGCCTTCGATCCTTCGGTCTGCTTGGCGATGCCGAAATCGATCAGCTTGGCGTCGTCGATGCGGCCGCCGGGCAGAATGACATTGTCGGGCGACAGGTCGCGATGCACGACGCCCTGGGCATGCGCCGCGGCGAGACCGCCAGCGAGACGATCGCGCAGGCGCACCAGCTCGGCGGCCGGTATCGCGCCGTTGTGCATGAGCTTCGACAGCGACGGGCCGTCGACATACTCCATGGCGAGGAACAGCGAGCCGGTGCCGTCGTCGAACACGCCCTCGTAGGACACGATGGCGGGATGACGCAGGTTGCGCAGCGCCTGCGCCTCGCGCTTGAACAGCTCGGCGACCTTGGGATCGCCGGCGAGCTCGGGCCGGATGGTCTTGATGGCGATGGCGTCGCCGGTGATGCGGTGACGCGCGCGGTAAACCTCGCCCATGCCGCCTCGCGCCACCAGCTCCTCGATCTCGAAGGTGCTGCTGAGCACGGTTCCCGGCGCCAACGGCCCGCCGGCGCCGGGGCCACCGCCGAACATGTCGCCGCCGGTGGTCTGGCGCGGACGCATCGACGTCGGCTGCTGCGCCGGCGGCACCGAGCGCACGACGGTGGCCGCGGAGGAGGCGCCGAATGGATCGTTTTCTTCGTTGTTGCCGGCCATCATCTCCCTCCGGAGGCCGCGGCGCCGTTGCCGTGACCCGCTGGTCCGTCGCACTGCACGACCACCACCGTGACATTGTCGAGCCCACCGGCGTCGAGCGCCATCTGCATCAGGATCTGCGGGCTGCGCGAGGGATCCTCCTCGGCCAGCACCGCCACGATCTGCGCCTCCGGGACCATCTTGGTCAGGCCGTCGGTGCAGATCAGAAAGCGATCGCCCGCCTGTAGCCGGCCAGCGACACGGTCAAGGTCCACCTCGGCCGAGATGCCGAGCGCGCGCGTGATGACGTTGGCGCGGGGATAACGTTCGGCCTCATCGGCCGTCAAAGCGCCGGCGTCGAGCAGCTCCTGGACCTCGCTGTGGTCGTGCGTGATCTGCTCCATCTTGCCGTCGCGCAGCAGGTAGCCGCGGCTGTCGCCCGCCCAGATGCAGGTGTAGTGCCAGCCATGGGCTAGCAACAACACCACCGTGGTGGCGATCATGCCACCGCCGCGCTGCGCGGCGCGATCAAGCATGCGCGTATTGGCCTCGTACAGCCGGTCGATCGCCTCGACCAGAAAGTCCGGCGCGCGCTCGGCCACGCGCATCTCGTTCAGCACGTCGACCACCTGGGCGCTGGCCCAGTCGCCAGCCGAGGCGCCGCCGACGCCGTCGGCGATCATCCAGATGCCGGCCTGGTCGCGGGTCAGCATGGAGTCCTCGTTGTGGCTGCGCACATTGCCCTGGTGCGTGGCGCCGAAACCACGCAAGCGCGGACGCGCCGCCGCCGCCGCTGCGAACGGATTGACCGTCGTGGGCTCGGGATCGCCGGGATCGGAAACCCGGGCCGTCAAATCCTCCGTCATCGCGGAGCCTCCCTCGACGGGTTCAAGGTGTCGCGATCGGCTCCCGCCGGCACGTCCTCGTCGCCGAACAAATTGTCTATTGTTGGATGCTGAGCGCCGCCGAAGATATCGTCCTCGGACGCGGCGGGCCCACCCTTCACCGTCGGCCGGCTTGCCGGATTGATCGTCGCATCACCGTCGTCGAAGGCGCCGCCGGTCGGCACCGCCGGATCGGCTACCTGCTCACCGAATGCCGCATCGTCGAACAACGTGCCGCCGGCGGCCGGCGGGGCGGCGACCTCGACCAGCTTTGCCGCAGCTCCGGGCGACACGGCGTCGTCAACGGTCTCGTCGAACGCGCCGCCACCGGGCGGCGCGGCGTCGGCCGCCGACGCGGCGAAGGCCACATCGTCGAACAGCGTGCCGCCCTGGACCGGCGGCGGCAGGTCGGCGCCCAGGGTCTGGAATTCATCGGCCGGAATGATCTGCGCGGCGACCGCGGCCTGCGGCAGCGCGTTGGCGATCACACCCTCGGTGTCGCCATCCTCGATCAGCGAGGCGAAGCGCCCCGGCGACGGCATACCGGGGAACAGAATGGATGTCGGCGCTACGCGCTCGGCGCCGCGCGTCACGAACAGCGCGCGCCCGCCGCGCAGCGAGCCCGCGGCGGCGAGCAGGCTGGCGAAGCCCATCGGATCGAGCGCATTGCCCATCGAGCGTGCGCCGTCGGCCGACGGTTCGACCTGCGGCGAGGGCGCCGGCAGCGCCGACACAGCGGCGGCGAAGCCATCGAAGCCCGTCGCGTCGTCGAGCGCCGAGATCGCTGCGTTCTCCAGCGCGTCGATCCAGCCGCCGATCAGCAGCGACGTGGGAATCTCGACGCCCGCGACCGAGGCCACGAGCGTGAGCGGAAAATAGCGCCCCGCCGAATCGACGCTAGGCATCATCACACCGGCCCAGGCTGTCGGTCCACACAACCCGCCACCGAGCGCGAAACGCCACACGGGCGCGCACAGCCAGGCATCGGTCCAGTGATGACCCAGTGCCGCGCGGCTGCGCGCGATGCACTCCGTGAGCCACTCATCCCAGGTGTCGACGAAGGCGTTGGGCAGGTCGCGGCGCACGAAGTCGCCGCGACCTGGCATCTTGCCGAAGAAGCCCACTCGCCCGGCATCCGCCGTGCGCAGGTCGCCGCCGGAGGCGGTACCTAGAGCGGGACACATTGGAAGTTGTTCAGCGCCGCGCGCGCGGAGAGCGGGTTCTTCAGGCTCTTCCACTGCAGCTCGAGCCGCGCGCCATTGGGCAGGAAAGCCTCCCAGCGGTCGTCGGAGCGCCGCGCCAGGGTGGCGGCGTCGAACAGCTTCAGGAAGGCCCAGGCGCCGGTGAACTCGTTGAGCGGCCCCTTGTCGCCCAACACCTTGGCGCCGCCGGCGCCTCGCGGCCACTGCATCGCCGAGGGCGCCATGTTGGCCGGATCAAGGTCCATCCGCTGGCCGTCGATCTCGATGCCGGTGCCTTTGGTCTCGACCTGCAAGGGCGCCACGCTGAACGCCACACCGGGTATCGGGCCACCAGAGAAGAACGCTTCCTTGATGTCGGCGGCCTTCTCCAGCATCGCCAGCGCCGCGGGCGAGATCTGGAACGGCCCGTTGGCTTTCCAAGGCTTCTTGGTCGCATCGATATAATTCTTCAAGTTGCCCTGGAAGAACGTATCGATCAACCCCGTCGGACCAAACAGCCTGCCGAAGTCACCCAGCGGGATTTCGCTACCGGCGCCCCGCACGACCGGATAACGCCCCTTCGTGGTCTGCTCGCAGAAAGTCAGAACCTCCGTTCTCCAGGCCTGCTGCAACTCTTCCCAAGCCGCACGCTGCGCGGTGATGGCGACACTTTCGGTCAACCCCTTCACCGCCCGATTGACCGGGAGTGGCAGCCTCACCAGGTAGGTCGATAACGTGGTCGCCACTTGCGCGAGGTTGAGGCCAGTGCTTCCGGCGGGACCACCGCCAGTCGTCGTGCCGCCCACGGGTACCGCATCGCCCGCTTTCTTGGCCAGCTGTTCGAGTTGCTTGAGGAAGGCGACAAGGGGAGTCGACTGGGCGTTTTCGGCGCCGGTCCACAGATGCAGCGTGGCAAAACCTCTCTCGATGGTCAGAGCCGGGTCGCGTCCGTCGCCGGCTGCCCGGGACAACTCCCTCATGGTATTGTGCTCTGTCTGGACAAACCTCTCCAAAGCGGCACCGACCAGCGTAAGCGCACCCTTCGGCACGGGAAGCGCCGTGAGTCGCGTCTGAATTGAAACGCCCTGATAAATCATGCGCAGCGGCGAACTCTCATCGGAGAGGATGCCCAGGATCTCCGCTGCCTGGCGTACGTCCGTGAGCTGCGTAAACGTGATGTCGTCCAGCAGGTCATTCCACAGATTGATGTACTTGCTGGTATAGAGTCGGATCAGGTCCGCTTTTGGCTGGCCGGTCTTGGCCTGCGCTTCGGCCTCGGGGCCAAGCACCCAGGCATCGCGGTTCCCCTCCAGGAGAATGCCAGGGATCGCTGGCAAGAATGTCTCGTAATAGCCGCTTCGTGTGTAGAGGCCAGGGATCCCCTCCGTCAGTGGCCGACCGGAGCGACGCAAAACGACGCGTCGGGCAACCTCCAGCTGCGGGCCAACGTTGTCGATCAGCCGCCACGGCGGCAGATCCTTGATCGCCTGCCTTTCCTCGAAGGCATTCAGGGCCCGCTCGGCAAACGACAGCGTTCGCACGCGATCGCGCGCCTCGGCGATCAGGGTTCGATCGAGCGTAACGGTGGTCCATGGCTCTTCGGAGAGCGCCTTGAGATGGCCGGACAGCGCGACGCGATCGGCCTCCGACAGGCCGCCGGCGGCATAGTCTTCGTCGAGCCAACGGTCGACGTATCTGAGCTGGAAGCGCCCCGCGTCGCCCAGCATGAGATAGGCTTTCAACGCGCCGAAGGCGTATTCCGGGTCGCCGATGCGCAGCGCCAGCTGGCGCTGCGTGCGCACCAGCAGGCGCGGCAGCAGCAGATTGACCAGCGCCCGTCGATAAAGCGCGTTGGTCTGCAGCGACACCTGGTCCTGCACGCCCAGGCCCAGGCCCAGCGCCTCGCTCTTGCCGGCCTTGGTGATTTCATAGCCGGTGGGCAGTCGCCGCAGCTCATCGAGCAGCGGCAGGATCGGCCGCGGATCGCCCTCGCCCAGCGGCACGCGCTCGGCGGCGCGGATCTGCGGCTCGAGCCGATCGACCGCCGCATTGACGCGGCTGATCAGGCTTGTGTTGTCGAAATAGGCCCAAGTCCAAAGGCCGAGCGCCGCCAGCATGACGAACGCGATAGCGCCGAAGGAGCCGAGACGGATGAACTTCAGCCGCCGCTCGACCTTCGGATCGGTGCCGACCAGGCCGGCCTCGTTGAAGATCACATCGTCGAACAGGCGGCGCAGGAAAAAGCCGCGGCCTTTGCCGACCTGGGGCGGCGGCGGCGGCTGGGCGACGCCGAACTTCTGCGAGATCACGCCCATCAGGCGGTCGATCGGACTGCCGCTCTGCGTCGCCGAGGTAAAGTAGACGCCGCGCAACGACAGGCGCTTGGCGAAGCGCGAGTCGTTGAACATCTCCTTGAGCAGCTCATCGACCGGCTGGCCGAGCGAGGCGAGCTGCGGCGGGAAGCCGAAGATCAGCGTGCGGCGCGCGAGGTCGCGCTCGTCCTGCAGGCGATCGAGCACACGGGTGCGCTGGCGCTCGATCATGCGATCGAACATAGGCGCGAACTGTGTCTGCGGCAGCTCGCCGCCGTCGGCGGCGGCCAGCGGGAAGGTGAGCCCCAGCACCTGCTCGCGGCCCTCGTTGTCGAGGTCATCGTAGAACTCGGTGAAACCCGCGATCATGTCGAGCTTGGTCAGCACGACGTAGATCGGCAGCGACAGGCCGAAGGTTTCCTGCAGCTCGAGCAGGCGCGTTCGCACGGCGCGGCCATGGGCGATGCGCTGGTCGCGCGAGGATTCGAGCAGCTCGCGCACGCCGAACACCACCAGCACGCCGTTGAGCGGCTGGCGCTCGCGCGTCTGCTTGAGCATGCCGAGGAAGTGTTTCCAGCCCGCTTGGTCGACGGCGGAGTCGCTGTCCTGCGTGGTGTAGCGGCCGGCGGTGTCGAGGATCACCGCGCGCTCGGTGAACCACCAGTCACAGTTGCGCGTGCCGCCGACGCCCTGCAGCGCCTGCGCGCCGTGCCGCTCGGCCAACGGGAAGCGCAGGCCGGAGTTCAACAGCGCCGTGGTCTTGCCGGCGCCGGGCGGGCCGATGATCGTGTACCAGGGCAGCTCGTAGAGCGTCATGCCGCCCTTGGCCGCCTGCATCTTGTTCATGTCAGCGATCGCCGCCCTCAGCCGCTCCTGGAGTTGCTGCTGCTGCGAGTCGATGGCCTCCGCCGTCGGATCCTTGGGATCGGCGCCGGCGATGTTGGCGGCGAGCTTCTTCTCCTTGCCGCGCCGGCGCAACGAGCCGACCAGCAGGATGATGCCGATGATCAGCCAGATCACGCCGATGACGATCAGGCGGATCCACCATTCGTCGAGCAGGCCGAACCCCACGATCGGACCGGCGAACCACACCAGCGCCGATAGGATCAACCCGCCGAGCGGCCACAGGAACCACCGGCTCAGGAGCACCCGCGAAATCATCGTCTCAACTCCCGTACCTTTGCGACCGAGGGCTTCGAAACCCTACTCCGGCCGCACGAGGATGACTTCGACGCGCCGATTGCGCGCCTTGCCTTCAACCGTCTTGTTGTCGCCGACCGGCTCCGAATCGGCCTTGCCGATCGCCGTCAGCCGCGAGGCGTCGCCCATCGCCGCCGCCAGGATGCTGGCGGCGCTGTCGGCGCGCGCCTTCGACAGCTGCGCGTTGTTGCGGAACTGCACCGTGAAGATCGGATCGGAATCGGTATGGCCGACGATGCGCACGGAGCTGCCCGGGTTCTCCACCATCTCGGTCTTCAGCTCGACTCCGATGCGCCGCAACAGATCCTCGAGCTCCGGCCGGATCGTCGCCGAGGCCGGCTGGAACATCTCGGCGAAATTGATGGTGATGCGCATCTCACGTCCGCGCTCGTCGACAAACACCTTCTTCGCCGCGATCTCCTTCTCGAGGAAGATGCGGAACTTATCGACGGAGCTGGGCTTCTGCTGCGGTGGCGGCGGTGGCGGCGGCGGCTGGCGCGCGCTGATCGGCAGGCGGATCTCGCGCTCCGGCATGAGACCTGTGAGCTTGCTGCCGATCGGCTCGATGCGCAGCGAGAGCATGAACAGCAGGCCCATGAAAACCAGGAAGGCGAGCAGCGCGCCGGCGGCGGCCACCAGCCACACCGGAATCTGCCGCTTCTGGCCGCGCGCCGGAGCATTGGCGCCCTTCCATTCCGGCGACAGCTCGCGCTCGACAGGCCCCAAGACGCCGCGCAAGGTCTGCCACACCTTCTCGCGCACCGTGGCATGCTCGGAGTGACCGCGCTGGCGCACGCGGTAGCGGCCCTCGAAGCCGAGCGACAGGCATTCGTAGAACAGCAGCAGGATGCTGCGGTTGGCGCCCGGCGCTTCCATCAGCTTGGCGAGATAGGCGTAGAAGCGCTCGCCGCCTTCGGTGTCCTTGTGGAATTCGTTGACCATGGTGCGGTTGCGCCAGTCGCTATGCGCGCCCCACGGCGTGTTCATCACCACGTCGTCGACCGCCGCCGACAGGCCGTAATGCGCCGCGCGCAACTGCTCCGCCGGCACGCCAGCCTCGCGGCCGGCCTTGGCGAAGGTGTGCAGCTCGCGATAGACGCGCTCGCGCACCTGCGCGACGTTGACGTTGCCTGCGGTGTTGCGCAGGCGCGCAACCAGGCCAAGCAGCGGCACCGAAGCGGCGGCCAGCGCCGAGCCCATGCCGCGCATCAGGTCGTTCATGTCGATCGGCGCGGCGCCGCCGCGCTGCGCCATGGTCGCCGCCAGATTCGGCGCCGCCTGCTGCGGCTGCTGCGGTTGTTGCGGCGGCGGGGCCGCCGGCGCAGCCGGTGCCCTGGGCCGCGGCGTCACGCCCGCGATCACCGTGCGTTCGCCCGCCGAAGGCTCGGCGAACGGATCGTCTTCTCTACCCGCCGGGCTCATTCCACCCTCCGTCGACGCGGCCTAGGCCTGGGTCCTGATGGCCCACAGCTCCATCTGGAGCTTGGGCCACTGGTCGCCGACATGGACCGCGATACCACCCGAGTTCGCCAGACCGCGGAAATACTCGCTGGAGCGGTCGAGCTCGAAATACACCGTGTTGGCGTTGAACGGCAGCTGCGGCGGCGCCACCGGCAGCGGCGCCACCTTGATGCCGGGCAGAGCCACGTTGACCAGCTGGGCGATCTGCTCGACCGGGCCGATCTTGACGCTGGCCGGGAACATGCGGCGCATGTTGTCCGGCGAAACCTCGGCCTTGGCCGTCAGCACGAATGCGGCGCTGCGCAGCAGCGTCTTGTCCTGGATGACGCCGACATGGACGTTGTAGCGGCGCTCCTGTAGCGGGATCTGCACCGCGCCCGTTTCGAGCACCGCCGAGAGGAACTGGCGCAGCGCGGCGATCACCGGCTCGTAGACCTTCTGCAGGTCGTCGTGGCGATAGGCCGGAAACTCCGGCGGCCGCTTGCGCTGCGTGGTGAAGGTCGACAATTCGCCGGCCATGCCAACCAGGAAGGCGAACCAGTCCTGCGGATGCGGCGTCGGCGTCTGGGCGATGTGGGCGCAGATCGGCGCGTAGCGGTTGGCCATTTGCAGCAGCAGCAGATTGGCCATCTCGGCCGCGCCACGTGCGCCCGGCTGGTTCAGCCGCGCCGCCAGCGTCTCGGCGCGATTGTGCAGCAGGCCCTGCAGCTCGATGGCGAAGGCCGACAGCGGCTGCACCGCGCCGATCGACGTGCAGGGCGGAATGTACTGATCGTCGATCATCACCTGGCGAGAATCGCCGCGCACCTCGATGATGCGCGCGAGCGGGATCGAGGCGAAGCCGCCGAGGTCGCCGAAGCCCTCGATGGCAAAGCGCAGCCGGGGCTTGCCCACGGTGACCGGCGTGGCGATATCGCTGCCGACATTGGCGTCCTGGGCCTCGTAGTCGGAGGCGGCGTAGCGCGCCGCGACGTCGTCGCGATCCCGCAGGACAGTGTCGGGCGTGCCGGCGCGGGCCAGCGGCAGCACCAGGCAGACGCGCTGGTTGCGGGTCGTCTCCGGTACGTCGATCGGCGGCGGCGGCTCGACGTCCTCGGGCATGGCGAAGGGCGTGCCGTCCTCCTGGACGCCGACCGCCGAGGTGACGCCGAACTTGCCGATCGACAGCGCCGCGCGATCGATCTGGTAGGAACTCAAGCCCCAGCCGAACGAGCGCATCGGCTGCACACGCTGATGCACGATGCGTTCGACGTAGCGCGTCTGCTGCTGGAAATGCTGGGGGCGGAGGAACATGCCCTCCCCCCAGACGACGCGGTTATTCGTCCCCATGCGGCGGCCTCACCCGATCACCAGCTTCGACAAACGATCCCGCCTCTACCGCCGGAAAAATCGCATCCGAATTGTGCGCGATGCGGGCAGGTAAGAACAAGTGAAAAGGTGAGCGCACGCTCTGTCTTTGTTCGCGGTTCAGCGCGGCCGCTGCGCGTCCATCACCGCGCGGATCTGGTCCGCCTGCAGGGTGCGGCCGGCCGGTACGCAATGATAGCCGCGAATCACCCATTCCAGCCCCGCACCGCGCGCCGGCCCGGGCTTGACGAAACCCGTGCAGCTACGCCCGTCGACCGCCGTGAAGGTAGCGAAATACCCCCCGGCGTGGCTGACCAGCGGCGACCAGCCGCGCGCATTGTTGCGGGTGAAGTTGCTGATCTCGACGATGAAATCGTCCTCGTCATCGGGATTGAGGGCCTCGTGTACCGATGCGGCGTCGGCAGCCTCGATCAGCAAAACATAGGTCGACATGCCGCCGGCATGGACGCCTGCCGCCGATCGCTGGAAGCGCCCGCGCCCATCGTGGCCTTCATAGGGCGACGTGGCGTTGCAGGACATGCCGGCAACCGTCGTCAGCCGCAAGCGCGCGCAAGGGACGTCCTTCCAGTCGAGGTGGCGGGTTGCCGCCAGCCGCGCGTCGCGTCGGCGGGCTGCGTCTTGGGCCGACGCCTTGCGCGCCGCCTCGGCCCGCGCCGCTTCGGCTCGCGCGGCCTCTTCCTGACGGCGGCGCTCCTCGGCCTCGGCCGCGGCACGCTGCGCCTCCTCGGCCCGCAGCGTGGCCAGTCGTGCCTTGGCCTCCTCGGCGCGGAAGCCCGTGGGGAAGCGCTCAAGGAAAGCCGCGACATCCGCGCTGCGCGTCGACTGCTTGACCAGGGTCCAGGCCGCCGCCTCGACTGGCGACTCGGTCGGCCCGCGCAGCACGAACAGCCAGACCAGCGCCGCCGCCACGACGAGCACCAAGCCGCCCACGGTGATCAGGATCACCGGCATGGCGCCGCGCCCGCCGCCATCGGCCTTGGCCTGACGCGACGTGAGGCCGGCGGTCGACGAGACCTGCGCACGCGCGACGTCACGCGCCGCCGCGCCAGTGACGATACGGAACGCCTCGACGGTGCGCAGGATGTTCTTGAAGACCGACTCGCCCACCGGCGCGAAGCCCAGTTCGGGCAGCTTGGCACGCGCCTGCGAAGCCACCTCGCCCGAGACCATGACGCCGCCGGGATCGCCGGCCGCCTGCAGACGAGCGGCGATGTTGACGCCCTCGCCGATCAGATCGCCGTTGTCCTGGACGATCACGTCGTCGAGATGCACGCCGATGCGAAAGCGCATATGCCGGTCGGCCGGCAGCTTGGCGTTCATGTCGGCGACGGCGGCCTGGATCTCGACGGCGCAACGCACCGCCTCCACCGGGCTGGAGAATTCCGCCAGGATGCTGTCGCCGGCGGTGTTGGCGATACGGCCGCCGCGATTGCGGATGGCGTTGTCGGTATAGGCCCGATGCGCGCGCAGCAAGCGCAAGGTGCCTTCCTCGTCGGCACCCATCATCGCCGAATAGCTCACCACGTCGATCGACATGATCGCTGCGAGCCTGCGCTTGACTGGCGATGTGGACATGACCCCCGTACTCGGCTGCGCCGGTGTTCGCTTGGCGACTATTGTAGGCGCCGGGGCGGCACGCTCACAAGACGCACGCTCCCTCAGCTTCCCGGCACGATCCCCTGGGGCAGCGCCGCGCAGTGGTCATAGACCTCGCCCGGCCGCGTGAACCACACCCGATCGCGCTGTGGGTGCTCGGCGATGTGCCTGAGCGCCTGGCGCAGGCAGCGCAGCCGGTAGGGATGGCCGAAAATCATGGTGTGCAGCTCGATGGCGCAGACCAGGGGCTGCTTTTCGCTGAGCCGCAGCATCTCCTCGAACTGGCCGATGATGAAGTCGCGGAACTGCTCGGGCGTATGGTGGCGAACCAGGATCTGCGGGCTGTCGTTGATCTCCAGCGAGTACGGCACCAGCATGATCCGGCCGCCGCGCGTGCGCATCCAGATCGGCTGGTCGTCGGTCGGCCATTCCATGACATAGGTGAAGCCGGCTTCCTGCAGGAGGTCGGGCGTGTGCGCGCTTGACGACATCCACGGCCCCATCCAGCCGCGCGGTTTCTTGCCGGTGCGCTGGGCGATGGTATCGCGCACGCTCTCGATCAGGCGGCGCTCGTCGTCCTCCCACATTTGGCCCTGGCGCTCGGCGTTGGTGCGGCCGTGGCCGACGAACTCATCGCCGCGCGCCATGATCGCCGGCGCGATCTCCGGCGCGTAGTCGAACACCGTGGTGTTCATCAGGTGGCAGGCCGGCAGCGAGAACTCGTCGAGCGCGTCGAGCAGGCGCCAGACGCCGACGCGGTTGCCGTAGTCCCGCCACGAGAAAGTCCGTGGATCGGGCTGCGGCAGCTCATGCGACAGCGAATGACCCAGGCCGCCGGCATAGGCGAAGTGCTCGATGTTGAGCGCGACGCAGACCGCCAGGCGCTTGCCGCCGGGCCAGTCGTAGACCGGCCGCTTGACGATCGCCGAGTAGTCGTAGCGTCCGTGATACGGCAGCTTGAGCATCGCTCCCCTCCCTATGCGAATGGCAGCGATGTTAGGACGGGGGCGGACAAAAGACGACAGCGCGCCAGCTTCTTCCGTTATGGTCGGCGCCGGCAAACGAGGGGGAGGAGACATGCGCGGACGTCAGGTGTTCATGGAGAGCCTGCTGGCGCACGGCGCCGACACGATCTTCGGCAACCCCGGCACGACCGAGAGCCCGCTGATCGACTCGCTGCTCGACTACAAGCAGATGCGCTACATCGTGGCGCTGCACGAGGGCGTCGCCACCGGGGCCGCCAGCTTCTACGCCCAGGCCTCTGGCAAGACGGCGATCGTCAACCTGCATGTCGCGCCCGGCCTCGGCAACGCCGTCGGCGCGATCTACGGCGGGCTCAAGGCCAACTCGCCGATGATCATCACCGCCGGCGCGCAGGACACGCGCATGCGGCTGCGCGATCCGCTGCTCGGTCACGACCTGCCGTCGATCGCAGCACCGGTCACCAAGTGGAGCGTGCAGGTCGAGCGCGCCGACGAGATGGCGCCGATCCTGCGCCGCGCTTTCAAGATCGCCAACGATCCGCCGGCCGGCCCGGTCTTCGTCGCCCTGCCGATCAACGTTATGGAGCAGGAGACCGATGTCGGTCCGCAGGGTCCCGGCGCGCTGTTCCATGCGGCGCGGCCCGATCCGGCCGCGGTGGCGGCGGTGGCGAAGCTGCTGCTGTCGAAGCGCAACCCGGTGATCGTCGCCGGCGACGATGTCGGCCGCGCCGGCGCGGTGAAGGAGCTGGTGGCGCTGGCCGAGACGCTGGGCGCCGCGGTGTGGGTCGAGGGCCTGCGGCATCAGACCAACTTCCCCAACCGCCACGCCAATGCGCGCGGTGCCGTGCCGTTCGACGCCGCGGCGATCCGCAAGGCGTTCGACGGCGTCGACGCCGTGCTGATGGTCGGCGGCCCGTTCTTCGAGGAGGTGTGGTACGCGCCCGGCCTGCCCTTCCCGGCGGGCTGCGCCGTGGCGCATGTCGAGGCCTCGCACCATCGGCTGGCCTACAACTACGCGACCGACGCCGGCATCGTCGGCGACGTGCGTGCCAGCCTGGCGGCGATCCGCGCCGAGATCGAGAAGGGGGCATCTGATGAATACAGGAGCGTCGCGCAGCGCCGCAACGCCGCGCTCAACGCGCTGAAGGAGTCCGAGGCGGCCGCGCAGGCCGACCGCGTGCGCAAGAGCTGGGAGCGCACGCCGATGTCGATGGCGCGCGCCATGGCGGAGATCCGCGACGGCTTGCCGCCGGGCGCGATCGTCGTCGACGAATCGATCACCGCCAACATCGACCTGGCGCGCAGCTTCGATTTCAGCGTGCCGGGCGACTATTACAGCGGCCGTGGCGGCGGCATCGGCCAGGGCCTGGCCGGCGCGCTGGGCACGCAGGTGGCGCATCCCGACCGGCCGGTGGTCTGCATCTCCGGCGACGGCTCATCAATGTACAGCATCCAGGCGCTGTGGACGGCCGCGCACCACGACCTGCCGATCGTCTTCGTCATCCTGGCCAACCGCGAGTATCGCGTGCTGAAGCACAATCTCGACACCTATCGTCAGCGCTTCGACGCCATGTCGAACCAGGGCTATCCGCACATGGATCTCGGCGGCCCGCCGCTGGGCTTCCTCGACATGGCGCGCGGCATGGGCGTCGCCGGCACCTTGGTGACCAAGGGCGCCGATCTCGCCGGCGCGGTGCGCGCCGCCTTCGCTACCAAGAAACCGCATCTCATCGAGGTGGCGATCGAGGGCAAGCGCTGAGCATGCGTCGTTTCACGCTGAGCCTGCCCGATGGCGCGATGGCGGGCATCCGCTTCGGCGCCGATGGCCCGCCCGACCTGGTGTTCCTGCACGCCACCGGCTTTAACGCGCTGACCTATCGCGAGCTGCTCGAGCCGCTGGGCGAACGCTTCCGCGTCGTGGCGCTGGATCAGCGCGGCCATGGCCTGTCGCGACTGCCGGCGGTGCCGCGGGAGCTGCCGGGCTGGGAACTCTACGGCCGCGACATGCGCGCCGTCTTCGACGCGCTCGGCGACGGCCCACCCCTGGTGCTCGCCGGCCACTCGATGGGCGGCGCGGTGTCGATGATGGCGGCGGAGCGGCACGCCGATCGCATCGCCTCGCTGGTCCTGCTCGATCCCGTCATGCCGACGGCCGAATGGATCGCCAAGCTCTACGCCCCGCAGGATCTCGACGCGCGCATCAAGGGCCTGCCGATCGCCCATGGCGCCAGCCGACGCCGCGCCTGGTTCGCCAGCAAGCGCGAAGCGATCGACGCCTATCGCGGCCGCGGCGCCTTCGCGACCTGGGTCGGCCGCTTTCTCGAAGACTATGTCGAGGACGGCTTCGCGCCGATGTCCGATGGCGATGGCGTCACGCTGACCTGCGCCGCGGCGTGGGAAGCCGCGACCTTCGCCAGCTCGCGCCATAACGGCGCCGACCTGCTGGCGCGCGTGCCGGTGCCGGTGACGATCCTGGTGGGCGAGATGGGCAGCGTGTCACGCGCCGTCGACGACGCGGCGTCGCGCACGACGGCGCGCCGCGCGATCGAGACCGTGCCGGGTACCACCCATTTCGTGCCGATGGAGCGCCCCGATCTGGTGCGCCAGCGGCTCGTCGCCGCGCTGGAAGCCCGCATCGGGGCCGCAATGGTGGGCGCACCAGGGCTCGAACCTGGGACCCGCTGATTAAGAGTCAGCTGCTCTACCAACTGAGCTATGCGCCCATTGCGGCGTCGCTGTCGGGCCTCTCCCGCCCGAAGCGGCGCGCGATATAGCAGTGGGTTCCGGGCGGCGCAAGCTTCAGGAATTGCGGGGAATCAACAGGTCGCGGTGGATGCTGACGCCCAGCAACAATCCGCAGGCGAACAGCACCGTGAGCATGGCGGTGCCGCCGTAGGAGACCATCGGCAACGGCACGCCGACCACCGGGATCAGGCCCATCACCATGGCGATATTGATGAAAACGTAGAGAAAGACGTTGATCGTCACACCCATCGCCAGCACGCGGCCGAAATGGTTACGGCTGGAGCGGGCGATGACGAAACCGTATGCCATCAGCAGGGCGAACAGTCCCAGCAGCAGCGCGCCGCCGAGCAGGCCCGTCTCCTCTGTCCACATGGTGAAGATGAAGTCGGTGTGCTTCTCCGGCAGGAAGTTCAGCGCCGATTGCGTGCCCTGGCCGAAGCCCTTGCCGAACAGGCCGCCCGACCCGATGGCGATCTTCGACTGGGTGATGTGGTAGCCGGCGCCCAGCGGGTCGCGATCGGGATCGAGGAAGGTGAGCACCCGGCTGCGCTGGTAATCGCGCATCATGCTCCAGGCGATGGGCAGCGACGCGACCGAGAGCAGGCCGGCGAGCATGAACTTCCACAGCCTGACGCCGGCCACGAACATGACGGCCGTGCCGGCGAAGAGCAGCACCATGGCGGTGCCGAGATCGGGCTGCACCATGACCAGCGCCACCGGAACCAGCATCGCCAGCAGTGGTGGGAAGACATAGACGACCCGCTCGACCTGCTCGCGCGAGAGATTGTGGTAGTAGCGCGCCAGCGCCATCACCAGCGCGATCTTCATCAGTTCCGAGGGCTGGATCTGGACCACCTTGAAGTCGAGCCAGCGCTGCGCGCCCATGGCGCCCTTGCCGATCAGGTCGACCGCCACCAGCATCAGCACCGAGACGATGTAGAACGGATAGGCCAGCCGCATCCAGACGCGGATGTCGACCAGCGCCACCGCCAGCGCCATCAGCAGCGCGACGCTGAAGCGGATGGCGTGCTTGGCGGCCCACGGCTCGGGCTTCATGCCGCCGGCCGAGTACAGCGCCAGCGTGCCGACGGCGCCAATCAGGACCAGCAGCAGGACCACGCCCCAGCGGATGCGCCAGATCTTGTCGCCCAGCGTGAGTTCGGGAATGGCGGCGGCGGCCAGCGTCATTTGCGCTCGGCGAGGCTCGAGTCCGGCCCGCCTTGCGCGGCGGCATTCTTGAAGCGGCCGGGCTTGCGCGAGGGGTCGAGCTTCTGCGTCTGGATCATGATGTCCCTGGTGATCGGCGCTGCGGTGGCGGAGCCACCCATGCCGTGCTCGACGATCAACGCGCAGGCGTAGCGCGGGTTGTCGATCGGCGCGTAGCCGACGAAGAGCGCGTGGTGGCGCAGATGCCAGGGCAGCTCGGACTGGCTCATCTTGCGATCGCGCTCCGATTCGGTGATGCGCTTGACCTGCGAGGTGCCGGTCTTGCCGGCCATCGCCATCTCTCTCTCCCTGATGCGCGAGGCCCAGGCGGTGCCGTGATCGCCATTGACCACCATCACCATGCCCTGGCGGATGGCGGCGAGATTGGCCGGCTTGAAGCGCAGGCTGGGCGCGTCGGGCACGGTCTGCACCGACGGGGCGGTCAGCTGGTCGCGGGCGCGCGCGACCGAAGCCACCAGACGCGGCTTGACCTCGTAGCCACCATTGGCGATGCGCGCGGTCATGACCGCGAGCTGCAGCGGCGTGGCCAGCATGTCGCCCTGGCCGATGCCGAGATTGTAGGTATCGCCGATGTTCCAGGCCTTGCTCTGTCGCTCCTGCTTCCAGGCGCGCGTCGGCTGCAGCGCGCCCGATTCCTCGGGCAGGCCGGCGCCGGTGGGCCGGCCGAAGCCCAGCTTGAAGGCCATATCGGCGATGCGCTCGACGCCAACGCGCTTGGCGACCTCATAGAAATAGCAATCGCAGGACTGCGCCAGCGCGCCGTGCACATTCAGCCAGCCATGCCCGGCGGGATGGATCCAGCAGTACTTCTTCTGGTCCTTGCCGGGCAGGTCGATCGAGCCGGCACAGGGCAGCGGCGTCCAGACATCGATGACGCCGGCTTCGAGCGCCGCCAGCGCCGTCACCATCTTGTAGGTCGAGCCCGGCGGATAGGCGCCCGACGCCGCCTTGTTGAACAGCGGCTTCATCGGGTGGTTGAGCAGCTCGTTCCACTCGGTCTGGGTGACGCCGCGGGCGAAGACGTTGCTGTCGAAGCCGGGCACCGAGACCATGGCCAGGATGTCGCCGCTGATCACGTCCATCACGACCGCGGCGGCGCTCTCGTTCTTCAGCCGCTCGGCGACCCAGCGCTGCAGCTCAAGATCGATGGTCAGCAGCAGATTGGCGCCCGGCTCGCCGTCGGCGCGATCCAGCTCGCGCACCACGCGGCCCACCGCGTTGACCTCCATCTGCACCGCGCCGGCCTTGCCGCGCAATTTGTCGTCGAAGCGCCTCTCGATTCCCTTCTTGCCGATGCGCATGCCGGGCAACTGCAGCAGCGGATCGTCGTCTTCGCCGAGATCCTTGCGATCGACGCGGCCGATATAGCCGACGATGTGGCTCATGAGCTCGGCATGGAAGTAATCGCGCGTCTGGCCCAGCTCGATGGCGACGCCGGGCAGCTCGGGGCCGTTGAACTCGATCTGCGCCACCTGCTCCCAGCTCAGGTTCTCCTTCACGGTGATCGGCGCGAATCGCCGGAACTGGCTCAGCAGGCGTTTGCGCTCGGCCTCGCCGAGGCCGAGGATCTTGTCGAGGCGCTCGAGCGACTCCTCCGCCTGGCGCAGCTTCTCCGCCGTCATCACGACGCGGTAGTTGTTGCGGTTGGCCGCCAGCGGCTCGCCGGTGCGGTCGAAGATCAGGCCGCGCGAGGGCGCCTGCAGGCGCATGCCGATGCGGTTGTCGTCGGCCAGCACCTTGTACTTGCCGCCCTCGACCATGGTCAGCCAGTACTGGCGCGCGGCAAGTCCGCCGAGCAGCGCCGCCTGGCCGGCGCCCAGCAGCAGGGCGCGGCGCGTGAAGCGCGCATGCCGGTCGCTATCGTTGCGGTCGCGCCTCACGATGGCGCCTCCACAAGGCGGTTGCGGCCGAGCAGCCAGCCGAGGATCGGGTAGAGGAACAGCGAGACCACGTATTGCAGCAACGCCGGCCACGGATCGACGAAGCTGGCCAAGAGCAGTACGCCGAGCAGCCAGGCCAGCGTCACGGCGGCGCCGACGACCAGAGCGTAGAGCAGCCAGATGAAGGCGAAGGACACCTCCAGCAGGTATTTGCGGCTCGACGATACGACGCGCCAGATCAGCAGGAATTGCAGGGCCGAGACGCCCAGCGGCGCACCCGGCCCATACTGCAGCAGGTCGAACAGCAGGCCGAACAGAAGCAGCGCCGGCGCCGGCACCGCGGCGGGCCGGTGCAGGCTGAAATGAAACACGGCCATCAATGGCAGCAGGGTGGCGACCGAGGGCAGGAACGGCAGGCGCAGCGGGATCAGGCTGGCCAGCATCAGCAGCAGGATGACGAAAGCCGGCGCCAGCGCATAGGCCAGTCTGTCGAGGCGGTGCAGGAGCTCCATGGTCACCGTCCTCGCACCGGATGGAGCGGCGGCGGCGGCGGCGGCGGATTGGTCACCAGGCCGGTGACGCCATAGTCGACCACACGCACCAACTCGAGCCGCGACAGGTCGCCCACCGGTCGGATGCGGATGCCGTCCTCGCCGACCGAGGTCACCACGCCCACCGGCAGGCCCACCGGGAAGCTACCGCCATGCCCGGACGTGATGATGCGGTCGCCCTGCTGGATGCCGCCGACCGATTGCATGAAGTTGAGCTTGAGCCGACTGGAATTGTCGCCGGCGAGGATGGCGCGCTCGCGCGTACGCTCGATCATGACGGGCAGGCGAAAGCTGATATCGGTGACCAGCAGGACGCGGGCGGAATGCTCGCCGGCGTCGGTGATGCGCCCGATCATGCCCTCGGCGGTGATCACCGCCTGGCCGGGCGCCACGCCGGCGCGGCGGCCGACATTGAGCAGCATGCTGCGCATGAACGCGCTGCCCGAATCGCCCACCACCCGGGCCGTGATGAAGCGGGCCTGCGGCCCCTCCTGGAAATTGGCCAGGCCGCGCAATTCGGCGTTCTCGGCGTCGAGCCGGCGCGCCACGCCCTGCCAGGCCAGCAACCGCGCGTTTTCCTCGCGCAACCGCGCGTTCTCGGCGCGCAGGTTGGTGACGTCCTCGATCTGGGCGACGAAATCGTTGACCGCCGCCACCGGCCGGGCGACGGCGTCGAGCAGCGGGGTGACGAGGTCGGCCACGGCGGCGCGAACGCGCTCGACAAGCAGGGTATCGGCCTTGCCGATCAGCATGGCGCCGACAGCCGCGAGCACGAGCAAGCCCAGCGAAAACCGCTGCACGACAGTGCGCAGCGACACCGCCGTCTGGGTGAAGGTCTCGCCCAAGGCCATCGTGCCGATCAATCCCCCCGGGTCGCGATCCGCAGGTCGCGTACTCTACGCCATAAGCGGGCGCGGAGCACTCAGTACATCGTCGACAGGACGCCTTTGAGCCGGTCGATATTCTCGACGGCGTGGCCGGTGCCCAGCGCGACGCAGAGCAGCGGCTCCTCGGCCACGGATACCGGCAGACCGGTCGCCTGCTGCAGCACCTTGTCGAGGTTCGACAGCAGCGCGCCGCCGCCGGTCAGCACGATGCCCTTGTCGACAATGTCGGCGGCCAGCTCGGGAGCGGTGTGCTCGAGCGCCACCTTGACCGCCTCGACGATGGCGCTGACCGGCTCGGTCAGGCTCTCGGCGATCTGCCGCTCGCTGATCACCAGCTCCTTCGGGACCCCGTTCATCAGGTCGCGACCCTTGATCTCCATGGTCCGGCCCTCGCCGTCCTCGGGCACCATGGCCGAGCCGATCTCCTTCTTGATGCGCTCGGAGGAGGATTCGCCCACCAGCAGATTATGGTTGCGGCGGATATAGGCGATGATCGCCTCGTCCATCTTGTCGCCGCCGACGCGCACCGAGCGCGGATAGACGATGCCGCCCAGCGACAGCACGGCGACCTCCGTCGTGCCGCCGCCGATATCGACCACCATCGAGCCGGTCGGCTCGGTCACCGGCAGGCCCGCCCCGATCGCCGCCGCCATCGGCTCCTCGATCAGCCACACCTTGCGCGCGCCGGCGTTCTCCGCCGATTCCTGGATGGCGCGGCGCTCGACCGCCGTCGAGCCCGAGGGCACGCAGACGACGATCTGCGGATGGGCGAAGGAGCGCCGGTTATGCACCTTGCCGATGAAGTGCTTGATCATCTCCTCGGCGACTTCGAAGTCGGCGATGACGCCGTCGCGCAGGGGGCGGATGGCCTGGATGTTGCCCGGCGTGCGGCCGAGCATCAGCTTGGCTTCCTCGCCGACGGCCAGCACCGCCTTCTTGCCCGAGGAGCTGGTCAGCGCCACCACCGACGGCTCGTTGAGCACAATGCCGCGGCCCTTGACGTAGACCAGCGTGTTGGCCGTACCAAGGTCGATACCCATGTCGGCCGAAAACAGGCCCATCAGACGCGAAAGCATGCGCGCGGTCTTCCAATCCTGCGTGGAGATACAAGAGGCCGCGACCGCTGACTGCTCTCACCCCGCCCGCGGCACGAACGGGCGTCGTCTTAGACCGCCCTCGCGGGGGCGGCAAGCATTCCGAACCTGACGTCGGGCTTGGCATGCGGCACGTGGGCGCAGGTCTTCCTTTCCGAGAGGGAGAAGGTGCCCGAAGGGCGGAAAGGGATATCCGCGGCCCTGGCCGTCACGCTGCGCGTGCCACCTTCCCCTTCCGGCGGAAGGTAGGGTCTGCACCCACCAGCCGCAGGGCCAGGGCGGCGTAGCGCTCGGCGATGATCTCAGGCCGGTCCGGGCCGGTGGCGCGGTACCAGCCCGCGACCGCCGTGCACATGGTCAGGATCGCCCGCACCGTCTCCGCCGCATAGGGCTGCTGGAAGGCGCCGCGCCGACTGCCGTCGACGACGATATCCTTGAACACCTGACCGACCCGATCGCGCAGGGCCACGACCTTGCGGCGGTCGACGGGCGCCAGGCTGCGCAGCTCGCTGTTGCCGATGAAGGACTCGTCCTGCCGCTTCGTGTGCAGCAGGACGTGAGCGCGCGCGACAGCCGCCAGTTGGGCAGCCGGATCGGGACCGGCGCCGTCGCGGGCCGCCTCGAGGTCGGCGATCAGATCCTCGGTCACGCGGATCATGATCGTGCGCAGCATGTCGGCTTTGGACGGGAAGTAGTGATAGGCCGCCGAGACGCTGACGTCGGCACGCGCGGCGATATCGCGCATCGAGGCGCCGTGATAGCCCTGCTCGACGAACAGCGAGAGCGCGACGCGCAGCATCGCCTCCGCGCCATCGGGCTCGGCCGTCGGCCGCGTCTTCAGCCCGGCCGAGGCGCCCACGCCCTACTCCGCCGCCATCGCCTGCGGCGCGCGCCGGCCGGTGCCGTTGCGCAGCAGCATGCCGGAATGCGTGCCGGTCTGCTGATCGTCGCGGATCGTCACCGCGCCATTGACCAGCACGTAGCGATAGCCGCGTGCGCGCTGGATACGCCGCCACTCGCCGCCCGGCAGGTCGTGCACGATCTCGTCCGGCAGCACCGCGAGGTTCTCGTAGTCGTAGACCACGATGTCGGCCGGCGCGCCCTTGCGCAGCACGCCGCGGCCGGTGAAGCCCGCGACCTCCGCCGGCAGCGCCGAGAGCCGCCAGTGCGCCTCCTCGAGCGAGAGCATGCCGTGCTCGCGCACGACCTTGCAGATCGCCTCGGTGGGATAGCGCCCTGCGGTGAGGAACTTGGTGTGCGCACCGCCGTCGGAGACGCCGAACAGCACGTAAGGATCGGCCATGATCTCGCGTAGATGCTCGATATTGCCGTTCGGTGGTGCGGCGAAGAACTCGGTCTTGAGATCCTCCTGGACCGCCATGTCGAGCATGACGTCGACCGGATGCTTGCCCATCTTCTGGCCCGCATAGGCCAGCGTGTGGTCGAGCCACGCCTTGTTCTTCTCGGATTGCGGGCCGACGATCACGATGTCGGGCAGCGGACCGGTCGCGGTGCGCGGCATCTTGTCCTTCAGCGCCGCGCGCCGCGCCGGATCGGCGAGCTTGGCCTTGCGCTCTTCGAGCGTACCCGTGGTGGCATCGCACCACGCCTGGGAGTCATCGAACAGGTTCCAGTTCTCGAAGGTGAAGGTGAAACCTGCGTCAGTCGTCAGCCCCTGGCCGACGACGCGGATCCCGCGCTCACGGCAGCTCTTGAGCCAGGCCAGCACGCGGCGGTGGATCTCGGGGCGATGATCGAAGGCCTGCACGACGTTCATGATCATCGGCCGACCGCTGAGTTCCGCCATCTCCTCGTAGAAGGCTTGGTCCTTGGCGTTGTCGCCGGAGACCAGCAGCATCTGCATGAAGCCGTCGTTGCGCCGGCGCAGCACCTTGGCGAGCTCGCGGCAGGTGTCGTCGTGCATCACGTCGGTCGGCATCGGCGAGCCGTCGAAATCGCGCTGCACGCAAGCCGGCCCACTGGGCAGCATGCGCTGCGCCGACCAGCCGCAACCGCCGGCGTCCATCGCCTCCTCCAGCAGCCGGCAAAGCTCGCGATGCTCGGCGTCGGTCGGGCGCTTGCCGGCTTTGGCCGCCTCGAAGCCCATCACCCAGATCAGCAGCGGGCTGATCGGCACGTAGGGCAGGATGTTGATCGCCTTGGGCGTGCGCTCGACGCTGTCGAGGAACTCCGGGAACGTCACCCAGTCCCACGGCATGCCCTGTTGCATCGAGGCCATGGGAATTGCCTCGACGCGCGTCATAGTCATCATCGAGCGTTCGCGCATCTCCGGCCGCACCGGCGCGAAGCCGAAGCCACAATTGCCGATGACGACCGAAGTGATCCCGTGCCAGCCCGACAAGGTACAGTAGGGATCCCAGAAGAGCTGCGCGTCATAGTGGGTGTGCAGGTCGATGAAGCCCGGCGCCACGATCAGGCCCTGCGCGTCGATCACCTCACGTGCGTCGGACGGATCGATGCGGCCGATCTCGGCGATCACGCCGTCCCTGATGCCGATGTCCGCGCGATAGCGCGGCGCGCGGCTGCCGTCGACGATCATGCCGTTGCGGATCAAGCGGTCGAAGCGGGCCATGATGTCCTCCCTACGAACTTAACGAACGTTCGCATGGGATGCGACGGCGGGCAACCCTCGAACGCAGAACGCCCGGGTCTTTCGACCCGGGCGTTCGACGCGGAAGCCTCCCGTATTCTGTTTCTTAGCGACCGCGTGAATCTACTGAAAATCTTACATCACCCTGCCGCGAGAATGAACGCTCGTCCACAGGGAAATATGACAGGACTCGCGGAGCGCCACCTCATTTCACGTCATGGCTCTTCGCCTCGGCGAGAAACGTCAAACCCGGCGACGGCGCTTGAATCGTGATAGCAGCACTCTATCTGATACGCGTCGAACGATAGAAATCACCGCCACCAGAGAGGAGATCATGTCCGAACTCGTTGTTGTCAGCTTCGACAATCCGCACGATGCCGACCGGGCGCTGACGGAGCTCGGGCGTCTACAGCGCGAGCATCTCATTGATCTGGCGGACTCCGTCGTCGCGATACGGGACCCCGACGGCAAGTTGAAGCTGAAGCAGAGCTTGAACCTGACGACAATGGGCGCTGCCAGCGGCGCTCTGTGGGGCGGCATGTTCGGCACCTTGGTCGGCCTGGTGTTCCTCAACCCGCTGCTTGGGCTGGTGTCCGGCGCGGCGCTGGGCGCCGGCTCCGGCGCGCTCTCGGGTAAGCTGGCCGACTACGGCATCAATGACGACTTCATTCGCTCGGTCGGCGAGACGCTGCAGCCCAATACCTCGGCGCTGTTCGTCCTGGTGCGCAAGGTGCAGCCGGAGAAGGTTCTGGCTGAGCTGAGCAGCTTCACGGGACGCGTCATCCGCTCGTCCCTGTCGCCCGACCAGGAGCGTCGCCTGCAGGAAGCGTTGTCGCGTTCCGGCGCGTCGTTGCCAGGAAGCGCCGCGCCGCCGGCGGATGCGGCCGCCTGATCGTCCCGCCGCGCGATCTTCGCGCGGCGGGACGTTGGCGCGCGGCTAGTTACGCGCCTTGTCAACCAGCGCCTTCTCCTTGATCCACGGCATCATGGCGCGCAGCTTCTCGCCGACCTGCTCGATCGGGTGCTCGGCCATCTTCTTGCGCATGGACTTGAAAGAGGCCTGGTTGACCTTGTTCTCCAGCATCCAGTCGCGCGCGAAGCGGCCCGACTGGATGTCCTCCAGCACGCGCTTCATCTCGGCCTTGGTCTCGGCCGTCACGATGCGCGGGCCCGAGCGATACTCGCCGTACTCGGCGGTGTTCGAGATCGAGTAGTTCATGTTGGCGATGCCGCCCTCGAAGATGAGGTCGACGATCAGCTTCACCTCGTGCAGACACTCGAAGTACGCCATTTCCGGCGCGTAGCCCGCCTCGACCAAGGTCTCGTAGCCGGCCTTGATCAGCTCGACCAGGCCGCCGCAGAGCACGACCTGCTCGCCGAACAGATCCGTCTCGCACTCCTCCTTGAACGAGGTCTCGATCGTGCCGGCGCGACCGCCGCCGATCGCCGAGGAGTAGGAGAGCGCGATCTCCAGCGCATTGGCCGACGGGTTCTGCGCCACGGCCACCAGGCAGGGCACGCCGCCGCCGCGGGTGTACTCGGAGCGCACGGTGTGGCCCGGGCCCTTGGGCGCGATCATGAACACGTCGAGATCGGCGCGCGGGCTCAGCAGGTTGAAATGCACGTTCAGGCCGTGCGCGAAGGCCAGCGCGGTGCCGTCGCGCATGTTGGGCGCGAGGTCGGCATTGTAGATGTCGGACTGCAGCTCGTCGGGCGTCAGCATCATCACGACGTCGGCCCACTTGGCGCCGTCGGCCGGCGTCATGACCGTAAAGCCCGCGCCCTCGGCCTTCTTGACCGTGGCCGAGCCCTTCTTGAGCGCGATGCGCACGTCCTTCACGCCGCTGTCGCGCAGGTTCATCGCATGGGCATGCCCCTGGCTGCCATAGCCGACGACCAAGACCTTCTTGCCCTTGATCAGGTTCACATCCGCGTCGCGATCGTAATAGACCCGCATCTTCCCCTCCGTTCCGGTATCTCTCAATCCATGAAGGCGGCGCTACCGGTCGAGCGCCAGCCGAAGTCCGAGGACGGCGAGCACGCCGCCGGTGACCCGTTCGATCCAGACCCGCGCGCCGCGGTAGAACTGACGCGCGCGGCCGCCGGAGAACAGCAGCGAGACGAGCGCGTACCAGACGAACTCGTTGAAGGCGACGATCATCACGACGATCACGGCGGCCTGCGGCGACAGATCGCGCGGCAGCAGGGCGGCCATGATGCCGCTGAAGAAGACGATCACCTTCGGGTTGGACAGCTGCACCAGCAGCGCCTTCCAGAAGATGCCGCGCATGTCGGTGGCCGCCTCCCCGCTGCCGGCAGGCGTCGCGAGATCACCTTTGCCGGCATAGCGGATCAGCTGATAGCCCAGCCAGAGCAGGTACAAACCACCGCCGATGCGCAACGCCAGATAGAGCCAGTCGGCGTGCTTGAACAGCGATTGCAGGCCGAACAACGCGGCCGCCGCCCACAGCGCCGCGCCCAGGGTCAGCGCCGCCGTCGCCACCAGCGCGGCGGCGCGCGAACGCGATGCGGCGACCTGCGCCACCAGCACGAAGCTGGGGCCGGGGCTGGCCACCGCCAGCATATGGGCGATGGCGAAGCCGATCAGGCCGTAGGTCAGGTCCATGGGCGCCCTCCGGCAGCTCCTTCCTTCCCCCGGAGGGGCAGGGCTATCGCATCCGGCCCATTCGACTTGGTCTTACCTTCCCCCGGAGGGGGAAGGTGCCCGAAGGGCGGATGGGGGATGTCGAAGACGAACACCGAACTCGTTGAAACATCCCCCATCCGTCGCGCTTCGCGCGCCACCTTCCCCCTCCAGGGGAAGGTAAGTCCGGAATCCATATGCGATAGCCCTGCCCGGAGGGGGAAAGTGGCGCGCAGCGACGGATGGGGGATGTCGAAGACGGACGCAGGAGTCCGTGATCGGCATCCCCCATCCGCCCTTCGGGCACCTTCCCCCTCCGGGGGCAGGTAAGGCGAGGCGCGGCCCATCACACGCCGTTGGGGCCGCGCGAGATGGCGACGATGCCGGTGCGGCAGACGTCGATCAGGCCCAGCGGCTCCATCAGCTTGATGAACGCGTCGACCTTTTCGCTCGAGCCGGTGACCTCGAAGACGAACGACTCGTTGGTGCTGTCGACGACCTTGGCGCGGAAGATATCGGCGATGCGCAGCGATTCGACGCGTTTGTCGCCACCGCCCTTGGTCTTGATCAGCGCCAGCTCGCGTTCGACATGCGGGCCCTCGACGGTGAGGTCGTGCACCTTGTGCACCGGCACCAGGCGATCGAGCTGCGCCTTGATCTGCTCGATCACCATCGGCGTGCCCGTGGTGACGATGGTGATGCGCGAGAGGTTCCGCTTGCGGTCGGTCTCGGCGACGGTGAGGCTCTCGATGTTGTAGCCGCGGCCGGAGAACAGGCCGACGACGCGGGCGAGGATGCCCGGCTCGTTGTCCACCAGCACCGAGATGGTGTGGCGTTCGTTGGTCGGTGCGGACGTCATGATCGAATATCCTGGAGGCGCGTCGAAGGAAGGGCGGCCGCGACGGCGCGGCGCCCCGCGAAGGCTGGGACGGTCGTCAGACCAGGACCATGCCCTCTTCCGAGATCGGCTTCGCCGCCTTGTCCTCGGCCGACAGCAGCATCTCGTTGTGCGCCGCGCCTGACGGAATCATCGGGAAGCAGTTCTCGGCCTTGTCGACGCAGACGTCGACGATCACCGGACGGTCGACCGCGATCATCTCCTTGATCACGCGATCGACGTCGTCGGGCTTGCTGCAGCGCATGCCGACGCCGCCGAAGGCATCGGCCAGCTTGACGAAGTCGGGCAGCGCCGCGGTGTAGCTCTCGGAGTAGCGCCCGCCATGCAGCAGTTCCTGCCACTGCCGCACCATGCCCATGTACTCGTTGTTGAGGATGAACACCTTGACCGGCGTGCGGTACTGCACCGCCGTCGACATCTCCTGGATGTTCATCAGGATCGAGGCTTCGCCGGCGACGTCGATCACCAGCTTGTCGGGGTGGGCGATCTGCGCGCCGATGGCGGCCGGCAGGCCATAGCCCATGGTGCCCAGCCCGCCCGAGGTCAGCCACTGGTTGGGCTTCTCGAACTTCAGGAACTGCGCCGCCCACATCTGGTGCTGGCCGACCTCCGTCGTGATGATCGGCGAGCGGTCTTTGGTCAGCTCGTAGAGGCGCTGGAGCGCATATTGTGGCTTGATGATCTCGGTCGAGGGGCGATAGCGCAGGCAGTCCTTGCCGCGCCACTCGTTGATCTGCGCCCACCACGCCTTCAGCGCCTTCTGGTCGATCTTGGGCTGCCTGGCCTTCCAGACCTTGATCATGTCCTCGAGCACATGCGCCACGTCGCCGACGATCGGCACGTCGACGCGCACGTTCTTGTTGATCGACGACGGATCGATGTCGACGTGGATCTTCTTCGAGTTGGGCGAGAAGGCGTTGAGGCGGCCGGTGATGCGATCGTCGAAGCGCGCGCCGATGTTGATCATCACGTCGCAGCCGTGCATCGCGAGGTTGGCCTCGTAGGTGCCGTGCATGCCCAGCATGCCGAGGAACAGCGGATCCGACGCCGGATAGGCGCCCAGTCCCATCAGCGTGTTGGTGATCGGATAGCCGGTCAGGCGCACGAACTGCTGCAGCAGCTTCGAGGCGTTGGGGCCGGAATTGATCACGCCGCCACCGGTGTAGAACACCGGCCGCTTGGCCTTGGCGATCAGCTCGATGGCGGCCTCGATCTGCTTGATGTCGCCCTTGACCTGCGGGCGGTAGCTCTTGTGCTGCGTGGTCTTCTTGAGCGGCTCGTAGTCGTGCTGCGCCATCAGGATGTCCTTGGGCAGGTCGATCACGACCGGGCCGGGACGGCCGGACTTGGCGACGTAGAACGCCTCGCCCACGACGCGCTGCACGTCGGCGACGTTCTTGATCAGGTAGTTGTGCTTGGTGCAGGGCCGCGTGATGCCCGTGGTGTCCGCCTCCTGGAAGGCGTCGTTGCCGATCAGATGCGTCGGCACCTGCCCGGTCATGCAAACGATCGGGATCGAGTCCATCAGCGCGTCGGTCAGCCCGGTCACGGCATTGGTGGCACCGGGGCCAGAGGTCACCAGCACCACGCCGACCTTGCCGGTCGAGCGCGCATAGCCCTCGGCGGCGTGCACGGCGGCCTGCTCATGGCGCACCAGGATGTGGCGCAGCCGGTTCTGCTTGAAGAGCGAGTCGTAGATCGGCAGGACGGCGCCGCCGGGATAGCCGAAAACGACCTCGACGTCCTGGTCGATCAGCGTCTTGATCACCAGGTCGGCACCGGTCGTCTTGCTCTCGGCAGTCATGGCCCTCTCCACTGGAAACACGAGCCGCGAAGCGGAGGGCTTCGCGGCGGGCCGGACCATATACGACGCCGAAGTCGGGGGTCAACCCGAAATCGCAAACAAACGCAAAGTTTGAGGTCTATAGATTGTCCGAAAGTTTCAACATATCGTCGATCTTGTCAGAAGATGTCTCATCTATGACCGCATCGGCAATAATCTGATGCCGAAGCCAGGTCATTTGACGCTTTGCGTATTGCCGGGTGTGGTCGACGGCGATCCGCACCGCCTCGGCCAAGGCGATCTCGCCATCCAGGTACCGAAACAGCTCCGGCGCCCCATGAGCCTTCAGCCCGGGAAGGCCCGGCGACAGAGTTCCATCGCGAACCACACTCCAGACTGGCCGCACCTCCTCGACCACGCCATCGGCGATCATCGCATCGAACCGGGTGGCGATCTTCGCGCGCAGGACCTCGCGCGGCGGTGCCAGCACCAGCGTGCGAAAGCGCCAGCCGGGCGGCGCCCCCTCACCCGGCGCTTGCTGCCACGCCGATAGCGGGCGACCGGTCGCCAGCCAGACCTCCCACGCCCGCACGTGGCGTTGGCGATCATTGGGCTTCAGCCGCGCCGCCGTCGGCGGGTCATGCTCGGCCAGCCGCGCGGCGAAGGCGGCCGCGCCGAGCGCTTGCCATTCGGCATCCGCGCGCGCGCGGATCGCCGGCGGCACCTCGGGCACATGCGCCAACCCCTGCGTCAGCGCCTTGAGATACAGGCCGGTACCACCGAGCAGGAGCGGCACGCGGCCGGCGTCGACAGCCCGCTCCATCTCGATCAAGGCCAGCTCGCGCCAGCGCTGGGCGCTCAGCGTCTCGGTCAGCGGCAGCACGCCATAGAGCGCATGCGGCACGGCGGCGCGCTCCGCCTCGGTCGGTTGCGCCGTGAGGATCGAAAAGGCGCCATAGGTCTGCATCGCATCGGCGTTGATGATCACGCCACCAACGCGCGCGGCGATCCGCAGGCCCAACGCCGACTTCCCCGACGCCGTCGGCCCGGAGACGATCAGCGCGTGTCGCTCAGCCTTCATTAGCGGCTCATAGCATGCGTCGGCGCGGCGGTGGACGGGGCGGCGGACCGTGACCATAGTGCGCCGCCTTTCGCGGAGAACCCTCGCAATGACGCACGTCCTGACCCTGATCGCCGATCCGGCCAAGCCGGCGATCGATCGGGCTTGCGTCGAGGACGTGGCGCGCGCGTTGGGCGTTCGAGCGGCGTCGGCGGACTGGCTGGCCGAGGGTGTCGCGGTCGACCTGCCCGTCGCTGGCGCCGAGGCCGCGACGGCGGC
>JALHMM010000047.1:39191-47403 GCA_022844045.1 Reyranellaceae bacterium | reverse complement strand
CACCGGCGCTGGCGGCGGCGGTGGCGCCGATGCGACAGCAGGCGCGGGCGGCGGTGGTGGTGGCGCCGAGGTCACCGGGGATGAAGGTGGCGGCGGTGGCGCAGCGGCGGTGCTGGGGGCCGGCGGATCCTGCGGCTTGGGCGGGCTCGCCGGAACGACGGAGCCGACCTGCTGGCCGCGCGTCTCGTCGGCGGCGGCGACGGAGTCGTCGTAGCGGGCCTTGCTGCGGTCGATGGCGATGCCACCGGTCGGCACACGGCGGTCGGCCGGCAGCGTACTCGTCGTCGCGCCTGGTGGCGGGGTCGGCAGACCGTCGCTGTCACAGCTGGTCAGGGCGGTCGTGGCGAGCAACGCCAGCAACATCGCTCTTGAAACTCCGCCCGCCCTCAGCATCACGCCGTTCATCCGTTCGTTGTCCAGGGCCGGCTCCAAATTGACGCCGCCGGAGGCGGTTCATAAGGTGATCGTCCCTTGTGCGCCAGCCCCGAGCTGGTTGCCCAAGGTGCGCCGGTTGTCGCCGCAGTATTTCAAAAGCCGTCGCGTAGGGCAATGAACTGCAAGGACAATAGTCCACCGGAGGAAACCCATGGCCGATCCCCAATCGCCGCAGCTCAAGGTGCCAGACACCGCCGCCATGCAGGCGCTGTGGCGGGACATCGCCCAGCGCAGCCAGGACGTGCTGCGCGATTTCGCCGAGCGCCAGAAGGGCCAGCAGCCGGCGGACGCGCAATCACTCGACCCGCTGAACCTGACCGCCACCTTCGTCGACTTCACGGCCAAGCTGATGGCCGACCCGGAGAAGATGATGCAGGCCCAGATCGCGCTATGGCAGGACTACGCCAAGTTGTGGCAGGCCACGGCCGATCGCATGATGGGCAAGCCGGCCGATCCGGTGGTCGAGACGCCCAAGGGCGACAAGCGGTTCAACGACGCGGCCTGGCGCGACGAGGCGATCTTCGACCACATCAAGCAATCCTACCTGCTGACCTCGCGCTGGCTGATGGGCCTGCCCAAGGAGACCGTCGGGCTCGACGAGCGCACCCGCAAGAAGGTCGAATTCCATCTCAAGCAGTTCGTCGACTCCATGGCACCGACGAACTTCGTCGCCACCAATCCACAGGTGCTCAAGGCCACCCTGGAAAGCGGCGGCGAGAATCTGGTGAAGGGCCTGCGCAACGTGCTGGAGGACATGCGGCGCGGCAACGGCAGGCTGGCGATCCGCCAGACCGACATGGACGCCTTCGAGGTCGGCCGCAACGTCGCCACCTCGCCAGGCAAGGTGGTGTTCCAGAACGAGATGATGCAGCTGATCCAGTACACGCCGTCGACGCCGGAGGTCTACGAGCGGCCGCTGCTGATCGTGCCGCCGTGGATCAACAAGTTCTACATCCTCGACCTGAAGCCCGAGAACTCCTTCATCAAGTGGGCGGTCGACCAGGGCTACACGGTGTTCATCATCTCCTGGGTCAACCCCGATGCGCGGCTGCGCCACAAGAGCTTCGAGGACTACATGCTCGAGGGCCCGTTGGCCGCGCTCGACGCCATCGAGAAGGCGATCGGCGTGCGCGAGGTCTCGACCATCGGCTATTGCATCGGCGGCACGCTGATGGCGGCGACGCTGGCCTATAGCGCGGCGAAGAACGACAAGCGCATCCAGAACTGCACCTTCTTCACCGCGCAGATCGACTTCACCGACGCCGGCGAGCTCACCGTCTTCATCGACGAGGAGCAGATCGCCAACATCGAGAAGATGATCGAGCAGCGCGGCTACATGGACGGCGCCGAGATGGCGACCACCTTCAACATGTTGCGCAGCAACGACCTGATCTGGTCGTTCGTCGTGAACAACTATCTGCTCGGCAAGGAGCCGATGCCGTTCGACCTGCTGTTCTGGAACGCCGACGCCACGCGCCTGCCCGCGGCGATGCACAGCTACTACCTGCGCAACATGTACCTGAAGAACCTGCTGGTGCAGCAGGGCGGCGTGAGCCTGGCGGGCGTACCGATCGATCTGCGCACGGTGCAGGTGCCTTGCTACATCCAGGCTGGCAAGGAAGACCACATCGCCCCGGCGCCATCGGTCTACAAGCTCACCAAGATCTTCTCGGGCCCGCTGCGCTTCATGCTCGCCGGCTCGGGTCACATCGCCGGCGTAGTCAACCCGCCCAGGGCCAAGAAGTACCAGTACTGGATCAACGAGGCGGCGACGACGCACTATCCCGCCACGCTCGAGGAATGGCGCGCCGGCGCCACGGAAACACCGGGTTCGTGGTGGCCCGACTGGGATCGCTGGCTGTCGGCGCAGTCCGGCCCCAAGGTGCCCGCGCGCGTGCCCGGCGCCGGCGGCTTGCCGGCGATAGAGGACGCGCCCGGCAGCTACGTGAAGGTCAAGACGGACGCCTGATCGGTGCGCGGGGCGCGCCCGGAAGCTGCACGTCCCCGCTAGAGGAAACTCGGGTTGTCTCCTCACGCTTGCGCGGCTGGGGATAGTCCGACGATGCGCCGTGTAGCCTCCCCTGTGAAAATGAGCTACCGTTCACTTAATATGATCTTGGAGTAAGGACACAATGGTATCCCGACTTGCCGCCATCGCCGCCGTCCTCGTCAGCGTGGTCTCGGGCACAGCGCGTGCCAACGACATGGCCTGCGTGATCCCGGGCGGCGGCTCGGCGGCGCCATTCTGCGTCGATGGTTCGGGCATCGTCGCCCTCGATGGCAAGGAAAAGGCACCGTTCACCTTCATCCGCCATGTCGCCGTTTGCGGCGCGCGCCTGGTGGTCGCCAACACCTCGGAGGTCGCCTTCCGCGAGGGCAGCGGCGGCTGGACCAAGCCGGCACGCCACGGCAAGCCGGTGATGGGCGCGCTGGGCTGCGACGCCAAGGGCACGATCTTCATCGGCCACAAGGACGGCATCGCCAAGTTCGAGGGCGGGCAGTGGACCGACACGCCCTACTCGGCGGTCAACGTCACGAACGGCACGCTCGACGGCGTGAAGCGCTTCATCACCAAGCCTGACGGCTCGCTGTGGGCCGTGCTGGGCCGCAGCCTGGCGCGCTACGAGGGCGGCGAGTGGAAGGCGATCGCCGATCTGCCGCCCTTCCCCAACGAACATATCCGCTTCAGCGACGCCGCGGCCGACCGGGATGGACGGTTGTGGATGGTGCACAGCGGCGGGCTCTCGATGCATGACGGCAAGTTGTGGACGGCGCACAAGGAGAACCTGATCGGCCCCGCCGGCGTAGCCGTCGACGGCAGCGGCACAGTTTGGATCTCGGTCAATGACGGCATCCGCACCTTCTCCGGCGGCGGCTGGAAGAAGGCGCTGATCGGCGGCATGGAACCGCAGATCAAGCCGCGGGACCTTGCTTTCGACGGCAAGGGCCGGCTGTGGATCGCCTCGAGCTGGGGCCTGGGCGTGGTCGAGAACAACGTCGCGAAGTTCTGGCGCATGGCCAATTCCGACGTGCCGTTCGACGACATGCGCACGCTGATCATGGCCGGCAAAGGCCCTGCCAGCTTGCCCACGGCGCAGGACAAGCCGACTGGCGGCCTCAAGGGCAAGCTCGAAGGTGACGAGAACACGGGCCTCGCCGACGTGCGCGTCGAGTTCTGCAATGTGCGCCTGAGCCGCTTCAGCACTTTCAAGTCCGGCGACACGCCGTGCTCGACCCAGGCGCCGTTGACCTTCACCACGCGCACCGCCAAGGACGGCACATTCACCATCGAGAAGGTGCCGCCGGGCGACTACTCGATCACCGTCGAGCGCGAGGCCGGCAAGTGGGTGCTGCTCACCGGCAACTTCGGCGTCACCGCCGAGTTCGTGCGCGTGGCGAGCGGCAAGGTGACGTCGATCCCGACGATCACGGTGAAGGCGAAGTAGGCGGGCGGCGGATCAGCCGCCCACCTTGCCGATCACGACGGGTCGCGTCTGATCGCCGCCCTCGAAAGCGATGATGACCTTGTCGCCGGGCCGCAGACCACTGACGCAGGAGTCTGCCCAGCCGTCGGCGCCCGGCACCGCTGGCATCTGCACCTTTGCGCGGCCGGTGCGCAACGGGTCCATCGAATCAACGACCACGCCCCGCATGACGCCATACATCATCGCCATAGGTATCCCCTTCTTCCGTTGAACGCCTCGGTCAGCGGCCGGTGCAGTCGGCCAGAGCCTGGTCAAATATAGACAAGCCGAGATCGATCTCGGCATCGGTGATGGTGATCGGCGGCGCGATGCGGAACACGCCCAGCCCGCCGCGGATCACCGACGTGCTCATGCCCAGCTCGCGGCAACGCGCCATCACCGCGCCGGCGAGATCCGGCGCCGGCGTGCGGGAGTGGCGGTCCTTCACCAGCTCCATGCCCAGCAGCAGACCCCTGCCCCTGATATCGCCGACGACCTCGTGGCGCTGCATCAGGCTCTCCAGCCCGGCGCGCAAGCGCACGCCGGCGCTTCGCGCGCGTTCGCTGAGCTTATCGCGCAGGATGATCTCCAGGACCGTCAGGCCTACGGCCGCCGGCAGCGGGTCGTTGGCGTGCGTGGTGTAGAACAGGAAGCCGCGCTCGTGGCAGCGCTCCTCGACCTCCGGCGTCGCCAGCACCGCGGCCAGCGGCAGGCCGGCGCCCAAGGTCTTCGACAAAGTCAGCAGATCGGGCGCCACGCCATCGCGCTCGCAGGCGAAGAGCGTGCCGGTGCGGCCCAGGCCGGTCTGCGCCTCGTCGAACACCAGCAGCATGCCGCGCTCCCGGCACTTCGCCTCCAGCGCCTTGAAGTAGCCCTCGGGCGGCTCGATCACGCCGCCCGAGCTCAGGATTGGCTCGGCGATCACCGCGGCGAGCGCACCGGTGCTCTGGCGATCGACCAGCTCGAAGGCATAGTCGAGCTCGCCGCGCCAGTCATAGCTGTCGGCCGTCGTGCCCTTGCCGCCGAAAGTGGGCCGGTAGAGATCGGGCGCCGGGATCACCAGCGAACCCGGCGCTGACGGCCCATAACCGCGGCGCGAGGCGTTATAGGTCGCCGCCGACGCGGCACCGGTGACGCCGTGCCAGGAGCGGCTCAGTCCGACGATCTCGAAACCGCCGGTCGCGAGCTTGGCCATGCGCAGCGCCGCGTCGTTCGACTCGCCGCCGGTGCTCAGCAGCAGCACGCGCTCGAGCTTGCCCGGCGCCAGCTTGCCCAGCATCTCCGCGAGGTCGACGACCGGCCGACTGAGGATCGAGCTGTAGAGATGATCGAGCTCGCCCACCCAGTGGCGCACCGTGGCGACGATCTCGGGGTGGCTGTGGCCGAGGATCGCGCTCATCTGCCCGGAGGCGAAATCGAGGATCGCGCGGCCGGCCGAGTCGTAGAGATACGAGCCGGCGGCGCGCTCGATCACCATCGGCTGGAAGTCGGCGCCGAAGCGAATCAGGTGACGCCGCGCGCGCTCCCAGAACGCGTGATCGGTAGCCAATGCCAAGCTGTCGGGCGCCATGACGACCTCCTGCGATGTCGGCCGAAGGTTAGCGGTAATTGCCGCCCTTCGCCTTGGCCGTCTTCTTCCCGGACTTCTTGCCCGCGAGCAGGCCGCGCATCTCGGCGCCCTTCTCAGCCCACCACGCATGCAGGATGGTGACGTCCCAGCCGATGCAGAAGTGTTTCACGCCCATCTCGAGATAGCGCGCCGCCTGCGAGGGATCGCGCAATTCGACGCGCGGGTGGATGCCCTTCTTCAGCGCCGTTTCGATGGTCTTGCGCTCCGCCTTCACGACATCGGGATGCGTGGCCTGGCCCGGCACGCCGATGCTCATGCTGTAGTCGGACGGGCCGAACTGCACCATGTCGATGCCCGGCACCGACAGCACATTGTCGAGATCCTCGACGCATTGGCGCTTCTCGATCATCAGCGCAACGACGACGTCGTCGAGCGCCTTGACGAAGGCCGGCGAGCCGACCTCGCGGATCGTGCCGACGTCGCGGCGCATGCCCACACCCGCGAGCCCGCGCGTGCGCGGCGACTCCGCGCGCACCGCCTTCACGCAAGCCTCGGCGTCGGCCACCGTGCGCACATCGGCGAACAGAATGCTCTGAAAGCCCGAGCCGATGGCGCGCATGGTCTGGTGGGTCCACTGCGTCTGCTCGACCTTCATCATGCCGCCGATCCCCGCCACCTCCAGCGCACGGCCGAGATTGTCGAGGTCGTGCATGGTGAACGGGCCGTACTCGGCGGTGAACTCGACATAGTCGTATTGCCCGCTCTGGCCGATCAGCTCCACGAGCGTCGGCCAGGTCGACAGGATGTGCGTGCCCAAAGTCGGCTCGCCCCGATCGAGCTTCTGGCGCAGCAGGTTGCGTCGCATGTGATTGTCCCTCTCCTATTTTCACCTTCCCCCGGAGGGGGAAGGTGGCAGCGCGTAGCGCTGACGGATGGGGGAATGCTTCAACGCATTCCGAGTCCGTCTTCGACATCCCCCATCCGCCCTTCGGGCACCTTCCCCCTCCGGGGGAAGGTAGTGGCTACACGCCCAAATACCGCCGGCTGAGCTTGACGTAGTTTTCGCAGGTTCGCTTGAACATCTCGAGGTCGCGCTCGGCGATATCGCGCATCTTGGTCGCCGGGTTGCCGGCCCACAGCTCGCCTTTCTTGACCACCTTGTTGGGCGGCACCAGCGCGCCGGCGGCGACCATGGCGCCGCTCTCGACCACGCAATTGTCGAGCACCGTGGCGTGCATGCCGATGAAGGCGTCGTCCTCGACCGTGCAGGCGTGCAACAGCGCCATGTGGCCGACCGAGACGTTCTTGCCGACGATGGTCGGCACGCCGCGCGCGGCGATGTGGATCACCGTGCCGTCCTGGATGTTGCTGTTCTCGCCGATCCGGATGCCCGGCCCGTCGCCGCGCAACACGCAGGTGAACCAGATGCTGGCATTGGCATGTATTTCGACGTCGCCGATCAGGGTGGCGTTGGGCGCAATAAACGCGCTGGGATCGACGCGCGGCACGAAATTGTTGAACGGAATGATCAGCCCGGCCATCGACCCCACGCTCCCGCGCCCCTGTGTTCTCAGCAACACACCATGACGGACGTGTGACAGCGGTCAAGCCGCCGAGTCATGCAACGTCTTGATTCCCGCGCTGTTCGGCGTATGTATCGCAGCGCGAACCGCCTTTGGTTCGTGTCCCGTTCAAAGGATAGAGGTGATGTCCACCACGGCGAACATGCCCAGGGTTTTCATCGACGGCGAAGCCGGCACCACCGGTCTTGGCATCCGCGAGCGTCTGCTCCAGGTGCCGGGCATCCAGATGGTCAGCGTGGCCGCCGAGCGACGAAAGGACCCCGAGGCGCGACGCGCCGTGATGTCGGATGTCGACGTCGTCATCCTCTGCCTGCCCGACGACGCGGCCAAGGAGTCGGTGGCGCTCGCTGACTCTCTTGGCGACAAGGGGCCCCGCATCCTCGACGCCAGCACCGCGCATCGCGTCGCGCCCGACTGGGTGTTCGGCTTCCCCGAGCTGACGCCGCAACAGCCGGCCGCGATCCGCGCCGCGCGCAAGGTGAGCAACCCCGGTTGCTACCCATCCGGCGGCATCGCGCTTTTGCGTCCACTGGTCGACACCGGCTTGATCCCGCGCGACTACCCGATCGTCGTGCACGCCGTCTCCGGCTACAGCGGCGGCGGCAAGTCGATGATCGAGGCCTTTGAGAAAGGCACCGCGCCGGCTTTCGAGGTCTATGGTCTGCGCATGGAGCACAAGCACGTGCCCGAGCTGCAGCTCTACGCGGGGCTGACGCGCCGGCCGATCTTCGTGCCGCAGGTGGGCAACTACCGCCAGGGCATGATCGTCAACGTGCCGCTGCACCTCGACACGCTGAACAAGCAGCCCAAGGCCGCCGACCTGCACACCGTGCTGGCCGACTGGTACAGGGGCAGCGACCGCATCAGCGTCGTACCGGTGGACAGCGCCGACAAGGCGGTCGACCGCCTCGAGCCGGAGGCGCTCAACGACACCGACAAGATGGAGCTGCGCGTCTACGCCAACGAGAAGCACGGCCAGGTGATCCTGACCGCGCGCCTCGACAATCTCGGCAAGGGCGCCTCGGGCGCCGCCGTGCAGAACCTCGGCGTGATGCTGGGGCTGGCGGCCTGACACCCACGCTGTCGTCCTGAGCGCCAGCGAAGGACCCAGCGGTCGAACGATCACACACGAACGGCGCCGGTGCTCACCGGCGCCGTTG
>JALHMM010000047.1:0-39181 GCA_022844045.1 Reyranellaceae bacterium | reverse complement strand
CAACCACCGCGAGGTCCTTCGCTGGCGCTCAGGACGACGGTGGTTCTACAATTGTGCCCAAGCAAGACGCGAGGGAACGCCCATGCCGCAGTTCGAATCCGACGGCCATGCCATCGCCTATGACGAGTTCGGCGGCCCCGACGCCAAGCGCCGCATCGTGCTGGTGCACGGCTTCAGCTCGAACAAGGCCGAGGGCTGGAAGCGCATGGGCTGGTACGACGCCTTCGCCGCCAAGGGTTTCAAAGGCGTGGCGCTCGACGCGCGTGGCCATGGCCAGAGCGCCAAGCCGCACGACCCCGCCGCTTATGACCGCAAGGCCATGGCGCACGACATCGTGGCGCTGATGGACCATGTCGGCTTCGCGCGCGCCAACCTGCTGGGCTTCTCCATGGGCTCGCATCTCAGCCTCACTGCCGGGCTGCTATGGCCGGAACGCTTCGGCGATCTCATCCTGGGCGGCGTCGGCGGCAAGATGCTCGAGGAGTCACCACGTGACGACAGCATGGCCGAGGCAATGGAGGCCGAGGATCCGGCGACAATCCCCGATCCCATGCGCCGCAGCTTCCGCCAGTTCGCGGACGAACAGGGCGAGGATCGCCTGGCGCTTGCCGCCTGCTCGCGCGGCCCGCGCTTCCTCATCGATCGCGCGGCGCTGAGCAAGCTCGATCTCGCGACACTCATCGTTGCCGGCTCGCACGACGAGCTCGCCGGCAATCCGCGCACGCTGGCGCAAGCGATTCCCGGCGCCAAGGCGGTCAGCATCCCCGGCTGCGACCACTTCTCGATCATCGCCCATGCGCTCTTCAAGGCGAGCGTGATCGACTTCCTCGAGGGCTTCCTGGATTGAATCGCGGGACGGGCCAGCGGTGGAAATCCCGAGACAACGGTCAGTCGAGCCGATAGCGTATCCGCGTTGGTCGCGACGACATCAGGGAGGTCGGCTATGCGACTCGTGTGGACTGCACTGATTGTATTGGGCGTATGGATGCCAAGCACGGCGATGGCCGCGTGGTACATCTACTGCCGCAATGACCGCATCGTGATCGATACCCGCCCGCTCTCGCAGATGAAGAGCGGTCGAGACGACTCGACGCTCTGCGTCATCGGCCCGACCTTCGATTTCGGCCCGGACGCCAAGACCTGGGTCGAAACCAATCTGCGCAAGAGGGAGGGCGACTCTTGCTCTTGCCGCTAGAGCACGTTCCGATCGGATCGAGTCAGTGCTGTCATCCCGAGCGTAGCGAGGGATCTAGGCTGACCCTAGATCCCTCGCTCCGCTCGGGATGGCAGCCGGGTTTGCTCGATCGAATTGCGCCCCTAGGAACCAGGCGGACGAAAGAAAAAGGGCGCCTCGCGGCGCCCTTTCGTGTTCGAAGGCCCAAGCGCGATCAGCGCTTGGAGAACTGGAAGCGGCGGCGGGCGCCGGCGCGGCCGTACTTCTTGCGCTCGACCACGCGCGGGTCGCGCGTGAGGAAGCCGCCCTGCTTCAGCGGCGGACGCAGATCCGGCTCGTAGCGGGTCAGCGCCTGCGAGATGCCGTGGCGCACCGCGCCGGCCTGGCCCGACAGGCCGCCGCCGACCACCGTGGCGATGACGTCGAACGCATCGACGCGGCCGGCGATCTGGAACGGCTGCTGGATCATCATGCGCTGGGTCGGACGCGCGAAGTAGACCGTCTGATCAAGGCCGTTGACCGTGATCTTGCCGGAGCCCGGCTTGATCCAGACGCGGGCGACCGCGTTCTTGCGCCGGCCGGTGGCGTAGGAGCGGCCCTGGGCGTCGATCTCCTTGCCGCGCGGCTGCGGCTCGGCCGCCGACATGCTGGCGACGATATTGGCCGCGGACTTGCGCAGGCCGGAGGTGGGCGTGGTCGTCGGTTCGATGGCCATGGTCAGCCGATCCTCGAGTTCTTGCGGTTCATCGCGGCGATGTCGAGCTTCACGGGCTGCTGCGCTTCGTGCGGATGCGCGCCGCCGGCGTAGACCTTGAGGTTCTTCATCTGCTTACGCTGCAGCGGGCCGCGCGTGATCATGCGCTCGACCGCCTTCTCGATCACCCGCTCGGGGTGCTTGCCGCCCAGGCGCTGGCCGATCGTGGCCTGCTTGATGCCGCCGGGGTAGCCGGTGTGCCAGTGGAACACCTTGTCGGCGAGCTTGTTGCCGGTCAGGCGCACCTTCTCGGCGTTGATCACGACGATGTTGTCGCCGCAATCGACATGCGGGGTGTAGGTGGCGAGGTGCTTGCCGCGCAGGCGCGTGGCGATGATCGAGGCGAGGCGGCCCAGAACGAGGCCGTCGGCGTCGATCAGCACCCACTTCTTGTCCACCTCGGCGGGCTTCAGGTTGAAGGTCTTCATCGGTCCAATCCGCTAAAACGGTGCGCGGAGATACGTGAGGCGGCGCGGCAAGTCAAGCGAGTGACGCCATTTAACGCCGGCTTTATTCAATGAAATCAATATCTTGAAAATACGGTATTATTTTACCCCACGCTTTTCGCGTGGCGGGATCGAATAGGTCAGCGTGACATGGGCGATCGGCTCGGGCTGCCCCTCGGAGAAGATCGACATCTCGGCCACCGCCAGGCGCTGGCCCAGCTTCAGCAGACGCGCCTCGCCGATCACGTCCCTGCCCGCCTCGCCCTTGCGCAGGAAATTGATGTTGAGGTTGGTGGTGACGGCCAAGGCCACTTTGCCGATCTGCGAGAGGATCAGCAGGTAAGTGCCGCAATCAGCCAACCACATCAGCGTCGGCCCCGACACCGTGCCGCCGGGCCTGAGATGACGTCGATCGATCAGCGCGCGCACCTTGATGCGACCCTCGCCGACCTCCTCGACCTTCACCGTGACGTTGGCCTGCGCTTCGGGAAATTCCTCGCGCAGGAAGGCCTCGAGCTCGAGCCCGCTCATAACGACTGGCATGGCCCGGACCTTACCTCAAGCCGCGGTGATTGCGCACGCGGCGAAGGCTGATACAGGAATCGCGCCGCCGGTCGCGGATGCTGGCGAAGACCGGCCAGGATTTGTCGATGCGCCGCGACTTGGCCCTAGCGCCAGTTGGCGAAGGCTTCCCATGCCATGTGATAGCCGAGCGCGCGATAAGCCTCGAACTGCTCTTCGTCGAAGAACTGATCACCAGTGCTGTGATGCGGGAAGTCCTTCTGCACCGCGCGGTACTTCAGCACCGATTCGTCCTCGCGCCCGGTCAGGCTGCTCTTCATGTAGATCAGCCAGCCATACGCACCACGGCCATAGTCGATACGGCCGATGGCGACGTGCCGCTTGCTGATGCCGTCCTTGTCCGGCTTGATCGCCGCGACGTCGATATCGATGTTCACCGCCCGGTCGATGCGCGCGAACCGCACGAGATCGCCGAGGCTGGTGAACGAGAAGTTGCCATCCTGCTCCGCGTCGATGGCGATGATCACCCGGCAGCGCCGGCGGATCAGCTCGTAGATGCCGAGGTTCTCGATATGCCCGCCATCGGACAGGTTGATGAAGTCCGATTCGGTGTCGAGCGCGCCCACCATCTCGCGCAGCAGATGGCCGGCACCGGCACTGGGAAAAGCGGGATGCTCGCCCAGAGCGTTGGACGCGAAGCGATCCGACATCACCACCGCCGGATTGGGCAGCCAATAGCCCAGCCGCACATTGACCAGCGCCAGCAGGAAGCGCAGCGCCGGGTTTGTCGCGCGCCCGGCGTTGGCGGAAGCCGCGGCGCCCGAGATCGCCACCGCCGAGGACAGCTTGAAGCGTGGGAACACCGCTTCCAGCGCTTCCGTACGCATGAAGTCGACCTGGGTGCTGCCGACATGGCAGGGGGAGAAGGTGAAGAAGGTCGAGTTGCGGCCGCGGCCACGATACTCGTCTCGATCGATGAAGTTGAGCGCCGCGTTGATCAGCGGGAACGGCGCGGTCCTCACGTCCATGGCGCTGAGCTTCAGCTCGCTTTGCGAGCGCACCCGGCTATGGTCCGACAGATTGGCCGAAAACAGGAAGGTGTTGGCCAGCTTGTCGCGATAGTGACTGTGCGGCGAAACCTCGTTGGCTTTGTACAGACTCGTGTTGAGCCACCACAACAGCGGCGCCGCCAGGCCGAGCGCGAGCACCGCGTCGATGATCATCGCGTCGCGGCCGAACGACTTGATGAAGGCCACAACCCACGACGCGCGATCGAAGGCGATGTGGAAGCCAAGGTCGGCATGACCCCAGATGCCGCCCTTGAGCGCGATCGAGGCGGTGATCAACAGGCTGCCGCCCCAGAGCAGCACAGGGCCGACCAGCGCCGCCGCCAGAAGCAGGAGCGCTCGCCGCACCATCAGCGGCAGCTTCTCGAAGCGGCCCAGCCAGGTCGAGCCGATGGCCGCGGCGGCCAGCACGCTGGCGCCCTGCCACGACACCTGGCCGCGCTCCATCGCCGCGCCAACCCAGGCCGCCGCGACTGGTTGCAACATCAGGAATAGCGCGCCGGCGCTGACCAGCAACGCCTGGGCCTGGGCCTGCCGATAGGATTCGCGCGCCAGGCCGGCCGCGGCATCGACGCTGTGCCGTCGCGACGCGATCCCGGCACGCGGCCGCCACGCGCCGTGCTGGCGTTCGAAATCGATCTGCCGCCGCCACTCGAACGCCGTGACAGTCGCCACGATGAGGCCGGCGATCACGCCGTAGGCGAGGTCGACGACTCCTGCGATCACCGTGACGAGCGCACCCGCGGCGAACAACATCAGCCAGGCGCTGCCGTGTCGGCCGGTTTCCAGGCGATCGCGTGCCGGGCGGCTGATGGCGAAGAACACCGCCCACAGGATGCCCAGCAGCGCTCCCGTCGCGCCCAGCAGATCCACGGCCTGGCCGGCGTGGCGCAGACGCGGACACAGCAACATAGCCAGGGTGATCGCCGAGAGCGTCAGCACCAGGGGCACCATCGCCCACAGATTCATGAACAGGCCGCGTACCAGGAGCACGGGGGCGAATCCGTATTCGAGCACCTTGCCGCGCGGGATCAGATACTGCGCGTTGGCCCTCAGATAGCGGAACAGCACCGTCTCGCGGATGCCCACGACGTGGGGGAACGGAAAGATCCAACCCTTGCGCGGCGTGGGAAAGCCCTGGCTCGGCTTATCCCTGGCACTGCCCGGTTGCGCCCCGGATGCCGAACGTACCGGCTCGACGGTGCGGCCGAGGTAGCGCACGCCGGCAATGTTGGCATTGAGGCATGCCGCCGCGTAGCCGCCGCCGGAGACGCTCGACAGGTAGTCGACGCGCCGCATCAGATCCTTGCCGTCGAGCGCCTGCATGGCGCCCAGGCAGGTGGCTGCCGACCGGATCCCGCCGCCGGACAGCGCCAAGCCGATGAGGTTCTCCGGCGCCGGTCGATCGCGCGCTCCACTACCCTCCTGCCAGCCATCCTTGCGCAATGGCCAGCGATCGGGCGGCCAAGGCCCATCAACGCGCGGACGCTCGTAGGCGACCGCATCCCGGAAGCGCTCCTTCTCGATGAACGCGACAAGCCGCTCGCAATCGGCACCGGCGGGGTCGACGCCGACCGCCGCGCGCCGCCGATGCACGACATCCAGTTCCTCGCTGAAGACCTCGCTGAACCGCAGCGGCTTGGTCATGATCCGCCCGCTCCCCCTCGACCGGAACCGCCGATGACGCAGACCGCCATCGGGTCTAGACTCGCCCGATCGACAGCGTAACGCCCCGACGGGCGCCAAACCAGTGGATGCAGCGATGTCCGATCCCGCAACCGTGAACGAGCCCGTGCTGCTGCGCGAGGACCACGGCCGCGTCGCCGTGCTGACGCTCAACCGGCCCAGAGCGATGAACGCGCTGTCCTCCGAGCTGATCGCTGCGCTCGACCAGGAGTTCGATCGGCTGAATATCGACGAGACGATCCGCGTCGTGATGATCCAGGCCAATGGCCGCGCCTTCTGCGCCGGCCACGACCTGCGGGAGGTGCGCTCGAGCGAGGATTACGCCTTCCATCACGACCTGATGAGCCGCTGCAGCGCGATGATGCTGAAGATCGCCCGGCTGAAGCAGCCGGTGATCGCCAAGGTGCGCGGTATCGCCACGGCGGCCGGCTGTCAGCTCGTGGCGCAGTGCGATCTCGCCATCGCCTCGAGCGATGCGAAGTTCGCGACACCGGGCGTGCATATCGGCCTGTTCTGCGGCACGCCCTCGGTGCCGCTGGGCCGCAATGTCGGCGCCAAGCGCGCGCTCGACATGCTGTTCACCGGCGAGCCGGTGAGCGCCGAGACCGCGCTGCGCGACGGCCTGCTCTCGCGCGTCGTGCCCGAGGATCAGCTCGACGCCGCGGCGATGGAACTGGCGCAACACATCGCGTCCAAGAGCCCGCTGGTGCTGTCGCAAGGCAAGGCGCTGTTCCGCCGGCACATGGCCATGGATCTCGAGCAGGCCTACGCCTATGCCAGCTCGGCGATGGCCGGCGGCATGATGCGCGAGGACGCCAAACTGGGCATCGACGCCTTCGTGCAGAAGAGGCCGCAGCCCGACTGGCCAGGACGATAGAGAACGGACCCGCGATGATCAGGGCGGCAGCGTAACGTCCGCCGGCACGACATCCGGGATGAATACGCTGAAGCGATTGCCGTCGTTGGAGCGCTGTACCCAGCCATCAGCCTGCCGTTCGAAGTCGTAGCAATAGGTTCGAGAATGCGCCTGCTGGCAAACGCCATCGGCGCGAAAGAACCAGGTGCCCTCGATACCCTGATTCGGGTCCTCGATCTGCTGAACGCGATAGGTCCCGTCCGATCGAAAGACCCGGAAGGCGCGCCTCTCGAGTGGACGATCGATCGTGCCGAACTGGTAGTAGTGCATGCGGCCGTTGAACAGGGCCTTCCAATCGGCACCTACGTCGATCTGCCGTCGCGATTGATTCTGCCCGGGCTGCGCCGATGCGGCGGTACCCAGCGATAGCAGGACAGCCACGGCCGCAAGAAGACGACGCATTGCCAACTCCCCGAAGGCTCCGTCGCCGCTGAATTTAACACCATCCCCGCGAATCCGCGTTTTCCGCTTGCAAACATACCCACTAGTTGGTATGTGTCCGTACCGATCGGTATGGACCAGTCTAGATGACGCCCGCAACCGCACCCCAATCCCGCACCCGCCTGCTCGAGGCCGGATCGACCGTGATCCGCGCCAAGGGCTACACGGCCACCACCGTCGACGATATCTGCGCCGAGGCGGGCGTCACCAAGGGCAGCTTCTTCCACCACTTCAAGAGCAAGGAAGAGCTGGTGCTGGGCGCCGTGGCACACTGGAACCAGTGGACCGAGGCGGTCTTCGCCGAGGCCGGCTACCACCGGCTCGACGATCCGCTCGATCGCATCCTCGGCTACGTCGACTTCCGAACGGCGATCCTCGATCGCGAGATCCCGCAATTCACCTGCTTCCTCGGCACGCTGGTCCAGGAGACCTACGCCACGCACCCGGCGGTGCGCGAAGCCTGCGACCGCGGGATGTCGAGCCACATCGCCGCGCTGACGCGCGATCTCGAGGCGGCCAAGCGTCGGCGCGCGCCGAAAGCGGACTGGAGCGCCGAAAGCGTCGGCTACTTCATCCAGGCCGTGCTGCAGGGCTCGTTCATCTTCGCCAAGGCCAAGCACGACGCCGATGTCGCGCGCCAGAACCTCGCGCATCTCAAACGCTACCTGATCAGCCTGTTCCCTACCGCGTCGTCGCGTCGATAAGGAGACGTCGTCATGCCCAACACCATCCGCCTGCACCGCGTGCTCAGGGCGCCGCCGGAGCGCGTCTATCGCGCCTGGATCGATCCGGCCGCCAACGCCAAGTTCCTGCCGCCCCACGGCTTCACCTGCACCGTCCACCAGATGGACGCCAAGGTCGGCGGCACCTTCCGCATGTCGTTCACCAATTTCGGCACCGGCGGCAGCCACGCGTTCGGCGGCGAGTACCTCGAGCTGAAGCCGGGCGAGCGGCTGCGCTACACGGACAAGTTCGACGATCCCAACCTGCCCGGCGAGATCAAGGTCACGATCGACCTGAAGAAGGTCTCCTGCGGCACCGAGATGAGCATCGTTCAGGAGGGCATCCCCGACGTGATCCCCGCCGAGGCCTGCTATCTCGGCTGGCAGGACACGCTCAACCAGTTCGCCGCGCTGGTCGAACCCGAGATCCCGGGTTAGGGCTCAACCACGGCCGACGATGTTGTCGACAGTGGCGATGCCGACCCAGGCCTCGCCACCGGCGAGGGCGTCACCAGAACCGGCAGCTGGCGCTGTGACGGCGCGGGCCATCCCGGCATCATGGGCGCCCTCCCTTCTCTAGTCGGCGGCGTCCCTCATACTCGTGCCATAGGTCGATGGCATGACGGTCTTCACCGCCTGCGCCCGCTTGGCGAGCCAATAGGCCTGGGCCGGCGGCACGCTGGCGAAGTCCGGATCGACGCCCAGCTTGCGGGCGGCGTCCATCGGCCAGTTCGGGTTGTAGAGCAGCTCGCGAGCGAGCGCGATCAGGTCGGCCCTGCCCTCGCGCAGGATCGCCTCGGCCTGGTCGGCGTGCACGATCAGGCCCACGGCCATGCTCATGATGCCGGCGTCGCGCTTCAACGTCTCGGCATAGGGCACCTGATAGCCGTAGGTCACCGGCCCGGTGCTCACGACGGGACTGCCGCGCATGCCGCCGGAGCTGCAGTCGATCACGTCGACGCCCTTGGGCTTCACCAGCTTGGCCAGCTCGACGCTCTGCGCCGGCCCCCAGCCCGAATCGTCCTCGACCGACAGTCGGAGGAACAGCGGCTTGTGCGCCGGCCAATGGGCGCGCACCGACTCGATCACCTCGACGCAGAAGCGCATGCGGTTGAGCTCGGAGCCGCCATACTCGTCGTTGCGCTTGTTGGAGAACGGCGAGAGGAACTGGTGGATCAGGTAACCGTGCGCGCCGTGCACGTCGAGCACCTCGAAGCCCGCCTCGTGCGCGCGCCGCGCCGCCTGGCCCCAGCGCTCGACCACCTCGGGGATCTCGTCGCGGCTGAGCGCGCGGGGCAGCGGGTCTGAGGCCGGCGCCGCCTCGGCGCTGGACGACACCAACTCCCAGCCCTGCCAGTCGAACATCTCCGGCGCCTTGGGATCGAGCAGCGGCGCGCCGCCTTCCCATGGCCGCCAGCGCCGGGCCTTGCGGCCGGAATGGCCGAGCTGGATGCCGGGTACGGCGCCGTGCTGCTTGATGAACTCCACGCAGCGGCGCACGCCGGGAATGAACTTGTCATCCCACAGGCCGAGATCGCCCACCGTGCCGCAACCGCGCCGCTCGACCTTGGTCGACTCCATTATCACCAGCCCGGCGCCGCCGGCGGCGTAGCGGCCGGCGTTCATCAGGTGCCAGTCGGTGGCGAAGCCCTCCTTCGCGGCATACTGGTGCATCGGCGCCACGACGACGCGGTTCTTCAGGGTCACGTCGCGCAACTGGATCGGCGTGAACAACAAAGGCTGGGCCACTCGTTTCGCTCCCCTACGGCAGGACGGAGAAGTATAGTCCGGCCATGTCCGTCGATCACAATAACTATCCCGACTCCTACCTGCGTGCGGTGCTGCGCGACGTCAAAAGCATCGCCATGGTGGGCGCCTCGGCCAACTGGAACCGGCCCAGCTACTTCGCCATGAAGTACCTGCTCGACCATGGTTATCGCGTGCATCCGGTCAATCCCGGCGCGGCAGGCCAGGAGATCCTCGGGCGCAAGACTTATGCCTCGCTCGACGAACTGCCGGAGACGGTCGACATGGTCGATATCTTCCGCAACAGCGAGGCCGCCGGGCCAATCACCGATGACGCGATCAAGCACGGCGCCAAGGTGGTGTGGATGCAGCTCACCATCCGCAACGACGACGCGGCGAAGCGCGCCGAGGATGCCGGCCTACGGGTGGTGATGAACAGGTGCCCCAAGATCGAGCACAGCCGCCTGATCGGCACGCTCGAGTGGCACGGCATCGCGTCTGGGGTGATCAGCAGCAAGAAACGCCGACTGTAGGCCGTATGGTCATTGCACCCTGGCCACGGTCAGGCGCACGGACATCGCGATCTGGCGCTTCGCTGTTGGGGGTCACGCCGCCTGCGCCGCCGTCGGACCGTCGCCGGCGAGCGTGGTCCGGCGCATATCACGCGGCTCGTGCGCCGGGAAAGGCCGGGCCCGATGCATGGTCTGGCGATTGTCCCACATCACCAAATCGCCCACCCGCCATTTGTGCGTGTAGACGAATTCGCGCTGCGTGGTGCGCTCGATCAGGTCTCGCAAGAAGATGAGCGCCTCCGGTAACGGCCATCCGACGATGCCGCCAGCATGGCTGGACAGGTAGAGTGACTTGCGGCCCGTTACCGGATGGACGCGAACCATGCACTGCCGGACAGGCCGGAATCGCTGGCGTTCTTCATCGGTGAAATCGAAGAAGCCGATCTGCTGGCGCGAGTACATCTGACTATGCTCGCAAACCATGCCCTCGAGCTGGGCCTTGGTCTCCTCGTCCAGCGCATCGTAGGCCGCGCGCATGTCGGCGAACTGTGTGTCACCACCCGTTGACGGGATGCTGATGGCGTGCAGCAGCGAATACTTCGCAGGCACGGTCTTGAACGAGCTGTCGGAATGCCACAGCCGGTTGCCGATGCCGAACAATCGGCGGCGGTCATCGCGCGCGAACGGCATGTTGTTTTTATCGAGGTTGGAGACGTCGGCAAAAGTCGTCGGCAGCCGGTAGTCACCTGCCGCCCGCAAGCTTGTGCCGATGGCGTGCTCGATCTCGCCAAGGCTGCGGCTGAAGGCGAGTTGCTGGGCGTCGTCGATCTTCTGGTCGCGAAATACCAGCACGGCGTACTTGTCCATGCCGGCATGGATCGCCGCCACCTCCTCGGCAGATAGCGGGTTGCGCATGTCGAGGCCGTGGACTTCGCCCGCGAAGCAGGGGCCGATCGCGCGGATGGTGATGGTCATCGTGGCGCCTCCTCCTTCCTCTTCTTTTGCGGCGATCCTAGTCAGCTTCGGTTCAGCCTCCAACACATACCGATACACGACGAGGCTTGGCTCGACGCAACATCTGGGCGATGCGTCGAGGGTGCGGCTCAATACTCTGGCCTTCATCGCGATCCTGCTGCTCGGCGTGGCGCTGCGCGTCTGGCGGCTCGACGCCAATGGCTATGGCACCGAGTACTACGCGGCCGGTGTGCGCAGCATGCTGCAGGGCTGGCACCTGTTCTTCTTCAACAGCTTCGATCCGGCGGGCTTCGTCACGCTCGACAAGCCGCCTGTGGCGTTCTGGATCCAGGCCGCGAGCGCGTGGCTGTTCGGCTATAGCGGGCTCAGCTTGATGTTGCCGCAGGTAGTCGAGGGGTTGTTGTCGATCGCTATCCTGCGTCACCTTGTGCGCCGGCATTTCGGCGAGGCGGCCGGCCTGCTCGCGGCGCTGTTCCTCGCGATCACACCTGTCGCCGTCGCCATCGACCGCAGCAACAACACCGACAGCGCGCTGGTGCTGTTCCTGCTGCTCGCCGCCTGGGCGACACTCAACGCCATCGAGCGGCCGAGCGCCTGGCGCATCGCCAGTGCCATGGCGCTCGCCGGTGTCGCTTTCAACGTGAAGATGCTGGTGGCGCTAGGCGTCGTGCCGATCCTGGCGCTGGCCTACTTCGCTGCCGCACCGGTGACGTTCTGGCAACGCGTCGGACACCTTGCGGCGGGCGGCATGGCGCTCATCGTCGTGTCGCTGTCCTGGGTCGTGATCTTCGATCTCGTGCCCAAGGATCGGCGCCCCTACGCCGGCGGCAGCCAGACCAACTCCATGGTCGAGCTGGTCGTCGGCCACAAAGGCATCGAGCGCTTCGTCCGCCCCGCGCGCAGACCGCCGCCGCCGCAGGCGCAACCGAGTCAGCCCCGCTTGCGCCTCTCAGACACCGTGCCGACCGGCGCACTGCGACTCGCCGATCGCCACCTCGCGGGACAATTCGCCTGGCTGCTGCCTTTGGCGTTGATCGGCGGCGCCACCGCGCTGCGCCGCGCAAAGGCTAGCTGGCCGCTCGCGCCGCCGCACGCCGCGTTGCTGCTGTGGGGTGGCTGGGCACTGATCTACGGCGCCGTGTTCAGCTTCGCCGGCGGCATCTTCCACGCCTACTACCTCGCGGTGCTCTGCCCGCCACTGGCCGCGCTCGCCGGCATCGGGCTCGTCGCGCTGTGGTCGGCGCGCTGGCGTGCGCTGCTGCCGCTGGCCCTGCTGCTCACCGCGGCATGGCAGGCGTACATCGCCTTCGATCTCGTCGCCTGGCGCATCGACGACGTGCCCACCCTGCTGCTCGCGGCGCTTGGCGTCGGCACGCTGCTGGCGTCGCTGCGCGTGTCGCGCCTGGCCTTCGCCGGTCTGCTGGTGCTGCCCGGCGCGTGGGCGCTGAGCTCGGCGCTGGCGACAGGCAACGCCATGCTGCCCTCGGCCAGCCTGGCGCGGGTCTTGGCGCCGCACGACACGACGCGCCACACCGGCGTCCGATTCTTCCCGGTGGCCACCGACGATGCCCGCCTGCTGGCCTTCCTCAAGGCCAATCACCGGGGCGAGCGCTTCGCGCTGGCGACGTCCAACGCGCGCCTGGCGGCGCCGGTGATCATGCGCACGGGGCTGCCTGTCATGGCCTTTGGTGGTTTCATGGGCACCGACCCCATCCTTTCGCCCGACGCGCTCAAGCGCGTGCTCGAGCGCGGCGACGTGCGGTTCGTGGTGCTGAGCGGTCAGGCCAGCTTCGGGTTCAGCGCCAACGACGAGGAGCGCCGCCGCGCCTTCATCGCCTGGGCGAACACGAAGGGTACGCGCCTCGAGCCCGCGCTGTGGCGCAGTCACGAACCTGGGGCAACTCGCCGCCAGCCGATCGGCCTCCTCGATCTGAAGCCAGTCGCAGGGCTGCTTCCCGTAGTGCCCTAGGCGTTGCCCGCGTGACGGCGGACGGGCAGTCTGCCGTCCAACGAACACGGGAAGGAAACGCGTGATGGAGTTCGGCGTCTTCGATCACATGGACCGCGCCGGCGAATCGCTGGGCGCGCAGTTCGAGAGCCGGCTGAAGCTAATCGAGCTCTACGAGCGCTCGGGTTTCCGCGCCTATCATGTCGCCGAGCACCACGCCACGCCGCTGGGCATGGCCCCCTCGCCCAGCGTCTTCCTCGCCGCCGTGGCGCAGCGCACCAAGACGCTGCGTTTCGGCCCGCTGGTCTACACCTTGAATCTCTATCATCCGCTCAGGCTGATCGACGAGATCTGCATGCTCGACCAGCTCAGCAACGGCCGCTTCGAGCTCGGCATCGGCCGCGGCATCAGCCCGTACGAGGTCGGCTATTACGGCGTTGATCCCGCCACCGGCCCGCAGCGTTTCGCCGAGGCCTATGCGGTGATCCTCAAGGGCCTGACGACCGGCTCGCTGAGCTACGCGGGCCAGTACTTCACCTACAAGGACGTGCCGATGGAGCTGCAGCCGGTGCAGCGCCCGCACCCGCCGCTGTGGTACGGCGCCAACACCTTCGATCACGCCGAGCGCCTGGCCAAGGACGGCATCAATGCGGTGATCGGCATGAACCCGTCTTCGGTGCGGGGCTTCACCGACAAGTATCGCGCGGTATGGCAGGCGGCCGGACGCGACCTGAAGGACCTGCCGCGCCTCGGCATCAGCCGCCACGTCGTGGTCGGCGATAGCGACCGCGAGGCGCAGGCCATCGCCAAGCGCGGTTTCCTGCTGTGGTACGACGCGCTGATCCACCTCTGGCGCAAGCACGGCGTGGGCCTGCCGCGTCAGCTGATCCCCGAGAAGTTCGAGGACGCGCTCGAACAGGGCTATATCGTTGCCGGCTCGGCCGCCACGGTGCGCGATCGCATGCGCAAGGACAACGACACGGCGGGCATCAACTACTGCCTGTGCCGCATGGCTTTCGGCGATCTGTCGTTCGAGGAGGCGGCGCGCTCGGTCGAGCTGTTTTCACGCGAGGTCATGCCAGCGTTGCGCTGACGGTGGCTCGCGCATCGCCGCCAATCGGTCGACAATAGGTTCACGCTGAACCCCAGGGAGCGTTCGATGGACACGGTCATCCAGCAGACCCGCACCGACATGAGCGACGCCGAGTGGCAGGCGCGCTGCGACCTCGCCGCGCTCTACCGCATCAGCGATATGTACAACTGGACCGACACGATCGATACGCACATGACGGTGCGCATCCCCGGCGAGCCCAAGTGCTTCCTGATCAACAATTACGGCGAGCTGTTCCACGAGATCACCGCGTCGAGCCTGGTGAAGATGGATCTCGACGGCAACGTCTACGCCAAGGACGGCCGCTTCAACGCCGCCGGCTTCACCATCCATAGCGGCGTCTACAAGGCGCGGCCCGACGTCAACTGCGTCATGCACACCCATACCCGCGCCGGCACCGGCGTGTCGGTGCTGAAGCAGGGCCTGCGGCCGATCAGCCAGGACACGCTCGCGGTCTATGACGAGCTGGTCTACCACGAGTACGGCATGCCGACCTCGGTCGAGGAATGCGACGCACTGGGCGTCACCTGCCAGCACGGCAGCTCTGTCGTGCTGCGCAACCACGGCCTGCTCACCGTCGGCACCACCATCCCCGGCGCGCTGCGCCGCATGTACATGCTGGAGCGCGCCTGCGAGGTCGAGGTCATCGCCCGCGGGCTGGACGAGGAGCCGACGCCGATCGATCCCGACGTCATCCGCCAATACGGCGAGCGTGCCCGGCAGATGCGGGCCCATCCCGACTGGGGCCTGACCTACTGGAAGGCCGCCTTGCGCCAGATCGATGGCAAAGGCATCGACTGGCGGCAGTGACGTCCCCGTCGCCCTGAATAGGATTTAGGCCCGCGCGCGCAGCACGCGCGCCGCCTGCGCCAGCGCCAAGCCGCCGAACAGCCAGGCCAGCGCTGGTGCCCAGGCGATGATCGGTGCCAGGTCGGGTGTGCGCGTCACGCCGCCGCCGACCATCAGCATGCGGCCCAGGGTGGCGAGCGCCAGCACGGCCCACAGGATCGCCATGGCGATGCCGACCCGGCCGGGTGAGCCCAGCGACGAGGCGGCGGAGAAGGCCGAGACGAACACGGCGCCCCAGGCGCATCCGGCGATGAACTGCGCGGCGATCAGCATCGGCAGGCTGGTGGCGAGAATGCTGCCGGCGATGCCGACCACGCCGCACACCGCCGCCAACGCCATCACATGCAGGGCGCCGTGGCGCTTGGTGAAGGCGCCGGCCGGGAACATGGCGAGGTTGAAGCCGATCCAGAAAACCGGCATCAGCATGTCGAGGTCGCCCGGCTTGGCGAAGCGCAGGTAGCTGGGCGCGGAGTTGACGAAGAAGTGCAGCTGGAAGCCGAGCGCGGCGATGGCGATGGCGGCGAAGAACAGCATCGCGCCCGCCGAGCCATGCATCGGCGCCTTCGGTTCGTCGACCGACGGTTCGACCGGCGCCCGCGCCAACGCGCGCTCGACCCAGATCAGGCCGAAGGTCGTGGCCAAGAGCACGATGCTGGAGATCGCGAACGGCAGACGCGGATCCATGTCGCGCAAGGTCACGCCGAGATAAGGAGAGATCGCGCCACCCACCGCCAGCCCGCTGAGGTTCAGCGCCAGCATCAGTGGCAGGCGCGGCTTGGCGGTGTGGTTGCCGAGGATCACCAGCGGCGGCACGCGCAGCGCCGAGGACGTCAAGGTCCACACCACCAGCGCGGCGATCAGCGCGATCGTGGCCACCTCCTTGTCGAGCCGCACGACCTGCGGCAGCAACAGGAAGGCCAGGCACGAGACCGCTGTCAGCCCCACGATCATCGGCCCGAGGCGCCGCAGGGTGTTGCGTGCGCGATCGATCCACACGCCCATCACCAGATCCGACAGCATGAAGGCGACCTGATCGGCCGCCAGGATCCAGATCGCGATCCCCTTCGGCAGGCCCGCCTGCTCCAACAGCTTGGGCAGGAAGATCACGTAGACCGACCAGCCGATGGTGAAGAAGAACTGGACGATCGCGAGATAGATCGCAGCGGCGTGCGGGACGGGGCTGGTGCGGCTGATGGCGGCGTCGGTCATGGCTTCTTTAGGCTGCGCGGTTCCGGGCGACGTGAGACGATACAACACGAACTGAGCGGATCGAGCTGTGCCTTGGGTAACAAGGGATCAGTCGGCGCTGATGTTGGCGCGCTTCGCCAGGGCCTGCCACTTGGTGAAGTCCTCGGCGGCGAATCGGGCGAAGCGTTGGGGTGTGGTCGGCAGTGAGTCGACGGCGTTGTCGAGGAAGTAACGCTTCACCTCGGCGTCGGCCATCACTGTCGCGAAGGCGGCACGCAGCCTCGACAGGATCGGCGCGGGCAGGTTCGGCGGGCCGAAGACGCCGTACCAGATGCCGGCGTCGAAGCCGGCCAAGCCGCTCTCGTGCAGGGTCGGAATCTCGGCCGCGCCGGCCAAGCGCGCGAGGCTGGTGACAGCGAGGCCGCGCAGCTTGCCGGAGCGCGCGTGTGGCAGCGCGGTGGGCACACCGCCAAAATAGATGTCGATCTGCCCCGCCATCAGGTCGGTCATCGCCGGGCCACCGCCCTTGTAGGGCACGTGCACGATGTCGACGTCGGCCGCCGACTTGAACAGCTCCAGGCCGAGATGCGTCATGCCGCCGGTGCCGGCCGAGCCGCCGTTGAGCTTGCCCGGCCGTGCCTTGGCGAGCGCGATCAGCTCCTTGACGTCCTTGGCTGGCAGGTCGGGTCGCACCACCAGCAGCATCGGGCTGATGCCGATGGGCATGATGGCGCTGAGCTCGGTGGCCGGATCGTAGGGCAGCTTGCGGCCCAACGCCGGTGCCACGGTCACCGGGCCGTTCGACGAGAACAGGATCGTGTAGCCGTCGGCCGGCGACTTCGCGACCATCGCCGCGGCGATCTCGCCATTCGAGCCGCCGCGATTGTCGATGACGACGGTCTGCTTCAGGAGCTCGCCGAGCTTGGGCGCGAGGATGCGCGCGAGCAGGTCATTGGGCCCGCCCGGCGGATAGCCGACGACCAGCTTGATGGCGCGATCGGGATACGCCGCGGCCGCACGACCAGCGATCAATGTCGCCGCCGCGCCGAGCAGCACTTTCCTTCTCCCCGCGACGGTGGGGAGAAGGTGCCGAGCGTCAGCGAGGCGGATGAGGGGCTTGCGACCTCTCAACGACCACGGCGCGCGTTGCACCATCGCGAAGTGCCTCATCCGCCCTTCGGGCACCTTCTCCCCGCCTTCGCGGGGAGAAGGACTCTAGTCCCTGAACGACGGATCGATGCTGTCGAGCTTGCGCATCAGCGCCGGCCATTCGAGCTGGCCCAACCGGCGGCGCACGCCGGGCTTGAACAGATGGTTCGAGGCCTCGACGGTCTCGCGCGGCGGCAGCGACAGCTCGGTGTTGCACGACAGCGCCATGACCTGCAGCTGGCATGCGCGCTCGAGGCGCCAGATATTGTTGAAAGCCTCGGGGATCGACGGCGCGACGGCAAGCAGGCCGTGGTTCTTCAGGATCATCACCTCACGATCGCCGAGGTTCTTCACCAGGCGTTCCTGCTCGTCCATGCGGATCGCCGGGCCCTCGTAGTCGTGATAGCCGATATCGATGAAGCGCATCGCCGTCTGCGCCAGCGGCATCAGCCCCTGCTTCATCGCTGAGACCGCCATGCCGGCCAGCGTGTGCGTATGGATCACGCAGTCGACGTCGTGGCGCGCCTTGTGGATCGCGCTATGGATCACGAAGCCGGCGCGGTTGGGGCCGAGCCCCGTCGGATCGAACAGCGTGTTGCCGTCATAGTCGACCTTGACGAAACACGAGGCATGCATCTGGTCGTAGAGGTAGCCGTAGGGATTGAGCAGGAAGACGCCGGGCTCGCCCGGTACCTGGGTCGAGATGTGGTTGGCGATCATCTCGTCCATGCCATGGAGGTGCACGAGGCGATAGCAGGCGGCGAGATCGACGCGCTTCTGCCATTCCTCCGGACTCACCTGCTCACGGACGGTCTTGGCGTTCTTCAGGGCGGTCACGGACATGCGTTTCCTCCAGGCGGATGCGGCACTATACACCCGCCTCGCCGAACGGGTAGCGATGTCCAACGGTGATGAGCGTCTTACGCCGCCAGCGATTTGATCGCGGCGTCGACACCGCCGGACTGATACGGAATGCCCGACGTCTTGAACGCCAGCTCGACCGTGGCCAGCGCGCCCAGCAGCATCGGCTCGTTGAGGTCACCCATGTGGCCGATGCGGAAGACGCGGCCCATCAGCGGCCCGAGCCCACCGCCGAGCGACAGGTTGTAGCGGTTGAGCGCGACGCTGCGCATGGCGTTGGCGTCGTGGCCATCAGGCAAGATCACCGCCGTCACGGAGTCCGACAGCCTGGAGGGATCGGCACAGAACAGCTCCAGCGCCGCGACCTTGCCGGTGACGCCCTTGGCGCCGCAGCCCGCGCCGCTCATAGAGGCGCCGCCCCAATGCGTGACGGCGGCGCGCGTGGCGTCGGCGAGGCGGCGGTGGCGCGCGAAGATCGCGTCGAGCCCCTCCTCCTCGATCATCTTGATCGACTCCTCGAGCGCGAAGAACAGATGCACCGGCGTCGTACCGACGAAGCTCTGCGGCTCGCGCCGGGTCATCATCTGCCAGTTCCAATAGTGACGCGGCAAGCCGGGCTTCGTCGACATGTCGAGGGCCTTCTGGCTGACGCCGGTGAACGACATGCCGGTGGGCAGCATCAGGCCCTTCTGGCTGCCGCCGACGCAGACATCGACGCCCCAGGCGTCCATCCTGAAGTCGTAGCAGCCCAGCGAGGAGATCGTGTCGACCAGCAGCAACGCCGGGTGCTTGGCATCGTCGATGGCGCGGCGAATATCGGCGATCGGCGTGGCGAGACCGGTCGCGGTCTCGTTGTGCACCGTCAGTACCGCCTTGATCTGGCGACTCTTGTCGGCCTCGAGACGGCGCGCAACGTCAGTGGCGCGCACGCCCATACGCCAGTCGGCGGCGATGCGCTCGATCTTCAGGCCGAGATTGGTCGCCATCTGCTCCCAGCTCTCGGAGAAGTAGCCCGACTCGAGCATCAGCACCGTGTCGCCGGGCTGGAAGAGATTGACCAGCGAGGCCTCCCACGCGCCGTGGCCGCTGGAGGCGTACATGAACAGATGCTGCTGCGTCTTCAGCACGCGCTTCACGCCGGCGTGGCAGAAGCGGTGGATCGCCATGAACTCCTCGCTCAGGAAGTCGAGCGTGGCGCGGTCCATCGCCCGCAGGATTCGATCAGGGATATTGGTCGGTCCGGGATTCTGGAAGAACTGACGGCCCCGCGGTTTGGCGTTCACGGCACGGCTCCTGAAAGAAATCCTAAAGGCGGCGCGAATTTAGGCGCGTTGCGCCCGACCTGTCACCAAGGCAGGATCGCGTCTCGGCCCACCGACACATTTGGATTGTAGCGGTCGGAGCCCTACCGGAGGTCATCATGAGCGAGCAGCGCAAACCCGGGTTCGAGACCCTGGCGATCCATGCCGGCGCCGCGCCGGATCCCAGCACCGGATCTCGCGCGCTGCCGATCCATCAGACGACGGCCTATGTCTTCGAGGACGCCGACCACGCCGCGGCCCTGTTCAACCTGCAGACCGTGGGCTTCATCTATTCGCGGCTGACCAACCCGACCACGGCGGCGCTCGAGGCGCGGCTGGCGGCGCTCGAAGGCGGCCGCGGCGGCATCGTCTGCGCCTCGGGCCACGCGGCGCAGGTCATGGCGCTGTTCCCGCTGATGTCGCCGGGTGACGAGGTGGTGGCCAGCACCAAGCTCTATGGCGGCTCGGTGCAGCAGATGAAGAACACCTACCCCAAGTTCGGGTGGAAGGCGGTGTTCGTCGATCCTGATGATCCGGAAAACTTCCGCAAGGCGGTGACGCCGAAGACCAAGGCGTTCTTCATCGAGAGCCTGGCCAATCCCGGCGGCGTGGTCTGCGACATCGAAGCGATCGCCAAGATCGCCGACTCAGCCGGCGTGCCGCTGCTGGTCGACAATACGCTGGCCTCGCCGTACCTGTGCCGGCCGATCGAGTATGGCGCGACGCTGGTCGTGCATTCGACGACCAAGTTCCTGTGCGGCTCGGGCACCTCGATGGGCGGCGCCATCATCGACTCCGGCAAGTTCGACTGGTCGCGCGGCGGCAAGTTCCCCAGCCTCGCCGGGCCGGAGCCGGCCTATCACGGCCTGAACTTCTACGAGACCTTCGGCGACATGGCCTACACCTTCCACGGCCACGCCGTGGGCCTGCGCGATCTCGGCCCCTCGCAGTCGCCGTTCAACGCCTGGGTCACTATGCTCGGCATCGAGACCCTGGGTCTGCGCATGGAGCGCCACTGCGCCAACGCGCAGAAGGTCGCCGAGCATCTCGAGAAGCATCCCGCCGTGGCCTGGGTGAACTACGCCGGCCTGCCGTCGAACAAGTACAACAGGCTGGCGAAGAAGTACCTGCCCAAGGGTGCCGGCTCGGTGTTCACCTTCGGACTCAAGGGCGGCTACGCCGCCGGCGTGAAGCTGGTCGATTCGCTGGAGCTCTTCTCGCATCTCGCCAATATCGGCGACGCCAAGAGCCTGGTGATCCATCCCGCCTCGACGACGCATCGCCAGCTCACCGAGGAGCAGCGCGTCGCCGCCGGCGCCGGCCCCGATGTGGTGCGCCTGTCGATCGGCATCGAGAGCGTCGAGGACATCATCGCCGATCTCGAGCAGGCGCTGAACAAGAGCAACCAGCCGGCGGCCAAGGCGGCGGAGTGATTTCTGTCATGTCGAGCGCAGCGAGACATCTATGGATTCCTCGCTGCGCTCGGAATGACAGGCATTAAGGAGGACGTCATGTCCGCGACACGAAAGGCGCGCGCCATTGGCTTCAATCATGTCGCGCTCGAGGTCGGCGATATCGAAGAGGCACTGGCGTTCTATGGACGCCTGTTCGACTTCACGCTGCGCGGGAAGGATGCGGCCATGGCCTTCATCGATCTCGGCGATCAGTTCATCGCGCTCCAGAAGGGCCGCACCCAGGCTCCCGATGATGGCCGCCACTTTGGCCTTGTCGTCGACGACAAGGACGCGGTCCGTAAATCGCTGGCCGACGCCGGTATCACCCCGCTGCCGGGTCCGTTCCTCGACTTCCTCGATCCCTGGGGCAACCGCATCGAGATCATCGGATACGACAACATCCAGTTCACCAAGGCGGCGCATGTGCTGCGCGGCATGGGTTTGGCGCATCTGTCGAAGAACGAGAGCGCGATCAAGGAACTCAGGGAAAAGGGCATGGCGCCGGACTGAGGTTCCTCGCTAGGCTCGCATCACTGTTTTAAGGGGAGAGACCATGGCCAAGGTGAAGATCTACGGCTCGCCGCAGTCGCGCGCGGCGCGCGCGTTGTGGTGCGCGCGCGAATGCGGCGTCGAGCATGAGCATGTCGTGCTCGACATGAAGTCGGTGAAGGACCCGGAATTTCTGAAGGTCAATCCCAACGGCAAGATGCCGGCGATGATCGACGGGGACCTCGTGCTCTTCGAATCGATGGCGATCAACCTGTATCTGGCGCGCAAGTACGGCGGCGCGCTGTGGCCCGCGTCGGTCGAGGGCGAAGGCCTCGCCTATCAGTGGTCGTTCTGGGGCATGACCGAGATCGAGCGCCACTTGCTGACGATCGTCGTCGACACTTTCATGACGCCGCCCGACAAGAAGAACCCCAAGGCGGTCGAGGACGCCAAGGCGGCGCTGCAGAAGCCACTGGCCGTGCTCGACGACACGCTGAAGGGCAAGCAGTACCTGCTGGGCGACACCTTCACCATCGCCGACCTCAACCTCGCCTCCGTGATGGGCTGGGCCAAGCTGGTGAAGCTCGACATGACCGGCCACGGCGGCGTCGCCAACTGGCTCGACCGCTGCCTCTCGCGACCGGCGTTCAGGGGGAAGTGACTCCGACCTCATGCTGAGGAGGCCGCACAGCGGCTGTCTCGAAGCATGGGCAACAGACTCCGAGCAGATTGCCCACCCTTCGAGACGCGGCCCTGCGGGCCGCTCCTCAGGGTGGGTCCGTGGCCTACTCAGCCGGCTGCGCCACCGTAGCCGGCTCGTTGCGGCGCTCGCCGCCGGGCAGCAGCAGCGCCACCATGCACATCGCCAGGGCGGCGACGGCGAGACCGAGGAACAGCCAGTCGAGATCGCCGGTGCGCTCCTTCACCCGCGCGATCAGCCAGATCGCCAGCGGACCGGCGCCGAACGCCACGATGAACTTGGCGCCGAATCCGAGGCCGTGGAAACGGCTGGGCGTATAGCGCGCGATCATCAGATTCTCGACCGGGCCGGTGGCCGAGCTCAGCATCGCGGCGATCACCGAGCCCAGCAGCACGACAAGCCCGCCGCCCTCGGCCACCATCAGCATGGCGAAGGCCGCCAGGCCCGTGGCGATGACGTAGATCACCTTCAGCGGATAGCGATCGAGCACGCGCTGGCCCAGCACGTACTGGGCGATGCCCGAGAGCACGTAGATCATCGAGGTCGCCAGGCCGACCCAGAGCACGATCTGTGTCTCCACGCCGAAGCGCATGAAGAAGGCGCGGATACCCTCGATCTCGCCCACCAGGCGGCCGGAGAACAGCAGGCCGGCGCCGTAGAGCATGGCCTGCCACTGTACGCCGCCCACGAACATGGTGACCGAGAGGATGACGAAGACGCGCCAGAAAGCGCTGCGGCCGGCCTGCACACCGGGGGTGGGCGGCATCGGCCGGTCACCGACCGCGCCGGCGCGCCAGTGGTACCAGAGCGACGCGGCCAGCAGCAGGCAGACCAGGCCGGGCACGATGAAGGCCGCGCGCCAGGAATGCAGGCTGATCAGGACCGCGGGGAAGATGCCGTAGAGCGCCAGCCCGCCGCTGCCGAACAGGCCGTTGACGCCCATGGCGTGACCCTGGCGCGAGGCCGTGCGGATCACCCAGGCGATGCCGACGGAATGATAGATCGAGCCGAACAGGCCGATACCGCCCAGCGCGATGCCCAGCGCCAACGTGTCACCTGTCGGCACCAGACCGCAAGCGATCGAGCTCAGGCCCAGCCCTACCAGCATGACCACGATCATGCCCGGCGCGCTCCAGCGGTCGCTCAGCCAGCCCGCCGGCAACGCGCCGACGCCCAGCAGGATCGCCGCCGGCGCGTAGAGCTCCAGCAGCTGGTGATCGGCGATGTTCCAGCTCAGCGCCAGCGACACGACGATCACCGAATAGAACGCCGTCATCAGATGCATCAGCGCGTGGCTGAGCGAGGAATAGAGCAAGGTCAGCCGCTCGCCTGGCATGGCGAGGGTCGATGACGATGGCGCGGCGATGGACATGGGGCGGAGGCTACCAAAGGCCAGGCACAAGGGGGCGGCACCATCGTCTCGATTGTGCGCCGCCGCAACCGCCGGGCGCGCATCGCGGCCTTTCTCAAAGCGCCGAGGACGGGTCGGTCTCGGCCTCGATCCACTCCAGGAAGCCGGGATGGCCGTCGCTGACAGGTCGGGCGACGATGCAGGGCAGCTCGTAGGAGTGCAGCTCGATCACCCGCTCCCGTAGATCATCGAAGCGCTCCTCGACCGTCTTGGCGATCATCACCACCTCGCGGCCGCTCTGCACGCTGCCCTGCCAGCGGAACACCGAGCGCACGCCATCGAAGATGTTGACGCAGGCCGCCAGGCGCTCGTCGACCAGCGCCTGGGCGATCTTCTCGGCCTCGGCGAGGTCGCCGGCGGTCATGTAGACAGACAAGACTTGGGACATGGCATGCTCTCGGACTACCAGATGCAGCGAATTGGGAAACGAGTGGAGGTCAAGCCATATTTGCATTCCATTTCAGGTAGTTGTGGATTATTCTTAGATGTGGGGTGGTCGGCTGTGGGGCCGAACACGGGGGGTTCTCGATCGATATGGCCAATGCCGCTCAGATCCTGAGATTCGAGGATAGGAAAAATCCTCATACCATTGATATTCCTACAGAACGTGACATCACGTACCTCCGGCGCGGCCTCAACCAGGCCGGCGGCAAGCTGCCGCTGTTCGATCTCGACGGCCAGGCCTTCGATCCTGACATGATCCGCCGCTGCATCGCCATGGGCTGGGCCGAGCCGTGGTTCAGCAACCCGCTGAAGCCGGACTGGCTGGTGTGCAAGCTGACCTCGGAAGGCCGCCTGATCGCCGAAAAGGGCTGACGCCGCCTCGCTGTAGTTGGTCGGGATCGTCGAGCGTCCTCAGGGCTTGCGCACGGCGAGCGCGACGACAATCAACAGCGACAGCAGAATCACGACCGGGGCAGCGCGCATCATCGCCGATAGCGGGCGGCTCGGATCGCGAGCCATACGGCGAACCTGCCCGGACACGTAGCCGTGAAAACCGGCGAGGACGAGCGCCATCAGCATCTTCCCGACGACCCATCGCTGGGAAAGCCAACCCGCGCTGTAAGCAAGGCCGAACCCGAGGGCGAGCGTCAAGATCATCGACAGCGACGCTATCGGCGCGGTGGCGGCACGCACACGTTCAAGGCCTGACCGATCGGACGCCAGAACGAAAGCCGCCATGGACATCGTGAACATGCCGCCGATCCAGACAGCCATGGAAACGATGTGCAGAGTCTTCAGCGCTTCGTGCAGCATCATGGGTCATTCGCCTTCCGTCGCGATCTTCCGCGCGAGCATTCGGTCGTTGAAGAACGTGCCGAGCGGAACCAAAGTGGCCAAAACGCATCTGATGGCTTCACGGCGAGACCAGCGGCCGTAGGCGACAGCCTCCACAAGCGTTGCGAAGTAGAGAAAGAAAAACAGTCCATGCACCGCGCCAAGGATAGGTGTGGCGGACGACAGACCGAGTACGCGCTTGAGATAGAGCGCGGCAAAGATGAGGGCGATCAGCGTGCAGCCCTCGATCCATCCCAGAATGCGAAGACGCCGCAACGGATCGGCAAGGGTTTGGCCAACCGACCCATCAATCATCGGACATTATCCATGGGCGCTTCAGGTCGATCCCCCGCGAGCCGAGCCGAAGAAACACAGCCACGTAGTTCAGCTCGATGTAAGGCGTTTTCAGAGTCAAGCGCGCCCAGGCCCCCTAGTGTTTTGAGTATGCCTTGACCGATCGCGCGCTGATCAGGAGGCGATCGCGTCCGAGCTGCTGCAACGCGAAGTCGATAAACGCGCGCACGCGCAGCGGCATGTGCTCGCGGCTCGGATAGCACAGGTAGAGCGTCCGCGTGGTCAGCATGAAGCGCGCCATGACGAGCCGGAGCCGGCCACCCTTCAGATAGGGCGCAGCATAGTTGCTGCCGGTCTGCAGGACCCCCAACCCCAACGCCGCTGCCTCGCACGACACTTCGGGATCATTCACGACAATTCCGCCCTTTGGCAGCACCGTCATTTCTTGCCCATCGATGAGGAAGCTCCACGCATAGAGCGCGCCGGAGGACGGGTAGCGATAGTTGATGCAGGTGTGCCGCTCCAGGTCTTGTGGATGCCGGGGCGCTCCATGCTGCTCGATGTAAGCGGGCGACGCGACCGTTACAGCCTGAAGCGCGGAGATCGGCCGAGCGATGAGCGTGCCGTCCTCGGGGCGATGGAGCCGGAACGCCACGTCGATGGGATCATCCACGAAGTCCCGGATGCGGTCGGAGACATCGAGCTCGACGGCGACGGTGGGATGCTTGGCCCGGAACGCGGCAATGACAGGCAGTAGATGGTTGCGGCCGAACTCGAGCGGCGCCGAGACGCGAAGCTCGCCGGAAACCACGCCGCGCGCCTCGTTGAAAACCTCGGCGACTTCGTCGAGCTCGGCCAGTGGCCTCCTGCAGCGACTGAGCAGGAGCCAACCCTCCGGTGTCAGGCTCATCTTGCGTGTCGTGCGGCTCATGAGCTTCACGCCAAAACGATCCTCGAGCCGCTTCACCGTCTGCCCGATGGCCGCAGGAGTCACGTTGAGGGCGTTTGCCGCGGCCGCGAAGCTACCGAGCTCAGCCGCGCGAACGAAGGCCACGAGAGCGCTGGAGAGAGGAGGCCTTTTCAATAGGAAACCTATTGAATGAAGTTACAATTATCGACCTAAATCAACTGATCCCCTTTGGCTAGATTCCTCTCGTCCCGAGCGGCTGCCGCTCGCTCTCGACGGAGACGGCCAATGATCAAGCTCACCTACGCCATGCGGAAGCGCCCTGATCTGAGCGACGCGGAATTCCAGCGCTACTGGAAGGACGTCCACGGTCCGTTCGTCGCTAATCTCGCGGCAACCGTTCGCGCCAAGCGCTACGTGCAGAGCCATCTGCTGGACACGCCGATCAACGATATCCTTCGCCAGTCGCGCGGCCACCAGCCGAAGCCTTTTGACGGCTTGACCGAGATCTGGTGGGACAGCGTCGAGGCATTCATGGCCGGCAACGGTTCCCCCGAAGGCCTGAAAGCCGGCGAGCAGTTCGTGAAGGACGAAGCCAACTTCGTCGACCACGCGAACTCCGTGTCGTTCATCACCGTCGAGCACGAAGTGTTCGACCGCACGACCGTCTGACCCCACGCGTTCCCCTGTTTGGAGACAACTCATGAAACACCTCGCAATCCTGCGCCCCAAGCCCGGCATCACCGCAGCACAATTCGGCCCCCATCAGATCGCCGAGGAACGGGAGGTCTGGCGGCTCTACACGGCCGACATCATCCGCTCGATGCATTGGAGCGGCTCGCCGGCGGCGATCGACACCGTTCGGATCGTCATTGAACTCGAGACCGCCTCGACTGCGGATGCGGAAGCGGCCATCGCCGGCCTGCCGATGATCGCGGCTGGCTTGTTGGCGTCCGAGATCATTCCGCTCTCACCGTGGCGCCCGTTGGAGATTCTGTTCGCGAAGTAGCGACCTACCCCGGGAGGTCAATCATGAGCACGGACAAGCTGGAGATCACTGAATTTCCGAACCGGTGTTTGTTGGTCACTAACAGCAAAGAGACCTGGCCCTGGGTAGCGTTGCTTGCGGACGAAGGTGTGTAGGAGAATCGTCCTGACCTCTTCAGCGGCAAGGCGGCGGCAAGCTGCCGCTGTTCGACCTCGACGGCCAGGCCTTCGATCCTGACATGATCCGCCGCTGCATCGCCATGGGCTGGGCCGAGCCGTGGTTCTGCAACCCGCTGAAGCCGGATTGGCTGGTGTGCAAGCCGACCTCGGAAGGCCGGCTGATCGCCGAGAAGGGCTGACGCCGCGGCGACAGTCCATAACGTCGGTCACAAGCCAACCGCATCGCCGTTTTGCGCCCGCAGACTCTTTCAAAGATCTGGCTTGATGCATCACAGCAGCGGGCATGGTCCAGTTCCGCAAGATTTCTGCGACAGGGCGCGACCATCATCTTGCGAGCACGAAGCGCTTGGTCGCCATGCTCCTTCTCCTGGTTTCAGCTCCCGGATGGCCCTGCGGCGCCTGCGGCCGGCGCCACGCGGGTGACGACGGCCGACGCGGCTTCGAGCGTGCGGTGCACCGGGCATTTGCCGGCGATCTCGACGAGCTTGTTGCTCAAGGCCTGATCGACCTCGCCGTCTACCGAGATGATTCGCTCGAAGCGGTCGATCTTGCCCTCGCGCCCTTCGGCGACATGACCGCAATCGATACAGTGCGCAGCCGGGACCTTGCCGTGCCGGACCTCGACCGACAGGCGGCCGAGCGATAGCTTCTTGTGGTCGGCGTAGATCCTGAGAGTCATGGCCGTGCAGGCGCCGAGGGCAATGGCCAGATAGTCGTACGGGCTCGGCCCGGAATCGAGCCCGCCAACTTCGGTGGGCTCGTCGGCGAGCAACCGGTGGCGGCCGGAAACGACCATGCTCTGGAATTTGCCCTGCCCGGTCTCGCGGACCATCACGTGATCGAGATCGCCCTGCATCGAGGTGTCGGCTGGAAGATACTTTGCCGCCCAGGCGACGATCACTCCAGCCGCGTAGGCGGCGGCCTCGGGGCCAGACAGCAGGTGATCGGCGTTGTCGAGCGAGACGAAGCTCTTTGGGTGCTTGGCGGCGAGGAAGATTTTCGATGCATGCTCGATGCCGACCACGTCATCCAGCGGTGCATGCATGACCAGAAGCGCCCTGCCAAGCGAGCGAATGCGCCCCTCAAGGCGCTGCCCCTCGGCGTCTTCGACAAATGAGCGTTTGATGCTGAAGGACCGGCCGGCGAGTGAGACCTGCGCTTCTCCCTTGCCACGAATTTCGTCGAGCGAGGATCCGAATTGAGCGAGCACATGACCGACATCGGCCGGAGCGCCGATGGTCACGACGGCTTTGGCCTCCGGAATACTGGCCGCCGCGGCCAACACCGCGGCGCCGCCGAGCGAGTGGCCAATCAAGATGGCCGGCGCTGAATAGGCCTCGCGCAGATACCCGGCCGCGCGAACGAGGTCCTCCACGTTCGAGGAGAAATTGGTGTTGGCAAACTCGCCTTCGGAAGAGCCAAGGCCGGTGAAATCGAAGCGCAACACGCCGACGCCGGCCTGAGCCAAGCCCGATGCGATGCGCTTCGCCGCCAGGACATCCTTGCTGCAGGTGAAGCAGTGGGCGAACAACGCGAAAGCCCGAACGGGACCTGCCGGCAGATCGAGCCGGGCCGCCAACTCGTGGCCACTACTGCCTTTGAATGCGGCGCGAACAACAGATGAAGCACTCATGCGCAGGTCCTCTTATGGGCAGGGCGAGGAGACACACCGGTCCGGGCGCCGCAACCAAGCACGGACGCATGTCAGCCGCACAACCCACAACAATCGCGCGAAGGCAGGTACGTCGAGCTGATGCCGGGGCTACTTCGGCGCGCCCGAGCAGGCGCCAAAAAACTTGGCTTGGCAAACTATCCAGCGAATCCGGTCAGTTGCCGCGTCAGCTGACTGACGGACCAAAACCTGGATTTGTTGGTCGGGGCGGCGGGATTCGAACCCACGACCCCCAGTCCCCCAGACTGATGCGCTACCGGGCTGCGCTACGCCCCGACCGTGGGCGGTACTTAGCGCTTCCCTGCTCCCGATTTCAACGTTCACGAACCGCAAAACGACTGACGCCGCCGGTGTTGCCACCGGCGGCGTCGGATCGGGACCCCGAGGAGACGCGGGATCGGTGAGGTTTAGTGCTGACCGTGCAGCGTGCGGCGCAGCAGCTCGAGCGCGTTCTGCAGATCGTCGAGCACGTTCTCAATCTCGCGGCGCTTGGCGCCGTCGAGCTTGGTGGTGGGCCGCGGCAGGGCGACGTTGGTCGCCGGCTGCGGACCGGTACGCGGCATCGCGGCGCGGACCTCGGCGTCGATCGGCAGGAGACGACCGGCCTCGCCGTCCTCGCGCGTCGCCAGACGCCCACGGCCTTCCTTCAGGAGGCGCTGAACGCCCTTGATGGTGTAGCCGTCATCGTAGAGCAGCGAGCGGATGCGGCGCAGCAGATCGACGTCCTCGGGGCGATAGTACCGCCGGCCGCCGCCCCGCTTGAGCGGACGCACCTGGCTGAACTTGCTTTCCCAGAAACGCAGGACGTGCTGCGGCACATCGAGTTCGGTTGCGACTTCACTAATTGTCCTGAACGCGAGCGCCGACTTCTCGACGCGGCGCTCTATCCCCTGAGCGCTGAGAATGACCATCATTCACCTTCCACATCATCATCATTGCTTGTCATAGGCAGATTATTGATGCGTGCTTTGAGCACGTTAGACGCGCGGAAGACGAGGACACGCCGCGGCAGGATTGGAACTTCCTGTCCGGTTTTTGGATTACGGCCGACCCGTTGCCCCTTGTCGCGAACCGAAAAGCTCCCGAAAGACGAAATTTTGACCGTCTCGCCACGCGCGAGCGCGTCAGCAATCTCACCGAGAATGACCTCGACCAGATCAGCTGACTCGTTACGGGACAAACCGACTTCCTGGAACACCGATTCGCTAAGGTCAGCGCGGGTGATCGTCCGTTGATCCATTCAGCATTCCCCTTCCCCTCTTAAACCATAGTGTAAGAAGGGTCCGAGGTCAACATCACAACATGACCTTAAGCCTTGAAATTACGGCGGGATTAGGGGTGAGATTCACGTGTCGCGCGATGAAAAGAGCGCATCCGCTCTGGCAATAAGCGCAATCAAAACGATGCTTTAGAATTTACCGCTCACGTGAAACATTTATGTCACGGGCAACCAAAAAGCTGCAGTTAAAGCGAAGCATTAAGTGATTTTTCACGCCTGGAGGCTCGTTTTGGCCCCGCTCTTGAGGCTACCAGCGAACCAGGCTGGCGCCCCAGGTCAGGCCGCCGCCCATGGCTTCGAGCAGCAGCAGGTCGTCGCGCTTGACCCGGCCGTCCGAGACGGCGGCCTCCAGGGCCAGCGGGATTGACGCCGCCGAGGTGTTGGCGTGGCGATCGACGGTGACCACGACCTTGTCGGCCGACAGGCCGAGCTTCTTGCCGGTGCCGTCGATGATGCGCTTGTTGGCCTGGTGCGGGATCAGCCAGTCGATGTCCTGTGCGCCCAGGCCCACCTTGCCCATGGTCTCGCCGACCACGGCGGCCAGGTTGGTCACCGCATGCTTGAAGACCTCGCGGCCCTGCATGCGCAGGAAGCCCGCCGTACCGGTGGTCGAGGGGCCGCCATCGACATAGAGCAGGTCGTGATAGCGCCCGTCGGAGTGCACCGTGCTCCACAGGACGCCACGATCCGCCGACGTGCCCTTGCCCTGGTCCGCCTTCAGCACCACGGCGCCAGCACCGTCGCCGAACAGCACGCAAGTTCCGCGGTCGTTCCAGTCGAGGATCCGCGAGAAGGTCTCGGCGCCGATGACCAGCGCCGAGCCGGCCATGCCGCCCTTGATCATGTTGTCGGCGACGGACAGCGCATAGATGAAGCCCGAGCACACCGCCTGGACGTCGAAGGCGGCGCCGCGATGCATGCCCAAGGTGGCCTGCACCTTGGTGGCGGTCGCCGGGAAGGTCTGGTCGGGTGTGGCGGTGGCCAGCACGATCAGGTCGAGATCGGCCGCCTTCATGCCGGCGCGACTCAACGCCTGGTCGGCGGCTTTGGTAGCGAGGTGCGAGGTGAACTCGCCCTCGGCGGCGATGTGGCGTGAGTGGATGCCGGTACGCTGGACGATCCATTCGTCGGAGGTGTCAACCTTGCGGGCCAGCTCCTCGTTGGTCATGACGCGTTCGGGCAGATACGCTCCACAAGCCTCGACGATCGACCGGATCATGGCGTGCCCGTTCCTCCGGCCACCGCCACAACAGGCTCGGCCACCTCAGCGGCCACAATCTCGCGCAGCTTCTTGAGATCGCCTACGACCTTGTCGTTCAAATTGTATTTCACAAGATCAACGGCGACTCCGATGGCATAGGCGAAACCCAGGGCGTCGGTACCGCCATGGCTCTTCACGCATACGCCGTTGACACCCAGGAACACGGCGCCATTGTAGCGCCTGGGGTCGACGCGCTTGCGCAGCTTGGTCCAGGCGCCCGAGGCCAGGACATAGCCCAATTTGGCAAGGGTCGAGGTCTTGAAGGCATCGCGCACGAAGCCGGTATAGAGCTTCGCGGTGCCCTCCATGGCCTTCAGCGCCACGTTGCCGGTGAAGCCATCGGTGACCACCACGTCGACCGCGCCGGCGCCGATATCGTTGCCCTCGACGAAGCCGTGGAATTGAACCGGCGAGCCTTCGGCCTTCAGCATGGCGGCGGCGTCGCGCAGGGTCTCGTTGCCCTTGCCCTCCTCCGAGCCGACATTGAGCAGGCCCACCGTGGGCTGATCGAGGCCGAGCACGGTTCGAGCAAAGACCGAGCCCATGACGGCGAATTCGGCCAAGTTGTTGGCGTCGCACTGCATGTTGGCGCCGAGATCCAGCATCACCGTCTCGCCGCGCACCGTCGGCAGCAGCGAGGACAGCGCCGGCCGGCGGATGCCCGGCAGGGTGCGCAGCATGACGGTGGCCGAGGCCAGCAGGGCGCCGGTATTGCCGGCCGAGACAATGCAATCCGCCTGGCCGTCGGCGACGGCGTCGAGCGCCATACCCATGCTCGAGGTCCGGCGCTTGCGCAGCGCCTGCTTGGGGGTGTCGTCGTTGGTGACGACGTCCTCGGCGGGCACGATCTCGCAGCAGTCGCTGAGCCAGCGCACGCGCTTGACGAGCTCGGCCAGCCGTGTGGCCGGGCCGAAGAGCCGGAATGTGATGTCGGGGTGCCGCTCGCGGGCGATACCGGCGCCGCGGACGACCATGTCCGGCGCCATATCGCCGCCCATGCCGTCGAGCGCGATGACGATCTTTCGCGTCACGTCGGCCCTCGCGGCCCGGAGATCAGCCGTTGGCCGCCTTGGCGACGACCTCGCGCTTGCGGTAGTAGCCGCAGGCTTCGCAGACGTGGTGCGGGCGCATCAGCTCGCCGCAATTGGCGCACTCGACGAAAGCCTGGCCTTCGAGCGCATGATGCGACCGGCGCATGTTGCGGCGAGACGGGCTCACCTTCTTTTTGGGAACAGCCATTCTGAATCTCCGTGGCGGGCCAGGGCGTCAATGCCGGCCTCGACAATCCGGGGGCAGGTCGCGAGGGCGCTTTCCTAGCCAAAATGTGACAGTGCGGCAAGCGGTTTACCGCCCGATCCACCCCTCACTCCTCGCCCTTGAGGCGGCCCTTGAGCCGCTCCAGGGCGGCGAAAGGGTTGGGCTTGGCGTCGGCCGGCTCCGGGGCGGGCTCGTATGTCGCACCCGGCGCCCGCGGAAAGGGATCGAGCGCCAGCGACAGGTGATCGGCAACGATGGCGCCGACATCGATCGTGTCGCCAACCAAGGGCTCCGGCGCATCCGGGTCGTCGACATTGGCCTTGGCGCCGGGGGCGAAGCGCAGGTCGATGGTCTCGTCGATCGACTGGGCCACCGGATCGAGGGTAACCACACAGGCCTGGACGACCTCGGCGCGCAGCCATCCGGTCACCGTCCAGGCTCCGCCCAAACCGGGCTGGACGGTGACCTCGGCCTTCAGCGCCGGCAGCTCCAGCAGATCGAAGCGCCGGGCGAGCGCCGCCCGCTCCGCCTCGCTGGCGCTGACGTCGACGGCCACGCCGCGCGTCGGCACGCGGTCGAGGCGGACAGGGCGGCTGAGCTCCTCAGGCGGGGCTTTCATGCGTCCCCCCAGGCGCCGGCCAGGCGATCCGCCCGGCGAGGAGCGCCGGCCTGTCGGCTTTTTTCAGACATTCCACGGTTTGCCCGACATAGCGGGACAGGGCCGCCAACGCCTCGGGCGTGGCTGTCGCCTTGCCGAAGACGTTGCGCTGCAAGGCCTCGCGCAGCCCGGCCTCGTCGCCCGCCAGCCAGGCTTCGCGGAAGGCGCTGGCGCGGCCCTGGAAGCCTTCGGCCATGCGCTTGATCCGCCGGCCGACGCCAAGATCCTGGGCGCCCATCTCGCGCACCGTCAGGTCGAGATGGTCGAACATGGTGTCGAACAGGTCCTGCTTCAGCGGTCCACTCTCGGGCTCGGCGTCGAGGCGCTGCATCACCAGCCAGGCGTGCAGGACCAGCAGGTCGAAGCGGCCATCGACGGTGTCGGGCACGCCAAGCTCGGCATAGAAGGCCGGCGCGCGCGCCTGGCTCGCCAGCGCGGCGTAGAGTGCGGCCAGGTTCTGCCGTGCCTGCGCCCGGCGGCGGAAAACAGCGAACATCGCTCTCGTGCTCCTGATACCGGGTTTGACAGGCCGGCGGTCCGTCGGCAATTTGATGGCGACCGGTACCCTCGCTCCCGGTCGTTTAGGACAGCCCGTCAAGGGGTTCAAGCCGATGAAGTTTCGACAGATCGCCGCGACGCTCTCGATAGCGCTGCTGGCCACGGCCTGTGGCGAGATCGTCGACCAGCGCGGCCACCAGCCGGTGCCAGGCACGATCGAGAAGCTCGAGGTCGGCGCCCAGGGCCGCGACGACGTGCTGCGCCTGATGGGCAGCCCATCGACCATCGCCACCTTCGGCGATGAGATCTGGTACTACATCTCGACCAAGAACGAGACCACCGCTTTCCTTGCGCCACGCATTCTGGAGCAGCGCGTGGTCGCCATCAGCTTCGGCGGCGACGGTCGGGTCCGCGAGATCAAGCAGTACGAGCTGAAGGACGGCAAGGAAGTCGACATGGTGGCGCGCAAGACGCCGACGTCCGGCAAGGAGCTCACCGTCCTCGAGCAGATCCTCGGCAACGTCGGCAAGTTCAGCGCGCCCAAGAAGAGCGTGCCCGGCGCGGGCGGTCCCGGCAGCGACTACTAGCCGCCGATGGTCACGGGTTTCGTCTGGGACGAACGCTTCGTCTGGCACGACAGCGTCAACATCGCCGCGACCTATCCGCCCGAGGCGCTGTTCGAGCCCTTCCCCAGCTTCGAATCGCCGGAAACCAAGCGGCGCATCAAGAACCTGCTCGAGGTCAGCGGCCTGCTGGCGCGGCTCACGCCGATCGCGGCGCGCCCCGCCACCGAGGCCGAGGCGTTGCGCGTCCACGACGCCGCATACATCGAGCGCCTGAAGACGGCCGAGCTGCAGGTCTATGGCGAGGTCGGCCCGCGCACCCGCGTGGGACCGGGCACCTACAGGATCGCTTTGCTCGCCGCCGGCGGCGCCATCGAGGCGGTCGACGCCGTGCTCGACGGCAAGGTGCGCAACGTTTACGCCCTGATCCGCCCGCCCGGCCATCACGCCGAGCGCGCTGTCGGCATGGGCTTCTGCTATCTCTGCAACGGCGCCATCGCCGGCATGCACGCGCTGGAGAAGCGCGGCCTGAAGCGCATCGCCTATGTCGACTGGGACGTGCATCACGGCAACGGCACGCAGCAGGCGTTCTGGCGCGATCCGCGCGCGCTGACCATCTCGCTGCATCAGGAGCGGCTCTTCCCCGTCGACTCTGGCTATGTCGAGGACATCGGCGAGGGCGACGGCGCGGGCTTCAACATCAATATCCCCCTGCCCGCCGGCTCCGGCCACGGCGCCTATCTGCACGCCTTCGATCGTGTCGTGCTGCCGGCGCTGCGCCGCTTCAAGCCCGAGCTGTTGTTCATCTCCAGCGGCTTCGACGCCGGCAATCACGATCCGCTGGGCCGCATGATGCTGCATCCCGGCAGCTATCGGGAGATGACGGCGCGAATGATGGCGATAGCCGACGAGTTCTGCGGCGGCCGGCTGGTGATGACCCACGAGGGCGGCTACGCGCCGGTCTCTGTCCCCTATCTGGCGCTGGCCACCATCGAGCGCATGAGCGGCGCCAACGCCGGCGTCGCCGACCCTTTCGAACCGGCCTGGTCGAAGGTTCCCGGCCAAGCCCTGCACGCCCACCAGGAACGCGCCGTGCAGGCGGTGGTCGACAAGTTCGCGGCGCTGGGTCGGTTGTAGGCGCGCCGGCGGATTCTCCGCTCGTCACGGCCCGCCATTCGCCAGCGCCACCAGGCGATCGATGCCGACGGCGAGTTCGACCACCTCGCACGGCTTGAAGCCCGTCGGTTTGTCGTGACGTGCTCGCGACCTCGCGCCACTCTTCATAGGGCTGCGGGCGTTCGATATCGACAGTCTCGCTGGTGTAAGGCGGCAGGCGGTCGGACGGAATCATCCGCGTCTGCAAGCTCGTCATCCGTGCGACCACCGGCACCAGAGAGGCGCATAGCGGCTCGGCGAGTCGGTTTGGTGTCCTCGGCGTGGATCGGCTGCGGCTCGAGCTGGGTGAAGGCGCTGAGCCGGAGCTTGGCGGCGGTGGCGCCATCACGCGTCTCGCGGCGATGCGCGGTGCCCATCTGCCAGACGCAGATCGGCGGCTTCAGCCGTGTGCTGCGCAAGATATGGCGGGAGATCGCATACGAGCCATCGATGGTCTCCGCGCGTAGCGCGAAGGCCCGCTCGCCACCCGGTCGATCGGCGAGCGCGAAGACATCGGCACGGTCGTCGGCTGCCGACATGCGGGCCAATGGCAGCATCGGCGGCGCCTCGACCTGCTCCATCGCCCACATCTGATTGACGTCGAGCAGGGTGCCGCACGGTGTCGAGGATCTGATCGCGCATGCGGCGACGCAGGAGAAGCTCGGACTGGCGCCAGAAGCGCATTCTCCCTCATTTCTTGCCCGGCATGCCTCTCGCCCTCCTGCGCCGGTTCCAGGTTTTTTTGTAAGCTGGGCTTTGCGCTATTTCGTACATAAGCGTCCGATAGGGATTGAAGAACGCCCCAAAGGCTTTGACTGCCTTTTCGGGGTAGGGCTGACCGAATATCTCAGTTGCTGACTCGAGGGTGTTGTCAAAACGGCGATCGAACGATTCAAGGATTGGAGACGAGTTACCCTGCATGATCGCGAGATAAGCCAGGTACAAGGCCGCAGCCCATTTTCCCGATACCTCTTCGGTGTAGATATCGTATTTGATGGTATCGACACCAATTTTGTTGCCGTAACAGTAAGCTGCCGCAAAGAAGGCGCTTATCTCGTCATGGACGTTCCGATAATCCCGAACCTTTGGGTACTTGGCGGTCAGGATGTCCAGGAGAGCATGTGTCGCCTCGTGGACCAACACCGCTTCCGTATCCGGGTCGTACAAACTGCCGGCCGAACTCAGATAGATCGCGGATTCTTTGAACCTCCACTGACCGCGGGCATTTAGCTTGCTATCCCAAATGATATCGACCCTGTTGTCTTCGATCTTCTGGATCAGGACCTCGAGATCCCGCGGCCTGAAACGGTCCTTTCTGTGCCAGAAGTCCGGATACCACGGCAGCATGTCTCGAAGGCGCTCGAGCGCCGCCCTTTCGACAGTGGTGATGCCCGGCGTCTTCCTGGTGTAGCCGAACTGAGGAATGTGGATGATGCCGGGATCCGCCCCGGCGAACGTGAAGTTCTTTCCGTCGTCCGAGTTGACGCAGCCGACATACTGCCAGAGGTACCAATTGACCTTTTCGAAATCGGTCGTGCCGAAATTGAAATAGACGAGGTCCAAGGGATCGAAAATGCCACGCGACACGGCCGCGGAGGCCCAGTGCCAGCCGCCTTGCGAGACGTTCATCTTCTTCCAACTGTCCTTCGGCGGCCACGGCGCATAAGGGAGGTCCGGCGGGCTAATCAAGATTGCCTGGGCGGTCGGATTCGGTCGTCGCGGCATGTACTCCTCCGTGCTCGCTTTCCGCCATTTGATCTCGATCGAGTGCGTCCCTGGTGTTCGCAGATGCTCGCCCACGGAGGCGATCAAGCGGGTGAACCGTGGCCTGCCCTCGCCCGCGCACATGTCTGGCGCCATCTGCGGCGCGCCAGCGGGGGTCATTTTGCCGTACGTCCTTCACAATGCGCTCGACCGGTGCTGCGCGACCGGCCAGGACGGCGCGTTCGCTGCGCACGATCCAGACGCCGTCGAGTTGGGAGCCGGAGGCTCGTGAGCCGACCGCACCCGAAAACCCGTTCTGCATGGACCTCATGTAGATCGGCATCGTCGCCTCCCGTGTCGAGCATTGCCTGCGCCTTGCCGGATCACGGCTTGGGTTGGCTGTCTCCTCTGGGGCGCGGCCCGGAGTTCGCCGCTCTGATCCAGGCACGCCGCTCATCCCGTGTCACGGAGACATCGATCCCACTTACTGAGAGTCGATGTGATGCCGACCTGCGGCACACAATGGTTCCCTCAGCCGCTTTGCGCGTCCGACGTTTGTCGGATAAGTTGCGGGATTGGTCGGGTGCCGGCGAAGCCATTCAAGCCGCCGGGATCGCCTTAACCTCTGCTGACTGACGGGCTATGCCATGTCGATTGGCATCGAAGAGGCCTCGGGGCTGATCGGAGACATCTACGACGCGGCGTTCGACGCCGCGCTCTGGCCTGACGTGCTGATTCGACTGACGAATGCGATGGGCGGTGTCGACGCAACGATCGCGGTCAACGATGGTGTGAGCGGGATCGTCCAGATGATCGCACCCCGCACTGATCCCGAGTCCTTGCGCAGCTATTGCGACTACTGGGTGGACCAGAACGTCGTGTGGAAGCGGCGCCGGCAACTGGCCGTGGGCCGGGTGGTGAGGATCCGGGATCTCGCGCCCGAGGACTTCACTCGTTCGTCCTTCCACAATGAATGGTGGCGCCCGCAGGGGTTCGGCCTGGGAGGTATGGGCGTCAATCTGCTCACCGAGGCAAAGGCGTCGGCAACGTGTGCCATCCAGTCGCCCACCGGAAGAGACGCGTTCGAGGGGGAAGCGGCGGCCCTTTTTGCGCTGGTCGCCCCTCACCTCGTTCGCGCCATCTCGGTCCAGCGCCGGTGGTGGCATATCAAGCTGAAGGAAGAACTGGCGCTCTTGGAGTGGGGGCGGAAGTCAAAGGGTGTAGTGCTCGTCGATGTACGTGCCCATGTCGTCTATGCCAACCAGTACGCGCGTGCGATCCTCGACGCCCGCGACGGTTTGTTGATCGATGCGGGCGCGCTTTCGGCGTTGGATCTGAAGACTGCCTCGGCGCTGTCGCGGCTGATCGCGGGATGTGCCAATCGCAGCCTCCGTGATGGCGGCCCTGGCGGAACGCTGCGCGTCGGTCGGACTGGGTATGCGCCGCTCAGCGTTGTCGTCGCGCCTTTTCCAAACCGGGAACGGCAGGCGGACGCGCGTTGGCTCGGACTTGCGTGGCCGACAGCGATCCTCGTCATCACCGATCCGCAGCGGGAGCGGCAGTACCAGAGGGATCGTCTCAGCCAGCGGTTGGGCCTCACGCCCACCGAGGCCGAGCTGGCCCTCGAGATCGCCAGAGGAAAAGGACGCCAAGCCGCAGCACGCCGCCTTAACATCACGCTCGGCACGGCACGCACCCATCTCGAGCGTATCTTCAGCAAGGCGGGCGTGCATCGTCAGGCCGAGTTGGTCGGTCTTGTCGCGGCAATTGTGAGGGACACTGGACCGACCGTGGATTGAGTCCGCGAGCGCACAGGATTGCTTGGTGAACGTTCGCCTGCCCACGACGCAGCACCCTATGACAACACGTGGCAAGGACTGCCGCCGGTCGATCCAGGACGCATGCTTTGGCAGGGTTGCGAATGCCGAACCTCAATGCGATGGATCAGCAACCTGGTCGAAGGACTGGTACGCGTCCGGCAGAGGCCCTGACGATAGGCGTTGAGGAAGCGAGCTGGATCTGATGGGGGACTTTAGGCTGCGGCTTTGTGCCGAAGCTCGATCTTC
>JALHMM010000046.1 GCA_022844045.1 Reyranellaceae bacterium | reverse complement strand
GCAGCCCCTCACCCTAACCCTCTCCCCGCTCGCGGGGAGAGGGAACTTCAACGCGGCGACATCGAGTGGTAGGCGGCGAGCGCGGCGTGGGTGACCAGATCGCCCGATGACGCGCTCATCTGCACGATCTGCACCGGCTTGTGCAGCCCGTCGATCACCGGCCCGAACACCGTCACGCCGCCCAGCATCTGCATCAGGCGCGAGGAGATGTGCGCGGAGTGCAGCCCCGGCATGATCAGGATATTGGCCGGACCGGTCAGGCGGACGAACGGATAGACGCTCTTCATCAGCTCGAAGTCGAGCGCCATGTCGGCCTGCATCTCGCCCTCGAACTCGAAATCGACCTGCGAGCGCTCGAGGATACGGATCGCCTCGCGGATGCGCGCCGTGCGCTCGATCTCGCGCGAGCCGAAATTGGTGAAGGACAGGAACGCCACGCGCGGCTCGTGACCCATGTGCCGCGCATTGCGCGCCATCTGCCGCGCGATGGTGGCAAGCTGTTCCGACGTCGGCGTCTCGTTCACCGAGGTGTCGGCGAGGAAGACCGTGCGCCCACGCGAGACCACGATCGAGTAGCCGATCGGCACCTTGTCGCGCTCGACATCGATCACACGGGTGACGTCGGCGTAGCATTCCGGGAAGCGGCGCGTGATGCCGGTGACCAAGCCGTCGGCGTCACCGGCCGCGACCATGCAGGCGCCGAAGACGTTGCGGCCCTGGTTGACCATGCGCTGCACGTCGCGGCGCAGCAATCCCTGGCGCTGCAGGCGGGCATAGACCATGTCGGTGTAGGCCTGGTTCTTGGTCGAACGACGGGCGTTGTGGATCTCCAGCCCGCTGTCGTCCTCGACACCCAGCGACTTCATCGTCTCGCGCACGATCTCCTCGCGACCGATCAGGATCGGCGTGCCGTAGCCGGCGTCGCGGAAGGCGATGGCGGCGCGGATGGTGCGCTCCTCCTCGCCCTCGGCGAAGGCGATGCGCTTGGGATTGGCGCGCACCACTTCGAGCAGGCCCTGCAGCCAGCCGGTCGTCGGATCGAGGCGCCCGGCGAGCTGCCGGTGATAGGCCTCCATGTCGATGATCGGCTTTCGCGCCACGCCGCTGTCCATCGCCGCCTGGGCGACGGCCGACGACACCTCGACGATCAGGCGCGGATCGAACGGCACCGGCACGATGTATTCCGGGCCGTAGCGCAGGCGGCGGCCGGAATAGGCCCGATCGACCTCGTCGGGCACGTCTTCGCGCGCCAGCTTGGCCAACGCCTCGGCGGCGGCGATCTTCATCGGCTCGTTGATCGTCGTGGCGCGCACGTCGAGCGCGCCGCGGAAGATATAGGGGAAGCCCAGCACGTTGTTGATCTGGTTGGCGTAGTCGCTGCGCCCCGTCGCTACGATGGCGTCGCCGCGCACCGCCGCGACCTCCTCCGGGGTGATCTCCGGATCGGGATTGGCCATGGCGAAGATGATCGGCTTGGCCGCCATGCCGCGCACCATGTCGGCGGTCACCGCGCCCTTCGCCGACAGGCCGAAGAACACGTCGGCGCCCTTCATCGCGTCTTCCAGCGAGCGCGCCTTGGTGCGCACGGTATGCGCCGACTTCCACTGGTTCATGCCCTCGGTGCGGCCCTGCCAGAGCACGCCCTTGGTGTCGCACAGGATGACATGCTCGTGCGGCACGCCCATCGCCTTGATCAGCTCGACGCAGGCGATCGAGGCGGCACCGGCGCCGTTGACCACCATCCTGATGTCCTTCATCGAGCGGCCGGTGATGTGCAGCGCGTTGATCAGGCCGGCGGCCGAGACGACGGCCGTGCCATGCTGGTCGTCGTGGAAGATCGGGATGTCCATCAGCTCGCGCAGGCGCTGCTCGATGATGAAGCACTCCGGTGCCTTGATGTCCTCCAGGTTGATGCCGCCGAAGCTTGGGCCCAGCAGCTTGACGCAGTTGATGAACGCGTCGGGGTCCTTGGTGTCGACCTCCAGGTCGATGCCATCGACGTCGGCGAAGCGCTTGAACAGCACCGCCTTACCTTCCATGACCGGCTTGCTGGCCAGCGCGCCGAGATCGCCCAGGCCCAGCACCGCGGTGCCGTTGGAGATGATGGCGACGATGTTGCCCTTGGCCGTGTAGTCGTAGGCGGTCGAGGGATCCCTCTGGATCTCCAGGCAGGGCGCGGCGACGCCCGGCGAGTAGGCGAGCGAGAGATCGCGCTGGGTGACCAGCGGCTTGGTGGCGACGATCTCCAGCTTGCCCGGCCGGCCCTCCGCGTGCATGCGCAGCGAATCGGCCCCGAGGTCGCGATTCTGTTCCGGCTCGTTGGGCTCGGCGGCCATCTGGGCAATCCTCCCGTGGGGCGTTCCGCAAAGCCGACCGTGGCTTGAAGAACAATCCTCGACCTTATCCCCGACTTGTAGCCGACCGCCGGTGACGGCGAAACACCCGCCATGCTAGCGTCAGGAGCATAATTCCTACGCCATCAACTGCTTGAATCGTGCCAGAGGCCCCCACCCCTCCCGACGCGACGGCCGCCTCGCTCGCATCATCGCCGATGATGCGCCAGTACCTGGAGGTCAAGCGCCGCCATCCCGACCATCTGGTGTTCTACCGGATGGGCGATTTTTTCGAGATGTTCTTCGACGACGCCGTCACGGCGGCGAAGGCGCTCAACATCACGCTGACAAGGCGCGGCCAGCATGACGGGGCCGAGATTCCGATGTGCGGCGTGCCGGCGCACAGCCACGAGGCCTACCTCTCGCGCCTGATCCGCCAGGGCTTCAAGGTCGCGATCTGCGACCAGATCGAGGACGCGGCCGAGGCGCGCAAGCGCGGTGGCGGCAAAGCGCTGGTCAACCGCGACGTCGTGCGCGTCATCACGGCAGGCACCCTGACCGAGGACTCCCTCCTCGACGCCCGCGCCCACAACTACCTCGCCGGCCTGTCCGAGGCGCAAGGCGAGCTGGGCCTGGCCTGGCTCGACCTGTCGACCGGCGGCTTCGCCACCCAGCCGATCACCCCGGAGGCACTGGGCGCGGCGCTGGCCCGGCTTGAGCCGGGCGAGCTGCTCCTGCCCGACCGCCTGCTGGCGCGCGACGACATCGCCACCGCGACGCAGGACTGGAAGACCGCGCTCACGCCCATGCCGTCGAGCCGCTTCGACAGCGACAACGCGCGCAAGCGCCTGGAGCGGCTGTTTGGCGTCGCGGCGCTGGACGCCTTCGGCAGCTTCTCGCGCGCCGAGATCGCCGCCTGCGGCGCGCTGGTCGACTATGTCGAGCTGACCCAGGCCGGCAAGGTACCGGCGCTGTCGCCCCCCACGCGCGAGCGCGACGACGCGGTCATGGCGATCGATCCGGCGACACGGCGCAATCTGGAATTGACGCGCGCGCTCGATGGCGGCCGCGAGGGCACGCTGCTCGCCACCATCGACCGCACGCTGACCGGCCCGGGCGCGCGGTTGTTGGCCGAGCGACTCGCCGCGCCGCTCACGGAACCTGCGGCCATCGCGCGACGACTCGATCTCGTGAGCCTGATGGTCGAGGCCACGGCGCTGCGTGAGGCGCTGCGTGAGAAGCTGCGCCGCGTGCCCGATATCGAGCGCGCGCTGCAGCGCCTGTCGGTCGGCCGCGGCGGCCCGCGCGATCTGGCGGCGCTGCGCGACGGCCTGCGTCAGGCCGGCGAGATCGCGCTGGTGCTGCAAGGCGACAGCGCGCGCATCAAGCCGCAGGACGTGCCCGATCTGATCGCGGCGATGTCCGATCACGCGGCGCTGGTCGAGGGATTGGCCGCGGCGCTGGCCGATGATCTGCCACTGCTGGCGCGCGATGGCGGCTTCATCCGCCAGGGCCATGCGGCGGAACTCGACGAGCTGCGTGGCCTGCGCGACGACAGCCGGCGCACGATCGCGGCGATGGAGGCGACATACCGCGAAAGCACCGGCATCGCCTCGCTGAAGATCCGCCACAACAACGTCATCGGCTATCACATCGAGATTACACAAGCGAACCTCGGCCGCTTCGAGCCCACCGCGCACGGCTTCATCCATCGCCAGGCCATGGCCAGCGCCACGCGCTACACGACGGGCGAGTTGGCCGATATCGAGGGCAAGATCGGCCGCGCCGCCGACGCGGCGCTGGCGCTGGAGCTGAAACTGTTCGAGGCGCTGGTCGGCGCGGCGATCGCCGAGGCCCCCCGCATCGCCGCCGCCGGCCGCGCGCTCGCCGTGCTCGATGTCGCCACGGCGCTGGCTGAGCTGGCGGTCGGCGAGCGCTGGACGCGACCGGTGATCGTCGAGGGTGCCGACTTCGCGATCACAGGCGGCCGTCACCCCGTGGTCGAGACGGCCTTGCGCAAGCAGCGCGAGGGCGCCTTCGTCGCCAATGATTGCGATCTCGGCGAGGGCCGCCGCGTCTGGTTGCTGACCGGCCCCAACATGGCCGGCAAGTCGACCTTCCTGCGCCAGAACGCGCTGATCGCCATCCTGGCGCAGATCGGTGGCTACGTGCCGGCCGAGAGCGCGCGCATCGGCGTGGTCGATCGCCTGTTCAGCCGCGTCGGCGCCGCCGACGATCTGGCGCGCGGCCGCTCGACCTTCATGGTCGAGATGGTCGAGACGGCGGCGATCCTCAACCAGGCGACGGCGCGCAGTCTGGTGATCCTCGACGAGATCGGCCGCGGCACCGCCACCTTCGACGGCCTGTCGATCGCCTGGGCGACGCTCGAGCACCTGCACGAGGTCAACAAGTGTCGCGCGCTGTTCGCCACGCACTATCACGAGCTGGGCGCGCTGGCCGCGAGGCTCGAGGCGCTGAAGCCGCACACCATGCGGGTCAAGGAGTGGCAGAACGAGGTCGTGTTCCTGCACGAGGTCGCACCCGGCGCCGCCGACCGCTCCTACGGCATCCACGTCGCCAAGCTGGCCGGCCTGCCGCAAGCCGTCGTGACGCGCGCCGAGGAGGTGCTGGCGGCGCTGGAGAAAGGTGATCAGTCCGGCGCCGTCGCGCGTCTGGCCGACGACCTGCCGCTGTTCGCCGCCGCTCCGGCGCGGCCCAAGGGTTTGTCCGAGGCGCCGGCGCGCGCCTCGTTGGTCGAAGCCGAGCTGCGCACCGTCAATCCCGACGAGCTGACGCCCAAGCAGGCGCTCGACCTGCTCTACGCGTTGCGCGGCCGCCTCGGACCCACCTGATCAGATCTTTCGCTGGTAGGCGCGCAGCGTCTGGTCGGCCAGGCGATAGAGCTGCGCCGGCCGGCCGCGGGCGCCGCGTTCCTGTGTCGAGGACACGGGCTCGATCATGCGCAGCTCCAGGGTCTTGCGCCTGAACGAGGACGTATCAAGGTGCTCGCCCGTCACCACCTCGTAGACTCGTTGCAATTGCGGATAGGTGAAGGTCTCCGGCAGCAGGAAACCCGGCAGCGACGAGTACGTCGCCTTGTCGCGCAGCCGCGTCGCGGCGCGGGCAAGGATGCGATCATGGTCGAAGGGCAGGCCGGTAGCCTCCGTCAGCGGCACGATCTTCGTTGACGCGCGCGCCGGCACACGCTGCGCCGGCGCGACGGCGCAGTACGCGATCGTCACCGACCAGTCGCGTGGATCGCGGGCGCGGCCCGTAAAGGTGTAGAGCTGCTCGAGATAGACGTCGCTGACGCCGCATTTGGCGGCCAGCACGCGACGCGCCGAGTCCTCCGCATCCTCGTCCTCGTCGACATGGATATAGCCGCCGGGTAGCGCGAAACGCCCCCGAAACGGCGCGTTCGCGCGCTTCTCGAGGACCACCGACAGCGTGTCGTCGGCGATGGTGAACAAGACCACGTCGACCATGGTCAGCGGGCGCGGATACTCCATTGGCCTCCCCTCGGACGGGCTCATTCTGGGGCGTTCTTATTTAGTTGCAAACTACTAATTAATAGGCTATATCGTCCACATCGCCCGATGGCTTGGGCGGGATTGGAGAGAAAGATGGGCTATTCAAGATGGAACCCCGATGACTGGCGCGGCCACGCCAGGGGGCTGCACGGATTACGGCGCGAACAGGTTTTCGGCGGGCGCGGGCTGTGCCCGGACCTCGATCCGGCGCGCATCAGCGTGCGCGAATCACGCGACTCCGAGCGCAACCCGGAATCCAACGCGGTGATCGTCGCGCTCGACGTCACGGGCAGCATGGGCATGATCGCCGAGGTGATCGCCCGCGAAGGGCTGGGCACGCTGGTCGAGGAGATCCTCGCCCGCCGACCCGTGAGCGACCCGCACATGATGTTCATGGGCGTGGGCGACGCGCATTGCGACGCCGCCCCGCTGCAGGTCACGCAGTTCGAGGCCGATATCCGCATCGCCCAGCAGCTCCGGCAGATCTGGCTCGAGGGCGGCGGCGGCGGCAACGACAGCGAGAGCTACAGCCTGCCCTGGCATTTCGCCGCGACGCGCACGGCGATCGACTGCTTCGAGAAGCGCGGCCGCAAGGGCTACCTGTTCACGATCGGCGACGAGATGCCGCCGGCGACGATGACCGGCGAGCAGCTGCGTCGCGTGATGGGCGAGCGCCAGGCCCGCAGCGTCGGGCCGGCGCAGGCGCTGAAGGCGGCGCAGGGCATGTACCATTGCTTCCACCTCGTGGCCGAGGAAGGCTCCTTCGCGCGACCGGATCCGGATCGCGTGGTCGCGGCCTGGCGCGATCTGCTGGGCCAGCGCGTGATCCGGCTCGCCGACCACCGGCGGGTCGCCGAAGTGGTGGTCTCGGCCATCGCCATCAACGAGGGCGCCGACCCCGGGGATGTGGCGCGCAGCTGGGGCGGTGGGGCGGCCGATGTCGTGAGCCACGCTTTCGTGGAGAAGCCGCCGCGCGGCATCAGCGGCTGGCTTGGCCTGCGATGAGCGGCCATGCCATCGCCGTGATCGGCGCCCACTACGGCGACGAGGGCAAGGGCCTCGTCGTCGACCGCCTGGCGCGCGAACTCGCGGCGCCGCTGGTCGTGCGCTTCAACGGCGGCGCCCAGGCCGGCCACACGGTCGAGACCACCGATGGCCGTCGTCACGTGTTCAGCCATGTCGGCGCCGGCGCCTTCGCCGGCGCCGACACCTTCCTCAGCCGGTTCTTCGTCGCGCATCCCTACATCTTCCTGCGCGAGATCGCCGAACTCGCGAGCAAGGGTGTGCGGCCCACAGTCATCGTCGACCCACGCGCGCCGCTCACCACGCCTTACGAGGTGCTGGTCAACCGCGCGATCGAGACCGCGCGCGGCGGCGCGCGCCATGGCAGCTGCGGCGTCGGCTTCGGCGAGACGCTGCAGCGCGAGGAGTCCGGCCTGTCGATCACCGTCGACGACCTGGTCGACACCGACCGCCTGCGCGCCCGGCTGTTGAGCCTGCGCCGCGAGTACGTGCCGGCGCGCCTTGCCGCGCTCGGCCTGCCGATCGACGCGGCGCTGCGCGAGGATCTCGCCAGCGAGGAACTCAGCGAACGTTTCGTCGACGCGGCGCTGGCCTTCCGCAGCCAGATCGAGCTGGGCGAGCCCGCCGGCTTCGTTGGACGCGATATCGTCTTCGAGGGCGCGCAGGGTCTCCTGCTCGACCAGGATCTGGGCGCTTTCCCGCACGTGACCCGCTCACACACCGGCCTGCCCAACGTCGCCGCGCTCGCCCCCGATTTCGGCATCGGGTCGATCGAAGCGTTCTACGCCACCCGCACCTACATCACGCGCCACGGCGCCGGGCCGCTGATCGGCGAGTTGGCGAACGCGCCCTATGCCGGGATCGTCGACGCCACCAACCAGCCGAATCCCTTCCAGGGCAGCCTCCGGTTCGCCCACGCGCAGCCCGAGCTGACGATCGCCACCATCCGCCGCGACGTCGCACGTGTCGGCCTCGATGTCGAGGTATCGCTGGCCGTCACCTGCCTCGACCAGCTCAACGGCCCGGTCCTGTGCCGCGGCACGCACGGCCTGACGGCGCGCGAGCCCTCGCAGTTCGTGCGGGCGCTGGCCGAACCCTTGGCGGCGCGCCGAATCCTGCGTTCCTATGGGCCGACCGCCGCCACCGCATCGATCGGCACACCTCTGGCAATCGGCGCGCCCGATCGCCATGTGATGGCCCATGAGCGCAGACAACCCGCCGGCGCACCACCTGCCGCGCGGGTTCCGTAACCCGGCGGGCAGCCCGCCGAAGACGCGCCATCTCACCACCGTCCTGCGCTTCCTCTGGCGCACGCGCCATGTCGATCGCAGCCCGGTCGCGCCCGAGGGATTCGTGCTGTCCAAGTCGGCGACGGTGCAGGGCCTGAAGGCCCACGCGCGGCGCGACAGCGTAACCTGGCTGGGCCACGCATCGTTCCTGATCAAGCTGGGTGGCCAGACGGTGCTGACCGACCCGTTCCTGTCCGACTACGCCTCGCCGGTCGACGGCGTCGGACCGCGCCGCTTCACGCCGCCGGCGCTGCGCGCGCATGAGCTGCCGCCGGTCGACGTGCTGCTGCTATCGCACAATCACTACGACCATCTCGACACGCGCGCGCTCACGGCCTTGCGCGACAAAAGCAGCCTGCGCGCCATCGTGCCGCTGGGCCTGGCGACCACCCTGCACGATCTCGGCTTCATCGATGTCGTCGAGGTCGACTGGCGGCACGAGCTCGGCGTCGGCCGCGAGTCAAACGCACCGCTGCGCATCGTCGCCGAGCCCGTCGTGCATTTCTCCGGCCGCGGGCTGTTCGATCTCAACCGCACGCTGTGGTGCGGCTTCGTGCTCGAAGGCAACGGCAAGCGGTTGTTCTTCGGTGGCGACAGCGCCTTCGGGCCGGTCTTCAGCGAGATCGGCCAGCGCCACGCGCCGATCGACCTGGCGATGCTGGGCATCGGCGCCTACGAGCCGCGCGATCTCTTCCGCACCAGCCACGCCACGCCGGAGGAAGCCGTCGAGATGGCCCGCGCCCTGGGCGCACGCCGCGTACTGGGCATGCACTACGGCGCCATCGTGCTGTCGGCCGAGCCGCCCTTCGAGCCACCCGAACGCTTCCGCGCCGCGGCACGCGCCGGTGGCTATGTCGACGATGACATCTGGCTACCGAGGATCGGCGAGACGCGGGCGTTATAGTCTTTGAGGCCGCCGGCGTCCCACCGGCATCATGAGGCCAACCACAGAGGCACAGAGACACAGAGGAAAACAAAGAAGAGAAGACCGACACCTGCGCGCTTCGCGCGCGATCATGCCGTTCTCTGTGTCTCTGTGTCTCTGTGGTTCGTCTTCTTCAAGGGGCCGGCGCGACGCTGGCGTCCCAATCAGACCTCTTTACGAACCATCGCCGCCCCGTCGGCCAGCGCGCGCAGCTTGCCGTAGGCGGTCTCGCGGGACATCGGCGCCATGCCGCAGTTGGTGCAGGGCATGATGCGCTCGACGTCGACGAACTTCGTCGCCGCGCGGATGGTGGCGGCGACCTGCTCGGGCGTCTCGACGACGTCGCTGGCCACATCGATGGCGCCCACCAGCACCGTCTTGGTCTTCAACAGGCCGATCAGCTCCAGCGGCACCTTCGAGGCGGCGCATTCCAGCGAGACCTGCTGGATGCGGCTGCGATCGAGCGCCGGGAAGACCTGCTCGTATTGCCGCCAGGACTGACCCAGCGTCTCCTTCCACTTGATGTTGGCCTCGATGCCGTAGCCGTAGCAGATGTGCACGGCGGTGGCGCAGCGCAGGCCCTCCGACGCGACATGCAGCGCATCGATGCCCCACTGCACGGCCTCGTCCATGTAGACGTTGAAGGCCGGCTCGTCGAACTGGATCACGTCGACGCCCAGCGCCTCGAGCTCGCGCGCTTCCTCGTTGAGCAGGCGAGCGAAGGCCATCGCCATGTCGACCTTGTCGCGATAGTGCTCGTTGGCCAGCGTGTCGATGATGGTCATCGGCCCGGGCAAGGTGAACTTCAGCTTGTTCTTCGTCGCCGCGCGCGCCGCTTTCGCTTCGGCTGAATGCACCGGACCGGTGCGGCGCAGCGCCGAGACCACGGTCGGGCAATCCGCCTCGTAGCGGTTGTTGCGGATGCCGATGCGCTTCTTCCTGTTGAAGTCGACGCCCTCGACGCCGACCAGGAAGCCGTGCACGAAGTGCTGCCGCGCCTGCTCGCCGTCGCTGACGATGTCGATGCCGCAACGCGTCTGCTCGGCCACCGACAGCATGGTGGCGTCGAGCTTGGCCACGGCGAGCGCCTCGCCTTCCAGCGCCCACGGCGCCCACAGCACGCCCGGCTTGGCGAGCCAGACCGGCTTGGGCAGGCTGCCGGCGATCGTCGTTTCAAGCATGGCGCTCCTCCTGCCGAAAACCGTAGCATGGCCGGCCCCCTCGCACGGAGCCCGCCATGTTCGCCCTCATCGCCCGGTCCCGGCCCGCAGCACTACCCGGCCTGACGATCGAGCGGCGCGTGTATGCCGAGACGCCCTATGGCAAGCCGTCCTCACCGCTGTTCCACGGCACCTTGGGTGGCGCGGCCGTCATCGTGCTGCCGCGTCACGGCGAGGATCACGCCGTGCCGCCGCACCGCATCAACTACCGCGCCAATATCCGCGCGCTGAGCGACGCCGGCGTCGAGGGTGTCGCGGCGATCGCCACGGTCGGTGGCATTCGCGACGGCTGGGGTCCCGGCACCTTGATCGTGCCCGACCAGATCATCGACTACACCTCGGACCGGCCGCAGACCTTCTTCGACGGCGAGAGCGGCGGCGCCCAGCATATCGACTTCACCTGGCCGTTCAGCGCCGAGCTGCGGCGGCGTCTGCTGCGCGCGGCGCGCGCAACAGGCGTCGCGGTGCAGGACGGCGGGTGCTACGGCTGCGCCAACGGCCCGCGGCTGGAGACCGCCGCCGAGGTCGCCCGCATGAAGCGCGACGGCTGCGACGTGGTCGGCCAGACGGCGATGCCCGAGGCCGCACTGGCGCGCGAGCTCGATCTGCCCTACGCCGCCATCAACATCGTCGTGAACCACGCCGCCGGTCAGGGCGACAGCGCCCAGGCGATCGCCCATGATGCGCTGGTCGAACACGGCCGCGCGGCGATGACCCAGGTGGCGCGCCTGCTGGCGGCGTTCGTCGCCGCGAAGCCGGGCCAATGAGGGGGGAAACATCATGATCACACGTCGCGCGGCGCTGGCGGGCGCCGCCGTCCTTGCGTCCTCGGGCGTGCGCGCGCAGGCCTTCCCCGCCAAGCCACCGCGCTTCGTGATCCCCTTCCCGGCCGGCGGCATCGTCGATGTCGTGGGCCGCGCGGTCGGCGAGAAGCTGGCCGGGCTGCTGGGCCAGCAACTGATCGTCGACAACCGGACCGGCGCCAACGGCGCGATCGCCACCGACATCGTCGCCAAGGCGCCGGCCGACGGCTACACGTGGCTGCTGGCCACGGTCAGCCACGTCGTCACGCCGCATCTGCAGAAGGTCGACTACGATCCGATCGGCGATTTCGCCGGCGTCGCCTACCTCTGCAACGTGCCGGCGATCGCCGTGGTGCCCGTCGCCTCGCCGTTCAAGTCGATGGCCGAGGTGATCGCCAAGGCCAAGGCCGAGCCGGGCAAGCTGACCTATCTCAGCCCGGGGGTCGGCACGTCGATGCACCTCAACATGGAGATGGTGCGGGTGCGCACCGGCGCCGCGGTCACTGGCGTGCCCTATCGCGGCCTTCCGCCGGGCGTCCCCGATCTCCTGGAGGGGCGGCTGGATTTCGGCCTGCTGCCGCCGGTGCTGGCGACCGCGCATATCCGCGCCGGCAAGCTGCGGCCGCTGGCGGTGGCCGCGTCGCAGCGCCTGAAAGCCGTGCCCGACGTGCCGACCTTCGCCGAAGCGGGCTTGGCCGATTCGGTGGTCGAGTCCTGGTACGTGACATTGGTGCCAGCCAAGACGCCGAAGGACATCGTCGCCCGCATCCACGCCGCTACCGTGGAGGCGCTGAAGGACGAGGCGGTGCAGGCCAAGCTCGAGACCGCCGGCGCCGTGCTGCCGCCGCAGCCGCTATCTCCGGCCGATGTCGATGCCCTGCTGAAACGCGAGCTGCCGCGTTACGGCGAACTGGTGAAGGTGGCGGGTATCAAGGCGGAGAACTGATCGTCTTCTTTCCTTCTCCCCGCGCAGGCGGGGAGAAGGTGCCGAGCGCCAGCGAGGCGGATGAGGGGCTTCCTCGCGCAACGACCAGCACCGTTGCCGTTGAGACTCAGCGAAGCCCCTCATCCGCCCTTCGGGCATCTTCTCCCCGCCTTCGCGGGGAGAAGGACTCTATTCCACCGTCGTCTTCGCCTTGTAGCCGCAGACATCGCGCACGACGCAGGCCGGGCAGTCGGGCTTGCGCGCCTTGCAGACGTAGCGGCCGTGCAGGATCAGCCAGTGGTGCGCGTGCTGCAGGAACTCGGCCGGCGTGCGCTTGAGCAGCTTGAGCTCGACCGCCAGCGGCGTCTTGCCCGGCGCCAGGCCGGTGCGGTTGCCGATGCGGAAGACATGCGTGTCGACGGCGATGGTCGGCTCGCCGAAGGCGATGTTGCGCACGACGTTGGCGGTCTTGCGGCCGACGCCGGGCAACGCCTCGAGCGCCTCGCGGTCGTTGGGCACCTCGCCGCCATGCTTGTCGATCAGGATCTTCGACAGGGCGATGACGTTCTTCGCCTTGCCGCGATAGAGGCCGATGGTCTTGATGTGGCCGATGAGCTTCGTCTCACCGAGCGCCAGCATCTGCGCCGGCGTGTGGACGATCTTGAACAACTCCTTCGTCGCGCGATTGACGCCGACATCGGTGGCTTGCGCCGAGAGCACGACAGCGACCAACAGCTGGTAGACATTGCCGCTTTCCAGCTCGCCCTCGGGCTCGGGCATGGCGGCGCGCAGGCGGCTGTAGAATTCGTGGACTGCGGCGGGCTTGAGCTGCGGCATGCGGGCGCGTCCTTGGGGTCTGCGTCCTTGGGGTCTTGGCGCGTGGCAGGACGCGCGCCTATTCTGGTGCCATGTCGGAGCCGGCCTCTCAAGCGGTCCATTTCGACGCGACCCTGCTGCCGCATCGCAGCCTGCCGCGTGCGGGCTTCCACGCCCTTATCGCCGCCCTGATCGTCGCCAACGTGATCCTCGGCGTGCCGATGTTCATGCTCGGCGCGTGGCCGGTGATCGGCTTCATGGGCCTGGATATAGCGCTGGTCGTTTTCCTGTTCCGGCTCAACTACAAAAGCGGCCGGTTGTCGGAGACGCTCCGGCTCACCGACACGGATCTCGTCGTCACGCGTATCGATCCGGAGGGCGTCGTCGAGGAGTCACGGCTGGAAGCCGCCTGGCTGCGCGTCGACATGGACGACCCGCCGGAGCACGAGAGCCGCCTGACGCTAATCTCGCGCGGCAACCGGCTGGTTGTCGGCCGCTTCCTGACGCCCGAGGAACGGCTGGAGGTCGCGGTCGGCCTGCGCGCCGCGCTGGCGCGCATGAAGGCGCGCCGCTTCGATCACGAGTGGTCCTGAGCCGTTGGGGCCGCGCCGCTCCAGCGGCGCTCATGAAACCGAGAACACGAAGAGCGCCGCTGGAGCGGCGCGGCCCTGACGGCCTCAACCCAGCCCTAGCACGTCCTTCATCGTGTACAGCCCAGGCTTGCGGCCCTCGGTCCACAGCGCCGCCTTGACCGCGCCGTTGGCGTAGATCTCGCGGCTGAAGGCGCGATGCGTCAGCTCCAGCCGCTCGCCGATGCCGGCGTAGTGAACCGTATGGAAGCCGACCTCGTCGCCGCCGCGCAAGGTCGCGAAACCGATCTCGCCCGCGGGGCGCGCGCCGGTATGGCCGTCGCGGGTCTTGCGCCAGACCTGTTCGAGCTGCACCGCGCGGCCCGCCGCCGCCGCCTTGCCGAGCGCCAGCGCCGTGCCCGAGGGCGCGTCGATCTTGTGGCGATGGTGCATCTCCAGGATGTCGATGTCGTAGGCGGGATCGAGCAGGCGCGCGGTCTGCTCGACCAGCGCCAGCAGGATGTTGACGCCCAGCGACATGTTGGCCGCCCACATCACCGGCACCTTGGCCGCGGCCTCGTGCACGGTCTTGGTCTGCGCCGCATCCAGCCCTGTCGTGCCGATCACCATGCCGACGCCCTCCCGCGCCGCGATGGCCGCGTGCGCCGCCGTCGCCGCCGGCACGGTGAAGTCGATCACCACCTTGGCCGCGGCGATGCCGGCCGCCGCGTCGTCGGTGATCTTCACGCCCGCCGCGTCGATGCCCGCCAGCTCGCCAGCGTCACGGCCGACGAGATTGCCGCGCGGCGCCTCGATCGCCGCGACCAGCTTGGCGCCCGGCGTCTTGGCGATCTGCCGCACCAGCATCTGGCCCATGCGCCCGCCGGCGCCCGTGATCGCGATGTCCATCGCTCGTCTCCCCGTTCCTGCCGCTTGTTGTATCGTGGATCAACCCTCGACCCAAGGAGCGGCATGGCCATCGTCATCCCCCTGATCGCCCTGGCCTTGATTCTGGGCGTCCTTGGCCTCGTGATCTGGTCAATGGTCAGGCGCCCGAAGCCCGACGAGCCGCGCAACGCCACGCCGGCGGAGATCGAGGGCTATGCGCGGGAGCTGCGCGACCGGCTCGACCGCCGGCCGTTCGGCGCGGCGCTGGCGCGCGATGTCTGGCACAAGCTGATGCGCACCAAGATCAACGAGGGCGTGATCTGTGAGCGCCATCGTGACTTCTGCGGCCAGGGCCTTATCCGCACGACAGACGGCGTGAAGCTCTGCGACGTGCAGGACGCCGGCCATTACTTCGGCAAGCCGATCGCGCAATGGCTCGACGAAGAGGCGTTTGTCGCCTTCTTCGCCAGGCAGTCGGACTACAGCTGCAGCGGCTGGGACGAGAGCGAACCGATCTTCTTCACGTCCGACAGCTGGTACCGCGACAACCAGCGGCTCAAGCGCGACGTGCTGGAGCGCTTCTTGAGCGGGCAGCAGCCGTGACGCAGTGGCAGCCCGCGACATGGTCGTCGACCATGCCGGTAGCCTGCATGAAGGCGTAGCAGATGGTCGAGCCGACAAAGCGGAAGCCCAGCTTCATCAATGCCCTCGACATCGCGGCGCTCTCGGGCGTCTGGGCCGGCACGTCCTTCAAGGTCGCCGGCCGGCGTACCACGGGCTTGCCGCCGGTGAACGACCACAGGAAGGCGACCGGATCCTCGCGCTCGGCCAGCGCCAGCCAGGCCTTGGCGTTGCCGACGCTGGCTTCGATCTTGCCGCGATGGCGCACGATGCCGGGATCGGCGGTGAGCTTGTCGAGCTTGGTCGGCGTGTAGCGCGCGATCTTCGCCGGATCGAAGCCGTCATAGACCTTGCGGTAGTGCGCGCGCTTGCGCAGCACGGTGATCCAGCTCAGCCCGGCCTGGCAGCCCTCGAGGATCAACAGCTCGAACAGCGCCTGCGGGTCGCGATGCGGGCGACCCCATTCGCTGTCGTGATAGGCGCGGTAGAGCGGATCGTCACTCACCCAGCCGCAGCGCGGCTTGCCGTCGTCCAGCGTGACGACATCGTGTTTCCAGACCATGCGCGACGGTGAATCAGGTCGCGCTGCGGATCAAGTGCCCAGAGCGAGGAGTCCGAAATCGGCATCGCCCTGTCATCCCGAGCGCAGCGAGGGATCTAGGCAGATTCACTAGATCCCTCGCTACGCTCGGGATGACAGGTACGTCTGACTGACCGCTCGATGCTCTAGCGGCGCGGCAGAAGGCTGGTCGACCACGAGACCTTGACCTGATCGACCAGCACCGCTGGCAGTGGCACGTAGCCGAGCCGGGCGGCCTCGTCGGCTCCTTTCTCGAACGACCAGGTGAAGAAATCCAGGGCGGCGCGGGTGCGTGCCTGCGGCGCGTTCTTGCGCATCAGCGCGAAGGCCGTGGCGACAATCGGGTAGGATTCGTCGCCGGCCGCATCGGTCAGCAGCAACTGGAAATCGCCCGCGCCGCGCCAATCGGCACCGGCCGCCGCCGCGGCGAAGGCCTTGGCGGACGGCACGATGTCGCGTCCGGCCTTGTTGCGCAGAGCGGCGTAGGTCAATCGGGCCTGCACCGCGCGCGCGAACTCGACATAGCCGATCGAGAACGGCGTGCGCTTCACGGCCTCCGCGACGCCATCATTGCCCTTGGCGCCGCGTCCCGTCGGCCATGTGACCAACAGGTCGGCGCCGACCTTCGTCTTCCATGTCGGGCTTACCTTGCCGAGGTAGTCGGTGAAGTTGAACGTCGTGCCCGAGCCATCGCTGCGATGGATCACGGTGATCTTCGCGTCAGGCAGCTTGAGATCAGGGTTGAGCGCGGCGATCGCCGGATCAGACCAGCTCGTGATGGTGCCGAGGAAAATGTCGGCCAGGACCGGCCCCGTGAACTTGATCTTGCCAGCCTGGATACCATCGAGGTTCACCACGACGGCGATGCCGCCGACAATGAAGGGGAACTGCGCCAATCCCGCTTTCGTCAGGTCGGCCGAGGGCAGCGGGAACTCCGTCGCGCCAAAATCGACCGCGGCGCCCTTGACCCGCATCATGCCGGCCAGCGAGCCGATCGGCTCGTAGGCCAATGCCGGCCGCGTCGGCGGATCCTCCAGACCCGACCCGGCCACCGCCACCGTACTGCCGCCGGCGATGAAACGTTGATAGCCGGCCGCCCAGCGCGAGAGCACCGGGAAGGCGAAGGTCGAGCCCGCGCCGCTGACCATGCTGTTGTCGCCCAGCACTTCCTGCCCACGCACGGGTGCGGTGACGACGGTGAGGACGAGGGCGGCGATGGCCGTCACACCTGCGAGTCTCATGGCGAACTCCCCTGCCGTCGTTACGCCGGCGCCGGTATGGCGCCGGAGAAGTCGGCAGCGGGCTTCTCTGCCGGCTGGGGCACGACGCGCAGGACCGAGCGGCGCTCGGCATCGATGCGCTCGATCAGGTAGAAGCCGCGCTCGACGCTGCCGAGCAGCGCCAGGATCGCGCCGCGCTCGATCCAGGGCAGCTCGTTGCCCAGCCTGAGGCAGCGTTCGCGCAGCTCGGCCAGCGCCGGCAGGCGCGGCTCGGCCGCCGCCGACACATGCGGCACGCCGGTACGATCCAGCGGGATGACGGCCGTGAGCGCCTCTTCGAGGCGATCCAGCGTCTCGTTGACCAGCTTGCGGCCGGCCTCGCCGAAGGGCTGGCGCTCGATACGACGGGCCACCTGGTACAGCGTCTCGCCCAGGCTGGCGGTGAAGTCCTCCTCCTCGATCAGGCTGCCGATCAGGTCGGCGCGGGCGGTCGGCAGATCGGGCGAGAACATCGCCGCGGTATAGGCGCGGATCTCGCGGCTGAGCACGTCCATCGCGGCATAGTGCTCGGCGCTGTCGTCGGGCGCGTTCTCCTTGTCGCGGGCGATGTCGATGAATTGCGACGCCGCCTCGAGGTAGCGCGCGGTTTCCCGCTGCACCGCCGGCACACCGCTCTCGATCTGGCCGGCCAGACGCGAGTCGAGGTACTTCGGCTGCGAGTAGTCCTCGACGTCCTCGGCCGAGGTGTGGCCGATCTTCGACAGCACGCGATCGAAGACGCCGATGAACGGGAACAGCAGGACGGTATTGAAGACGTTGAAGAAGGTCGAGTAGAGGCCAACCGCCACCGGCACCAGCGGGAAGGTCTCCTTGCCGTTGACGACCTCGGGGATGCCGGGATCGCCGCCGAACCAGCCCATCGCCCAGGTCAGCACCTGCATCGACGGGAAGAATAGCGGCAGCATGACAGCCACACCGATGATGTTGAACGATATGTGGGCGTAGGCCGCGCGCTTGGCGTTCTTGCTGAGGTTGAGCGAGGCCATCCACGAGGTGATGGTGGTGCCGAGATCGGCACCGAGCGAGAAGGCCACCGCCGTCTGCCAGTCGAGCACGCCGGCGGCGCCCAGGCCCATGACGATGCCGATGGTCGCCGACGAGGAATGGATCATCGCCGTGATGCCGGCGGCGATGAGGACGCAGTAGATCAGGCTCATGAAGTTGTCGGCCTTGAGCGCGGAGATGATCGACATCACCTCCGGCATGTTGCGCAACGGACGCAGGCCGCCGGTCATCAGGTTGAGCCCGTAGAAGATCAGGGCGAAGCCCATGCAGGCCAGCGCGATGTTGCGCACCCGATCGCTCTTGGCGAAGACGTAGATCAGGGCGAAGAAACCGCCCAGCACCAGGCCCAGCGGCCCCAGCGGCAGGGCGATCAAGCCGTTGCCGAGCGTGGTGCCGATATTGGCGCCCATGATGACGCTGATCGCCGGGCGCAAGCCCATGACGCCGGCGTTGACCAGGCCCACGACCATGACGGTCATCGCGGTGCTCGACTGGATAACGCCGGTGATGAGGGTGCCGGCCATCACGCCCTTGACCGGCGTGCCAGCGATGCGCGCCAGCAGATTGCGCATCTTGTTGACCGCGAGCGACTGGATGCCGTTGCTCATGAACTCGAGGCCGAGCATGAAGATGCCCAGCCCGCCGATGACCGGCACGATCACCTGGGTGAAAAAATTCATCAGACGACCCCCACCATTGCGGCGGCGCTGCGCGCGCGCCGTCACGATGCTGGGAGGTCGATGTCACGGTATGATGACAGTCACATCGCGCTGCGGTGTCAGCCGGCAGGATCGGGCCTGTCGAGCCACGATGCGACCACCGCGCGCGTTTCCGCGCTGGACACCACGGGCCCTGTCATTCCGAGCGCAGCGAGGAATCTCGTGAAGATGCTGGATTCCTCGCTACGCTCGGAATGACAGCAGCGACGCGTGTCGGCGCGATCAGTCGTCGCCGCCGAACATCTCCTTCACCTTGTTGAAGAAGCCCTCGGATTCGGGCGACGTGCCGCCGTCCTTGCCGGCGGCCTCGAACTCCTTGAGCAGCTCCTTCTGCTTGGCGGTGAGGTTGACCGGCGTCTCGACCACGGTCTCGATGTAGAGGTCGCCCTTCTGGGTCGAGCGCAGGACGGGCATGCCTTTGCCGCGCAACCTGAACTGGTGGCTCGACTGGGTGCCGGCGGGGATCGAGATGCGCGCCGTCTTGCCGTCGAGCGTCGGCACCTCGATATGCCCGCCCAGGGTCGCGGTCACCATGCTGATCGGTGCGCGGCACAGCAGGTCGGCGCCGTCACGCTCGAACATCTTGTGCTTGCGCACGCTCAAGAAGACGTAGAGATCGCCCGGCGGACCGCCGCGCGCACCGGCCTCGCCCTCGCCGCTCAACCGGATGCGTGTGCCATCCTCGACGCCCGGCGGGATCTTGACCTGCAAGGTCTTGTCCTTGCGCACACGGCCAGCGCCATTGCACGCGCGGCACGGCTTCTCGATCTTCTGGCCAGCACCGTGGCAGGTCGGGCAGGTGCGCTCGACGGTGAAAAAACCCTGCTGCATGCGCATGCGGCCGCGTCCCTGACAGGACGGACAGGTCACCGGCTTGGAGCCCGGCTCCGCGCCGCTGCCGTTGCAGGGCTCGCAGGTCACCGAGCTGGGCGCGCGCACGTTGGCTTCGGCGCCGGCATAGGCCTCTTCCAGGGAGATCTCGAGGTTGTAGCGCAGGTCGGCGCCGCGACCCGGCCCGTTGCGCTGACCGGCACCCATGTTGCCGAACATCTGCTCGAAGATGTCGGCGAAGCCGCCGCTGAACTCGAAGCCGCCAGGGCCACCACCCGGACCACCGGGGCCATTGGAATTGCCGTCGAAGGCGGCCGGACCGTAGCGGTCGTAGGCGGCGCGCTTCTGGTCGTCCTTCAGGACGTCGTAGGCGTGGTTGATCTCCTTGAACTTCTTCTCGGCTTCCTTGTCACCCGGATTGCGATCCGGATGGTATTTCATCGCCAGCTTGCGGTAGGCCTTCTTCAGGTCATCCGCGCTGGCGGTACGGCTGGCGCCGAGCAGTTCGTAATAATCCTGAGCCATCACGCGTATCCGGAGCAGCCGTCCGGCGCTCCCACCCCAAGGTTCGCATTAAGCGAACGCCCCCATCCGCGGCAGATAGCACGGATGGGGGCGCCGTTCACGTCCAGCCGCCTTAGCCGCCGGAGCCGGTCTTCTTGTTCTTGGCGTCGGTGACGTCGGTGAAGTCCGCGTCGACCACCTTGTCGTCCTTGTTGGCGGCGTCGCCCGGGCCAGCCGATGCCTGCGCGCCCGGCGCCGCCTGCTGGTCGGCCTCCTGGGTCTTGTACATCGCCTCGCCCAGCTTCATGGCGGCCTGCGCCAGCGCGTTCGTCTTCTCCTTGATGGCCTCGACATCCTCGCCGGCCAGCACGCTCTTGAGCGACTCCATCGCGCCCTCGATCGCCGCCTTGTCGGCCGCCGGCACCTTGTCGCCATGCTCGCTGAGGTTCTTCGCCGTCGAGTGCACCAGGCCTTCGCCCTGGTTGCGCGCATCGACCAGCTCGCGCTTCTTCTTGTCTTCCGAAGCGTGCTGCTCGGCGTCCTTGACCATCTTCTGGATCTCGGCCTCGCTGAGACCGCCGGACGCCTGGATGCGGATCTGCTGCTCCTTGGACGTCGCCTTGTCCTTGGCCGTGACCGAGACGATGCCGTTGGCGTCGATGTCGAAGGTGACCTCGACCTGCGGCACGCCACGCGGCGCCGGCGGGATGCCGACCAGGTCGAACTGACCCAGCAGCTTGTTGTTCTGCGCCATCTCGCGCTCGCCCTGGAAGACCCGGATCGTCACCGCCGTCTGGTTGTCGTCGGCGGTCGAGAAGATCTGGCTCTTCTTGGTCGGGATCGTGGTGTTGCGCTCGATCAGGCGGGTGAACACGCCGCCCAAGGTCTCGATGCCCAGCGACAGCGGGGTCACGTCGAGCAACAGGACATCCTTGACCTCGCCCTTGAGCACCGCGCCCTGCACGCCCGCGCCGATCGCCACGACCTCGTCGGGGTTGACGTTGCGCGCCGGCTCCTTGCCGAAGAACTGCTTCACGGTGTCGATGACCTTGGGCATGCGCGTCATGCCGCCGACGAGGATGACCTCGTCGATCTGGCCGGCGGTCACGCCCGCGTCCTTCATCGCCGCGCGGCAGGGCTCCAGCGTCCGCTGGACAAGATCGTCGACCAGCGCCTCGAGCTTGGCGCGCGAGAGCTTCATCACCAAGTGCTTGGGCCCGCTGGCGTCGGCGGTGATGAAGGGCAGGTTGATCTCGGTCTCCTTGCTGTTGGAGAGCTCGATCTTGGCCTTCTCGGCCGCCTCCTTCAGGCGCTGCAGCGCGAGCTTGTCGCCGCGCAGGTCGATGCCCTGGTCCTTCTTGAACTCGTCGGCCAGGTAATTGATGACGCGCTGGTCGAAGTCCTCGCCACCAAGGAAGGTGTCGCCGTTGGTCGCCTTCACCTCGAAGACGCCATCGCCGATCTCCAGCACGGAAATGTCGAAGGTGCCGCCACCGAGGTCATAGACCGCGATCAGGCCGGTCTTCTTCTTGTCCATGCCATAGGCAAGGGCGGCTGCGGTCGGCTCGTTGATGATGCGCAGCACGTCGAGGCCGGCGATGCGACCGGCGTCCTTGGTCGCCTGGCGCTGGGCGTCGTTGAAGTAGGCCGGCACGGTGACCACGGCCTGGGTGACCGTCTCGCCGAGATACGATTCGGCGGTTTCCTTCATCTTCATCAGGATGAAGGCGGAGATCTGACTGGGGCTGAACTGCTTGCCGTCGACCTCGACCCAGGCGTCGCCGTTGGCTGCCTTGACGATCTTGTAGGGGGCCAGGCCGATTTCCTTCTGGACCATCGGGTCCTCGAAGCGGCGGCCGATCAGGCGCTTCACGGCATAAAGAGTCTTGGTCGGGTTGGTCACCGCCTGGCGCTTGGCCGACTGGCCGACCAGCCGCTCGCCCGAATCGGCGAAGGCGACCATCGAGGGGGTGGTTCGGGCGCCCTCGGAGTTCTCGATCACCCGGGGGTCGTTACCCTCCATGATGGCGACGCAGGAATTGGTCGTCCCGAGATCGATGCCAATGACTTTAGCCATGATGCCTTGCCTCTCTCTTCAGCGGCGGGATCCGTTCGGCCCTGACGGCACCGTGACGGCCCCCTGGAGTTCGGATATGGATTCGACGACAAAAAGCCGCGATTTCCAAAGGGCTATATAGTGTGTCCCGTTGCGCCCGCAACGGCTCGCGAGGCAAGTGCACACGGCATTTTTGCGCCTGGCCCATGCAGGCCGGCGAAGCGGTCCAATCTGGAAGATCTCCAGACTAGAAGAAGCCGGCGAGGCGCGACGGGGAGACTACTTCGGCGGCTCGGGCGGTTCGCCGGTCGGCGACGCCGGTGGACCACCTGTGGCGACCACGACCATGGCCGCGCGCAGCAGCCGCTCGTTGATCACGTAGCCATCCTGGTAGACCTGGGCCACGGTGTTGTTGGGCCGGGTCGCATCCGGGATCTGGGCCACCGCCTGATGCAGGTTGGGGTCGAAGGGCTTGTCCTGGGCGTCGATTTTCTTCACGCCATTGCGGTCCAGCACGGCCTGCAGCTCGCGCTGGGTGGCCTCGACACCCTGCACCACACCCTTCAGCCGGTCGTCCAGCCCCTCGCCGCCGGGCGGCAGGGCCTGCAGGGCGCGGCCAAGATTATCGCCCACCGACAGCACGTCCTTGGCGAAGCGCGCCACGGCGAACTTGTGCGCCTCCTCGACATCGAGCTTGGCCCGGCGCCGGGCGTTCTGGGCATCGGCGACGGCGCGAATCCACTGGTCCTTGGCCTCGGCCAGCTGCGCCTCGAGCTCGGCGATCCTGGATTCGGCGGTCTCCTTGATGACGCGTGCCGGGTCACCGGCGTCGCCCCGCGGCGGCTCGGGAATGTCGAGGGTGAACTCCTGATCCACGCCCTGCTCGTCGGGCGGTGGGTTACGGGAGGCTGTATCGGACGGCATGATCTGGGTGGGCCAACTGGAATGGAAAAAGCGACGGCGAGACTCTGTGCCTCGCCGCCCGTGCGTCTTGACTTAGGGGGTCGCCCGCCCGGGGTCAACCCGGGGCGACGGGTTCAGCCCACGAGTCGACCCACGACCTTCGCGGTGTAGTCGACCAGCGGGATGATGCGCGCGTAATTCATGCGCGTGGGCCCGACCACGGCGATGGCGCCGACGATCTTCTCGCGCTCGCCGCGCAACGGCGAGACGATCACCGAGCAGCCGGTATTGGCGAATAGCGGATTGTCGGCGCCGATGAAGATCTGCACACCCTGGCCGGCGCCGGCGAGGTCAAGCAGGCGCATGAAGCTCTCGCCGCGCTCCAGCGATTCGAACAGGCGGCGGATGTTCTCGAGGTCGGCGAGCGCCGTGACATCCTCCAAGAGCCGCGCCTGGCCGCGCACGATCAGCGAGGAGCCCGGTCCGCCGCCCCAGGTCGCCAACCCGGCCTCGACGACGCGCTGGGTCAGCGCGTCGAGCTGGGCGCGCTGGCCGGCGAGCTCGGCGGCGATCTCCTCCTTGGCCTCGTCGAAGGTTCGGCCGATCAGGCGGGCGGCCAAGTAATTCGCGGCCTCGACGAGGGCCGAGGGCGGCAGGCCCAGCGGCAGCTCGATCAGGCGGTTCTCGACCGTGCCGTTCTGGGTCACGAGGACGACCAGCGCCCGGCCCGGACCCAGCGCCACGAACTCGATGTGCTTGAGCGGCTGCTCGCTGCGCGGCGCCACCACCATGCTGGCGCAGCGCGACAGACCCGAAAGCAAGGTGCTGGCGTGCTCCAGCACCTCCTGCACGCTGCGGCCATTGCCGGCGCAGCGCGCCTCGATGCCGGCCCGCTCGTCCTCGCTCAGCGCGCCGACTTCGAGCAGGCCGTCGACGAAGAGGCGCAGCCCCGCTTCGGTCGGCACTCGGCCAGCCGACGTGTGTGGCGCGAACAACAGGCCCGATTCCTGGAGATCGGCCATCACGTTGCGGATGGTCGCCGGCGACAGATGCTCGGTCAGGCGGCGCGTGAGCGTGCGCGAGCCCACCGGTTCGCCGGTCTCGACATAGGACTCGACGATGCGACGAAAGACTTCGCGTGCGCGGTCATTGAGCTCGGCGACAGGCGGCGAGGCGCCGACAAGGGTCCGGCTCGCCGCCGGACGGGGCACCGGCTCGAGTCGCGTGATGGGCCGTTGCATCAGATGAATCTAGGGACCGCGCCCGATAGCGTCAACGCCGGGCCGGTGCGAGAATAGCGGTATGAGCGACCGGGTCATCGATGCCCCGCCTGCCCGCATGGTCTTCCGCGCCGACCCGCTGGCGGCGGCCGTCGTTCCGCTGCTGTTCGCGCTGATCGGCGGCGGCATCGCCTGGCTGACCGAGGGCCGCGTCTTCGCCCAGTGGGTTTGCGCCGGCATCGCCGTCTTCGCCGTCATCGACCAGGTCCAGTTGCGCCTGCGGCCGCCGCTCGAGATCGACGGCGACAAGGTCACGGTCAGGTCCCGCGGCGGCGGCACCCTGCGCGTCGACGGCAAGTCGATCGGCGCGGTCGAGGTGCGCTCGCACGGCATATTCGGCCGCGGTGTGGCCGTGACACCCGGCCTCGACGCGCGGCGGGGGGCGACACCGGAGACTTTCATCGGCCCCTTGCGCGACCCGGCCGGCGCGTGGCACGCCCTCGGCCGGCTCCGCCGGACCGGCGGACAATGACAGCAGGAAGACCATGTCCATCCGACCCTCCGGCCGCGCGCCCGATCAGCTGCGCACGATCGAGCTGATCCCCGGCTTCTCGCGCCATGCCGAGGGCTCCTGCCTGGCGAAGTTCGGCGACACCCATGTGCTGTGCACCGCCTCGGTCGAGGAGCGCGTGCCGCCGTGGATGCGCAATAGCGGGCGCGGCTGGGTGACGGCGGAGTACGGCATGCTGCCGCGCTCGACGCACACGCGCACCGATCGTGAGGCGTCACGCGGCAAGCAGTCGGGCCGCACCCAGGAAATCCAGCGCCTGATCGGCCGCGCCTTGCGCGCCGTGGTCGATCTCGAGGCGATGGGCGAAATCCAGGTCAAGATCGACTGCGACGTGCTGCAGGCCGATGGCGGCACGCGCACCGCCAGCGTCACCGGTTCGTGGGTCGCGCTGGCGATCGCCATGAACGGGCTGCTGAAGGCCGGCAAGGTGAAGAAGTCGCCGATCACCGGTCAGGTCGCGGCGATCTCCTGCGGCGTCTACAACGGCACCCCGGTGCTCGATCTCGACTATCCCGAGGATTCGGCGGCGCAGGCCGACGCCAATTTCGTGCTGACCGCCGCCGGCGGCCTGGTCGAGGTGCAGGGCACGGCGGAGAAGGATCCCTTCAGCGAGGCCGAGTTCCTCGCGTTGCTGGCGCTGGCCAAGCGCGGTATCGCGGAACTCTGCGTCCATCAGCGCGCCGCGCTGGAGCGCGGCTGAGGTCGGGCCGATGACGCCGCGCCGCTTCAGCGGACCGACGCTGGTGGTGGCCACGCACAACACCGGCAAGGCGGCGGAGATCGGCACCATGCTGGCGCCCTTCGGCGTGCGCGTGCTGTCGCATGCCGAACTCGGGCTGGCCGTGCCCGAGGAGACCGGCGCCACCTTCCTGGAGAACGCCGAACTGAAGGCGCGCACGGCGGCGCGCGCCACCAACCTGCCGTCGCTGGGTGACGATTCGGGCCTGGCGGTGCATGCGCTGGATGGCCAGCCCGGCCTGTACACCGCCGATTGGGAAGGCCCGAACCGCGACGCGATGACCGGTATGGCGCGCATCCAGCGCGAGCTCGCCCAGCGCGGCGTGCCCGACACCGCCGATGCGCGCGCCGCCACGTTCAACTGCGCCCTGGCATTGGCGTGGCCCGATGGCCATGTCGAGAGCGTGCTGGGACAGATGCGCGGCACCATCGTGTGGCCACCGCGCGGCGACAACGGCCACGGCTATGATCCGACGTTTCAGCCCGATGGCTGGGCGATCACCTGTGGCGAGATGGATCCCGCGGTGAAGAACCGCATCAGCCATCGCGCCGATGCCTTCACGAAGCTCGTCGCGCGGTGCTTTCAATGACCGAGGCACGACGCCAATTCGGCGTCTATGTGCACTGGCCGTTCTGCGTCTCGAAGTGCCCGTACTGCGACTTCAACAGTCACGTGCGCGACGCCGTCGACCAGACGCGTTGGCGCGAGGCGCTGGTCGCCGAACTCCGGCACTACGCGGCGAGCACGCAAGGCCGCGTCGTCGACAGCGTCTTCTTCGGCGGTGGCACGCCCTCGCTGATGCCGCCGCAGACGATCGCCGCGGTGATCGGCGCGATCCGCGACCTGTGGCCGGTCGCCGACGATGTCGAGATCACCATGGAGGCCAACCCGACCTCCGTCGAGGCGGCACGCTTCCACGCCGCGCGCGAAGCTGGCGTCAATCGCGTGTCGCTGGGTGTGCAGGCGCTCGACGCCGACTCGCTGCGATTTCTCGGTCGCGGCCATTCGGTCGATGAGGCGCTGGCGGCGATCGACACGGCGCGCGCCATCTTCGCGCGCTACTCGTTCGACCTGATCTATGCACGACCAGGACAGTCGCCGGCGGCATGGCGCGCCGAGCTCACGCGCGCGCTCGATCTCGCCGGCGAGCATCTCTCGCTCTACCAGCTCACGCTCGAGCGCGGCACGCGCTTCTGGCAGGACCACGCGCGTGGCGCATTCGTCATGCCGGACGAGGACACGGCGGCGACGATGTACGAGGAGACCAACGCGTTGATGACGGCGCGCGGCCTGCCACCCTACGAGATCTCGAACTATGCGCGACCGGACGCCGCTTGCCGCCACAACCTGATCTACTGGCGCTACGAGGACTATATCGGTGTCGGGCCCGGCGCTCATGGCCGCTTCACACTGGATCGCGCCGATGGCGCGCGCGGCAAGCGCGCGACGCGGCAGGCGAGTGGTCCGGAGGCGTGGCTGGAGCGGGTCGAGGCGCAGGGCCATGCCACGGCCGAGGACCGTGTCGTCGACAGTGACGAAATGCCAGGCGAAGCCCTGATGATGGGGCTGCGGCTGGCCGAGGGTATCGATCGGCGACGCTTTCGCGCGCTGACCGGTCGCGACGCCGCCGAGGCCGTCGATACCGGGGCGCTCTCGGCGATGATCCAGGGCGGTTTCCTGATTCTCGACGACGACCGTCTGCGCGCGACCGATGCCGGCCGCCAGCGGCTCGACGCCGTGCTGGCGCGCCTGCTGCGCTGATCTACTGAGCACAAAAAAAGAGAGCGGGCCGAAGCCCGCTCTCCGATATCCGTCCGGACGTCGCTGCGACTAGAAGCGCAGCTCGGTGCCGATCAGGAACTGCCAGCTGTCCGAACGCTCGGACTGGTTCTGACCCGACGCCGCCTCGTAGAAGAAGCCGCCGACCAGCTTGATGCCCGGTCCGATGGCGTAGGTGCCACCGAGCATGAAGATATGGACCTGGTCGGTACCGATCGCGCCGCCCGTGCCCGAGAGCGCCGCGACGTTCTCACGCCGGGTGCCGCCGAAGTACGTGAAGCTCGCCGCCCACGGACCCGTCTCGTACATGACGCCGGCCGTCCAGAACAGGTTCTCGTTGCCGGAGATCAGGCCGTTGTTGTCCCAGCCGAAGCTGCCGCCGACGGTGAAGCCGGCATAGCTGAGCTGCAGACCGCCAGCAAGCGCATGGTAGTCGCGCTGCAGGCCGCTGTTGATGATGCCGCGATCATACGCCGCGAAATCCCAGCCGAACGACGCGGCGACGCCGAAGTCGCCGAACTTGTTCACGTAGTTGACCGAGAGCGACACACCGTTGACATACGCGTTTTGTCCCGCGTTGCAGAACGGCGCGTTGCCGGCGCCACCCAGGAAGCCGCAGGTCGCGGCCAAGTTCGCTTGGGCGAAGTTCGCAGCGCCGCCGTTAGCGGTGATGTGCGGCGTATAAGACACGCCGAACTGCAGGCCGAAGAAGCGCGGCGTGTAGTAGTTGATGCGGTTCGCATCAACGCCCAGGATGCCTGCCGACCACGCGTACGCGTGGGCACCGCCGTTGGCGCCGGTACCCGTGGCCGAGCCGGTCGCGAAGTTGTACTGCGTCGCGCCGTAGCCCGGCAGGGCGTTCGGTGCGCCATAGAACATACGGTAAGACACGACGTCGATGCCACCGGCCTCGATGCGGCCCCAGTCACCGAACGCGAAGATGTACTCTTCGTCCACGGTGTCAGAGGTGCCCGCTGTCTGGCCACCCTGCGACCAACCCTCGAGCTCGATACGGATACCGACCGTGGTGCCGTTGTCGAGCTTGGTCTGGCCGATGAACCAGATCTCACCTTCATAACGATAGTTCGGCGTGCGGTAGTTATTGCCCTGCGTGCCGCCAAAGTGGCCCGCATTGAAATACTGCTGCATATAGCCGCCGACACCGACCTTGATGGGCTCGGCCGCCATCGCCGGTACGGCCGCGAGGCCGCCTGCGATCAAAGCGGTCGTCCCCAGGAGGACTTTCTTCATTTCTCCCTCTCTCTCTGCTGCGTCTCGCGATCAGGACCGACGGCGACCGGTTTTAGAAGGGCTAGCCACACAACTCGGCCAAAACCGCTCCTGCCACTCGACGGGCCATGGCGGATTAAACTCGCCGCACTATCAAGGGTCAAGAAACCAAAGCCGAATTGGCCGATTCGGTGCCGGGGTGTGGCAGGAACGCCACAAATCGGGCGCTCGACCGCCCTGTTCCACCATCACGTTCGTCGTCAATATATTGAGGAGGAACCATGGTTGACGCTAAATATGGTATGTTTCGTTGAAGCTATTTTTGCTATCACCTTGAAATTAATGGAATTTGTTGCGCTGGCGCGGGCACCCGACCTGGTGGACGCGTTGTTAAGCGCCTGTGACTTGTTCCACACGGCGGACTTCCCCTATAAGTCGACCTTGGCGTTCCGGCCGGCCCAAGAGCCGCCGCGCCGTCAGAGGGAGCCACTCGTAATGTTCAGAGGCCATCGTCGCCCGATCCAGGGCGGACTGCGCGTTGCCTCCATCGTGGTAGTCGCCGGGTTGTCGGTTGGGTTGGCGAGCTGCGGCGGCGACGACACGGCGCTGCCCGATCAGCTGACCCGCCCCAAGCAGGATCGTGGTTTGGGCATCGGTCGCGGCACGCAGGACAGCGGCGGTCTATTCGGTCCGGGTGGACTGTTCGGCTCGCGCGAGGAAAAGGGCAAGGGGCTGAACGAGCCGGGAATCGCCGTCAACGCCTTCCTGTGGCGCGCCTCGCTCGACGTGATCATCGACAACAAGTGGCCGATCGCCTCGGCTGACCCGTTCGGCGGGCTGATCATCACCGACTGGTTCCAGTTCACCGAGTCGCCGAACGAACGGCTGAAGCTGCAGGTGCTGATCCTCGACCGCGACCTGCGGGCCGACGCCATCCGCGCCTCGATCATCCGCCAGCAGCAGGCGGGTGGCCGCGGCTGGGTCGACGCGCCGGTCGATCCCAAGACCGCCTTCGAGTTCGAGAACGCGATTCTCACCCGCGCCCGCCAGCTGCGTATCGCCGCCCGGGGCAACTAGCCGCCGGGCGCCCGAACGGGCAATCGAGTTGACAATCGTACGGCGGGCCTTAGCTTGCCCGCCCATGATCGGACGTCAGCCACTCCTTCGACTTATCGCCGCCGGCCTTTGAGGCCGGTCGGGCGCTCGTGCGCCCTCTGTGGGCCATCATCCCGTCGCTGCGCTTCCTTCAGGTCCGATCATGTCCGCCAGCCAATCCCCCGTGCGCTACAATTTCCGCGAAACCGAGGCCAAGTGGCAGAAGGCTTGGGACGAGCGCGGCACCTTCCGCGCGAAGATGGATCGCGCCAAGCCCAAGTACTACGTGCTGGAGATGTTCCCCTACCCGTCGGGGCGCATCCACATGGGTCACGTGCGCAACTACACCCAGGGCGATGTGGTGGCGCGCTACCGCCGCGCCCGCGGCTTCAACGTGCTGCATCCCATGGGCTGGGACGCCTTCGGCCTGCCGGCCGAGAACGCGGCGATGCAGATGAAGGTCCATCCCAAGAAATGGACCTACGAGAACATCGCCACCATGAAAGGGCAGCTCAAGTCGATGGGGCTGTCGCTGGACTGGGGCCGCGAGGTCGCGACCTGCGATCCCAGCTACTACCGCCACCAGCAGAAGATGTTCCTCGACTTCTGGCAGGCCGGCCTGGCCTACCGCAAGGAAGCCTGGGTCAACTGGGATCCGGTCGACAACACCGTGCTGGCCAACGAGCAGGTGATCGATGGCAAGGGCTGGCGCACCGGCGCCACTGTCGAGCGCCGCAAGCTCTCGCAGTGGAACCTGAAGATCACGCACTTTGCCGAGGAGCTGCTGACGCGCCTGGAGACGATGCCGCGCTGGCCGGAGAAGGTGCGCCTGATGCAGGCCAACTGGATCGGCAGAAGCGAAGGCGCGCGCGTCTTCTTCGAGCTGACGGGCGAGGGCGCCGAGCCCGGTGAGACGCTGGAGATCTTCACCACGCGGCCCGACACGCTGTTCGGCGCCTCGTTCATGGCGATCTCGCCCGACCATCCGCTGGCCGCGCGCCTGGCGAAGGACGACCCGGCCCTGGCCGCATTCATCGCCGAGTGCCGCAAGACCGGCACCAGCGCCGCCGAGATCGAGACCGCCGAGAAGAAGGGCTACCGCACCCGGCTGTCGGTGAAGCACATCGTCAAGGACGGCGAAACCTTGCCGGTCTACGTCGCCAACTTCGTGCTGATGGAGTACGGCACCGGCGCCATCTTCGGCTGCCCGGCGCACGACCAGCGCGATCTGGATTTCGTGCGCAAGTACAGCCTGCCGGTGATTCCAGTCGTGCTGCCCAAGGACGCCGATCCCAAGAGCTTCACCGTCGGCGACGAGGCCTATGTCGAGGACGGCACGATCTACAATTCGGGCTTCCTGAACGGCCTGTCGGTGCCCGACGCCAAGCGCGCGATCATCCGCCATCTCGAGGGCAGGGGGCAGGGCAAGGGCACGGTGCAGTACCGCCTGCGCGACTGGCTGGTGTCGCGCCAGCGCTACTGGGGCTGCCCGATCCCGGCGATCCACTGCGATGCCTGCGGCGTCGTACCAGTGCCGGCCAAGGATCTGCCGGTGACCTTGCCCGACGATGTGGAGTTCGACACGCCGGGCAATCCGCTCGACCGTCATCCGACATGGAAGCACGTCGCCTGCCCGTCGTGCGGCAAGCCGGCGCGGCGCGAGACCGACACCTTCGACACGTTCATCGACTCGAGCTGGTACTTCGACCGTTTCACCTCGCCCGGCGTCGAGAGCGCGCCGTTCGATCGCGAGGAGAATCACTACTGGATGCCTGTCGACCAGTATATCGGCGGCGTCGAGCACGCGATCCTGCATCTGCTCTACTCGCGCTTCTGGACGCGCGCGATGCGCGAGGTGCAGATGACCAGCCGCGACGAGCCGTTCGACGGCTTGTTCACGCAGGGCATGGTCTGCCACGAGACCTATCGCGCGGCGGACGGCACCTGGCTGTTCCCGGACGAGATCAAGCGCAGCGAGGGCGGGGTCGTCACGCGCGTCTCGGACAACGCGCCGGTCACGATCGGCCGCTCCGAGAAAATGTCGAAGTCGAAGAAGAACGTGGTCGACCCCGACCAGATCATTCGCGACTACGGCGCCGACACCGCGCGCTGGTTCATGCTGAGCGACAGCCCCCCCGAGCGCGACCTCGAGTGGACCGAGTCGGGTGTCAGCGGCGCCTGGCGCTTCCAGCAGCGGCTCTACCGCCTGCTGAGCGAGGCGATCGGCGGCGGCGCCTCGACGGCCAAGGCCAACGGCGCTTTCTCCGACGCCGCCATGACGCTGCGCCGCGCCGCGCATAAAGCGGCCGCTGGCATCTCCGCCGACATCGAGGCCTTCCACTTCAACAAGGCGGTGGCGCGTCTCTACGAGCTGGCCAATGCCATCGAGGGCTTCAAGGCGGCGAGCGATTCCGATCGCGCCGCGCTGGCCGAGACGCTCGACATCTTCGTGCGCCTGATCGCACCGATGACGCCGCACCTGGCCGAGGAGCTGTGGACCCTGCTGGGTCGCGACGGCTTCGTCGCCGACGCAGCCTGGCCGACGCCCGACGCCGCGCTGCTGGCCGACGAGGACGTCACGGTGGCGGTGCAGGTCAACGGCAAGCTGCGCGCGACCTTGAAGCTGGCCAAGGACACGCCGAAGGAGAACGCGGAGGCGGCGGCTTTGGCCGAGGCCGACGTCATCAAGGCGATGGCCGGCAAGCCGGCGAAGAAGATCGTCGTCGTGCCCAACCGCATCGTCAACGTGGTGGTGTGAGACGCCCGAGTCCGTGACACCCCTCACCCCTAACCCCTCTCCCGCAAGGGGAGAGGGGAACGAGAGCACCGCGCTTCTTCCTCCCCTCTCCCCTCGCGGGAGAAGAGTCGGGGGTGAGGGGGCGCTTCGACACACCAGACGTTTCGCGATCATCTCGTCGCTCGCCACACTCTCAGCCTGCGGCCTGCGTCCGCTATACGGCGGCGGCGACGGCGCGCCATCGGCGGGCGCACCCGCTGGCGGCGTGCGCGGCGACCTCGCTGCGATCAAGATCGCCACCATTGCCGAGCGCGGCGGGCAGGTGCTGCGCAACGCGCTGCTCGACTACCTCACCCCCGAGGGCGAGCCGCGCCAGCCGCTCTACCAGCTGGTGGTCACGCGCGCCGAGGCCGAGCAGTCGCCGCTGCGCCGGCTCGACGAGGTGGCGATCCTGCAGATCCTGCGCGTCAGCGCGACCTGGAGTCTGCTCGATCTTTCCGGCGCCAGGCTCACCACGGGCATCAGCCGGACCGTGGCGCGCTTCGACGTGACGCGCTCGCAGCCCGCCAACGAAGCCGCGCGCGAGAACGCGCGCGAGCGCGCCGCGCGCGACCTGGCCGAGGACATCAGGATGAAGCTGGCGCTGTACTTCCGCCAGCGCCGCGGGCTGTAGCCATTGCACGATCTCATGCTGAGGGGGCCGCGCAGCGGCCGTCCCGAAGCATGGGCAACGACCGAGGTGGTTGCCCACCCTTCGAGACGCATCGCTTCGCGACGCTCCTCAGGGTGAGGTTTGGGCCTCAGACTCAGCGCGCGCCGAGATCGCCGGCGGCGGCGCGTCGCAGCGCCGGGCTCACCTTGGGCATCGCCACGTTGAACCACGCGCCGAAGCCCGGCCGCGCCTGGTGCAGGAGCATGTCGAGGCCATCGACCGTGACGTTGCCGCGCGCCCGCGCCGCCGCCAGCAGCGGCGTCTCGAGTGGCACGTAGACGATGTCGTTGACCACGGCCGTCGCAGGCAGCGCCGCGAGATCGATCTCCAACGGCGGCGCGCCCTTCATGCCCAGCGACGTCGTGTTGACCAGCAGGCCGGCGCCAGCGAGCACCGATGCGCGCCGATCCCAGCTGTCGATCACCACGGTGCGGCCGTCCTTGGGCGTCACCTGCGCGCCGAGATCGATCGCCGACTGGCGCGTGCGATTGAGCAGGCGTAGCTCGGGCACGCCCGCGTCGACCAACGCGTGGCAGATGGCGCGCGCCGCACCGCCAGCGCCGAGCACGACCGCCGGCGCCGCCGCCGGTTTCCACGCCTTCGCGCCGGCGCGCAGCGCGGCGATGAAACCGAAGCCATCGGTGTTGCGCCCCTCCAGCGTGCCGTCGGCATGCTTGACGATGGTGTTGACCGCGCCGATGCGCTCCGCGCCCGGCTCGATGCGATCGAGCATGCCGAGCACGTCGATCTTGTGCGGCAAAGTGAGATTGCAGCCGCGCGCCTTGGGTGTCTTGCGAATGAAGTCGAGCGTGGCGCGCAGCGCTTCACCGCCCGGCGCGACGGCGAGGCGGCCGTAGAAACCGTCGATGCCGCGCTTCTTCAGCCAGTAACCGTGGATCAGCGGCGAGCGCGAATGCTCGACCGGCCAGCCGACGATGAAGGCGAAGGGTCGGTTCTGGGCGGCGGCGAGCAGGGTGGCGAAGTCGGGTGTCATCGATCAGTTCCGGGCGACCCCGGCACCACGCAGGAAGTCGAGCAGCGGCAATAGTGGCAGACCGAGGATCGTGAAGTAATCGCCTTCGATACGCTCGAAGAGCTGCGGCCCCGGGCCTTCGAGCCGATAGGCGCCGACCGAGGTGGTGAGCGTCTCGCCGCACAGCGCGACATAGTGATCGAGGAAGGCGTCGCTGAAGTCGCGCATCGTCAGGCGCGCCTCGCTGAGATGACGCCAGATCACCCGCTCGTCGCGCGCGACGCAGATCGCGGCGTGCAGTGTGTGCGTGCGACCGCGCAGGCGCAGGAGATGCGCGCGCGCCGCGGCGAGATCGGCCGGCTTGTCGTAGAGCACGCCGTCGCAAGCCAAGGTCTGGTCGGCGCCGATCACCAGCGCGCCCGGCCGCAAGCGCGCGCCTGCCAGCGCCTTGAGATCGGCGAGCGCCGCCACCAGCGCATCGCCTGAAATCGCGCCCAAGCGGGTTTTTTCGGCGTCCTCGTCGACACCGGGCGCCAGGGCCTCGTGCTCGAGCCCGACGCCCTGGAGCAGCGCGCGGCGCGCGCTCGAGGTCGAGGCGAGGACCAGGTGCATCAGTGCTTGTGCTCGCCGGCCGGCGCGCTGCCCAGCGGCAGGACCGGCACCGCGACATCGATGCGGCCGGCCTTCTCGAAGACCAGCGTGATCGCCGCGGTGTCGCCCGCCTTCAGCGGCGCCTTGAGCTCCATCAGCATGACGTGGAAGCCGCCCGGCGCCAGCGTCGCCTTGCCGTTCGCCGGCACGTCGATGGCGGGCACCTCACGCATCCGCATCACGTCGCCTTCCTTGATCACCGTGTGCAGCTCGACGCGCGCCGCGACGGACGACTCGGCGCGCAGCAGGCGGTCGGCGGTCGCGGCGCCGTTGACGATCGTCATATAGGCGCTGCCGGCGCGGGCCGTCGGCGCGGTGGCGCGGGCGAAGGGCTGCTCGATGCGCAGCGCGCTGGTGCCCTGGGCGACGGCGACGGCAGGCGTCGCGAGAATGGCGAGCAGCAGGGAACGACGACGCATGGTGAACTCCTGACGATCGGGTCGCGACGCCTACGCGGCACAAGACAATCGCGCAAGCGTTGCGCTGTCGCGGTGGCAAGCGGCGCGCCGCTGCACTAGGCTCCGCCCCACAACAGGCGAGGGGAGATTCCCATGGTCAAGGCGGTTCAGATCAAGCAGGCGGGCGGGCCGGAGGTGATGGAATACACCGATGTCGAGGTCGGCAAGCCCGGCGCCGGCGAGGTACGTGTCCGCCATACCGCGATCGGCCTGAACTTCATCGACATCTACACGCGCTCCGGTCTGTACCCGGTGCCGATGCCCAACGCCATCGGCCGCGAGGGCGCCGGCGTGGTGGTCGAGGTCGGACCCAAGGTGAAGGGCTTCAAGAAGGGCGACCGCGTCGCCTATTGCGGCAGCGTCCCGGGCGCCTATGCCGAGGAGCGCGTGCTGCCGGCGGCGATCCTGCTGAAGGTGCCCAACGGCATAAGCGACAAGCAAGCCGCCGCGATGATGCTCAAGGGGATGACGACGGAGTACCTGATCCGCCGCACCCACAAGTGCAAGAAAGGCGACATCGTGCTGTTCCACGCCGCTGCGGGTGGCGTCGGCCTGCTGTTCGGCCAGTGGGCCAAGGCGATCGGCGTGAAGGCGATCGGCACCGTGTCGTCGCCGGAAAAGGCGGCGATCGCCAAGAGGCATGGTTACGCCTGGGTGATCGACTACTCCAAGGAGGACGTTGTCGCGCGCGTCAAGGAGATCACCAAGGGCAAGGGCGTGCCGGTGGTCTATGACGGCGTCGGCAAGGACACCTGGGACATCTCCCTGAAGTGCCTCGCGCCGCTCGGGACCCTGGCGAGCTTCGGCAACGCTTCCGGCCCGGTGCCGCCGGTCGCGCCGGCCGTGCTAGGTGGCAACCTCTCGGCCTTCCTGACCCGGCCCAGTCTCGGCGCGTATACCTCGACCCGCAAGGACCTCGAAGGCAGCGCGAAGGCACTGTTCAAGATGGTCAAGAGCGGCAAGGTCAAGATCACGATTGATCAGACCTACGCCCTGAAGGATGCGGCGCAGGCGCATCGCGATCTGGAAAGCCGCAAGACCACCGGTCAGACGGTGCTGATCCCCTAGTCCTATTGACTTCCTTACTTCCAAGGGAGAAAGTAAGGAATGCGCCTGATCAGTCGGGTCACGAGCAAGGGCCAGATCACCATCCCCAAGGCCGTGCGCGCGGCGCTCGGCCTGCAGGATGGTGATCTCGTCTCCTTCGGCATCGACAACGATCTCGCGACGCTGCGGCGGATCGCGGCCCATCAGGAGACTGGGGCTGCGGGCACACTCGGTACGGATCTGACCGAGTGGGGCAGCCCGGCCGACGAGGACGCCTACCGTGATCTTTGACCGCTACGACGTCGTGGCCCTGCCGCACCCGCTGGCTGACGCGCAGCCCACGGGACGGCGCCCGGCGGTCGTGTTGTCGACGCGTAACTTCAATATCAGCCAGGGCCATACGCTGTGCGCCATGATCACCAGCTCCGTCGGCGGCTGGTCGAGCGACGTGCCGATCGTCGACCTGCAGAGCGCGGGCCTGCCGGTACCGTCGGTGGTGCGGCTCAAGCTGTTCGTGGTCGAGAATACCAAGCCAGAACGGCGACTTGGCGAGCTGGCGCGCAAGGACGCCAAGGCGCTGCGGCGGGCGTTGCGCTCGGCCCTGGGCGAGGACGATTGAGCCGATGCTGATCGTTGGTTTGACCGGCTCCATCGGCATGGGCAAGTCCACCGCCACGCGTTTGCTGCGCAGCATGGGCGTCCCGGTCTATGATGCCGACGCCGCCGTCCACGCCGTCCAGGCGCCCGGCGGCGAGGCCCTGGCGCCGATCGAGGCCGCCTTTCCCGGCGCGGTGAAGAACGGCGTGCTCGATCGGGCTGCCCTGGGCGCCAAGGTCTTCGGCGACCCCGTCGCGCTGCGCCGGCTCGAAAGCATCGTCCATCCGCTGGTCGGCCGCCGCCAGCGCGCCTTCCTCAAGAAATGGGCCTCGCGGCGCGCGCCGATCGTCGTGCTCGACATCCCCTTGTTGTTCGAAGGCAGCGGCCATCGACGTGTCGATGCGACGATGGTCGTCAGCTCTCCTTACTTCCTGCAAAGACAGCGCGTGCTCGCACGGCCCGGGATGACGCCTGAGAAATTCCAGGACATCCATCGCCGACAGGTCCACGACTCCATCAAGCGGCGGCACGCCGATTTCGTCCTGCCGAGCAACGCTGGCATCGGTCCGACCCGCGCAGCGCTATCTAAAGCATTGAAGGAACTGCGTAAGCGCAAAGGCAAGTTCTGGCCGGGCCGGCCGCTTTATGAGCGCCGCACCGCCGAGATCGCCCGCAGCCGCAGGGGCCGACCACTATGACCCGCGAGATCGCCTTCGACACCGAGACCACGGGCCTGGATCCGCGCGCCGGTCACCGGCTGGTCGAGATCGGCTGCGTCGAGCTGATCCATGGCATGCCCTCGGGCAAGTCCTGGCACAGCTATCTCAACCCCGAGCGCGACATGCCGGAGGAGGCGTTCAACGTCCACGGCCTCTCGGTCGATTTCCTGCAGGACAAGCCGTTGTTCGCCGAGGTCGTGGAGGGCTTCCTCACCTTCGTCGGCGACGCCACCTTGGTGATCCACAACGCGGCCTTCGACCTGGGCTTCATCAACGCCGAGCTCGACAAGGTCGGCCGGCCGGCGCTGACCAACGCTTTCGTCGACACGGTGAGCGTGGCCCGGCGCAAGTTTCCGGGCCAGCGCAACAGCCTGGACGCGCTCTGCGATCGCTTCGGCATCAACAACGCGCACCGCACCAAGCACGGCGCGCTGCTCGATGCCGAGTTGCTGGCCGAGGTCTATATCGAGCTCAACGGCGGCCGCCAGCGTGGCCTCGATCTGGCCGCGGCCGCCACAGCCGCCGCGGCGCAGGTGAGTGAGGGCACGGTGGCGGCCAGCGTCGTGCGCGCGGCGCGCGCGCACGCGCCATCGCCTGCAGAGCTCGCGGCGCACGAGGGTTTTATCAAGAAACTGAGCGATCCGCTCTGGCTCAAATGACTCCCACTCCCCGCCTGTGGGGAGAGGGAACCAATCACGCGTGGCCGACCGGCCCGCCGTCGGCCTGCGCCATCTGCTGCTGGTAGAGCGCGGCGAAATCGACCGGCTGCAACAGCAGCGGCGGCAGCGCCGCCTGGCTCAGCGTGGCGGTGACGATGGCGCGGGCGAAGGGGAACAGCAGCATCGGCACGTGGACGCCGATGATCGGCCCGATCGCCTCCTGCGGCACCGCGCCGACGCTGACGACGCCGGCATAGACCAGCTCCATGACGAAGATCTGCTGGTCCTGCTGATCCTTGCCGTCGAGTTCGACGGTCATCGTGACCTCGAACATGCCGGGCTGTTCGAGATTGCGCGCATCGCAGCGGACGTTGAGGCTGTACTGCGGCGGCGCGGTGAGCTGCAGGCTTTGCGGCGCGCGCGGGTTCTCGAACGACAGGTCCTTGATGTACTGGCCGTGGATCGTGATCGGCGCCTGGCCGGCCGGCTGGTTGGTGTCGCTCATCTCGGATCTTCCTGCGGAGGGGGCGCGGCCCGCGTAGCACGCACGGCCCAACCGGTACAAGGCAAGCCGCCCCGAATAGACATGCGATCCCTGCGGCTATTGCGCTTGCTCTGCGGAACCGCGCGGCAGAGGATGGCGGACGCGTACAACCCGTGCAAAAGGCCCATGTCGCGCCCCCTCGTTGGTATCTCCGCCTGCCGCCGCCAGATCAAAGCCTGGACCATCCACTCGGTCGGCGATCGCTATGTCAAAGCCGTCGTCGAGGCGGTCACCGCCACGCCGATCCTGCTGCCGGCCGTCGGCGTCGGTGAGCAGGGCCTCGACCTCGACCGCATCCTCGACGCCGTCGACGGCGTGCTGCTGACCGGCAGCCCGTCCAATGTCGAGCCGCTGCACTACGGCGGCCGCGATCCGCGGCCCGGCGTCGCCGCCGATCCGGCGCGCGATTCCACCACGCTGCCGGTGATCCGCGGCGCCATCGAACGCGGCATTCCATTGCTGGCGATCTGCCGCGGCATCCAGGAGGTCAATGTCGCCTTGGGTGGCACCTTGCACGCCCATGTCGAGGAGATCCCCGGCCGCATGGATCACCGCTCGCCGCGCGTCGACAGCCTCGAGGCCAAGGTCGCGCCGGCGCACGCCATCGACATCAGCGACGGCGGCCTGCTCCAGCGCATCACCGGCCTGAAGCACGCCGAGGTCAACTCGCTGCACGGCCAGGGCATCGACAAGGTCGCGCCGGGCGCGCGCATCGAAGCGGTGGCGCCCGACGGCCAGGTCGAAGCGATCAGCATGCCCAATGCGCCGGGCTTCGTGCTGGCGGTGCAGTGGCACCCCGAGCACCGCGCGCTGGAGAACCCGCTGTCGCGCGCGATCTTCCGCGCCTTCGGCGAGGCCTGCCGCGAACGCATGGCCCAGCGCCACGGCCTGCCACTGCGCGCCGCGGCGGAGTAGTCCCGGGCGCGGGCGCGCCGCCTATTGCTGCTTGTAGCCCGACGCGGCGATCACCGGTTTCCAGCGCTCGATCTCGGACACGACGAAATCCGCGAACGCCTTCGGTGTGGTGGTGCGCGGCTCCAGCCCGGCTTCGATCAGCTTCGTCTTCACGTCCTCGGCACTCGCCGCGGCGACGATCTCGCGATTGAACGCCTCGACGATGGCCGGCGGCGTCTTCGCCGGCGCGTAGAAGCCCAGCCAGCCATCGCCGACGATCTTGGGATAGCCGAGCTCGGTGAAGGTCGGCAGGTCGGGGCCGGCGATCGCACGCTTCGCTCCCGAGGTCGCGAGGATCCGCACCTTGCCGCCGCGATGGTGCTGCAGAAAGTCGGTGAGCGCGCCGGTGCCCGCCGGCACCTGCCCGCTCATGAGATCCTGGACCAGCGGCGCCGCGCCGCGATAGGGCACGGGCTGCAGGTCGACGCCGATGCCGCCACCCAACATGGTGCCGAAGAACATCGGCAGGCTGCCCATCGCCGTGGTGCCGAAACTGGCGCGCTTGGGATCGGCCTTCAGCCAGGCGATATACTCCGCCAGCGTGTTGACGCCCAAGGTCGGCGAAATCGCGTAGGCGAGCTGGAAGGTACCGAGCAGGCTGATCGGCGCGAAGTCGGCCTGGATGTCGTAAGGCAGCTTGGGGAAGGTGAGCTGCGCCATCACCGTCGAGGCGATCGGCGCCAGCATCAGCGTCAGGCCGTCCGGCGCCGCGTTCTTGAGCTGCTCGGCGGCCACCGTGCCGCTGGCGCCACCCTTGTTCTCGACCACGATGTTGGCGCCGGTGCGCTCGCGGATCTTCTCGACCACGATGCGGCCCATCACGTCGGTGCCGCCGCCGGCGGGAAAGCCGATCAGCAGCTTGATCGTGCCCGCCGGCAGACCGGACTGCGCGCGCGCGTGCGTCGGCAAAGCGAGCGCGCCGGCGCCCAGGGCTAGCGCCTGCCGGCGACCCAGGCGGATGGCCATAGTGAAATCCTCCCGTCGAATGATGGCGCGCAGTCAAGCCGAGGCAGACGCGCGACGCAAGCGCGCCTCGACAAGGCGGGGTGCGGATCGTCTAATCCTGCGGTATCGACGGAGAGCGGATCATGACGGCGGAGCCGGTGCGCAGTGGCGCCAACGCGCGGCGCGACTTCTACGAACGCATCGCCACGCTTTCGATGGCGCCGTTGTGGGAGTCGATGCACCAGCTGGTGCCGCCCTCGCCGGCGCCGAAATACGTGCCGGCGCATTGGCGCTACGAACAGGTGCGGCCGTTCCTGATGGAATCGGGCGCGCTGATCACGGCGAAGGAAGCCATCCGTCGCGTGCTGATCCTCGAGAACCCGGCGCTCAAGGGCACGGCTTGCGCGACGCCCACGCTTTATGCCGGCCTGCAGCTCATCCTGCCCGGTGAGATCGCGCCCAGCCATCGCCACACGCAATCGGCGCTGCGCTTCATCGTCGAAGGCGAGGGCGCCTACACCGCGGTCGACGGCGAGCGCACCATCATGCGCGAGGGCGATTTCGTCATCACGCCGTCCTGGACCTGGCACGACCATGGCAATGATTCATCACAGCCGATGGTCTGGCTCGACGGCCTCGACATCCCGATCGTCGCCCTGTTCAACGCCGGCTTCGCCGAAAACGGCGAAGAGGACGAGCAGGTCGTCACGCGGCCGGAAGGCGACTCCGATGCGCGCTACGCCGCGGGCCTGCTGCCGGTCGATCACAAGGTGTCGCGCCAGGCCTCACCGATCTTCAACTATCCCTACGCCCGCACGCGCGAGGCACTGGCGCGCTTGGCGGCGGCCGGCGCCCCCGACCCGTGTCACGGCCACAAGCTGCGCTATGTGAACCCCGCCACCGGCGGCGCGCCGATCGCCACCATGGGCACCTTCATGCAGTTGCTGCCCAAGGGCTTCGCGACGTCGCCCTATCGCAGCACCGACGGCACGGTGGTCTCGGTCGTCGAGGGCGAGGGCGAGACGACGATCGGCAAAGAGATCATCGCCTGGAAGAAGCGCGACCACTTCATCGTGCCGAGCTGGATGACGGTGACGCATAAGGCGTCAGCTGAGGCGGTGCTGTTCAGCTTCTCGGACCGGCCGATCCAGGAACGACTCGATTTGTGGCGCGAGGATCGCGGCAGGAAGTAGGTCAAGCAGATCATGTCGAGAAATCTGCCAGCTATTGCAGCTGCGGGCGTTAACGACCTCTTGGCTTTCTTTGGTTTTCCTGCCGCCAATCTGGCTGGAGTCGCACTAGCGGGCTTCCTACAGCGCCGGCTCGAATTGGCGCGAGAGATCCTTATGGCGGAACTGACCGCCGGCAAAGTGCTCCCTGCCGATATGGCCGAAAGCGACGAGGTTATTGGTGTTCTGTTTCGCTACGCTCGTGCAGCAGAAGAGGGGGCGGCACGTTCAAACCTCCGTCTTCTGTCGCGAGTCATCAAAGGACAATACGAACGCAGCTGCTTGTATGCGAGCAGTTTCAGTCGCTATGCGGAGCTACTTTCTACGCTGCGTAGAGAAGAGATCGCCATTCTCGGTGCTTTTCATCGACTAAGCTTGGCGCCAGATGTCGTGGCGAGGGAAGAAAACGGCCGGGCCAATGCGCTGTTTGAAGCCGTGCGGGCTGAACTCGTACCGTCAATGATCGCAACGGATGACCAGTTTATGAGCTTTGTCGTTGCAACGAACCGCACAGGATTGCTGCTGCCGGTCTCGGTGTGGGGCGGTCAGCGGTATTGGCCTTCAGAACTGCTCAACGAGACTGCTGTTCTCGCGGAACTCGAAACGTTCGAGATCTGAAGGAGATCAGGCCGTGCGTTTCTGCGCCGCCACGGAGCCGGCGCAGCGATCGACCGGCAAGGTGCGCAGGCGCGGGTCGCGCGCCTCGACATGGCGTACCTGCCAGCCGCCGCCGGCCTGATACAGGAACAGGTCGAGGTCGCAGGCGTCGCTGCGGAAGCGCAGCAGGCGCGACGGGCCGTCCTCGCGGGTGAAGACCGGGCGGCCGAAGGTTTGCGCCACACGGCGCTCGTCCATGCCGCGCAAGCTCTCCAGCGGGATCGGCTGGCCGGACTTGCTGGATGTGAAGACGCCGGGCTCGGCGCTGCTCAGCGAGTACTGGCTGACACTACGGCCGCCGCTGGAATCGCTGACGCAGGCGGCGAGGGGCAGGGCGCAGAGGGCAAGGGCGGCGAGGCGCATCGGTCGTGATCTGGGAAAAAATGAGGGCGGCGGCACCATACGCCGCCGGTGCGGGCGCGCAAAGCCTCAGGCGGTGCGCGGGGCCGACGGGCCGGGGAATGGCGGGGGAATGACCGGCTGACGCAGCGCCGCCGCGTTGTGCACCATCATCGCCGTGCCGACCACCGGGGCCAGCAGGTTGAGGAACGGCACGGTGCCCATCAGCATGATCAGGATGCCGGTCATCCAGACGCGCCCGCTGTCGGGCGCGCGCAATTTCTTGGTCTCGCCCGCGGTGCGCCGGCGAATGCCCACGCCCTCGTGATACATCGCGCCGGCCATGTGGCCGTTGACGATATAGAACAGGATCAGGCCGGTCGGCGGAATGAACAGCAGCACCAGATAGATCGGCAGCAACAGCAGGTTCACGCCCAGCATCAGCAGCAGGAACTTCACGCCTGACCACAGGCCGACCGCAATCGGCGTGCCACGCGCCACACCCAGCTCCGGGTAGTGGCGCGCCTCGACCGCGTCGGCGACCTCGTCGAGGAACAGGCCGACCATCATGCCGAAGAAAGCGGGGAAGAGCAGGAGCGGGGCGACGAAAGCCAGCAGGCTGACGACCCAGCGCATACCCTCGTCGAGCCAGGCGTTGGTCTTGGGCCCGAACCAGCCGATATCGACGGTCGGGATCGACTGGCCTACCCAGCGCATCACCAGCCACAACACGACGTAGAGCACCAACGCCAAGGCGAGGGATTTCAGCACCACCCAGCGCAGCTTCGGGTCGAACAGCTGGCCGAAGGATTTCTCGATCGCGGAGAACATGGCGGCGAATATAGGTCGCCGGCGCGACCGACCCAAGACGTCGCGTGCGACTTTGTGCGGCGAGATCGCAATCGCCCACGTCCCGTCATCCCGAGCGGAGCGAGGGATCCAGAGCCAGCCTGGATCCCTCGCTCCGCGCGGGATGACAGCTCTGCCTCGTTCCGATCGGAACGTGCTCTAGTTTGTCGCCAACCGGTCGAGGCGCGCGGCGCCCAGGATCGGGCCGTGATTGACGCCCTGCACCAGCACCACCATGGCCGCGCCCGGCGGCAGCTTGCCGGCGGCGACGATCAGGCGGGTCGCCTCGCCATTCCAGGCCGCGAGCTTCTCGATCGTGCGGACGACATTGAAGTTGGTGAGTGTGGCACCGCGGTTCTCGCCGCGGCCCACCGGCGTCACGTGGCGCGGATCGACACCCAGCAGCCAGATATCGCACGGTGGCACGCCGGCGGTCTTCGGCAGCTCGATCAGGTCGCGCCCACCGCTGAGCGCGCTGAGCACGGGATTGGAACGCGCGCCGGCCTTTTCAGCCGCTTGCTTCAGCAGCTTCTCGACCCGGCCGGCATTGGTGCCCGGATCATGAGCGGCGCCGTTGAACACCATCTCCGGCGTATAGACGTACCGCTGTTTCAGGGCCTGGGCATAGGCGTGCTGGCGCGCGGTCGTCGCGGCGGTGGCGAACCGGTCCTTCCAGCCGATGTAGTCCCAGTAATCGACATGGACCGACAGCGCGATCACGTCGGGCCGCCGCGACAGCTCACCCAGAAGGCGGTCGGCCGGCGGGCAGGAGGAGCAGCCCTGCGAGGTGAACAGCTCGACCACGACGGGCGCATTGGGCAGCGGAAGCGCGGCCTGAACGGCGCGCTGCGAGGAAAGGCCCAGTCCGCCCAGCGCCGCGCCGGCGGCAAAACGGGCAAACTGTCGTCGTGTTGTCATAGTCCGAATGTGCCTGTCGCGAGACACCCGCGCCAATCACTTCGCGGCCAACTTGCGCACGAAACGAGCAATGCTGGTTCAAAAGCGGGTGATACCTCCAGCGGCCACGGGGAAATGACACATCATTTAGCGCCGGTAAAGGCGACGCCGTCTCGCGCGCCGAATCGCCTTGCGCCCAACCAGCCCATGGGTCACATCTTGGGCGATCCTATGTTATAATATTGCGCTATCCGATGGCCACGCATCACCACCACCTGTCCACCGACCTCGCGACCGCGCTGATGTCGCTGAGCGCCGCCAGGCGCGCCGCCTGGGCGCTCGTCCCGGCGGGCATGGTCTGGCTGGCCGTGCTGTGGGCGCTGGCATGAGCGCCGCGCTCCGGCTGCGCGACCTTACGGTCGCCTATGAGCGCCATCCGGCGATCCATCACGTCAGCCTGGACGTGGCCGAGGGCGCGCTGACCGCGGTGGTTGGGCCCAATGGCGCCGGCAAGAGCACGCTCCTGAAGGCGGTGATCGGCGAAGTCGGCAAGGTCGAGGGCAGCATCGACCTGGCGGGCCGCGGTCGGGCCAAGATCGCCTATCTGCCGCAGGTCTCCGACATCGACCGCAGCTTTCCGATCTCGGTGCTCGAGGTCGTGCTGCTGGGCAGATGGGGGCGAATCGGCGGTTTCGGCGGCGCCAGCGCGCGTGACCGCCACGACGCGATCCATGCCATCGAGGCGGTAGGCCTGCGCGGCTTCGAGCGGCGGCCGATCTCGACCCTGTCGGCCGGCCAGTTCCAGCGCGTGCTGTTCGCGCGCGTGCTTTTGCAGGACGCCGAGATCATCCTGCTCGACGAGCCTTTCAACGCCATCGACGCGCGCACGACCGCCGATCTGATGGCGCTGGTGCAGCGCTGGCATGCCGACCGCCGCACGGTGCTGTGCGTGCTCCACGATATCGACCAGGCCCGCGCGCGTTTTCCCGACGCCATCCTGCTGGCGCGCGAGCTGGTCGCCGCCGGCCCGACCGCCGAAACGCTGAGCGCCGCCAACATGCTGCGCGCCCGCGCCATGGCCGAGGCGTGGGACGAGGACGCCGATGCGTGCATGCGCGCGGCTGACTAATACCTTCCCCCGGAGGGGCCGGGCTATCGCATGTGATGGCCGCACCCCTACCTTCCCCCGCTGGCGGGGGAAGGTGGCAGCGCGAAGCGCTGACGGATGGGGGTGGCTCTCGCGGCCAGGCGTAATCTGTCCTGAGACATCTCGTCCGTCTTCAACAGCCACCCCCATCCGGCGCTTCGCGCCACCTTCCCCCGCCAGCGGGGGAAGGTAGGGACTAGCGATGCAAGCCCTTTACGACTTCCTGCTCGGGCCGTTCGTCGAGTTCGGCTTCATGCGCCGCGCGCTGGTGGCTTGCCTGGCGCTGTCGGTGGGCAGCTCGACCATCGGCGTGTTCCTGATACTGCGCCGCATGAGCCTGATGGGCGATGCGCTGGCGCATTCGCTGTTGCCCGGCGCGGCGGTCGGATTCCTGCTCGGTGGCCTGTCGCTGCCGGCGATGGGCGCGGGCGGTTTCGCCGCCGGCATCCTCGTCGCCCTGCTGTCGGGCGTCGTGGCGCGCTTCACCTCGCTGCGCGAGGACGCCAGCTTCGCCGCGTCCTATCTCACCGCGCTGGCGCTGGGCGTCACCATCGTCTCGCTCCGAGGCTCGAGCGTCGATCTGGTGCACATCCTGTTCGGCTCGATCCTCGCCGTCGACGACCTGTCGCTGCTGCTGGTGGCGACGACCGCGACCATCACCCTGGTCGGCATGGCGATCATCTACCGCCCGCTGGTGGTGGAGTGCTTCAACCCCGGCTTCCTCGTGGCGATGGGTGAGCGCGGCGCGGTGTTCCACTACGCCTTCCTGGCGCTGGCGGTGCTCAACATGGTCGCCGCCTTCCAGGCCATCGGCACCTTGATGGCGCTGGGCCTGGTGCTGCTGCCAGCGATCGCCGCCTCGTTCTGGACGCGCGACGTGCCGTCGATGGCGCTGGTGGCGGCGCCGATCGCGCTGTTCTCCAGCTATGTCGGCCTACTGGTCTCGTTCCACAGCGACCTGCCCTCGGGCCCCTCGATCGTGCTGACGGCCGCCGCCTGCTACATCGCCTCGCTGCTGCTGGGCGCGCGCGATTCGGTGCGTCAACGCCTCTCGCGTCCGGCCCACCTGCACGGCTAATCTCTCCGGCATGGAGATCAAGGCGGCCCAGGCCGAAGCCTTCCTGCGCGGCTATGCGAAGAAGCCCGACGCCGCGTTGCGCGCCGTGCTGCTCTATGGCTCCGACGACGGGCTGGTGGCCGAGCGCGGCAAGGCGCTGGCGCTCAGCATCTGCCCCGATCTCGCCGATCCGTTCCGCGTCGTCGATATCGGCGGCGATGCGCTGAAGCAAGATCCGGCGCGGCTGGCCGACGAGTTCCAATCGATGTCGCTGATGGGCGGTCGCCGCGTCGTGCGCGTGCGGCCCGCCGGCGAGGAGTGCCTCGCCGCCGTCGAGGCGCTGTTCGAGGCATCGGCCGGCGACGCGCTGATCATCCTCGAGGCCGGCAACCTCGCGCCGGCGTCGGGCCTGCGCAAAGCCGTCACCAACAGCGAGGCCGGCGCCGCCATCGGCTGCTATCCCGACAGCGAGGACGCGCTGGGCGGGCTGGTCGAGCGCGTGCTGGGTGAGTTCGGCCTGCGTGCCGATGCCGAGACGCAGGAATTTCTCGTCGACAATCTCGGCGGCGATCGCGCGCTGTCACGCTCGGAGCTGGAGAAGCTCGCGCTCTACAAAGGCCCGGCCGGCGAGGGCGCGACGGCAGAGGCGCGCACCATCACCCTCGACGAGGCGATGGCGGTGATCGGCGATACCGCCGCCATCGGCCTCGACGACGTGGTCGATCGCACCTTCGACGGCGACTACGCCGGCATGGACCGCGCGCTCGACCGCGTTATCGGCGAAGGCGTGAAGGCGCCGCAGATCGTGCGCGCCGTGCAGCGCCATGCCGACATGCTGCATCGCCTGGGCGCGGCGGGCAGCAACATCGAAGGCGTCTACGCGCGCATCTTCCCACGCCCGCATTTCAGCCGCCGCAACACGATCCTGCGCCAGGCCCGCACCTGGCCCGACACGCGCATGGCCGACGCACTGGGCCTGATCCTCGAAGCCGACATGCACACCAAGACCACAGGGTTCCCCGACGAGGCGATCGCGCGGCGACTGTGCTTGCGCCTAGCCCAGGCTGCGCGTGGGCTGCAGCGCAGGCGGGCGTAACACTCTCTGTCATCCCAAGGCCATCGCATGTGGCCTTCAAGGCTGGGGGCGCGCCACTCCAGCGGCGCGTCTTGTCGTCCCACCGCCGCGCCACTGGAGTGGCGCGCCCCGACC
>JALHMM010000045.1 GCA_022844045.1 Reyranellaceae bacterium | reverse complement strand
CGCCGCCGCCGGTGCAGCAGGCCAAACCGCCCGAGCCACCGCGTCCGGCACCGCAGGCCGCCCCGCCTCCCCAGCCGCCGCGACAGGCTGCGCCGCCGCAGCAGGCGAAGCCTGCGGCTCCACCGCCGCAGCCTCAGGTCAAGCCGCCCGGCCGCGATCGCGACGACAAAGGCGGCGACGATCGCCGCCGCTAGAAGCGCACAAACGGAACGGCCCGCCATCACGGCGGGCCGTCTTGCGTCTCGCCCGAAGGCTACTTCACCGACACCGCCCTGAGCGGCCGCACGATGCCATCGTGCTCGGTGATCGACACGTACTCGCCCTCGTGCAGCAGATCCGCGCCGAACTCGGACATCGGCTCGTCATCCGCATCATCGTCCCGCCGCGCATGTTCACCAGATGGCCGTGCTCGTCGTCGGCACCGCGCCCGAGGCGGCACACCACACACCTGTCCTCGTTGGCTCGCCAGACATTGGTGTCGAATCGCCCAAGGGATCGCCACGAACTGGTAACCGCATTGCGAACCATCTACGGGCGCGTCCGGGGTGCGTGCGAGATCGAGATGGTTTTTCCTCAGCATGCCGGGCTCCTTTCCAGTACCGTCCGCTCGTGAGGGAGAGTGCGATGAGCGTTACGGATAGCGGCAATCTCAGGATCAACGCCGACCGGCTGTGGGACAGCCTGATGGAGATGGCGCGGATCGGCGGCACCGACAAAGGCGGCGTCTGCCGTATCGCGCTCACCGATCTCGATCGCCAGGGCCGCGACCTTTTCGTGCGCTGGTGCCGCGAGGCCGGCTGCGAGATTCGGATCGACCAGGTCGGCAACATCTTCGCGCGCCGACCGGGCCGCGACATGAGCCGACCACCGATCATGACCGGGAGCCACCTCGACACCCAGCCGACCGGCGGCAAGTTCGACGGCTGCTACGGCGTGCTCGCGGGGCTGGAGGTCGTGCGCGCGCTCAACGATGCCGGCTACGAGACCGAAGCGCCGGTCGAGGTCGCGGTCTGGACCAACGAAGAGGGCTGTCGTTTCGCGCCGGCGATGGTGGCCTCGGGTGTGTTCGGTGGTGTGTTCAGCGTCGACTACGCGCTGTCACGCACAGATCCCGAGGGCATTACCTTCGGCGAGGCGCTCAGGAAGATCGGCTACGACGGCAAGGAGGTGGTGGGCGGCCGCCCGGTCGGCGCGTTCTTCGAGGCGCATATCGAGCAGGGGCCGATCCTCGAGCGCGAGCAGCGAACCATAGGCGTGGTGACCGCGGCGCAGGGCCAGCGCTGGTATGAGATCAATTGGACCGGCATGGAGAGCCATGCCGGCACGACGCCGATGGAGGGGCGGCGCGATGCGCTGCTCGGCGCCGCGCTGCTGATCGCCGAGGCGCGGCGCATCGGCTCACGGCCGAACGGGCGCGCGACGGTGGGCGTGATCGAGAGCAAGCCGCAGTCGCGCAACACGATTCCCGGCCGCGTGTTCATGACCTTGGATTTCCGACATCCCGACGACAAGCAGCTCGCCGACATGGACGCCGAGATGCGTTCGGTCGCCGCGCGCATCGCCGCCGAGCATCGCCTCGAGGTCGGCATCGAGCAGATCTGGTACTTCCCGCCGACGCCGTTCGATGCCAAGTGCGTCGAGGCTGTGCGTTCGGCCGCCGAGCGCGCCGGCATGGCGCATATGGACATCGTCAGCGGCGCCGGCCACGACGCCTGTTACGTGGCGAAAGTGGCGCCCACGGGCATGATCTTCGTGCCCTGCAAGGACGGCATCAGCCACAACGAGATCGAGGACGCGCGCAAGGAGGACATCGCCGCCGGCTGCCAGATCCTGCTGCAGGCGATGGTCGAGCGCGCGGGCACGTGACGGAAGGAATCGGCTGGCCGCGTGTTGGTGAATCGGCTGGACACTTGCGAGGGAGGGCACAATGAAGCTTTTGGGTGCGGCGCTCGCGATCGCGACGCTCGTTGCAGCGGTGTCTTCCGCATCGGCGCAGACGGCGGGCCAGGCGCTACCGTCCGCGGCCAACCCGGTGCGCGAGATCACCAAGATCGCCGGTGAGGTCTATCGCTTCCGCAACAACAACCACTATTCGATCTTCATCGTCACGTCGGACGGCATCATCACCACCGATCCGATCAACAAATCGACGGCGGAGTGGCTCAAGGGCGAGCTCAAGACGCGCTTCCCCGATAAGGCCGTGAAGTACATGGTCTATAGCCACGACCACGCCGACCATATCTCCGGCGGCGAGGTCTTCGCCGATACCGCCGTGGTCGTGGCGCACGCCAACGCGCGCACGGTGATCGTCGGCGAGAAGCGGCCGACCGCCGTGCCGACGGTGACCTTCACCGAGCGGCTCGACATCGACCTCGGCGGCACCAAGCTCGAGCTGCACTATGTCGGGCGCAACCACTCCAACAACTCGATCGTGATGCGCCTGCCGGCCGAGAAGCTGATCTTCGCCGTCGACTTCATCCCGGTGAACTCGCTGGGCTTCCGCGACTGGCCCGACGCCTATCTCGAGGAGTGGATCGACTCGCTGAAGCGCGTCGAGGCGATGGAGTTCGACATCCTTGCGCCGGGCCATGGCGCGCTGGGCGACAAGAAGAACGTCACCGCTTTCCGCGGCTATATGGAAGACCTGCGCAACCAGGTGCTGGCGGCGGTGCGCGCCGGCAAGACGCTCGAGGAGACCAAGGCGCTCGTCGACATCTCCAAGTACAAGGACTGGGGTGGCTTCCAGCAGATGGGCGCGCTCAACGTCGAGGGCATGTACCGGCTGGTCAGCGCCAACCGGCGCCCCAACTGACATGGCGACGCCGGCGTGGCGGCCGATGCGCGCCGGCGATCTGCTCGATGTCGATCGCATCGGCGCGATCGTCCATCCCGGGCATCCCGAACGCGAGGCGGTACCGGCTGAACGGCTGCGGCTGTTTCCCGCCGGCTGCCTGATCGCGCAGCCCGGCGACACGGTGATCGGCTATGCGATCGCGCATCCCGGCATCGTCGGCCGACCGCCGGCGCTCGACACCCTGCTGGGCACGCTGCCCGATGGCGCGGACTGCCTTTACATTCATGACGTCGCGTTGCTGCCGGACGCTCGTGGTCAACAGCTGGGCGCGGCTGTGGTCGGGATCCTGGCGGCGATCGCGAACGACAACGGCTTCGCCCGCCTCGCATTGACAGCGGTCAACAAATCCGCCGACTTCTGGTCGCGCCGGGGGTTTGCCGCCACGTCGATCGGAAAGAGCCTCGCGAGCTACGGCGACGACGCGATTTACATGGTGCGTAAAATGTAGAACTAATTTACGCTAAAAGTTCTGTAATTTAGGAGATGGCTTGGGGCCAAATACTTGTGAAAAGCTGCATTGGGAACTCTGTTTCGTCAGGTTCCTGTCGGGAAGCCGGGGTAGCTAGGTGATGAAGCTGACATGAGCCAGCAGTCTCGGCGCGGCATCGCGGCCCATCATTGGGATGGTTAGCGACCGCGCCGGGCTGGCCAAGCGGAGTAGCCCATGCGTCTCCTGATTGTCGAAGACCAGTCGGAGCTGGCCGACCTCGTTCGCGCCAACCTGGCGCGCGAGGGTTTCGCCGTCGATGTCGCCGGCTCGGTCGACGAGTCGCGCGCCGCGGTCGCCGCCGTACGCTACGACGCGGTGCTGCTCGACCTCGCGCTGCCCGATGGCGATGGGCTCGACCTGCTGCGCGATTGGCGGCGGGCCAACGATCCGACGCCGGTGATCGTCACCACGGCGCGCGATGCGCTCGACGAGCGGGTGGCCGGGCTTAATGTCGGCGCCGACGACTATATTGGAAAGCCTTACGCCATGTCCGAGTTGCTGGCCCGCCTGCGCGCCATCATGCGGCGGCCCAACGGCGCGCTTGGCATGCGGCTGCGTGCCGGCAATCTCGAGTTCGACTCCACGACCAGCGCCGTCGCTGTCGAGGGTTCCGCGCTCACGCTGCCGCGCCGCGAACTCACCCTGCTCGAGCTGCTGATGCGTCGGGTCGGCCAGGTCGTTACCCGCCGTTCGATCGAGAATGGCCTCTACGGTTTCGACGACGAGGTCGATTCCAACGCCATGGAGGCCAGTGTCTCGCGCCTGCGCAAGCGGCTGGTCGGTGCTGGCGCCAGCGTCGCCATCCACACCATCCGCGGCGTCGGCTACATGCTCACGGCCGAAAAGCCCGTCGAGACTGTATAGGCCTTTGCGACTATCCTCCCCGCCGGATGAGAGTGTGGTGAGGGTGTGAGCGCGAAGCGGACAATCTCGATCAGCAAGCGATTGCTCAGGAATTTCCTGCTGCTCGCGGGGTTGTCGGTCGTTGGTCTGACGGCCCTGTATGTCTACTGGCTGTGGGACGCGCGCGACGTTTTCGCCGATGACGAGCTGGGCGACATCGCCACCCTCGTGGCGGGCGACGCGCGCCGGCTGCCCGATGGCACCATCGAGCTGAAACTCTCCGACCGCACGCGGCACGAGCTTTCCGCCATCGATGGCCTGCGGATCTTCGTGCTCGATCCTCGCTCCGGCCGCATCATCATGGATTCGCCTGTTGGCACCGGCATGTTGCTGCCGATCTCGCCGTCCACGGCTTGGCGGCTGCCCTACATGGTGGTCGACGCGCCGCCGGGCGTCGCCAGCGGCTCGCGTCACCAGCTGGCGCTGGTGACGCGCGAGGTCCGCGGGGTCGGGCCACTGCGCGTCGCCGTCATGCGCCCGGAGCCGCTGCATGACGACATCGGTCACTGGATCCTGACTTCGGTGTTCCCCGAGGTCTTGCCGGTGGTCGTGCCGATCTTCGTGATCATCATGGCGATCGCGCTGTGGACCGTGCGCAGCTCGCTGCGGCCGGTGACACGCGCGGCCGAGCAGGCCAACCTTGTCGACGCGTCGCGGCCCGAGACGCGTCTGGAAACGGCCGTGCCCGCCGAGATCCGCCCGCTGGTCGACGCGGTGAACAAGGCCTTCGACCGCCTGGCGCTGGGGTTCGCCGAGCAGCGCCGCTTCACCGCCAACGCCGCGCATGAACTACGCACGCCGCTGGCCGTGCTGCGGGCGCGCCTCGACGCGCTGGAAGACCGCGGCATGGCCGATACCATCCGCGCCGATGTCGAGCGCATGAGCCGCATCATCGAGCAGCTGCTGGCGGTGTCGCGTCTCGATTCGCGCCTGCCGATCGCCAAGGATCCGGTCGATCTCGCCGAGGTGGCGGGCGACGTCGTGGCGCGGCTCGCGCCGTTGGCGGTGACCGCCGGCAAGCAGCTGTCGCTGCAGGCGCCCGACCGGCCGGTGCGCGTCGCCGGCAACGCCGAGATGCTCGCCGCGGCGGCGCGCAATCTGGTCGAGAACGCGCTGCGCTATACGCCGCGCGGCCAGTCGGTGAACGTCGTCATCGAGGGCGAGGCCAACGACGTGCGGCTGGAGGTGCACGACGCCGGGCCCGGGGTGACGGCCGAGGCACAGCAGCACATCTTCGAGCGTTTCTGGCGCGGCCAAGACCGCGGCGGCGGTGCCGGCCTGGGGCTGGCGATCGTGCACGAGGTCGCGGTGCAGCACGGCGGCAAGGTTGAGGTCGCGCGCAGCGCCATGGGCGGGGCGCTATTCCGGCTGACCCTGCCGCCGTTGGGCACGCAGGCGGGAGTGTAGCCCTCAGGCCAGGCTCAGCGCCGCCAAGGCTACCTTCTCGCGCTTGCCCGCGGCCTCCGCCGGCGGCAGCGACTCGACGACGAGGCCGGCGGGCAGCGCCAACTGGTCGAGCAGCGCCTTCGATACCACGAGATCGCGTCCGGCATCGCGGGCGGCGTCGAGCAGGCGCGACGCGGTGTTGAGCGTGTCGCCGACATAAGCGATCTCGCGCCGCTGCTGTCCGATCTCGCCCGCGGCGACGCTGCCGACATGCAGCGCGGCGCGGAAGGTCGGCACGATTCCGAAGCGGGCGCTATACCAGGCGGCGCGCCGCTTGATGCCTTGGGCGGCGGCGAACACGCAGAGCACGGCGCGGCTCTCTTTCAGCCCCCGCGAAACCGGCCACGACAGGATCACCTCGTCGCCAACATATTTGTGGATCTCCGCATCGTAGTCGTACGCGGCGTCGCCGATATCGGCGAAGAAGTCATTGAGCAGGGCGTGAAACTCCAGATCGCCCAGCCGTTCCGCCGTGCTGGTCGAGTTCGCCATGTCGATCACGGCGAAAACCAGTTCCTCGCGACGTGGCCGGAAGTAGCGGCCGGTCAGCAGGCGGCGCAGCGCGCCGAAGCCCACGAGAGCGCCGATCTCGATCACCAGGTTGCTACCCAGCGACATCAAGGCGGCGAAGAACAGGATCTCGCGGAAGTTCTCGTCGAATCCCATCGATTGCGGCACCACGCCCGCGAACAGCTCGCGCGCGATGACGATCGAGGCGACGATCACGACGAGGTACACCGCCACCTTCAGCGCGAAGAACAGGGCGAAGGGCAGGCGCCGCAGCTTCGCCAGCGGGCGCTGGCGCTGGCCTTTGATCTCGAAGCCAATCAGCGGCGCGGCCGCGAGCAGCGCGTTGGCGACGCCCTGCAGGCCGGAGAATATCGCATGACCATGGTCTGCCGCGCGCACGTAGCCGAAGACGAAGCTGGCGGCGGCGACCGTGCCGCAGATCGTGACGATCATGCGCGTCTCGACGCTGCGCCGGCCGGCGCCGCTTGTGGCGAGGATCTCGCGCGCGTTCACGCCGCGCGCCGCAGCGCCGTCGCCAGCGCCTCGCGGAAGGTGGCGCCGTCGACATTGCCGCCGGAGCAGACGACGCAGACGGTGCGGCCGCGCGCCGCCAGCCGCCCGGTCAGCACCGCGGCCAACCCGACCGCGCCACCTGGCTCGACCACCAGCTTGAACTCGCGGAAGGCCAGTTCCATCGCCTCGGCGACCTCGTCGTCGCTCGCCACGATGCTGCCCGACAGCAAGCGTCGGGCGATCGGGAAGGTGATCCTGCCCGGCTCCGGCGCCAGCAGCGCGTCGCAGAACGAGCCGACCAGCCTGTCGTTGCGCTTGATCTCCCCTGACGCGAGCGAGCGCGCGAGGTCGTCGAAGCCGGCCGGCTCGGCGGCGTAGCACTCGGTCGCGGGGCTGAGATGCTTCACCGCGGTGGCCACGCCGGTCGACAGGCCGCCGCCGCTGCACGGCGCGACGATCGCGTCGAGCGCGACGCCGAGCGCGCGCGCCTGCTCGACCGCCTCGATGCCGGTCGTGCCCTGGCCGGCGATGATCCAGGGATGGTCGTAGGGCGGGATCGGCGTTCGGCCCTCGCGCGTGGCGAGGTCGCGCGCGATCGCCTCGCGGTCGTCCTTGATACGGTCGTAGCTGATAACCGTGGCGCCGCTCGCCCTGGTATTTGCGACTTTTATCGAAGGCGCGTCGCTCGGCATCACGATGGTCGCCGGCGTGCCCAGGATGCGTGCGGCCTCGGCGACACCCTGGGCGTGATTGCCCGAGGACCAGGCGACGATCCCGGCCTTGCGCTGCGCCGGCGAGAGCTGGGCGATGAAGTTGTAGGCGCCGCGGAACTTGAACGAGCCGGTACGCTGCAAGGTCTCGGCCTTGATCAGCACGCGCCCGCCCAGCCGGTCGTTGACGCGCGGGTTCTCCAGCAGGGGGGTGCGGATCGCCGCGCCGGCGAGGCGGTGCGCGGCGGCTTCGACATCGGCGTAGACGGGCGAGGGGATGTCCATGGTCGAACTCTGGGGTACGGGCGATCATCATATAGCAGCGCGACGCTTGACCGTGCCACGCCGGGTCGGTGTGATCATGGACGACAAGGTGGAGGATCGATGATGCAGAAGCTGCTGGCTGCCGGGCTCGACGCGCCGCGCGTGCAGGCCTGGATGGCGGCGCGGCCGGAGGCCGCCGGCGGCTATGCCGAGGACGCGGCGCGTTTCGGCCAGTTCTGGCGCCTGGAACGCGAGCTGCGCGCGCAGCTCCCGCCGAAGCCGCGGCGCACGCCAGCGCAACAGGAGGCCGCGGCCGCGCTGCTCGACGCGGCGCGCGAGAGCCGGCGGCGGTTCACCGCGGCGCATATCCTCGAGATCTACAATCGCCTCACCGACCACATGCGCAAGTTCGTGCGTGTCGAACGGCTGATCTATGACGCGGCCGCGCTCGTGCCCGGCCTGTGCCCGACCGGGGCCGAGGTCGAAGTCGAACGCGCCGGCAAGCAGGGCGACAAGGATGGCGTCGAGATCGACCAGGGCATCCTGTGTCACGCCGTGCTGGCGCGCGCCGACACCGGCACGCATCTGTGCCACGCCATGCTGCTGCCGCGGGCGGATTCGCTGGAGCGCTTCGCCGCCTATGACCGCGACGGCAAGGCCGACCTGGAGTTCGCCACCGTCGAGCGGCGCGGCCAGGCCTCGTATGTGACCTTGCGCAATCCGCGTTACCTCAACGCCGAGGACGCCGCGACCATGGCGCCGATGGAGATCGCCGTCGATCTGGCGCTGCTCGATCCGCAAACCCAGGTCTGCGTGCTGCGTGGCGACTACGTCGAGCACCCCAAGTACCGGGGACGCCGCATCTTCAACGCCGGCATCAACCTCACGCATCTCTACTACGGCAAGATCGATTACATCTGGTACCTGTGGCGCGACCTCGGCTGGGTCAACAAGGCGATGCGCGGCCTCGCGCGCCCCGACATCGGTCCCGACGAAGCGAGCGGCGACACGAAGGAGAAGGTCTGGATCAGCCAGGTCGACACGTTCGCGATCGGTGGCGGCTGCCAGGTACTGCTGGTGTGCGATTACAACATCGCCGGCGCCGACACTTACATGACCTTGCCGGCGCGCAAGGAAGGCATCATTCCCGGCATGGCCAATCTGCGCCTGCCGCGCTTCGTCGGCGATCGTGTCGCGCGCCAGGCGATCATGTACGAGAAGCGCCTGGAGTGCGACAGCCCGGAAGGCCGGATGATCATCGACAAGCTCGCGCCGTCACAGGACATCGAGGCCGCGGTCGAGGAGGCGGTGCATGGGCTGACCAGCTCCGGCATGGTCAGCGCGCGCAGCAACCGCGTGGCCTTCCGCGTCGGGCTGGAGCCGCTCGATACTTTCCGCCGCTACGCCGCCGTCTATGCGCGCGAGCAGGCGCTCTGCCACTTCAGCCCGGCGCTGATCGCCAACCTCGAGCGTCACTGGAACGCGCAGAATCGCAAGATTTAAGCCCGCACTACTCAGTTTAAGCATGGCAACGGGCTGGGGCTCGGAGGCTCCATCTACCGCAGCGTCCACTCCTGCGAAGCGGTCTCAGCCCTTCGTTGAGGCAGATCAAATCGGGGCGCGCGGAAACGCCTATACTACCTTCGATGAGAAAACTTTCCGATGTCACACTGGATCAGGACCCGCTGGTACTCGCCGACTCCACGTCGGTGATCGAGGCGTGCCGCCGCATGAGCGAACGACGCTGCGGTTCCGTCGCTGTGGTCGACGAGGCTGGGCGGCTGGTTGGCATCTTCACGGGGCGTGATGCGGTGAGCCGTGTCCTGGCGAGTGGACGGGATGCAGCCGCCACCCGGCTCGGCGACGTGATGACGCGCGATCCCCTGACCCTGTCGCCGGAGCAGACGGCCCTCGACGCATTGCGACTCATGTGGGACGGCGGGTTCCGCCATCTGCCAATGGTGAAAGGCGGCCGGGTCGTGGGCGTGGTCTCGCGCGGCGATTTCGCGGGATTGGAGGTCGACTCGCACGAGCGCGAACGCGAACTCTGGGAGCACATGCGTTGAGGGATACGCGCTGAAGGAAGAGCCGGCGCTCCCAAAGACGCTACGGCAACACCAGCGTCGGCAACTCGGCGAGCGTGCGCAGCTCGCCCGATGGCGTGCCGGGCAGTCCTTCGGGCGCGGCGTCGGCGCGGTTCACCCACAGGGTGCGGAAGCCGAAGCTCGCCGCGCCGTGGGCATCCCAGCCATTCGACGACAGGAAGCACACGTCGGACGGCGCCACGGCGAAGTGATCGGTGACCAGGCGGTAAACGCGCGGATCGGGTTTGAAGATCTTCACGGCCTCGACGCTGAGCAGCGCGTTGAAGTAGTCGGCCAGCCCCGTGTTGCGGACAACGGCCTCGAGCATCTCGAGGTTGCCATTGGAGAGGATCGCCAACGGCATCTCGGCCGCGTGCAGCGCGTCGAGGGTCGAGCGCACCTCGGGAAAGGGGTCGAGCACGAGATAGGCCTGCATCAGCTTGTCATGCAGCGCGCCCTCGCGCGGCAGGCCGCAGGTTTGTAGACAATGCGCGAGCGCCTCGCCGGTGACCTGCCAGAACGGCGCGTACTTGCCCATCAGGCTGCGCGCCCAAGTGTAGCCGATCTGCTTCTCGCGCCACATCTGCGCCAGCCGGTCGGCCTGCGGGCCGATCTCGGCGCGATGACGCGCCACCGCCGAATTGAAGTCGAACAGCGTGCCGTAGGCGTCGAAGACGCAGACCTTTATGTCTTTCATCGCCGTCAGCTCACCGCCTCGGCGCCGGCACGGCGCGGAACGGACCGTTGAGGCGATCGCGATAGACCGTCACCGCCTCCATCACGCGCTGCACGTAGTTGCGCGTCTCGCGGAACGGGATCAGCTCGACCCAGTCGACCATGTCGATGGCGCCGCCGCGCGGATCGCCGATGCTCTCGAGCCAGCGCGCCGTGCGGTTGGGCCCGGCGTTGTAGGCCGACAGCGCCAGCTCATAGGAGCCGCCGAACTTCTCCAGCATGTCGGCGAGGTACTGCGTGCCCAGCGACGTGTTGTAGGCGGGATCGCTGGTCAGCCGCGCGAGGTCGAAGGGCTGCTTGGTCTTGGCCGCCATGGCGCGCGCCGTTTCGGGCATGAGCTGCATCAGGCCGAGCGCGCCGGCCGGGGACGAAACGCTCGTCTGGAAGTTGCTCTCTTGCCGGGCCAGCCCCAGCACCAGTGCGCGCTCGATCGAGCCGGTGCTGCCCATGTCGACGACGGGGAAGGCCGACTCATAGAGCGCTACGCCGCTTTCGACGGCGCGACGCGAGATCGACACGGCGATGTCGGGGCGGCCCGCCTCGATCGCGAAGGCGGCGCTCAGCGCCAGTTCGCCGGCGCTCTGGGCGATGCGGCCGACGCGCAGCAGGAAGGGCCGGGCACGTTCGTCGTCGCCGGCTTGCGCCAGCCAGCGCGCGATGGTGACGATCTCGCGCTTCTCGATGCCGTCGCGTTCCGCCGGCGTCGCCTGCGGATCGGTCGGCATCAGTGGCGCGCGGTTGGGCAAGCGCTTGGCGGCGAGTTGGCCGTAATAGGTCTGGCCGTGCTGCGCGGCGCGTTCGTAGGCGCTCGCGGCTTCCAGCGGGCGCTTCGCCGCCTCGTGCGCGCGGCCCAGCCAATAGGCGGCGCGGCTCTTGGAGATCGGCGCCGAGACGCCGTCGTCGAGGATCTTGAAGTGCTTGAGCGCGTCGTCGGGCCGCTTCAGCCAGCGCAACGCGATCCAGCCGGCCATGAACTCGGCCTCGGCGAAGCCGGCGCCGCGCTTCAGCCCGTGGCCCAGCACGAGCTTGTAGGCTTCCTCGGCGCGGCCGGCCTGCAACGATTCTCGGACCTGGTACTGGCGCTCGACCCACCAATCCTCGTCCTGCGCCACCGATGCGTCGAGGCTCAGGAGCAATTGGCGTGCGCCCGCCTGATCGTTGGTCCGACGCAGCCAGCGCAGGCGCTCGAACAACAGGCGGCGGTCGGCCTGACGGTCGGCCGGCACGTTGCGCAGCATGGTCGCGACTTCCGGCGCGCGCGTCGCCAGGGCCAGGCGCGCCTCCGCGACCGCCTGATCGGCCGGCGACAAGCGCGGCAGCAGCTCGCGCGCCACCTTGTCCTTGTTCTCGCGCAGCAGGCGATCGAAACGCGTCAAGTGATCGGCCGACCGCAGATGGGTGCCATAGCGCGCCAGGAACGCGGCCTCGTCCTGCTGGCGGAAGGTGGCGTTGTGCCAGCTGTCTCGCGCCAGCGCCGCCACCTCGGTCGGCGCCGCGGCCTCGGCCGCTTCCAGGCGGCGCATATGGCCCGCGCTGGTCAGCGGCGGGAACGCCTTGAAGAAGGCCATCGCCTCGGCCGGCGGCGTGTCGCCGCCCATGCGATCCTCGGCCTGTCGGCGGATCGGCGCGTCGTCTGGCCAATCTGGATTGGCACGCAGGAACGCCGCGGCCGCGGCGAACCCGTCGCCGCCGCGTGGATGGCGCAGGATCGACCACTCGACGTACTTCGCGATCAGCGGATTGCCCATGGCGCGCGCGTGCTCGCGCGCGTCGGTCAGCCGTGTCTCGTCGAGCGCCTTGAGGATCGCGGCGAATCCGGCGGCGGCTTCGGATGGCAGCGGGCGCGCCAGCCCGACGAGCTGGGCGACCGCATCGGCGTTGCGCGGCGCCATCGTCGTCGGGCGCTCGGCGGGCTTCAAGGGCCCGCCGGGAATAGCACCGCGCGGCGGCGGCGGCGCGGCACCGGCGTCAGGCTGCGTTGTGATCACGCGCGGGCCGGTGGGCGCGGCGGTGCCAGGTGGCGTGACGGGCGCGTTTTCGCGCGGCGGTGCGCCGCGGTAGACGGTGACGCCACCATCGTTCTGCTGCGCCTGCGCTGGTATGGCCAGCATCACCACCGCGATTAGTATCCGCGGGTCGATTCGTATGTTCATCGTTTGGCCCGAGCCGGAGGGAAGGTCGGGAGATACCCGGTGCAACCTACCGGCCGGCGCGCGGCTCGGCAATCTTGGGGATCGTCTGGGCCCACCGGCGGGCTTGCCTTGCCGCGCTGTGACACGGGGGTTAAGGTCGGCAAAACCCCGGAGGGAAGCCTATGTTCAGCGGTTCGCTTGTCGCGCTCATCACCCCGTTCAAGGGCGGCAAGGTCGATGAGAAAGGCTTCGAGAACTTCGTGAAGTGGCAGATCGAGGAGGGCACGGACGGCCTGGTGCCGTGCGGCACCACCGGCGAGTCGCCGACGCTCGACTACGACGAGCACAAGCGGGTGATCGACATCTGCGTGCAGACGGCGAAGGGCACCGGCGTGCCGGTGATCGCTGGAACCGGCTCGAACTCGACGGCCGAGGCGATCGAGCTCACCCGGCACGCCAAGAAGGTCGGCGCCGAGGCGGCCATGCTGGTCGTGCCGTATTACAACAAGCCGACCCAGGAAGGCCTCTACCAGCACTTCAAGGCTGTCGCCGAGGCGGTCGATATCCCGATCGTGCTCTACAACGTGCCGCCGCGCACCGGTGGCGACATGCAGGTCAACACCGTGATCCGCCTGTCCAAGGTCAAGGGCATCGTCGGCATCAAGGACGCCAGCTACGACATGGCGCGCCCGACGCTCACCCGTATCAAGACCGGCAAGGAGTTCTGCCAGCTCTCCGGCGAGGATGCGAGCGCGCTCGGCTTCCTGGTGCAGAGCGGCGATGGCTGTATCTCGGTGACCGCCAATGTGGCGCCGCGTCTGCTGGGCCAGATGCACGACGCCTGGAAGGCGCGCCAGATCGAGAAGGCGATCGAGATCAACGAGCGCCTGATGCCGCTGCACAAGGCGCTGTTCGTCGAGACCAGCCCGGCGCCGGTGAAGTACGGCGCCGAGCTGCTGGGCAAGTGTTCGGCCGAATTGCGCCTGCCACTGGTCGAGTGCGGCGAAGGCACCAAGAAACAGGTGCGCGAGGCCATGGTATTCGCCGGCTTGCTCAACTAGATATCCGTCTTGACCTTCCCCCGGAGGGGGAAGGTGCCCGAAGGGCGGAGGAGGGATGTCGAAGTCGGACTCCCTTGTCCGTCTTCGACATCCCCCATCCGTCAGCGCCTCGCGCTGCCACCTTCCCCCTCCGGGGGAAGGTAGAGATCATGTAGCACCATGTCCCGCGCTCCCCGCACCGAAGACCGCATGGCCGCGCAGAACCGCAAGGCCCTGCATAATTATTTCATCGAGGAACGCCTGGAGGCCGGTATCCAGCTCACCGGCACCGAGGTGAAGTCGCTGCGCGGTGGCCGCAGCCAGATCGTCGAGTCCTATGCGGCCGTGCACGACGGCGACCTGTTCCTGGTCAACGCCTATATCCCGGAATACCTGCAGGGCAATCGCAACAACCACGAGCCGCGCCGGCGGCGGCGCCTGCTGCTGCATCGCCGCCAGATCAACAAGCTGATCGGCGCCATCCAGCGCGAGGGCTACACGATCGTGCCGCTCGCGGTCTACTTCAACGCGCGCGGCCTGGCCAAGGTCGAGCTCGGCCTCGCCAAGGGCAAGAAGGAGCACGACAAGCGCGCCACCGCCGCCAAGCGCGACTGGGCGCGGCAGAAGCAGCGCCTGCTGAGGGCACGATGATCCTCTCCGAGACGCAGAGCCTGATACGCGATACCGCGCGTCAGTTCGCGCAGGAGCGCATCGCGCCCTTCACGCGGCAATGGGAAGCCGACGGCGCGATCCCGCGCGACGTGCTCGGCGAGATGGGCCGCCTGGGCTTCATGGGCATGACCGTACCCGAGCGCTGGGGCGGCGCCGGCGCCGACACGGTGTCCTATGTGCTGGCGTTGGAGGAGATCGCCGCGGCCGACGGTGCCGTCTCGACCGTCATGAGCGTCAACAACTCACCCGACTGCGCCGCGCTGATGGGCTACGCCAGCGACGCGCAGAAGGAGCGCTGGCTGAAGCCGCTGGCCCGGGGCGAGATGCTGGGGGCCTTCTGCCTCACCGAGCCGCACGCCGGCTCCGACGCTTCGAACCTGCGCACCAAAGCGGTCCGGCGCGGCGACGTCTATGTGCTCGACGGCGTGAAGCAGTTCATCACCTCGGGCCGAACCGCCGACATGGCGCTGGTCTTCGCCGTTACCGATCCGGCCGCCAACAAGCGCGGCATCTCCTGCTTCATCGTACCGACGAAGGTGCCGGGCTATCGCGTCGCCTCCGTCGAGAAGAAGCTCGGTCAGCGCGCGTCGGATACCTGCCAGATCGCTTTCGAAAGCTGTGAGATCCCGGCGGAGAACCTGCTGGGCGGCGAGGGCGAGGGCTATCGCATCGCGCTGGCCAATCTCGAGGCCGGCCGGTTGGGTATCGCCGCGCAATCCGTCGGCATGGCCCGCGCCGCCTTCGAGGCGGCCCGCGCCTATGCCGGCGAACGCCACGCTTTTGGCACCGCCATCGTCAACCACCAGGCCGTGCAGTTCCGGTTGGCCGACATGGCGACCCAGATCGCCGCGGCGCGCCAGTTGCTGCTGCACGCGGCCTCGCTGCGCGACGCGGGGGTGCCCTGCCTCACGGAAGCCGCGATGGCCAAGCTGTTCGCCTCGGAGATGGCCGAGAAGGTCTGCTCGGCGGCGATCCAGATCCATGGCGGCTATGGCTACGTCCAGGACTACATCGTCGAGAAGATCTGGCGCGACGTGCGCGTGGCGCAGATCTACGAGGGCACCAGCGATGTGCAGCGCCTCTTGATCGGCCGTGCCCTGCCGACCCTCTGAGCGTCCTGGGAGAGCGCTGGCATCTCGCCGCCGCTCCCAATTTACGACACGCGGCGGCCCCTTTGATGCCCCGTTGCGTGCTATAATCGTGGTCCACCCCATGCGCCTCGTATCGCTCCTCGTTTTCGCCCTGATCTCGCTGGCGTCGCCGCCCGCCTCGGCGCAGCCGTCGCCCGGCGAGACGCAACGTCTGCGCATGCAGACGGCGTTCAATCCCGGCCTTTCGGTGCTGGGCGAGGGCGCCCGGCACTTCGTCGATTCGGTCAAGGCGGCGTCGAACGGCGCGCTCAGCTTTAAGATCGTCGAGGCCGGCGGCCGCGTGCCCAGCGCCGACCTGCTCGAGGCGGTGGTCGGCGGCGAGCTCGATGCCGCTTTCACCTGGACCGGCCATGCCGCGACCAAGCTCTCGGCGCTCAATCTCTTCGCCTCGATGCCGTTCGGCCCCAGCGTCGAGGAGTATATCGGTTGGATGGTCGACGGCGGCGGCGCGGCGCTGCACCGCGAGCTCTACGAGCGGCTGGGTGTGCACGCCATGATGTGCGGCGTCATGGGGCCCGAGGCGGGCGGTTGGTTCCGCAGCGAGATCACCAGCGTCGCCGACCTCAAGGGCTTGCGCCTGCGCTTCACCGGCCTCGCCGCCGAGGTGTTGCAGCGCTTCGGCGCCGAGATCATCAACGTGCAGGCGGGCGAGGTCTTCTACAAGCTGCAGCAGGGCAAGCTTGACGGCGCGGAGTTCTCGATGCCTTCGGTCGACCGCGCGCTCGGGCTCGAGAAGCTCGGCATGCTCTACTACTTTCCAGGCTGGCATCAGCCGGCCTCGCTGATCGACTTCTACATGCGCAAGGACAAGTGGGAGGCGCTCAGCCGAGCGCAGCGCGCGCAGATCGAGATGGCCTGCCAGTCGACGGTGCTGTTCACCATGGCGCGCGCGCCGGCCGAGCAGGCCAAAGCGCTGGCCTATTTCCGCAAGGAGGGCATCTCGCTGCGCTTCTGGGCGCCATCGACCCTCGAATCGTTCCGCGAGACCTCGGCCGACGTGATGCGCGAGCACGCCGAGAAGGACAGCGATTTCCGCCGCGTCTGGGAACACATGCGGCAATATCTCGACGGTCCGCGCGCCTGGCAGCGCCTGTCGCGGCCGTAGGCGAGTAGTTCAGGGGCTCGGCCCAGGAACAGTGGGACTAGTGGGACCAGTGATTGGATTCGGCGTGGGGGCCGGGGTTGTCGCGCGGCCCTGTGAGCGCGAATCGCTTGTCACCGGTCTGCGTGGCAGCTCCAGCGGGCGCGGGAACAACTCGTCGAGCGTGATGGCGGTGTTCAGCCCGGCGAGTCGTCGGCGATCCTTCGGCCTGAGCGTGTTGCCCAGCGTGCCCTCTTGACCCGGGGTCAGGGTGTAGACCTGCCCCGGCCTGGTGAGGGAGATCGACCTGCCGCCGAGATCGATGAAGACCAGCGCGCCTTCGATCAGCTGCAGCACGACCTCGCCGTTCTCGTAGACGATGATGTCGACGATCGTGCCGCGCACGCCGATCGAGCCCGCCGGCGTGCGGATCTCGTAGGACTGGCTGGGCATGTTGCCGGAGATGAAGCGCAGCGCGCCGCGTCCCACCGATACCGCCGCGCCTGAACCACCGCGAGCCGGGTCGTAGACGAAGCGATCGAGCGTCACACGCGAGTCGGGACCGACATTGAGCACGGTCTCGTCGCGGAATAGCAACTGGCTGCGCGAGTCGGCGCCGGTCTCGATGTTCTCGTTCTGGAAGACGCGGTCGCCGGTCTTCAGCGTCCGCGCGCCGACCGAGCCCAGCACGCGGTTGGAGACGGTCGAGGCGACGCCGACATCGACCTGCTGCGCCAAGGTCGCGCCCGAGAGGGTGAAGCAAGCGAAAGCCGCGATCAGGAGGGAACGGCGCATCGCCTAGAACTCCGCGACCACGTGCACGCCGGCACGGTGGTTGTCATGGCTGTGACCGGCATAGTTCGACCGCAGGCGGTCGAACTCGTAGTAGATGAAGGTGGTGACAGCCTTGCCGAGGAATTCGGAGCCAATAAGGCGGATGCCGGGGATCAGCCGGTAATCCTGGCGCGCGCCGAGATTGACCGACGAGACCGCTTCGAAGCCGTCGTACCAGCGGCCGGTCACGGTGAACTCGGGCGACAGGAAGATGCCGGCGAAGCCCAGCGCCGGGCCGCCCAGCGGTGCGATATAGGCCAGCCGCATGCCGGCTTCGCTGTAGCTCTCCTCGCCGCTCCTGGCCGCGCCGCGATAGCGCACGGCATAGGGCGTCAGATGCATGGCGTCGCCGGCGAAGGCGAGATCCGAGGCGGCGAACTCCGCCTTGCCCGAGAAGGAAAAGCCGTTGCGCTGCGCCAGCGATGGCTCGAACCTTGTACCGGCGAAGCCGAGGCGCAGGCGCTTGAGGTAGCCCCCCGGAAACTCCGCCGTGACCGCCAGGCCCAGCGAGTGGAAGAGGTATTTGTAGTCGGCGAAGCCGACCTCGCCGGCCAGCGAAGGCGAGATCATCACGCCGTTCCAGCCGGCGAACATCGGGCCGGTTTCGACCGAGGCGTAGTGTCCGTCGCGATTGCGGCCGCGCACGTGGAAGTCGCCGAAGAGCTGGGCGCGGCTGCGCCATCGCCGCCCCTCGATCACGCGCTCGTCGATGACGCGCAGGCTGGCATTGGCGTTGACGTCGGCGCCGCCACCGAGTCGCTCGGTGATCAGGGTGCCGGAGTTGAGCTGGCGCGTTTGGTACTCGGCGTTGCTGTCGAACATCATGCCGAAGCCCACGAGGATACGCGTCGTCGACGGCTCTACCACCAGCTTCAGGCGCCGGAAGGCGGCTTGCGCTTGCTCGTTGTCCGGCGCCTGTGCCGCGGCGCGTTCATAGGCCGCCAAAGCCTTGCGCGGCTGGCCAGCGGCTTCGGCGGCGCGACCGTATCGCAGATTGGCCGAGACGTCGGCCGGGTTGGCCATCACCAGGTCGAAGGCCGCTTGCAGGTCGGCCGCGGCGGAGGGCGCCTGGGCCACTGCCGGAAGCGCGGCCGACACCAGCGTCAACAACGACGCGAACAACAGGCGTTGCATTGTCCGAAATGGCCCCCGATCGAGGTCTTGGAGGATCGCATGCGGCCTGGGTCCGTTCAACGCGTTCGCGGATGCGCTACCGGTGCGAGAAGATTTGCCGGCCTGACGGCTTGCGCCGCCGAGCCAATCGGCGGAGACTTGCTGTCATCACGCCGCGCCACCGCATCTGCATTCTGGGGCGCTGGCTTTTGGCCATCGGGGGTCGAGAATCGTCCCGGGTGATTGCCGAGACGGTGCGCGACGTCCCTGACGCCAGGCGAAGGGAGGAACGCGATGTTCGTTTCCGATATCCTCGCATACAAGGGCGACCGCGTTGTCTCGGTCGCGCCGCACGACAGCCTTGCCGCCGCCATCGCCATGCTTGCGGCGCGCCGCATCGGCGCGGTGCTGGTGCTCGATGCCGCCGGCGCGATCGTCGGTATCCTGTCGGAGCGCGACGTGCTGCACGCCATGGCGCGTGACGGCGCCGCGGCGTTCAACCGCAAGGTTTCCGAGGTGATGACCAGCGCCGTCGTGACGTGCGACCCCGACGCCTTGATCGAGCACGTCATGGAGACCATGACCGAGCGGCGGTTCCGTCACCTGCCGGTGGTCCGTCAGGGCCGGCTGTGCGGCATGATCTCGATCGGCGACGTCGTCCGGCTGCGGCTCGAGGAGCAGCGTCGCGAAGCCGAGGCGTTGCGCGAGTACATCACCGCGACCTGACATCGCTCGAGTGGCCCGAAGAAGCGCGGGGGCGTGGCGTCAGTCGACGTCACACAGGGTTCGCGCGCGGCGACATAAAGATACACGTGGTGTTCAATGGTCTGTGTGGTCCGGCTTGATGGCCTTGTGGTGCGGCCGGAGATTCGGTTACTAAATTGGGCGAAATTTCGGCCGATTTTGGAAACGATTCTTTGATGTTTTTCAATCCACTAGGGATTATATATCAGTGATCGTGATAATTTCATGTTAGTTCGTTATATTGATGTTAATTCTTCGCAAGCCATGATAATATCTTCGTCAGGCTGGAAATCCGAGGCGGGCGTCCGTCTGCCGCTTGGTGTGTTCGGGTATGCTAAAAATCAATCTACTGGGTGGCTGTCGCCTCCTCGCGTCAGACGGTACCGATGTGACGCCCCGCGCACGCAAGACGCGTGGCATGGTGGCCTTCCTGGCGCTCGCGCCGGGAGGGTCGGCGACCCGCGAGAAGCTCGCGGGGCTGCTGTGGAGTGATCGGCAGGAGGAGCAGGCGCGCGGCAGCCTGCGCCAAAGCGTCACCGAGCTGCGCGCCGCCTTTCGCGGTCGCGACGAGGAGGCTCTTCAGGTCGACCGCGACTCGCTGCATATCCGCCTCGACAAGGTCTGGATCGACGCCCGGGAGCTCGAGCGGCTGGCCGTCGGCACGCCGGAGGAGCGCCGCCAGGTGATCGCGCTCTATGGCGGCGACCTGCTGGCCGATATCGGTTCGATCGGTGGACCTTTCGACGACTGGTTGTACTCGGAACGCGCGTTCCGGCGCGACACGGCGCTCAACGCCATGGCCTCGCTGTTGCGCGAACGACTGGCGGCCGGCGACGTGACCGATTCCGAAGCGATGGCGCGCGCGGTGCTGACCATCGATCCGGCGCACGAGGAAGCCCATCGCGCGGTAATGGAATCCTATGCGCGGCGCGGCGACAAATCCTCGGCGCTGCGCCAGTTCCAGATCGCGACGGAAACACTGAAGCGGGTGCTCGACGCCAAGCCGGGACCGGCGACGGTCACGCTTTACGAGCGTATCAAGGGCGACCGCCTGACCGGGGAAAGCGGCGGATTGGCGTCGTCGGGCGCGGATGACCTGCTGCACGGCGACGACGCGCACGCGGTGCAACTCTCGGTCGCCGTTCTGCCGTTTCGCAATATCGGCGGCGATCCTACCCAGGATTACCTCGGCGATGGCCTGGCCGACGAGATCGTCGATGGCCTGTCGCGCTTCCGCTGGTTGTCGGTGATCGCGTCGGGCTCGACCGGGATGTATCGCGGCGTCGATGCCGATCCGCGCGATGTCGGCCGGCGCCTGAACGTGCGCTACGCCGTCGAGGGCGCGGTGCGGCGCAGCGCCGAACGCGTGCGGATCGCCGTGCGTCTGGTCGACTGCGACGATGGCCGCACGGTCTGGTCGGACATGCGCGTGGCCTCCTTCGCCGAGGTTTTCGAGCTCGAGAACGAGATCGTGCGCGAGATCGTCGGCCAGCTTGACCCCAAGTTGCTACAGGCCGAGATCGACCGTGCGCGCCGGCGGCCGCCGGAGAATCGCAACGCCTATGACAACGTGCTGCGCGCCGTGCCGCTGCTCTACCAGGCCAACGGTGAATCGTTCCGCATGGCCGGCGAGTTCCTGCGCCGCGCCCTGGTGCTGGACCCGGAATATGCCCGTGCGCATGCCTGGATGGCCTTCATGCATGTCTTCGAGGTCGGCGAAGGCTGGGCCAAGGACAAGCAGGCGGCGATCGACGGCGCCGCGCGCCACGCCCGCCTGGCTGTGGAATGTGATCCCGACGACGCCATGGCCCTGTCCTTCGCCGGCCATGTCGAAGTCTTCGTCCACCGCAACTACGAGGCGGCCGAGCGGCTGCACAACCGCTCGCTGGCGATCAATCCGAATTTCGGCTGGGGCTGGGCCTTCGCCGCGCTGCTCTGCAGCTATCGCGGGCGGCCGGAGGAGGCCTTCGAGCGCCTCGAGCGCTACCGCCGGCTCTGCCCGTTCGACCCCTTTGTCTACTTCTGGGAAACCGTCAACGTCATCTCGCTGGCGGTCGCCCGGTCATACGAGGAGGTCGTCACCGCGGCTCAACCAATCCTGGTGGACCGGCCGAATTTTGCCGCCGTTTTGCAGCCGCTGATCGTCGCCCTGGGTCATCTGGGGCGCCCCGAGGAGGCCAAACCCTACGTTGAACGGCTTCGGGCTCAGCAACACCAGCTGACCATCGCGGCGTTCCGCAAGACCTACCCGCTCGAGCGGGAAGAAGACCTGAACCACTACCTCGAGGGGCTCCGAAAGGCCGGTATCCCCGAAGAATGACGCATTGACGATCCTTTCACGTGTCGTGCGGTCTGTTTTGACGATGAAAAGACAGCGCTGAACGAAGATGAGAACGGGCGAAGAGGTCCCACGCGCCGGGGGGTGCGTGACCAGACTGACTTCAGGCACCGGTACTGATGAGGAGAGTTCCAATGATCGCTGTGATGATGGGCGGCATGTCGCCGCTGTTTATCGAAGAAGTCGAAGTCGAGCTGGGTGGCATGTCCCCCCTGTTCGTTGAGGCTGTCGAGGTCGAGATGGGTGGCATGTCGCCGCTCTTCGTCGAGGCCGTCGAGGTCGAGATGGGTGGCATGTCGCCGCTCTTCGGTGAGACCGTCGAAGTCGAGATGGGCGGCATGTCGCCGCTGTTCATCTGATACATTTGGCGGTTTGACGGAGCGGCGATGCGTATTGGCCCGGAAGGGCCGACGCGTCGCTGGTCCTGTTGGACTGCCAGCTGGTAGAGTAAGGGCGAGGGCAGCCTGAGGGCTGACTCGCCTTTTCTCGTTTGGTGGACGCGTATCGAGGTGGGCGATGGCGACCGAGAATCCGGCGATTCCCGAGAAGCTGATAACCTTCTACCGCTTCATACCCACCGCGCGGAAACCGATCCGGGCCGATGCCTCAGCCGGCGGCACGATCCCGACGCGCTCTTTCCGCTATTGCGAGCCGATCCGCACGGCCTCTTCGTTCGGCTGGTATTTCTTTCCGCCGATGGATTTCGGCCTGCTTTGGGACGGATCCGACGTGCTCTGGAGCCACGCTGGCCAGCCCGAGTGGAAGCCGCTGGCGCGGCAGCATTTTCCCAATTTTTCCAAACACTTCGACGAAAAATCACCAGCTGACTGCAAGGGCTATGCGGTGCCGTTTCTGGGCTCGATGCCCGAACCCGGCATCGTCAACATCTGGAGTGGCTGGGTAGCACGCTCTGCGCCCGGCTGGAACGTGCTGATCCGACCAGTCGCCAACCTGCCGCAACCTGGCGGGTGGGAGAATTTCGAGGGTGTCGTCGAGACCGACCGCTGGTTTGGCCCGCTGTTTGTGAACATAAGGCTGCGCCGAACCGGCGTGCCGATCCTGGTGCGCCGCGAACTGCCGCTGTTCCAGGCCCAGCCGCTGCCACGCTGGCTGTTCTCCGACAAGCTGCTCAACGCCTTTGACATGGTCGGCGGCCTCGAGGACCTGACCGAGGCCGACTGGCAGGCCTACCGTGAGACGGTGGTGTTGCCCCAGAGCAAGGTGAACCGCAAGCTTGGTGACTACGCCAAGCGCACCCGCAAACGCGGCAAAAATGACACTGAATCAGGCTCCGGCCAGCCAGAAGGCGATTGACGAACGGCTCGCCGCGGCTCTTCGCCGGGATACCCACACACGCATTGATTTTGAAAAGGCTCGTCCTGGGCAAACTTTTCCACCGGCTCGTTAGAGGGCCGCAAAAGACCACGCAAACGATCCTTTGACGAATAGTGCGTGTCCAGTGATGATTCTTTCAGATGGTGCGAGGTTTCCACCGCACAGCCTGCTTGGTCGCAGCCGGCGGGCGGGCTAGTTTCCGCTCCGGTTCGTCCTTCGCCGGGTCCCTTCCAATGTCCATCCTGCGCTCGCAAATCGACGTCCGTTCCGCGACGTACAAGGCCAATCGCGAGGCCATGCTGGCCCAGGTCGCCGATCTGCGGGCCAAGGTCGAGGCCGCCAGGATGGGCGGCGGGGCCGAATCGCGCGACCGCCATGTGAAGCGGGGCAAGCTTTTACCACGTGAGCGTGTGCGCACTTTGTTGGACCCCGGCGCGCCCTTCCTGGAGTTCTCGCAGCTCGCCGCCTACGGCATGTACGACAACCGGGCCCCGGCCGCCGGGGTGATCACCGGCATCGGCCGGGTGTCCGGGGTCGAATGCGTCATCGTCTGCAACGATGCCACGGTCCAGGGCGGCACCTATTACCCGATGACCGTCACCAAGCATCTCCGGGCGCAGGAAGTGGCCCTGGAGAACCGCCTGCCCTGCATCTATCTGGTCGATTCCGGCGGCGCCAACCTGCCCAATCAGTCCGGCGTCTTCCCCGACAAGACCCATTTCGGCCGGATCTTCTACAACCAGGCCAATATGAGCGCCCTTGGGATCCCCCAGGTCGCCGTCGTTATGGGCTCCTGCACCGCCGGCGGCGCCTACGTGCCGGCGATGAGCGACGAGACCATCATCGTGCGCAAGCAGGGCACGATCTTCCTCGGCGGCCCGCCGCTGGTGAAGGCCGCCATCGGCGAGGTGGTGAGCGCCGAGGAGCTGGGCGGCGCTGACGTCCACGCCCGCCAGTCCGGCGTCGCCGACCACTACGCGCTCAACGACAGCCACGCTTTGGGCATCGCCCGGCGCATTGTCGCCAACCTGAACTGGCGCAAGACCCCGCCGGCCGCGCTCGCGGCGCCGCGCGATCCGCTATACCCGGCGGAAGAGCTCTACGGCGTGATCCCCACCGACACCCGCATCCCCTACGACGTGCGGGAGGTGATCGCCCGCTTGGTCGACGGCAGCGAGCTCGACGAGTTCAAGGCGCTCTACGGCACCACCATCGTCACCGGCTTCGCCCGCATCATGGGCTATCCGGTGGGCATCCTCGGCAACAACGGCATCCTGTTCAACGAATCGGCGTTGAAGGCGGCGCACTTCATCGAGCTCTGCGGCCAGCGCGGCATTCCGCTGCTTTTCCTGCAGAACATCGTCGGCTTCATGGTCGGCAAGAAGTACGAGGCCGGCGGCATCGCCAAGGACGGCGCCAAGCTGGTGACCGCGGTGGCCACGGCGCGGGTACCGAAGTTCACCCTGATCGTCGGCGGCAGCTACGGCGCCGGCAACTACGGCATGTGCGGCCGCGCCTATAGCCCGCGCATGCTCTGGATGTGGCCCTCAGGCCGCATCTCGGTGATGGGCGGCGAGCAGGCGGCCTCGGTGCTGGCCACCGTGCGGCGCGACAACATCGAGGCCAAAGGCGGTGCGTGGAGCGCCGAGGACGAGGCCGCCTTCAAGGCGCCGATCCGCCAGCAGCTCGAGGACGAATCGCATCCGTACTTCGCCTCGGCGCGGCTATGGGACGACGGCATCCTCGATCCGATCGACACCCGCATGGCGCTGGGCCTGGGCCTGTCGGCGGCGATGAACGCGCCGATCGCCGAGCCGAAATGGGGCGTGTTCCGGATGTGATGGAGCGATCCGTGTCCGACTCCGTCCTGCTGTCCGTCGCCGATCAGGTCGCCACCGTCACGCTCAACCGCGTGCGCGCGCAGAACGCCTTCGACCTGCCGACCTGCGACGCCTTTCTGTCGACACTCGACGGCGTCGCGCGCGACGCGGGCGTGCGTGTCGTGGTGATCGCCGCCAATGGACCGTCCTTCTCCGCCGGCGGCGATTTCAACTGGGTGCTGACCTGGCCCGGCCAGACGCCGCAGCAGAACAAGGACGGCGCGCTGGCGATGACACGCGTGGTGCAGGCGATCTACGACCTGCCCAAGCCCTCGATCGCCAGCGTCCAGGGCGCCGCGGTGGGCGGCGGCATCGGCGTCATGCTGGCCTGCGACTATGTCGTGGCTTCCGATCGCGCCCGCTTCGGTCTGACCTCGGCACGCAACGGCCTGCTCGCCGGCATCGCCATCCCGGTGCTGATCCAGGCCGTGGGCCCGCGCCGCGCGCGGCAGCTGCTGATGCATGGCGGCATGTTCGACGTCGCCGAAGCGCAGCGCATCGGCATGGTCGACCGCGTCGCCACGCCTGAGACGCTCGACGCCGAGACGCTGACGCTCGCCAACGAACTGAAGCTCGGCGCGCCCACGGTGCAGGCGCTGATCAAGCGTTTGATCACCGAAGTCGACGCCGCGCCCAACGACGCCGACATGGTCGAGCTGATCGCCACCAACGTCGCCGAGCAATGCCTGACGCCCGACGCGGGCGAGGGCATGTCGGCCTTCCTCGCCAAACGCAAGCCGGGCTGGGTCCGGACCTAGAAGAGATCGGGTGGAAACCATGTTCTCCAAGATCCTCATCGCCAATCGTGGCGAGATCGCCTGCCGGGTCATCGAGACGGCGCGGGCCATGGGCGTGAAGACGGTCGCCGTGTACTCCGACGCCGATCGCGGTGCGCGGCATGTCGCGCTGGCCGACGAGGCGGTGCATATCGGCGCCGCGCCGGCACGCGAGAGCTATCTCGTGATCGAGAAGCTGATCGAGGCCGCCAAGCGTACCGGCGCCGAGGGGATTCATCCCGGCTATGGATTCCTCAGCGAGAACGCGGCCTTCGCCGATGCCTGCAAGGCGGCCGGCATTGTCTTCATTGGTCCGCCCGCTTCGGCGATCCGCGCCATGGGTTCCAAGAGCGAAGCCAAGAAGCTGATGGAGATCGCGAAGGTGCCGCTGGTGCCGGGCTATCACGGCGACGATCAGTCGCCGGAGCTGCTCGCGAATGAGGCGCAGCGCATTGGCTTTCCTGTCCTGATCAAGGCGGCGGCCGGCGGCGGTGGCAAGGGCATGCGCCCGGTGCTCAAGGCCGAGCAATTCGCCGAGGCGCTGGCCGGCGCCAAGCGCGAGGCCAAGGCCGCCTTCGCCGACGACCACGTGCTGATCGAGAAATACCTCGAGCGTCCCCGGCATATCGAGATCCAGGTCTTCGCCGATGACCGGGGAAACTGTGTCTATCTGTTCGAGCGCGATTGCTCGATTCAGCGCCGCCACCAGAAGGTGATCGAGGAAGCGCCGGCGCCCGGCATGGACCCGGCGCACCGCCGCGCCATGGGTGAGGCCGCCGTCGCCGCCGCCAAGGCCATCGGCTATGTCGGCGCCGGCACGGTGGAGTTCATCGTCGACCAGTCCGGCGAGTTCTACTTCATGGAGATGAATACCCGCCTGCAGGTCGAGCATCCGGTCACCGAGATGATCACCGGGCAGGACCTCGTGGAGTGGCAGCTCCGGATCGCCACGGGCGCCAAGCTGCCGCTGACGCAGGAGCAACTGCGCATCGATGGCCACAGCTTCGAGGTGCGGCTCTACGCCGAGGATCCGGCGCGGGGCTTCCTGCCGTCCGTCGGCACGCTCCGGCATCTCGTGCTGCCGCGGGAGCGCGAAGGATTCCGTGTCGACACCGGCGTGCGCGCGGGCGACGAGGTGTCGATGAACTACGACCCGATGATCGCCAAGATCATCGTGCACGGCGAGACACGCGACGCGGCGTTGCGCCGCCTGCGCGTGGCGCTGGGCGAGACCGAGGTCGTCGGCGTGCGCACCAACGCGGCCTTGCTGGCGCGCATCGCCGCGCACCCCGCTTTCGCCGCTGGCGAGGTCGATACCGGCTTCATCGAGCGCCACCGCGCGGTGCTGCTGCCCAAGGCCGCGCCGCTGTCGGATCGCGCGCTGGCGCTGGCCGCGCTGGCGCGGCTGGAGGAGATCGCGCGCGACGCGGCGGCGCTGGCCCAGGCATCAAACGATCGCCACTCGCCGTGGTTCAGCGTCCAGGGCTGGCGGCCCAACGGCGAGGGCCACGACGATCTGCGCTGGAGCGAAGCCGGCACCGACATTGTCGTGACCGCCCGCTACCCGCGCGAGGGCGGCTATGTGCTGGCGCTGCCCGGCGGCGAACTGCGCGCGGTGGCGAGTCGCGACAGCGAGGGCCGCCTGCGCGCCGAGATCGGCGGCGACACGCTGATCGGCCGAGTCGTGACGACGGCGGCCAACGACGGCGGCGTCGACGACATCGTCTTCGTCGACGGCGAGATGCGCACCTTGCGCCGCGTCGATCCGCGCGACGTGTCCCTGGCCGATGCCGGCGCCGCCGGTGACGGCTCGGTGAAGTCGCCACTGCCGGGCAAGGTCATCGACGTGAAGGTGGAGGAGGGCGCCATCGTCTCGCGCGGCGACGCCCTGCTGGTGCTCGAAGCGATGAAGATGGAACACACGCTGACCGCGCCGGCCGACGGCAAGGTCAAGCGCGTGATCTACGGCGTCGGCGACCAGGTCGCCGAAGGCGTCGACCTGATCGAGTTCGAGCCGTCGTCGTAGCGATGCGGGCCATCCAGGCGAGCGATCTCAGCTCGATCGACAGCTACCAGCCCGTCGAGCTGCCACTGCCGTCGCCAGGACGCGGCGAGGTGCGCCTCAAGGTCTCGGCGTGTGGCGTCGGCTATGTCGATGCGCTGGTGGCGCTGGGTCGCTATCAGGTGAAGCCGACCTTGCCGCATGTGCCGGGCGGCGAAGTGGCGGGCTGGATCGATGCGGTGGGCGAGGGCGTCGACGGCCTCGCCGTGGGTAAGCGCGTGCTGGCGCAGGTCAACGGCGGCTTCGCGCAGTTCGCGCTGGCGCAGATCGCATCGGTTCGCGGTCTTCCCGATCGCATGAGCATGGCGCAGGCCGCGGGCTTTCGCGTCAACTACGTCACGGCGCTGCACGCGCTGCGCGACCGAGCGCATCTCAAGCCCGGCGAGACTTTGCTCGTCATCGGCGCCGCCGGCGGCACCGGGTTGGCGGCGGTGCAGATCGGCAAGCTGCTGGGCGCGCGGGTGATCGGCGTCGCCTCCACGGAAGCCAAGCGCGCCGCGGTTCAGCGGCAGGGCGCGGACGCCACGCTCGATCGCGAGCCCGAGGGGTGGCGCGAGCGGCTGAAGGCGATCGCGCCCGACGGCATCGACGTCGTGTTCGATCCGGTGAGCGGGCCCTTGCTGCAGCTGGCGTTCCGCTCGCTGCGCTGGGGCGGCCGCCACCTGGTGATCGGCTTCGCCTCGGGCGCCATTCCCGCTTTGCCGGTGAACCTGCCGCTGCTCAAGGGCGCCGCGCTGGTCGGCGTCGACTACCGCCAGTTCGCGGCGGTCTACGAAGCCGCCTATGCCGGGCAGGAACTCGGCGAGCTGCTCGACTGGGTCGCCGACGGCAGACTCGATCCGCCCGTCGGGCGCGTCTTCGGTTTCGACCAGTATCGCGAAGCGCTCGCCTTCGCGCTGAGCGGCGAGGGCATCGGCAAGACGCTCTTCGAAGTGGCCGGCGCCTAGCTCGGCGTGAAGATGTTGCGCTTGCCATCGCTCGAGATCGTGCCGGAACGGCCGAGCTGGTCTCTGCCGATCATGTCCTGCAAGGTCTTCGGATCGTCCGGCGTGTTGGCGACGAAGCGGTTGCCGTTCTCCAGCCGGCCGAAGATCACGGCGAATTGCGGCGTCGTGCCGTTGAAGGTCACGGTATAGGTCTCGATCTTCGCTGTGCCCTTGGGCGCGGCCTCGACATGCACCTTGGGCAGCGCGTCGAGCTCGGCCTGGAACTTCTTGGGATCCTCGCGCGTCCATGTGCCCCGCGTCGGCGTCGTCGAGTAGATGCCGGCGGAGTGCTTGGTGACGTAGTTGCCGTTGGCCGTGACCATGCCAAAGGCGCCGGGCCTGGTGCGCAGGCGCGACGTCATCTCGGCGATCGAGTGGGTGACGTAGTTATTGCCGGGGCCGCCGAAGAACGGCAGGCCGCCGGTCACCGTCAGGCCGCGCGGGTCGTCCTCGGCCAGGCCGATCTCGCGGCAACCGATCTCGACCGCCGAGGGGAAGCAGCTGTAGAGGTCGAACAGGTCCATCTGCGCGACCGTCTTGTCCGCCATCGCCAGCGAGCGCGTGGCGCAGCCGCGGATCGCGGCCGAGCGATGCAACGCGGTGCGCTCGGAGGTCACCCAGGTATCGGAGCCGTCGGCGCAGCCGTGCAGGAAGACCCAGCGGTCCTCAGGGATGCCCAGCGCCTTGGCCTGGCCGACCGAGGTCATGACCACCGCCGCCGCCTGATCGACCAGGGCGTTGGAGTTCATCAAGCGCGGGTAGGGGAAGGCAATGAAGCGGTTCGCGGCATCGACGGTGGCGATCTGCTCGGCGCTGTAGCCCTCGCGCCGCGTCGCCAGCGGATTGTCTTTCGCGACCTTGGCGAAGCCCGCGAACAGCCGGCCCATTGACATCATATGATCGGGCAGCGAGCGGCCCGCCGCGCCGCGGATCGCATTCTCGATCATCGGGTAGAAATAGATCGCCGCGTTCAGCCCGTGACGCTCTTCTTCCGGGCTGTAACCCAGTCGGTCGTCGCCGATGCGCAGCGGCGCGCCGCCCGGCGACTCGTTCCAGTCCAGCGTCATCTTCTCCTTGCGGCCGATGGCGTTGGTGCGCATCAGCTCGGCGCCGGCGACCAGCGCCGCACGGATCTCGCCGCGCGTGATCTGCTCGGCGAATTTGTTGACCATGTACTGGGGCATGTTGCCGCCGACATGCGCATAGTAGAGGTCGCGCACATTGGTCGCGCCGATACGGTTGGCGACGCTCCTGGGTGGATTGTCCGAACGGCCGAAGGGCGAGGAGAAGCGTGGGCTGTAGTCGGTGAAGAGCGGCAGGATGACGAGGGCGTCCAAGGTCGCGGCCAAGGCCGCCGCACCCTTGGCCGCGCGCGCGTCGTCGAGCGCCAGCCGCGCGGCTTCCGCCATGAAGGCCGAGGGCGAGCGCGCGCTGGTCGGCTTGGATGTCGTGTCGGTGATCTGGCCGCTGCCGATCAGGATCGGCGTGTTGTCCTCGACGTTCGCGAGATCCGCGGTGCTCATGGGCGTCTCCTCTCTTGGCCTTCTCCCCGCGAAGGCGGGGAGAAGGTGCCGAGCGATAGCGAGGCGGATGAGGGGCTTCCTCGTGCAACAACGAATGCCGTCGTTGTCGAGACTCCGCGAAGCCCCTCATCCGCCCTTCGGGCACCTTCTCCCCGCCTTCGCGGGGAGAAGGGAATGCATGTGTGTCCGATATAGCATCGCCCGTCGCGGCCGGCCGCGCTTGACCCAAGCCCGTATCGCTCTACGATCCGGGCACTTCCCTCCACCCACCGGAGCGCTCCATGCCCGTCATCAACCGCATCGCCGATTTCCACCAGGAGATGACGGCCTGGCGTCACGACATCCACAGCCATCCCGAGACCGCCTTCGAGGAGGTGCGCACCGCCGAGGTGGTGGCCAAGAAGCTCGAATCCTGGGGCATCGAGGTGCATCGCGGCCTGGCCAAGACCGGCGTGATCGGCACGTTGCGCGCCGGCACCTCGGGCCGCTCGATCGGCTTGCGCGCCGACATGGACGCGCTCGACGTGCACGAGACCAACAAGTTCGGCCACGCCTCGACCATCGCCGGCAAGATGCACGCCTGCGGCCATGACGGGCACACCTGCATGCTGCTGGGCGCCGCGAAGTACCTCGCCGAGACGCGTAACTTCGACGGCACGATCCACTTCATCTTCCAGCCGGCCGAGGAGAACGAAGGCGGCGGCCGCGTCATGGTCGAGGAGGGGCTGTTCGACAAGTTCCGCTGCGACGATGTCTACGGCATGCACAACATCCCCGGCATCCCCACCGGCCGCTTCGCCATCCGCTCCGGCCCGATGATGGCCGCCTACGATATCTTCGAGATCGTGGTGAAGGGCGTGGGCGCGCATGGCGCCATGCCGCACCAGGGTATCGACCCGGTGGTCGTCGGCTCGCATATCGTGACGGCGCTGCAGTCGATCGTGGCGCGCAACGTCGATCCGATGGGCACGGCGGTGGTGTCGACGACGCAGATCCATGCCGGCGACACCTGGAACGTGATCCCGCAGGAATGCACGCTGCGCGGCACGGTGCGCACCTTCAAGAAGGAGGTGCAGGACATGATCGAGGCGCGCATCGAGAAGATCGCGCGCAATGTCGCGGCGGGCTTCGGCGCCGAGGTGATCAAGTGGCGCTACGAGCGGCGCTACCCCGCCACGGTCAACAGCGACGCCGAGACCGAGAAGGCGGCGCGCGCCGCCGCGGCCCTGGTCGGCGAGAGCAACGTCAACCGCAATCCGACGCCGGCGATGGGCTCGGAAGACTTCGCCTGGATGCTGCTGGCCCGGCCCGGCGCCTATATCTGGATCGGCAATGGCGACGGTGCAGGCAGCTGCATGGTCCACAACCCCGGCTACGACTTCAACGACGAGATCCTGCCGCTGGGCGCCTCGTACTGGGTCACGCTGGTCGAGCAGCAACTGGCGCGGGAGCCGCTGCGGCAGGCGGCGGAGTAGTTTTTTCTACCTTCCCCCTCCGGGGGAAGGTAAGGGACACTACCGCCGTTCGGCGATGGCGCCGGCGGCGTAGTTGAGCGCGCGGGCGTAGAGCTGGCGGTCCTTCAGCAGGCGCTCGGCGAGGTCGAGATCCTTGCCCGGCATGTCGTCGACCGGCGGGCAGGTGGCGCGCAGGCGGCTGATGCGCTCGGGCGGCAGCTTGCGCGTGGCGTGCCACTCGGCGAGCGTCGAGCGCACGGCTTGGGCGCGCGCGTCGAGCTCGCCCGACAGCGTGTCGGGCCCGCCGAAGCGGCTGGTGCACACCGTCGGCAGCACGCCCAGTTCGTGCCAGGCGTAACCCGAGGGCGCGTGCATGCGCGACCAGGTCAGGGTCAGTTCGCCCTCGTTGGGCAGGCGGACCACGGTCTGCACCGTGCCTTTGCCGTAGGAGGCGCTGCCGACGAGGATCGCGCGGCCGCGATCCTGCAGCGCGGCGCCGACGATCTCGGCGGCCGAGGCCGAGCGGCCGTTCATGATCGCCACCATCGGCACGCCATCGAGCAGTGCGCCGTCGCCTGAGCGAAAGGTCTGTCTGCTGTCGGGGTGGCGGCCGTCGGTGGTCAGCAGCAAGCCGTTGTCGAGCAGCAGCTCGGCGACCGAGATCGCCTGGTCGAGCAGGCCGCCGGGGTTGCCGCGCATGTCGAGGATGATGCCGCCGAGCGTGCCGGCCGATTCGCTCTTGAGCTTCTGCAGCGTATTGCGCAGCGTCTCCGTCGTGCCGCTGTTGAAGCCGCTGAGCTTGATCAGCGCGATGTCGCCGCGCCGCTCCAGGCTCACCGTGGTCGGGATGATCAGCGCCCGGCGGATGGCGAAGCTGAGCTCGGCGCCGGCCGAGGGGCGGAAGACCACGACGCCGACCGGCTCGCCGATGCGGCCGCGCAGCAGGCGCACGACATCGCGCATCGGCTTGCCGGCGACGCGTTCGCCGTCGACGCCAACGATGCGATCGCCCGACTTGATGCCGGCCATCGCCGCCGGCGCGCCGTCTTGCACCGCGGTGATCACCGTGGCGTCGTCCTCGGTTTGCACGGTCACACCGACGCCGCCGGCGCCCTCGCGATTGAAGCGGTTGTCGCGGGCCTCCTGCGGGTCGGAGTAGCGCGAGTTCTTGTCGAGCTGCTTGGCGGCGGCGTCCAGCGCCGCCTTGACCACACGATCGCGCGTGGCGTCGCGCATCAGCGGCGTCGCCGAGGTCAGCAGCTCGACCATCTCGGCGGCAACCCCCGCCCAGGCGCGCGCATCGCCCGACGAGGCCGGCACCGCCCGATCAAGCAGCACGCGATCGCCGGCGCTCAGCCGCAAGGTGGCGCCGAGGTCGTCGAGCCGCAGCTCGGGATCGAGCGCGGCCGCGCCACGGACGCTCTCGACCGTCAGCAGGCGGAAATCGCGTTCCTCGATGTAGCGGTCGGCGATGGCGCGGTAGCTCGCCAGCATCACCCGGGCGGCCGTGACGTCGCGCCCTGGCACCGGGGCGCTGGTCGCGGGGCCGTCGGACGACAGACAGGAGGCGACACCAGCCGCGGCGACCAAGGTCGCCAACGTCCGCGTCATCCTGCGGCTCCAACTGCCGCGATCTTTGCCGGTTTTACGAAGTGCCGCCATCATCCCACGCGCGTCGACCGGCGCCTTCGACTGGGCGCTTCGCGACGCGATCAGCTTACCACAGACGGCGCCGAGAACCACGGCGTATCGCCGCAGTCCTGGGGATCGGCGATGTCGTCCGTCCGGCCGACCTGTCAGTTGGCGCAGCGCACGGCGTCGACTTCGCAGGTCGAGCCGGACGCCCCGCGGCGACAGAAGGTGAGCGCATGCCCCTTGGCCGTCTCCGCGTCATTGGCGTAGCCGAATCCCGGGCCTGGCGACGTCCCGGTGGCCACCGCCACGCAGCGATAGAGCTGCACATTACCCACTTTGCAGCCGGCCGATGCGCAGCGTGACAAGGCCTCGTTGATCGCGGCTTGCCGGTCGGTCCGGCCCCAGCTCAGGCCCCACCTTCCGGTCTGCGAGTCGTGGGCGTAGGTCACCCATGTCTGGACTTGGCCATACGCGACTGTCGCCCCTGCGAGCAGCGCGGCGCCGAGGGCGATGGTACAGAATAGACGATTCAATCAAGCCTCCCATGGGACGCGACCGGTTCTGTCGCGCGCTGCGAAACAGATAACTGACGGCCCAGAACGCGTTGAATCGTGGCGCTTGGCGCGGCCGGAGAAGGGCAGCCCTCAGGCGCGGCTGGACGCCGCATCAGCGGCCGCAGCGCACCCAGTCGGACTCGCAGGTCGAGCCCGCGGCGCCGCGCCGACAGGAGTTGAGCGAGTTCGTCGTCGCCGACCGCTGGTCATGCCCGAAGCCGAAGCCCGGGGGCCATTGCGTACCGCTCGCCACCGCGATGCAACGCGCCAACACGACGGAGCCCGTCTTGCAGGCGGCTTGCCCGCAGCGCGACAGCGCCTCGTTGATCGCCGCCTGGCGGTCGGTCCGACCAAAGCTGACCCCGTACTTCTTGGTCGAGGTGTCGTAGGCATAGGTCGCCCAGTACTGTGGCGTCTGGGCCTGAGCGGCCGGGATGACGGCCATCAGCGCGAGGCCGATCACGCCACAAAAAATCGAGCGGACCATCGAAACTTCCCCAACCGGCGCGGCTATCAGCGTCGCGCAATTTTTTTTGTATTGAGGCGCTCTATAGCATAGGCCGCAACGGCCGCAAGCGCGGCTCGAAGGCGCTCAGCGCGGCTTGAAACGCAGCGCCCAGAGCAGCCCGATGGTGGCGCCCTTGACGCGCGGCAGCAGCGTCAGGCTGAGCAGCACCGACGCCGGGATCCACAGCAGGGCATGCACCCACAGCGAGGGCGCCCAGCCGCGCTCGACCATCAGCACCAGCGGCACGATGATGTGACCGATGATGAAGATGGTGAAATACGCCGGGGCGTCGTCGGCGCGAAATGGCTCGAAGTCCTCGCCGCAGCTGGCGCAGCTCGGTGCCATCTTGAGAAAGGCTCGGAACAGGGTTGGCTCGCCGCAGCGCGGACAACGACCGCGGCAGCCGCGCCACATCGCGGCCGATCGATCACGGCGCTCGCCGTCGTCGATCGGAACCGGTGGCGCGATGCGTTCGGAGCCGGGCATGACGAGAACCATAAGCCCGCGACGGGCGAACGCCATCGCGACCCATTGGCGCGGCGTGGCGCGTTGCCGCGCGACCATGGGAGCGAAACAACGCTGTCATCCCGAGCGCAGTGAGGGATCTAAGGTCATCCTGGATCCCTCGCTGCGCTCGGGATGACAGTGGGCGGTCTAACGCCGCCGGCCGCGCTTGACCTGCGGCGGCTTGCCCGGCCGATTGGTCGGATGGCGACCGCGCTTGGCGCCGTCGCGCGCCGCGCCTGCTGTGGGCCGCACCGACAGCGCGCCGCCGATCTTCTCGATCAGCTCGAACACCAGGCTGCCGGTGGCGACGTCGCATTCGCGCAGCTTCACGACCAGCGCGTCGCCCAGGCGATAGGTGAGGCCGCTGCGTCCGCCGACCAGCGCCTGGCCGGGCTCGTCGTGCTTGAAGTACTCCTGGCCCAAGGTCTTGATCGGGATCAGGCCCTGCGCGCCGCTGTCGTCGAGCGCCACGAACAGGCCGAAGCGCGTGACGCCGGAGATGCGCGCGGCGAACTCCGCGCCGACGCGCTCGCTCATATAGGCGGCCATGTAGCGATCCATCGCCGCGCGCTCGGCGGCCACGGCGCGCCGTTCGCACTGGGAGATGTGCTCGCCCATCTCGACGAAGTTCGCGCCCTCGGCGTGATCCAGGCCACCATCGCCCAGCCGCAGCGCGGCGATCAGGCCGCGATGCACCAGCAGATCGGCGTAACGGCGGATCGGCGAGGTGAAATGCGCGTAGCGCCGCAGCGCCAGGCCGAAATGGCCGATGTTGTCGGGGCTGTAGATCGCCTGATTCTGGCCGCGCAGGATGGTCTCGCTGACCAGCCGCTCGTGCGGCGATCCCGAGGCCTTCTCCAGCGCGCGCGCGAAATCCTTGGGCCGCAGATTGAGGCCGGGCGGCAGGCCGATGCCCAGTGAGCCGAGGAACTGGCGCAGGTTTTCGAGCTTCAGCGGATCGGGCTTGTCGTGCACGCGGTACATGCAGGGCATGTGGCGTTGCTCCAAGGTCTCCGCCGCGGCGACGTTGGCGAGGATCATGAACTCCTCGATCAGCTTGTGGCTGTCGAGGCGCTGGCGCACGCCGAACTCGACGATGCGTCCCTGCTCGTCGAGCACCGCGCGCTTCTCCGGGAGATCGAGATCGAGCGTGCCGCGGGCGCGCCGTGCGGCGTCGAGCGCGGCATAGGCGCCGTAGAGCGGCGTCACGACCAGGTCCATCAGGGGCCCCAGCTCGTCGTCGGGCTTGCCGTCGCGCGCCGCCTGCATCCTGGTGTAGGTCAACCGCGCCGCCGAATGGATCATCGCGCGGTGGAATCGATGGCGCAGCATGCGGCCGTCGCGGTCGATCCACATTTCCGCGACCATCACCGGCCGGTCCTCGCGCGGGCGCAGCGAGCACCAGCCGTTGCTGAGCTCCTCCGGCAGCATCGGCACGACGCGGTCGGGGAAATAGACCGAGTTGCCGCGGCGATAGGCGTCGCGGTCGAGCGCGTCGTCGGACCGCACGTACCAGGCGACATCGGCGATGGCGACCATCAGGTGCCAGCCGCCTTCATTATCGGCCGCGCTGTCGGGCTCGGCGAAGACCGCGTCGTCGAAGTCGCGCGCGTCCTCGCCGTCGATGGTGACGAAGGGCACGGCGCGCAGGTCGAGGCGGTTGCCCATCGGCGCTGGGCCGCTGGTCGCGGCCTGCTCCAGCGCGGCTTCCGAGAACTCGACCGGGATGTCGTTGGCGGCGATGGCGATCAGGCTGACGGTGCGCGGCTCGAACAGCGAGCCGACGCGTTCGATCACCCGGCCGCGTCGCGCCAGCGGCCCGCCGAGCTGCTCGATCCAGACCACGTCGTTGGGTCGCGCCTCGCCGCGCGCGGCCGCGTCGATGGCGATCTCGAAGCGCAATTTGCGATCAGTCGGCCGCACGACGCCGGGTCCGCGAGTATCGCTCGACGATTCGAAGACGCCGAGGATGCGGCGCGGGCCGGCGCCGACCTTGCGCACGATCCGCGCTTCGTAGCGGTCGGTGCCGCGCTTTTTCAGCGACACCAGCATGCGGTCGCCGGCGCCGGGCGCGGCGTGATCGGACGATGGCAGCAGCACGATCTCGGGCGCCGCCGTGCCGTCGTCGGGATTCCAGCGCGCCGGCTTGGCCTGGACGTCGCCATCGGTGTCGGGGCCGATCACCTCGACCACGAGGAATTCCGGCAGCGAGTCGGGCGCCATCAGCTCGCGTCGGGTGCCGCGCGATACCGCGCCATCGGCGCGCAGGTCGCGCAGCATCTGCTTGAGCGCCACGCGGTCGGCGCCCTTCACGTTGAAGGCTTTGGCGATCTCGCGCTTGCCGACGGGAACGGGACTCTCGCGGATGAATCGCAATACGTCATCGCGCGAGGGGAGGGGAACGGGTGTCTTCTTGTTCAATCCTGGTTCTTTATTGTTCGATCAGGCGGCGTCCTTGGTCGGCGCCTTGGCCGACTTGGGAGCCGCCTTCTTCTTGGTTTTCGCGGCAGCCTTTGATTTGGCGGCGGGCTTGACCTCAGCGACCGGCGCGGCGGCCTTCTTCTTGGCCGCCGCCTTACCGCGCGCCGGCTTCTTGCCGCCGCCGGCGGCGGCACGCGCGGCGATCAGCGGCAGCGCCTGCTCCAGGGTCACGCTTTCGGGCGTCAGGTCCTTGGACAGCGTGGCGTTGACCTTGCCGTGCTTCACATAGGGACCGTAGCGGCCGCTATAGACCTCGACCGGCTGTTGATCGTCGGGATGCGGGCCCAAAGTGCGCAGCGGCGTCACCGCGGCGCGGCCACGACCGGGCCCCTTGGCCTCGGCCAGGAGCGCCACGGCGCGGTTCATGCCGATGATCAGCACGTCCTCGTCGCCGGGGATCGACTTGTAGGTCGAGCCGTGGCGCACATAGGGGCCGAAGCGGCCGATGCCGGCGACGATCGGATCGCCCGTATCGGGGTGCGGGCCCAGCTCGCGCGGCAACGCGAGGATCGCCAACGCCTGCTCGAGCGTGACCTCGGTGGCGTTGTAGCCCTTGGGCAGCGACGCGCGCTTGGGTTTGTCCTTGCCCTCGGGTTCGCCGAGTTGGGCGTAGGCGCCGTACGGGCCTTGGCGCACCGTCACCTGCTTGCCGGTCGCGGGATCCTCGCCCAGCACGCGCGGGCCTTCGAGCGCGCCCTCGTCGGCGTTGTCGTTGGCCACCGCCAGCTTGCGGGTGTAGCGGCATTCCGGGTAGTTCGAGCAGCCGATGAAGGCGCCGAACTTGCCGAGCTTCAGGTTGAGCCGGCCGGCGCTGCAGGCCGGGCATCCCCTGGGATCCTTGCCGTCGGCGCGCTCCGGGAAGAAGTGCGGGCCGAGCTCGAGGTCGAGCTGATCGAGCACGTCCTTGACGCGCAGCTCCTTGGTGTCGTCGACCGCGCCCTTGAACTCGCGCCAGAACTCGCGCAGCACGGCGCGCCAGTCGGCGTTGCCGCCGGAGATATCGTCGAGCAGCTCCTCGAGATTGGCGGTGAAGCCGTACTCGACATAGCGCGTGAAATAGCTCGACAGGAACGCCGTGACGATGCGGCCGCGATCCTCGGGCACGAAGCGCTTGCGGTCGATCTTCACGTAGTTGCGCGCCTGCAGCACCTCGATGATCGAGGCGTAGGTCGAGGGCCGGCCGATGCCGAGCTCCTCGAGCTTCTTCACCAGGCTGGCCTCGGAGTAGCGCGGCGGCGGCTCGGTGAAATGCTGCTCGGCGACCACGTCCTTGCGCTTGACCGCCTCGCCTTCGTTGACGTCGGGCAGGCGCGCGCCATTCTCCTCGTCCTCATCGTCGCGGCCTTCCTCGTAGAGCTTGAGGAAGCCGTCGAACTTCAGCACCGATCCGGTGGCGCGCAGCCGCAAGTTCTTGTCGCCGGATTCGAGGTCGACGGTGACCTGGTCGAACACCGCGCTTTCCATCTGGCAGGCCACGGTGCGCTTCCAGATCAGCTCGTAGAGGCGCAGCTGGTCCTTGTCGACATAGCGCGCGACGTCGTCGGGCGTGCGGAACAGGTCGGTCGGGCGGATCGCCTCGTGCGCTTCCTGCGCGTTCTTGGCCTTGCTGGTGTAGAAGCGCGGCTTCTCCGGCACGTAGTCCTTGCCGTAGCGGCTGTCGATCAGCCGGCGCGTCTGATCGCGCGCCTCGGGGGCGAGGTCGACGCCGTCGGTGCGCATATAGGTGATCAGGCCCACCGTCTCGCCGCCGATATCGACGCCCTCATAGAGGCGCTGGGCGATGCGCATGGTGTGCGCGGCGCCGAAGCCCAGCTTGCGCGAGGCCTCCATCTGCAGGCTGGAGGTGATGAAGGGTGGCGGCGGGTTGCGCCTGACCTGGCGGCGATCGACGCCGGACACCGTGAAGGCGCGATGCTCGATCTGCTCCTTGGCCGCCAGCGCCTGCGCCTCGGTCGGGATGTCGAACTTGTCGAGCTTCTGGCCGTTGAGGTGGGTGAGCCGCGCCTTGAACGACTGGCCGCGCGGCGTGTCGAACAGCGCGTCGATGGTCCAGTACTCGCGCGCCCGGAAGGCCTCGATCTCGGCCTCGCGCTCGCAGATCAGCCGCAGCGCGACGGACTGCACGCGCCCGGCCGAGCGGCTGCCCGGCAGCTTGCGCCACAGGACGGGCGACAGCGTGAAGCCGACGAGGTAGTCGAGCGCGCGGCGCGCCAGATAGGCGTCGACCAGCGGCTGATCGATGTCGCGCGGATGGGCGATGGCTTCCTGCACCGCCTGCTTGGTGATGGCGTTGAAGGCGACGCGGCGCACGACCACGCCAGCCAACGCCTTCTTGTGCGCGAGGATGTCCCGCACATGCCAGGAGATCGCCTCGCCCTCTCGATCGGGGTCGGTCGCCAGATAGAGCGTCTTGGCGCCCTTCACGGCGTGGGCGATATCGTTGACGCGCTTCTGCGACTGGGCATCGACCTCCCAGTCCATGGCGAAGTCCTCGTCGGGACGCACCGAGCCGTCCTTGGATGGCAAGTCGCGGACATGGCCGAAGCTGGCCAGCACCGTGTAGCCGGGGCCAAGGTATTTTCCGATGGTCTTCGCCTTGGCCGGCGACTCGACGACGACGACGTTGTGGGACATCCAACCCTCGCGCCAGGGGGCGGCGCGGCTCCTGGGAACCGGTTTTCCGGAGCGATTTCAGCGGTCTAGATCAGCGAGACGCTGTTGCCCCGGTGCCGTTCGAGGCGCCCTGCGAGCTCCAGCTCGAGCAGCAGGCCAGCCACTTCGGCCGGCGACACATGGCACCGGCGGACCACTTCGTCAACCGGGGTGGGGGTGGGACCCAGGCAGGCAATGACCTGGTCACGCCATGGGTTGTGGGCTTCTTCTTGTTTCTTATCAATCCGTTGTGGCCGCACCTTCGCAGCGGCCACAGGCACCGGACGCGGCGGTCTGGGCGCATCGGGCACGGCCTGGAGATGCGCCAGCACGTCGGCGCTGTCCTCGACCAGATGGGCGCCGTCGCGGATCAGCCGGTTTGTGCCGCGCGCCCGCGGGTCGAGCGGCGAGCCCGGCACGGCGAAGACCTCGCGGCCCTGCTCGGCCGCCTGCCGCGCGGTGATCAGCGAGCCCGATTGCAGCGCGGCCTCGATCACCAGCACGCCGGCGCTCAGCCCTGAGACGATGCGGTTGCGCCGGGGGAAATGCCTGGATTGCGGTTGCGCGCCCAGCGGCGCCTCCGAGACGATTGCGCCGGACTCGGCGATGGCGCGGTACAGGTCCTCGTTCTCCGACGGATAGATGACGTCAACGCCGCCGGCCAGCACCGCGACCGTGCCTGTCGGCAGCGCCGCCGCGTGCGCCGCGGTGTCGACACCGCGCGCCAGCCCCGAGGCGATGACCTGGCCGGCTTGGCCAAGCTCCGCCGCGAAACGCGCGGCCAACCGTTTTCCGTTGACCGACGCGTTGCGCGCGCCGACCACCGCCACCGTGGGACGCGCCAGCAACGCGGCGTCGCCGATCACCGACAGCACCGGCGGCGCATCGGCGATCGCGGCCAGCGATGCGGGATAGTCATCGTCGCCAATGACGATAAAACGCCCGCCCAGTTCGGCGAGCGCCTTGGCCTCGCGCTGGATGCGCTCCGCCGACGCCGCGCGCGTATCGAGCCGGGCTGTGCGCGCCAGCTCAGGCAAGGCGTCGAGCGCCGCCGCGGCCGAGCCGTAGTGCCCCAGCATCTCGTGGAAAGTGACCGGCCCGACGCGCGGCGTGCGCGCCAGCCGGATGCGCGCCAGGCGTTCGCCGGCCAGCGGTGGCGGCGCGGCCGGCGTCTGGAACATCCGCTGGAGGAGCGGCAGGGGCGTCAGCGCGTTCATGGTCTGTACCATGAACGCGATTCGATCGCCTGTAAATCAACCAGAAGTTGCTATCGTAATTTGGGATTCAGCGCGTCGCGCAGCCAGTCGCCCAGCAGATTGACCGCCAATGACAGGATCACCAGGGCGGCGGCGGGGAACATCACGATCCACCATTCGCCGGAGAACAGGAAGGCGTTGCCGATGCGGATCAAGGTGCCCAGCGAGGGCTGGGTCGGCGGCATGCCGACGCCGAGATACGACAGCGACGCCTCGGCGATGATCGCCAGGGCGAGCTCGATGGTGGCGATCACCAGGACCGAGCCGAGCGCGTTGGGCAGCACGTGGCCGAGCGCGATCTTGATCGGGCTGACGCCGATGATGCGCGCGGCGTTGACATAGTCCTTGTTCTTCTCGGCCAAGGTCATGGCCCGCGTGACGCGGGCGAATTGCGGCCAGTAGGCGAAGCCGATCGACAGCACCAGCACCCAGATCGCCACCTGGTCGTGCGCGTCCTTGGGCAGCGCCGCGCGCGCCACGCCGTCGAGGGTCAGCGCGGTGAGGATCGCCGGCACGGTGAGCTGGATGTCGGCGATGCGCATGACCAGCGCGTCGAGCCAGCCGCCCCTGAAACCGGCGGCCAGGCCGAGCAGCACGCCCGTGGTCACCGACAGGCAGATCGCCGCCAGCCCGATCATCAGCGAGACGCGGCAGCCGTACATGATGGCCGACAGCATGTCGCGGCCCTGGTTGTCGGTGCCCAGCGGGAAGGTCGCCTTGCCGTCCTCCTGCCACATCGGCGGCGTGAAGGCGTTCATCAGGTTGAGCGCCTTGGGATCGAACGGATCGTGCGGCGCGATCCACGGCGCGAACAGCGCGCCGAGGAAGAACACCAGCGTGACGCCGGCGGCGATCATCGTCAGCCACGAGCGCGTGAAGCTGTGCCACACATCCGAATCGAGGAAACGGTGCAGCGTACCCTTGGGAAGGTCGGGGGCGGTGACGGCCATGCGCGCGATCATGCCGCCTTACGCCGCGCCGCGCCACGGCGCAGGAAAGCCAGCACGGCGCCGGCGGCGGCCAGTACGGCGGCGAGCGGACCGAAGCCGCCGAAGCCTTGCGTCGCCATCATCCAGCCGCCCAGCCCGGCGGCACCGGCCCAGCCGACGCTGGCGCAGGTACCGTTCAGCCCCATCACCGTGCCGCGCACGTCGTCGGGCACGTCGGCCAGCGCCGCCATGAAGGCCGGCCGGCCCAGCGCGTTGACGAAGACATAGACGAAGGCCATCGCCACGGTGGCGGTCAGGCCGGGCTGCCAGGCGAACAGCGCCACGCCGGCGATCCCCGTGCCGATCAGGCTGAAGCCGAAGGTGCCCAGGCGGTCGCGCACCTTGTCGGCGAGCTGGCCGCCCAGCGCCGTGCCCACGAGATTGCCGATCGCCATGATCAGCAGCGGCAAAGCCACCGCCGCCAGCGGCAGGTCGTAGGCCTGTTGCAGATAGGTGGCGAAGTACACGACGACGAGGCCGTAGCAGATGCGCTCGGCGATCCCCATGGTCAGCAGCATCACCACGGGCGTCGTCATCGCCTGGCGCAGCGAGATCCGGCCACCGGCTCGCACGGCGCCCTTCGCCGGCCGCGCGGTGGTGAACCACAGGCTGATCGCGGCGAGAAAGGCCAGCGCGCCGACACAGACATTGACGCCGCGCCAGCCGATGCTGGCGCCGAGCCACGCCGCCGCCGGCACGCCGATCACCAGGGTCAAGGATTGGCCGCTCATCACCCAGCCCAAGGCGCGGCCGCGCTGCTGGTCGGGCACGCGGCTCGATACCTCGGCGAAGATCGCGCCCATGAATACGCCGGAGCAAGCGCCGGCGAGTGTCGCCCACACCGCCACCGACCAGAATTGACCGGCCAGCGCCACGCCCAGCATGGCCAGGGTCAGCGCCAGCGTGCCGCCGATCAGGCAGGGCCGCCGCCCCCAGCGATCCGAGGCGATTCCCGACAGGAACGAGGTGACGCCCCAGGCGATCGACGTGGCGGTCACCAGATTGGCGACCAGGGGAATGCTGACGCTGAGATCGCGCGCCATGTCGATCAGCAGCGGCGCGCGCGTCGTGCCGCTGGCGGTGGCGGCGAAGCTGCCGAGGCAGGCCGCGCCGATCAGCGCCCAGGGCAGGGGGGCGTTGGCCGGTGACGATTCGGTGACGACCGTGGAGGGGGATGACATGCGATGCGGGTTGTAGCGGCTGCGCGCGGTGACGGCGACCGCCGAAGCGTCGCGGCAGCGATGCGATGGCGGCGCGGGGCGCCGCTCAGTTGGCTTTGGCGCCGGACTGGCGCACCAGCCGCTCCCAGCGCGCGGCGTCGCCGGCGATCAGGGCGCGACGAGAAAGCGACGACGACATCAGAGCCCTCCGTTGCCGGTCGGCCCGCATGCCGGCATTCCGCGTCGGTGCGGGGTGTGACAGGATCGTCGCCCGGGTCGACGGCCGACGGCGGTGACGGGTTCGCCTCGGACCCGACGCGCCCCACAATCGCATCCGAACGCAGGGGTCGCGACATGGACGAGAACTGGGTGGATGTCGGCGCGGTCGAGGATCTGTCGACGTCGCGCCTGCGACGTTGCCGCGCCGGGCGCATCGACATCGCGTTGTCGTTCGTCGACGGCCGCTTTGGCGCCGTCCACAACGCCTGCAATCATGTCGGTGGGCCGCTGGGCGAGGGGACGCTCGAGGGCGACTACGTCGTCTGCCCCTGGCACCAGTGGAAGTTTCACCGCGTCACAGGCTACGGGGAGCCGGGTTTCGACGCGGATCGCGTGCCGGCATTCCCGGTGAAGGTCGAGGGCGGTCGGGTGCTGGTCGACGTCGCGTCGGCCTCGCCGCGACAACGGGGCTCGCACGCGCCGCATCCGCTCGCGCGTCCGCCGCGACGCGCGGAAGGCCCGGTTCGCGTCGCCGGCATCTCGACGACGGCGATGAACCGCGACGCGCCGCGCTATTCCGGTTCCGACGACTTGTTGGCGTCGGCGCTCGCGGCGGTGGCGGGCGAGGGCTGCGAGACCCGGCTCATCGCACTCAACGCCCTGCGCTTCGACGCGTGCGAGGGCTACTACTCGAAGGCGGCGCGCGCCTGCACCTGGCCGTGCTCGATCACGCAGATGCGCGCGGACGACGAGCTGACGGAGGTCTACGAGGCGCTGGTCCACTGGGCGGATGTCGTCCTGGTGGCGACGCCGATCCGCTGGGGCCAGGCCAGCGCGCTGTACTTCAAGATGGCGGAGCGTCTGAATTGCATCCAGAACCAGATCACCACGCACAATCGCGTGCTGATCCGCAACAAGGTCGCGAGCTTCATCATTGTCGGCGGCCAGGACAACGTACAGGGCGTCGCGGGCCAGATGCTGGGCTTCTTCGCCGAACTCGGATTCCAGTTTCCACCCTTCCCCTATGTCGCCCACAGCCGTGGCTGGTCGGCCGAGGACATGGAGCGCAACGTGGCGACGGTGCGCGACACGAAAGAGCTTCATGATGGAGCCGCCGATCTCGCGCGCCGGGCGATCGAGTTGTCGCGGCGACTGTTGCGGACGGAGCCGGCCGACTCCGTCGCGCGCGGCGGGCGCAAGGCGCACAGCCCGCGGCGCGACGTCGGCGAGGCGTAGGAGAACGGGCGCGCCGTCAGTACGCCCCGCGCTCGAACTCGCGGATCGGGCGCTTGCCGGGGGGCGCGATCACCGCGCCCTTGCCGTCGGGCAGCGGGCCGACGTTGTCTTCCGCCGTATAGGGGCCGCTGACACCCAGCACCGGATCGCCGGCGACGGTGACGCGCTCCATGGTGCGGCGGCTGGGGTAGTAGTCGTGCACGGCGTAGTGCTGCACCGCGCGATTGTCCCACATCACCACGGTGTGCGGCCGCCAGCTCACGCGCATTTGGTACTCGGGGATAGCGGCGCGGCTGTAGAGGAACTTCAGCATCATGTCGCTCTCGTCCTCGCGCAGGCCGCGCAGCTTGACGCAGAACTGGGCGCTGACGTTGAGGATGCGGCGGCCCGAGATCGGGTGCACGCGCACCACGGGATGCCATTGCGGCGGCCACTTGGCCTCGATCTCCCGGAGCTTCTTCTGATGCGCCTCCGACGAGGTGAACAACGGCCGCCACGGCTTGAAGTCGTGCAGCGCCTCCATGCCGTGGATGTAGCGCTTCATCGGCTCGCTCAAGCCGGCATAGGCCGCCGTCATGCTCGAGAACAGCGTGTCGCCGCCGATCTCAGGTGAGACCTTGGCGCGCAGGATGGTGCCCAGAGGCGGCGCCGCCCTGAAGGTCTCGTCGGCGTGCCACTGGTCGGTCAGGTGCGGCGGGTTGTCCTTGTGATTGTCGAGCACGATGACTTCGCGCTTGTCGTCGAGGTTGGGCGAGAAGGGATGGATCGAGAGGTCACCGAAGCGCCGCCCGAAATCCATCTGCTGGTCGATGGTGATGTCCTGGTCGCGAAAGACGATGACCTCGTGGCGCACCAGCGCGTCGTGGATCACCGCGAACTCGGCGTCGCTGAGCTTGCCGAGATTCACGCCGGAGATCTCCGCGCCGATATTGCCACCAAGGCGCCGCACCTTCACATGCGGCGCGGCCTCGGTCCTGATCGTGCCGTCCATCGTTGCCTCCAGCGACCTTCTTTGCCGGCGAATCTCGACCCGGCGCAGGCCGCTGTCACGGGAAATCAGCCCTGAGGCGGCTTCCAGCCCGGCGACGGGATGACATTGACCATCCACGGGATGCCGAACTTGTCGACCAACGAGCCAAAGCCAGGCGACCAAAAGGTTTCGCCGAACGGCATGATCCTGGTGCCGCCCTCCGACAACTGCTCGAACCAGCGCTGGCCCTCCGCCTTGTCCTGGGTGTGCAGCGTGACGTCGAAGCCGTTCTTGGGCTTGTCGACGTTGCGGGCCCAGGCGACATCCATATCGGCACCCATCAGGGCCTGGTCGCCGACATCGAGCCAGCAATGCATCAGCCAGGTCTTGTGCTTCTCATCGGTGATCGGCATGCCGGGAGGCGCGTCGCCGTAGGGCATGGCCGCGGTGATCTTGCCGCCCAGAACCTTGGCATAGAACTCGAACGCCGCGCGGCACTGGCCCTGGAAACTCAGGCTGGTCACGATCTTCATCAACGCCTCCTGTGTTCGCGCTGATATCAACCGAATCGTTGCCGCTTTGTCAACCATTTGGTTAATTACAGATGTGTCACATTCGTTACGCCACCGCCAGCGCGTAGACGCCGGTGCCGCCTTCGGGCAGCGGGTGCTCGCGCCAGCTGGCGCCGCCGTCCTCGGTGCCGAAGACCTGGCCCTTGCGCGTGGCGCACCACACGCGCTCGGCCTTGGCCGCGCTCTGGGCGATGATCATCAGCGTGCTCTTCATCTGCACGCCGTGATCGAAGCGCTGCCAGCTGGCGCCGAGGTCCTTGCTGCGATAGAGCGAGCCTTCGTCGCTGATCGCCGCGACCGAGAGCGCGGCGTACATCGTCTTGGGATCGTGCGGGCTCACGCGCACGTCGCGCGCGTAGGTCAGGGGCGAGAAGCGGCCGATGCCCATCTCCTGCCAGCTGCCGCCGCGATCGGGGCTCTTAAACAGGCCCATGCGGTTGGCGAGGAACACGGTACCAGGCTGCGCCGCGCTGACCGCCAGCGCGTGGCTGTCCATCATGCCCTCGGTCTCCGTGTCGCTGACGATGCGGCTCTTGAAGCGATCCTGCGCGACGAACTCCAGCAGCTTCTCGTTGCAGCCCTGCCACGTCTCGCCGCCATCCGTGCTGCGCGACAGGCCGCCGACCTCGAAGGCGGCGTAGAGCGTGTCGGCGTCATCGGGATCGATCGCGAGGCGAATCACGCGGCAGGGGAAGCTCATCTTCACCATGCCCTTGGGCTCGGGCACGTTGAGCGCCGCCCAGGTCGCGCCGCCGTCGCGGCTGCGATAGACCTGCGTGCCGGTGGTGCCGACATAGATCATCTTGGGATCCTTGGGATGGATCAGGATCGACCACACCAGCCGGTTGTCGCCGGGCAGGTTGAGCCGCGCCCAGGTCTCGCCGCCATCGGTGCTGCGATAGGGACCGTCCTGCGTGCCGACATAGACGGTGTCGGGCGCGCCGGGCTGCACGACGATGCTGCGCGCCTCGACCTTGTCGGGCAGGCCCTTGCTCAGCGCGCTCCACCTGCCGTCGACCATGTCCATGCGGAACAGCCCACCGCTGCTGCTCGCGGCCGCGCTGTTGGAGCCGGCGACCACCGGCGCTGTGCCGGCAAAGACATAGGTGCCCATGGTTTCCTCCGTTGATTGGGCGCAACGCTACGCCCGTGCGCGGCGCGAGGGAAGGGCATGGCGGGGCGGGCCAGCCGGAGTCATGCTCGACCGATGGCGACGCCATTTCGTCTCGTCCGCCTGGCGCTGCTCGCGGCTCTGCTGCCGCCGTCCGCCCTGGCGCAGGACGCGCCGTTCGATCCCGCGCGGCCCACGGCGCTGGGGCTGCTGGACGCCGTGCGCGATCTCGGCCTGCGCGGCGACATCGCCAGCGCGGCGGCGATCGAGCGCGCCTTTCACATCGATCTGGCGCTGTGGCTGATCGAGCGGCAATCGCCCGACGCCGAGCGGCGCTACTGGTTGTTCTACCGGCCGATCCGGCCGTTCCTCGCCGGCCCCAGCATCGGCTTCGCCTACGACAAGCAGTCGAAGCCGCCGCTCGGCCCGGCCACCGACCTGCACGCCCGCCTGTTTCTCGGCAATGTCGATAGCTATGGCTGCGCGCGCGACGAGGATGTCAGCCGCGTCCTCGAGCCCGCGTTCGAGGAGCGTCCGCGCGTCGACAGCACCGGCACGCGCGAGTTCATGGTCGCGGAAACCGCCAGCAAGGTACTGTGGATCACCGTCATGCGCTGGAACGGCTGCGTCGGCTCGATCTCCGTGGTGCAGACCAACTGAGATGCCCGATCAATGCCCGCCGACGGCGCGGCCGCGCTCGACGCGCAGGCGCGGATCGATCACGGCGTAGAGCAGATCGACGATGATGTTGATGGTGACGAAGACCAGCGCCACCATCACCAGATAGGCCGACATCACGGGGATGTCGGCGAACTGCACCGACTGCACGAAGAGCTGGCCCATGCCGGGCCACTGGAACACCGTCTCGGTGATGATCGAAAACGCGATCAGCCCGCCGATCTGGACGCCGATCACGGTGATCACGGGCAACAGCGTGTTCTTGAGCGCGTGGCCGAAATGCACGGCGCGATCCGTCAACCCACGGGCGCGCGCGAACTTGATGTAGTCGGTGCGCAGCACCTCGAGCATCTGCGAGCGCACCAGGCGCAGCACCAGGGTGAGCTGGAACAGCGACAAGGTGATCGCCGGCAGCACGATCGCCTTCAGCCCGCTGCCGGTCAGCAGGCCCGAATTCCAGCCACCGAGATCGACCGTCTCGCCGCGCCCGAAGGAGGGGAAGCAGAATCCCTCGGGCAGGCCGATCCACGGCGCCCAGCTCTTGCACTCCACCGAGAAGACGTAGATCAGCAGAATGCCGATGACGAAGGTCGGCATGGCGACGCCGGCCAGCGAGAAGGTCAGCACCACGCCGCTATCCCAATTGTGCCGGCGCAGCGCGGTGAGCACGCCCAGCGGAATGCCCACCGCCAGCGCCAGCAGGGCGGCGACCGCGACCAGCTCCAGGGTCGCCGGCATGCGCTCGACGATCAGTCGGCCGACCGGGCGGGCCAGCCGATAAGACCGGCCGAAATTGCCCTGCAGCGCGTTGCCGACGAAGCGCACGAACTGCACCGGCACGGGATCCTCGAGGCCGAGATCGCGGCGAATCTGCGCGCGCTCCTCCGGGCTCGCCTCCTGGCCGACCATGTTGTTGACCGGGTCGCCGACGAAGTTGAACAGCGCGAAGCACAGGAACGACACCGCCAGCATCACACCGGCCGCCTGCAGCAAGCGATAGACGAGGAACGACAGCATCGGTGGTTTCTAGCACACTCGGCGCTGCTCCTCACATCGAGCGGTTCATACCTTCCCCCGCTGGCGGGGGAAGGTGGCGCGAAGCGCCGGATGGGGGTGGTTGTCGAAGACGAACGGGGTGTTTTTCGCAGATCACGTCTGGCCGCACGAGCCACCCCCAACCGTCAGCGCTTCGCGCTGCCACCGTCCCCCCCCCCCGGGGGGAGGTAGGAGGGTAAAACACCGTCACC
>JALHMM010000044.1 GCA_022844045.1 Reyranellaceae bacterium | reverse complement strand
GCAGACCTGGCCCGACCGGCCGATCCGCCTGGTGGTGCCGTTCCCGCCCGGCGGCGCGCCCGACATCATGGGCCGAGCGCTGGCCGAGAAGCGCCTGCAGGCGCTTCTCGGCCAGCCCGTCGTGGTCGACAACAAGGCCGGCGCCGCCGGCGGTCTCGGCGCCGACCTCGTCGCCAAGGCTCCGGCCGACGGCCACACGATCCTGCTAGGCACGATCTCGACCCACGCGATCAACGCCAGCCTCTATCCGAACCTGCCCTACAACCACATCAAGGACTTCGCGCCGCTGACGCTGCTCGGATCGGTGCCCAACGTGCTGTCGGTCACCAACGCGTTCCCGGCGCGCACCGTCGCCGAGCTGGTGGCCTACGCCAAGGCCAATCCCGGCAAGGTGAACTTCGGCTCGGCGGGATCGGGCAGCACGCTGCACATGAGCGGCGAGCTGTTCAGGATCGCCGCCGGCATCGACATCCAGCACGTGCCCTATCGCGGCAGCGCGCCGGCCGTCGCCGATCTGGTCTCCGGCCAGATCCAGATGATGTTCGACAACGCGCCGTCGGCGATTCCGCAGGTCAAGGGCGGCCGTATCCGTGCGTTGGCGCAGACCGGCGCCAGGCGCTCGCCGCTGCTGCCCGACGTGCCGACCATGGTCGAATCGGGCTTCGCCGATTTCGTGGTCGCGGGTTGGGCCGGGCTGTTCGCGCCGGCGGCCACGCCGGCCACGATCCTCGATCGGCTGCACGCCGCGCTGGTCGAGGCGCTGGGCAGCGGCGACGTGAAGGCGCGGCTAGAGCCGCTGGCCGTCGATCTCCAGCCCATGAGCCGCGTCGCCTTCGCCGCCTTCGTCGAGACGGAGACGAAGCGCTGGGGCGATCTCGTCCGCCGCGCCAACATCAAGGTCGAGGGCTAGACAATCATGCCGCGCTTCAACGCCAACCTGCGCTGGATGTTCAAGGAGTACGAGCCGACAGCGCGTTTCGCCCTGGCGGCGCGCTGCGGCTTCCGCGGCGTCGAGCACGCCGATCCCTACGAGTGGAAGGCCGCCGAGGTACGGCGCTGGCTCACCGACAACGGCCTCGCCATGGTGCAGATCCTGACGCCGCAGGACTGGGCCGGTGGCGAGACCGGGCTCGCCACCCTGCCCGACCGCGTCGGCGACTTCCGCGCCGCCGTCGCGCGCGGCGTCGACTACGCGGCCGAAATCGGCTGCGTCCTGCTGCACACCGCGGTCGGTCCGCTGCCGAAAGGCGAGGACCCGAAGCGCTGCTGGGCTCGCGTGGTCGAGAACCTCGCGCACGCCTGCGACGCGGGAAAGAAGGTCGGGCTGACGATCATCATCGAGCCGGTGTGCAGCGCGCGTTTCGCCGACTTCTTCATTCACCGGCTGGACGAAGGCCTGGCGCTGATCCGCGACGTGGGCCGCGACAACCTCAAGCTCTGCTACGACACCTATCACGTGCAGATGGAGGAAGGCGCGATCACGGCCAACCTCGAGCGCGTCTGGCCGCATGTCGGCCACCTCCAGATGGGCAACCCGCCGGGCCGCCATCAGCCGGGCGTCGGCGAGCTCGACCTCCAGCACTACTTCGACACCGTCGATCGGCTGGGCTGGGGCGGCTGGATCGGCTGCGAGTACACGCCGCACGGCCATACGCTCGACTCGCTGGCGTGGGGCGCGCGCTACGGCATCGCCCGGCCGAAGGACTGAGGGAGAACCCATGCCAGCGCGCGACTTCATCGGCAGCTATCGGCTGCGCTCTTTCGAACTGCGCTACGACGACGGCGGTGTCGAGCATCCCCTCGGCGCCGACGCCGAGGGCCTCATCGTCTACACCCGCGAGGGCTTCTTCAGCGGCCAGATGATGCAGCGCGGCCGGCCGAAGTTCGCGCAGGCGCGCCAGTCGGCGGCGCAGAAGGATTTCGGCAGCGACGCCGAGATCCGCGCCGCCTTCAACGGCTATGTCGCCTACTACTGCAGCTACGACGTCGACGAGGCGCGACGGATCGTGAACCACCGCATCGTCAGCGCGCTGATGCCGAACTGGGAAGGACAGGTCAACGTGCGCCACTACGAGTTCCAGGGCGACGTCCTGGTGCTGCGCTCCCCCGACGTGACCGTGGCCGGCCGCGTTGGCCGCAGCGTGCTGCACTGGCAGCGCTGCCCCGTGGTGTACCCGTGAGCGCGGTAGCGACGATGCGGGCGGCGGTCGTCGAGCAGGACGGCGCCACCAAGCGACTGGCGGTGCGTGAGGTGTCCCGTCCCGCGCCCGGCGACGGCGAGGTGCTGGTCCGCGTGCGCGCCGCCGGCGCCAACCGCGCCGACCTGTCGATGAACGTCGGCCACTTCCGCGGCGCCGGCGCGACCCTGACGGCGCCGGTCGCGGGCCTGGAGTTCGCGGGCGAGGTGGCGGAGCTGGGCGCCGGCGTCGCGGGAGTCCGCATCGGTGACCGCGTGATGGCGATGGGCCAGGGCGCCTTTGCCGAGTACGCGCGCATCGACGCTCGCCTGCTGATCCCGGTGCCGCCGGAATTCTCGTGGACAGACGCGGCGACCGCGCCGGTGGCGTTCATGACCATGCACGACGCGATCGTGACCAACGGCCGGCTGCGCGCGGGCGAGTCGGTCCTGGTGCAGGGCGTGACCTCGGGCGTCGGACTCGCCGCCTACCAGATCGCCAAGGCGCGGGGCGCGCGGCCGGTGATCGGTACCTCGACCTCGGACGACAAGCTGGCGATCCTGCGGTCGCGCGGCCTCGATGTCGGCGTCAACAGCCGCACCGAGGACGTGGTGGAACGCGTGCGCGCGGCGACCGGCGGACGCGGCGCCGACTTGGTGATCGACATGCTGGGCGCGCCGGTCATCAACCAGAACATGCACGCGGCCGCCGTGAAGGGACGCATCATCGATGTCGGCCGCATGGGCGGACTGAGGGGCGAGATCGATCTCGACCTGCACAGCCTCAAGCGCATCAGCTTCATCGGCGTGACCTTCCGCACGCGCAGCGTCGAGGAGATCCAGGCGATCATCCGCGCCATGGTCGACGACATCTGGCCCGATGTCGCGGCCGGCCGCATCCGCCTGCCGGTCGACCGGGTCTTCGCGCTCGATGCGATCGACGACGCCTACGCGCACATGCGCGCCAACGCCCATCTCGGCAAGATCGTCATCACGGTCTGAGAGGGAATCCCCGGCGCCGATCCGTCCGACGGCGCGCCCTCACGCCGGCGTCTTCCAGAAGCTGGAGGTCTTGTAGCCCGCGGACTCGGCCGCGGCGTCAGACCGCCTTCTCGGTTTCGGCGTCGAAGAGATGCATGCGGTCCGGTGTCACCGCCAGGCGCACCTTGTCGTGCGCGCGCACGGCGACCAGCGGCTCGACCGAGGCGACCACCGTCTCGCTACCTACGCGCGTATCGAGCAAAGTCTCCGAGCCCAGCCGCTCGACGACCTCGACCTCGCTGTCCATGCAGTACTCGACCGGATCGGCGCCGTTGGCGACGCGCAGGTCCTCGGGCCGGATACCGAATACCGCCTTCTTGCCGGTGAGCGGTGCCGCGCGCGAGGCCAGCGCGCCGGGCAGACGAAGCTTCAGGCCCTTGGTCTCGACCCACAGCCCGCCGTCGCCGCCGACCACGGTGACGTTGGCGAAGTTCATCGCCGGCGAGCCGATGAAGCCGGCGACGAACAGGTTGGCCGGCGTGTTGTAGAGCGTCATCGGGTCGCCGACCTGCTGCACCCAGCCATCCTTCATCACCACGACGCGATCGCCGAGCGTCATCGCCTCGACCTGATCGTGGGTGACGTAGATCGCCGTCGTGCCGAGTCGCTCGTGCAGCTTGCGCAGCTCGACGCGCATGTGCACGCGCAGCTTGGCGTCGAGGTTGCTGAGCGGCTCGTCGAACAGGAAGACCTGCGGGTTGCGCACGATGGCGCGGCCAAGCGCCACGCGCTGGCGCTGGCCGCCGGAGAGCTGGCGCGGTCGGCGGCTGAGCAGCGGCTGGATACCGAGAATGTCGGCGGCGTGCTGGACGCGCTTCTCGATCTCGGCCTTGTCGAATTTCCGCATCTTCAGGCCGAAGGCCATGTTGTCGTAGACGCTCTTGTGCGGATAGAGCGCGTAGTTCTGGAACACCATGGCGATGTCGCGATCCATTGGCGCGAGATCATTGACGATCGTGTCGCCGATCAGGACGTCGCCCGAGGTGATGCTCTCCAGCCCGGCTACCATGCGCAAGGTCGTGGTCTTGCCGCAGCCGGAGGGGCCGACCAGCACGACGAACTCGCGGTCGGGGATCTCGAGATTGACGTCCTTGACCGCGTGAACCGCGCCTTCATAGACCTTGTTGAGCTGCCGGATGGTGACCTGCGCCATTGCTCAACCCTTCACCGAGCCGGTCAGGCCCGCGACATAGTGTTCGACGAAGAATGAATAGACGATCGCCACCGGGATCGAGCCCAGCAACGCGCCGGCCATCAGCGGCCCCCAGAAGAAGACGTCGCCGCGGATCAGCTCGGAGGTCACGCCAACCGGCACGGTCTTTTGCTCGGGCGACGACAGGAAGACCAGCGCGTAGATGAACTCGTTCCACGAGAGCGTGAAGGCGAAGATACCCGCCGACATGATGCCCGGCACCGCCACCGGCAGGATGATGTGGAGCATCGCCTGGAAGCGCGATGCGCCATCGATGCGCGCGCACTCCTCGAGCTCCTTCGGGATCGCCTTGAAGTAGCCCATCATCAGCCAGGTGCAGAACGGGATCAGGAAGGTCGGGTAGGTCAGGATCAGCGCCCAGGGCGTGTCGCCAAGACCGAAATTCCTGATGATGTCGGCGAGCGGGATGAAGAGCAGCGTCTGCGGCACCAGATAGGTGACGAAGATGGTGGTGCCCAGCCCGCCGGCCCACGGGAAGTTGAGCCGCGCCAGCGCGTAGCCCGCGAACACGCCGCAGATCAGCGAGATCACCGTCGACACCGCCGCGATCAGCAGCGTGTTGAACATCCACCTCGAGAACATCGTCTCCTCGAAGAGGTAGAGGATGTGCTCGAACGTCGGGTTGTTGGTCCAGAACGGCTGGTAGGCGACCGCGTTCCACGGCTTGTACAGCTCGCCGTCGGGCCGGAAGGTCGTGATGATCATCCAGTAGAACGGGAAGAGCAGCACGAACACGAAGAGCGTCAGCGGGATGTAGAAGAACACCCAGCGCCGCCAGAGGCCACCCTCGACCATCAGCGCACCTCGACCCGTCGGATGTAGAGTAGCTGCACGACGACGATCAGGAAGAGGAACGGGAACATCGCCAGCGAGATCGCGGCACCCTCCGCCAGCAGGCCGGTGCCGATGCCGAGCTGATAGGCGTAGGTGGCGAAGAGATGCGTGGCGTTGGCCGGTCCGCCGCCGGTCATGACGTAGACCAGCTGGAAGTCGGCGAAGGTCTGGATCACCGAGAACAGCACCACGACCATGGTCACCGGCAGCAGCAGCGGCCAGGTGACGTGCCAGAAGCGCTGCCACGGGCGCGCGCCGTCGATCGCCGCCGCCTCGTTGAGCTCGGGACTGATCGTCTGCAGTCCGGCGAGCAGGCTGATGGCGAAGAATGGCACGCCGCGCCAGACATTGATGATGATGATCGAGGTCATCGCCAGGTCGGGGTCGCCCAGCCAGTTGATGCGCTGGGTGATGAAACCAAGCTGGTACAGCGTCCAGTTGATCACGCTGAAGGTCGGATCGAACATCCACTTCCAGGCGAAGGTGCTGAGCACCGTCGGGATGATGAAGGGCAGCAGGATGAAGGCGCGGATGAACGCCTTGCCCTTGAAGTTCCGGTTGAGCAGCAGCGCCAACCACAGGCCCAGGGCCAATTTGAAAACCGTGGTGACGCCCGTGTACCAGAACGTGTTCCACACGGTTACGTGGAAAATGCCGTCGTTCCAGATCTTGACGAAGTTCTTGAGGCCGACGAACTCGCCCTCGACGCCGACCCGTGCGCTGGTCAGCGACAGGATCACACCCTTGACGAACGGATAGGCGATGAACAGGCCAAGCAGGATGGCCGTCGGGACGAGGAGCGCGAACGCCAACCAGCGCTCATCCTCCAGAAGACGCGACCGCGGGACGGGACGCTTCCCGCCCGCGGACGACGCTGTGACAGCCACCACGACTCGTGCTCCGTACCGTTACGTGGCGCTCACGTGTAGACCTTCTTGAGCTCGGCCTCGGCCCACTTGACGGCCTCCTCGGCCGCCATGCCCTGCACCGCCTTGGCGTACATGTCGGTGACGATGTACTTCGACAGCGCCTCCTGCGCCTTGGCATTGGGCGGGCCGGCGTTGCCGATAGCCTGGCCGAGACGCGCCGCGACCTTGTACGGCGTCATGACGGGGTCCTCGTTCCACAGCTTGTGCGCTTCCCACTTGGGCGTGCACGGCGTGGCGAAGCCCTTCTGCGAGAGGAAGAACTTCTCGTAGTTCGCCTCAGTGTGCACCCACTTCAGGAAAGCCTTCGCCGCGTCCTGGTTCTTCGAGTACTTCATCAGCATGTTCGACTGCAGCAGATGGAAGCCGAACTGGCCCGCCGGGCCCTTGGGCAGCGGCGCGTGCAGGATGTCCTTGTTGAGATGCACGCCCTTCTCGGTCTTGTACTGATCGGCGCGACGCAGCGATTCGATGTAGATCGAGGCGCCGTTGAGCGTCGCCGACACGGTCTGCGACAGGAAGGCACGGTTGTTGTTGGTGTCGTCCCAGGCCAGGCCGCCCTCGTCATGGGCGTCCTTCCAGAACGCCTGCATGAACTTCACCGAATCGACCGTCGCCTTGGAATTGATCGCGACCGTCTTGCCGTCGGCTTCGACTTCCTTGCCGCCCCACGACCACATATAGGGATAGGTGAAGCCCGGCGCGTCGCCGAAGGTGTGGCCCAGGGTCTGGCCGATCGGGCGGCCCTTGGCCTTCAGCTTCTTGCCAACGTCGCGGTATTCCTCCCAGGTCTCCGGGAACTTGGTGGCGCCGACCTCGTCGAACCAAGACTTGCGATACGCGATCATGCCGCCGATCACCGCCCATGGCATGCCCATGTACGTCTTGCCGTCGGAGCAGATGGCCTTGGCGTAGTTGTAGTGGCCGCCCTCGCGCTTGCCGACCTCCTCGGCGATGTCGCTGAGGTCGACCACCGAGTTCGCGTAGAGATGCGTGTAGCTGTTGAACGACATGATCAGGTCGGGGCCGGAGCCCGACTGGATGCCCGCCGTGATGCGCGGCTGCAGGTCGTTGCCGTTGACCGTCTCGAGATTGAACTTGATGCCGAGCGCCTTTTCAGCCTCCGGCAGCAGCTCGCGCCGGAACATCTGGTCGGTCGCTGGCACGAAGTCGACCCACTTCAGCCAGTGCACCGTCTTGGCCTGCGCGTAGACCGGCGCCCGCCCACTGGCAAGGATGCCGGCCATACCGGTGGTCGCCGCGACTGTCGCCGCGCCAGAGACACGCAAGAACGTCCGCCTTTTCGTAGTCATCGATCTTCCTCCCAGAACGGCGGCTTTTCACGAACCGCAATTGGCGCGAGCCTAGAACGGCGTTTCGCGGAGAACAAGCGGAGTTCGGCGGTGGCCGACGACGCTATTGATCCTCGATCTTGTTCCGTGCGATCCGCAGACCGCGTCGCGCCGTTTGCCGGGAGAGAAGCATGCGCCTGCTTTCCGCCACCCTGATCCTGATTATTGCGCCGCTGACGAGCGGCGCCCTGGCGCAAAGCCATGCACCGTATGCCGGGATGGAGGCGCGCGCCATCAAGGCGCTGTCGCCGCAACAGATCACCGATCTGCGCGAGGGCCGAGGCATGGGCCTGGCGCTGCCGGCGGAACTCAATGGCTATCCCGGTCCGATGCATGTGCTGGAGCACGCCGACGCGCTCGGCCTGAGCGAAGCGCAGCGCGGCGCGACGCGGGCGATCTTCGAGGCGATGCGCGCCGAAGCCCGCGCGCTGGGCGAAAGGCTGATCGAGCAGGAAACCGCCCTTGAGCGGCTCTTCACGTCGCGCGCGGCGACGCCGACGGCGATCGACGCGACGAGCGCGGCGATCGGCGCGACGCAGGCGGCGCTGCGCGCGGCGCATCTGCGCGCCCATGTGGCGCAACTCGCCCTGCTGAGCGGCGAGCAGGTGAGGCGCTATACCGAGCTGCGCGGCTATGGCGGCGGACGCCCCGACGGGGGAGCGCACCATCGCCGCCACTGACGCTCAGCACGGATCCTTGGCGGCCGACATCCCAACGCCGCCAAGGATCGTCATCTTCAACACGTTGTCGACGAACATCAGATCGATGCGGCCGGTGTCGGTACGGTAGCTCCAGATCTGGATTCGGCCGCCGCACTGCGCGTACAGAGGCCGGCCGAGCGCAACACGCACCTCCTCGGTCGTGCGGCCCGGTTCGGCCTTCTCGTCGAGCTCGGCGCGCGTGACCGTCCGCTCTTGCCCGCGCAAATCCTGCGCGCGCGCCGGTGCGGCGACCGTGACGATCGCCACCAGCAATGCCGCAAGGGCGCGGCGCACGGCTACTTCTTGCGATCTCCGGTCTCGTCGAGCGCGACGCGGCCGGCCACGATGGTGAAGACGACGACGCCATCGCTGGCGTTGTAGGTCCAGCGTTCGAGCGGGCCCAGCTTGTCGAGCTTGGCCGGCACGCCCAGCACCTTCTCGAGCTCCTCCTTGGTCTTGAGCCCGGTCGCCTTCTTGAGGATCTCGGCCTTGGTCGGCGTGGAATCGCACGCGGCCAGGGCCATTGGCAGCGAGAGCCCGCCGAGCACGACCATCCGCCTGCGCATCGCGCACCTCCCTCTTTGTTGCGTCGAGTCTACCGGCTGTGCCCGACCTGCGCAAATTTCGCCATAGTCCTGGGCCGAACTGTGGCCGCCATGCCGATCTTTCTCGCCCGACTCGGGCTTTTCGTCGCCTTCCTGACGTCGCTTGCCGCGGCCGCTGCCGCCCAGCAGAAAACCATCACGTTCGGCAGCCTGCATCGAGGCCAGCCGGTTGAGATCACCGCGACCGTCACCTGGCCGGCGGGCTCGGGCGTCGTGCCGGCGATGGTGATCCATCACGGCAGCAGCGGGATCAATGAACGGCGCGATGGGCGGTACGCGCGCGAGTTGGTGGCGATGGGTGTCGCGGCGGTGCAGATCGATTCGTTTGGGCCGCGCGGCGTGCGCCAGACCGTGACCGACCAGATGGCGGTGGACGGCGCGGCGTTCAATCTCGATGCGATCGCCGCGCTCAAGGCGCTCGCCGCCCACCCGCGCATCGACAGCAAACGCATCGGCATCATGGGCTTCTCCAAGGGCGGCGTCTCGGCGCTGATGGTCTCGCATGAACGGCTGCTGCAGGACAAAGGCCTGCCCGACGGGTTGCGCTACGCGCTGCACATCCCGATCTATCCGACCTGCTACGTGCACTATCACCAGCCGCGCACGACGGGCGCGCCGATCTACCTCTTGCTGGGCGGCGCCGACACCTATGCCGGCGTCGAGCCGTGCACGACCTATGGCGAGATGCTGCGCCAGGCCGGCGCCCGTATCGAGGTCAAGGTCTATCCCGACGCACCGCACGGCTTCGACGGCGGCATGGCCTACAACACGCCATCAGGCGAAAACTACGCGCGCTGCGTCGCCGTCCAGCAAGCCGACGGCACCTATGTCGAGCGGACGACCGGTGCGGTGGTCGGCACGTCAGGACCGGATGGCTGGCTGGAACTCGGTCGCCAGGCGACGAAAGTGATCGCCGCCTGTCGCACCTTGGGAGTCAGCGGCGGGCCCAACGAGCGAGCCCGCGCCCAGGCGATGGAAGACTTCAAGGGCTACGTACGGCGGCATCTGCTCGGTGGATAGCTTCCTTCTCCCCGCGAAGGCGGGGAGAAGGTGCCCGAAGGGCGGATGAGGGGCTTCTCGTCCTCGCAACAAGCAACGAGGCGGATGAGAGGCTCGAAAGCCCCTCATCCGCCTCGCTAACGCTCAGCACCTTCTCCCCGCCTTCGCGGGGAGAAGGAACTATGCCGCCTGCTTGATCGCCTTGCCGACGATGTCGATGATCTCGTCGATCTGGTTCTTCTCGATGATCAGCGGCGGCGACATGGCGATTGTGTCGGCGCTCTGGCGTACCAACAGGCCGATCTCGAAGGCCTTCACGAACGTGTCGTAGCCGCGCGCGCCGACGGCGCCCGCACGTGACTCGAGATCGATGCCGGCGGCTAGGCCGAGATTGCGGATGTCGATCACGCCCGCCGTACCCTTGAGCGAATGCACGCCGTCTTCCCAGTACGTCGACAGCTCCGCCGAGCGCTGGAACAGGCCGTCGTTCTTGTAGATGTCGAGCACGGCCGAGGCGGCGGCGCAGGCCAGCGGATGCGCCGAGTAAGTATAGCCGTGGAACAGGTCGATGGCGTTCTCCGGCCCGCTCAGCAGCCCGTCATAGACTGTCTTGCGCACGAAGACGCCGCCCATCGGCACGGTGGCGTTGCTGATGCCCTTGGCGACCGTCATCAGGTCGGGGATGACGCCGAAATAGTCGGCGGCGAAGGCGGTGCCGAGGCGGCCGAAGCCGGTGATCACCTCGTCGAAGATCAGCAGGATGCCGTGCTTGGTGCAGATCTCGCGCAGCCGCTTGAGGTAGCCCTTGGGCGGCGGCAGGAAGCCGGTCGAGCCGGCGCAGGGCTCGACGATCACGGCGGCGATGTTCGAGGCGTCGTGCAGGGCGACGATGCGCTCCAGCTCGTCGGCCAGCTCGGCGCCGCTCTCGGGCTCACCGCGCGAGAAGGCGTTCTTCGCCGGGTTGTGGGTGTGCGGCAGATGGTCGACGCCCGGCAAGGTGGCGGCGCTGAAGGCCTTGCGGTTGTTGACCATGCCGCCGACCGAGATGCCGCCGAAGCCGACGCCGTGATAGCCGCGCTCGCGGCCGATGAAGCGCGTGCGCGCGCCCTGGCCGGTGGCGCGGTGATAGGCCAGCGCGATCTTCAGCGCGCTGTCGACCGCCTCGGAGCCGGAGTTGCAGTAGAAGGCGTGGTTGAGATCGCCCGGCAGCATCGCGGCGTGGCGCGCGGCCAGCTCGAAGGCCTTGGGATGGCCCATCTGGAACGATGGCGCGTAGTCCATCTCCTCGAGCTGGGCGGCGATCGCCGCCTTGATCTCCTCGCGGCCGTGGCCGGCGTTGACGCACCACAGGCCGGCGGTGCCGTCGATGATGCGCCGTCCCTCGGGCGTCCAGTAGTGCACGCCCTTCGCCTTGGCCAGCAGCCGCGGGTTCTTCTTGAACTGCCGGTTGGCTGTGAACGGCATCAGGAAGGCGTCGAGATTGTTGGCAACGGGCTTCGTGGGCGCGGCGGACATGTGGACTTCCCCGAAATGAGACGCGGTGGATACTAGGCGAGTTCGCGTTACGCCGCGAGGGCGGCGCTGGCCTCGACCAGCGGCAGGCCGAGGCTGGCGGCGACGGCGGGATGGGTGATGCGCCCGCGATGCACGTTGAGCCCGGCGCGCAGGTGCGGGTTTTCCAGGATCGCCGACAGGCCGCGCGCGGCCAGCATCAGGCCGAACGGCAGGGTCGCGTTGTTGAGCGCATGGCTCGAGGTCAACGGCACGGCGCCCGGCATGTTGGCGACGCAGTAGTGGATAACGCCGTCGACGACATAGGTCGGATCGGCGTGCGTGGTCGGGCGCGAGGTCTCGAAGCATCCGCCCTGGTCGATGGCGACATCGACGATCACCGCGCCCTTCTTCATCGTCGACAGCTGCGCGCGGCGCACCAGCTTGGGCGCCAGCGCGCCGGGCACCAGCACGGCGCCGATCACCACGTCGGCGCCGGCGATCTCCTGGGCGACGGCGTCGCCGGTCGAATAGAGCGTACGCACGCGGCCGGCGAAGAGCTGGTCGAGCTCGCGCAGGCGCGGCAGGGAGCGATCGAGGATCGTGACCTCGGCGCCCAGACCCGCGGCCATGCGCGCGGCGTTGGTGCCGACTACGCCGCCGCCGATCACCGCGACCTTGGCCGCCGGTACGCCGGGCACGCCGCCCAGCAGCAGCCCGCGCCCGCCGGCGTAACGGCGCAGCGCGAAGGCCGCCGCCTCGATCGACAGCCGGCCGGCGACCTCGCTCATCGGCACCAGCAGCGGCAGCCCGCCATGGGCGTCGGTGACGGTTTCGTAGGCGATCGCCGTGCAGCCCGATTCGATGAGGCCCCGGGCCTGCGCCGGATCCGAGGCGAGATGGAGATAGGTGTAGAGCAACTGGCCGGCGCGCAGCTGGCGCCACTCGCCCGGCTGCGGTTCCTTGACCTTCACGATCATGTCGGCGCCGGCGAAAACCTCGGCCGCGCCGGCGGCGATGCTCGCGCCCGCCGCGACGTACTGCGCGTCGTCGGCGCCGATACCGCCGCCCGCGCCGGTCTCGACCAGCACGGCGTGACCTGCCGCGACGTATTCCTTCACCGAGGAGGGTGTGAGCCCCACCCGGTATTCGTGGGTCTTGATCTCACGGGGCACGCCGATGCGCATGGGTCCACCTCCTAATGCCAGAGGCTACGCCCGCGCGCCGTTTGCGTTCCCGGCGAAGATGCTCGCGCCGCCCTCGCGAAACGCCGGATTCCGTCGTAGAATGGCAATCCCACGCTCGAATCCGGCGCCATGACGCTCGACCGCATCGATATCGCCCTGCTCGCTGCCCTCTGCGCCGACGCCCGCGCCAGCCATGTCGAGCTCGCCGAGCGCGTCGGCCTGTCGAGCACGGCGGTGGCGCGGCGGCAAAAGCAGCTCGAGGAACAGGGCGTCATCACCGGCTATCAGGCGGCGCTGGGCCTGCGCAAGCTCGGCTTCACCACCACGGTCTCGGTGCGCATCACGCTCGACAGCCAGAGCGAGGCGGCGCTCGACGCGTTCGAGAAGGCGGTGAAGCGCTGCACGTCGGTGGTGTATTGCCTGCTGATGTCGGGCAGCGACGACTACCTGCTCACGGTGCTGGCGCGCGACATCGAGGACTTCGAGCGCATCCACAAGACGCAGCTCTCCATGCTGCCACGCGTCGCGCGCATCCAGTCGAGCTTCGCCCTGCGCGAGGTGGTCGACCGCGGCGCGCCGCCGGCGGTGATCGAGCGCCTGCGCAAGGAGGGACGATGATCGCGCGGAGCGGCCGCGGGGCGTAACGCTCAGCCCTTCGGCTCGGCGATGTGGAAGATGCCGCTGGCCCGCACGATGCGGCGATCGCCGACACTGATATAGCAATTGGCGAAAGCGACGCTGCCCTTGGCCTTCTGCACGTCGGCACGCGCCTCGACCCAATCGCCCAGCCGCGCGGCGCCGGCGAAATCGGTGCTGAGGTTCACGGTGGTGCCACCCGAGCTGCCGCTGGCGCGCACGAGATTGTAGCCGAGCACCAGGTCGGCGAGCGTCACCAGCAGACCGCCATGCGCGTAGCCGCGCCGATTGCAATGGCGTTCCTCGATGCGCAGGCCAAGCAGCAGCGTGTCGCCCTCGATCTTCTGGAACAATGGCCCCACAGCGTCGAGGAACGGGCTGGAGCGCGCGAACGGCGTGTATCCCTGAGGCAGATCCGACATGGCCCACGGCTACAGACCCACCAACCTCTCGCACAAACGCACACCGCGCACGCATGCGTGCGTCGTGCGCACGCGTCAGGCCCGCAGCAGCCAGTCGCGCACGATGCGCACGGCGCGGCGCCGTTCGCCCGGCCGCGCCAGCAGGTGATACGCCTGGTCGGGCACGAAGCTGTGGTCGAACGGCTCAACCAAGCGACCATCGGCGAGATAGGGCGCGACCAGATCGTCGAAGGCCAGCGCCACGCCCAGGCCGCTCGCGGCCGCCTCGTAGAGCAGATGCAGGCCGTCGAAGCGTAAGGTCCGGCGCGGCGCGAACGGCGGCAGCCCGGCCTCGCGGCACCAGCGCCGCCAGAAACCCCGCGGCTGGCTGACGCCCAGCAAAGTGTGACGTTCGAGATCGGCGGGCTTGCGCAGGCTCTCACGCAAGGATGGCGCGCAGACAGGGCGGCAGCGCATCGCCATCAACTTCTGCGAAGCCCAGTCGCGCCAATCGCCGGTGCCGATGGCGACGGCGAGATCGATATCGTCGCGTGTCGCATCGGGCGCGCGCGCCACGGTCGAGACGCGCAGGTCGATGCCGGGATGCGCCACCTCCAAGGCGGCCAGCCGCGGGAACAACCAAAGCGCGGCGAAGGACGGCAAGGTCGCGAGCCGCACCGTGCCGCCACGCGCGGCCGGCGCCAGCGCCGCGCCGGCGGCGCGCAGCTGCTCCAACGCCGGCGCGATCGCGGCGAGGTAGCTCTCGCCCGCCGTGGTCAGCCGCAGGCCACGCGTGACGCGATGAAACAGCGCCACCTCGAGCGTGTGCTCGAGCTGCGCCACGCGCCGGCTGATCGCCGAGGCGGTGAGGTTCAGCTCGCGCGCGGCCTCGGTAAAGGAGAGCGTGCGCGCCGCCGCCGCGAAGGCCTCGATGGCACCCAGCGGCGGCAGGCGCGCGGGCATGGTCTCACCGCACTGTCATCCCGAGCGCAGCGAGGGATCTAGATTCCTCGCCGCGCTCGGAATGACAGATCAGTCGAATCATGCGCTACGCGTTGACGTCGACGACGACGCGGCCGCGCACCTCGCCCTTGAGGATCTTCGGCGCCAGGCCGGGCAAGTCGGCGAGCGTCGCGCCCACCACCATGGCGTCGAGCTTGTCGAGCGGCAGGTCGGTGGCCAGGCGCTTCCAGGCCTCGACGCGTGGCGCCATCGGCAGCATCACCGATTCGATGCCCAGCACCGACACGCCGCGCAGGATGAAGGGCAGGATGTTGCCCGGGAACGCTGGACCGCCGGCCAGGCCGCAGACCGCCGCCGCGCCGCCGTACTTCACCATCGCCAGTGCGCGCGCCAGCATGACGCCAGAGACTGTGTCGACGACGCCAGCGAAGCGCTCCGAAAGCAATGGCCGGTCGGGCGCCTCGGTCAGCTCCTTGCGCTCCATGATCGTCGCCGCGCCCAGGCCCTTGAGATAGTCGGCCTCGCTCGGCCGGCCGGTGGCGGCGACGACCTGGTAGCCGAGCTTGGCCAGGATCGCGACCGCGACGCTGCCGACGCCGCCAGCCGCGCCGGTGACCAGCACCTCGCCCTGCGACGGCTTCAGCCCACGCCGCTCCAGCGCCGCGACGCAGAGCATCGAGGTGTAGCCGGCGGTGCCGATCGCCATGGCGCGCTTGGTCGAGATCGCCGCCGGCAGCTTCACCAGCCAGTCGCCCTTCACCCGCGCCTTGGTCGTGTAACCACCCCAATGCAGCTCGCCGACGCGATAGCCATTGAGCACGACGCGGTCGCCGGGCTTGAAGCCGGCGTTCGATGACTCCTCGACGGTGCCCGCGAAGTCGATGCCGCCGACATGCGGCCAGGTCTTCACCAGCCCGCCACCCGAGGTCAGCACCAACCCGTCCTTATAGTTCAAGGTCGAGTACTCGACCTTCACCGTCACGTCGCCATCAGGCAGTTGCGCCGCGTCGAGCTCGCGCACCGCGCTCGTCACCTTGCGATCGGCGCCCTGCTCCGACACCAGCGCCTTGAACGTCGTCATACTCGCTTTCTCCTCTTCTCTTTAACCTTCCCCCGGAGGGGGAAGGTGGCGCGCAGCGACGGATGGGGGATGTCGAAGACGGACTCCGTTGTTCGTCTTCGACATCCCCCTTCCGCCCTTCGGGCACCTTCCCCCTCCGGGGGAAGGGATCAGACTTCTGGCCGCAGCGTCTCCATGAAGCGCAGCGCCTCGCCCGCCGGCGGGCCGATCAGCTCATCCTCGCGCATCACCACGCGGCCGCGGATGATCGTCGCCTTGGGCCAGCCGGTCACCGTCATGCCGGCATACGGCGTCCAGCCCGATTTGGTCGCCATCCATTTCTCGGTGATTTCGCGCTTCGACTTCAGATCGACCACGGTGAGATCCGCGTCGTAGCCCAACGCGATGCGACCCTTGCGCGCCAGGCCGAAGATACGCTGCGCGCCGCCCGACGTCAGGTCGACCAGGCGCGCCAACGTCAAGCGGCCGGCGGCGAGATGATCGAGCAGCAGCGGCAGCAGGGTCTGCACGCCGGGCATCCCGGAGGGTGAGTTCGGGAACGGCTGCGACTTCTCCTCCTTTGTATGCGGCGCGTGATCGGAGCCGATGACATCGACCGTGCCGTCGCGCACCGCGCGCCACAGCCCCTCGCGATGGCGGGCTTCGCGGATCGGCGGGTTCATCTGCGCGAAGGTACCCAGCCGGTCGTAGCAATCCGGTGCGAACAAGGTGAGATGCTGCGGCGTGGCCTCGACGCTGGCGACGTCCTTGTGATCGGCGAGGAAAGCCATCTCCTCCTCGGTCGTCACGTGCAGCACATGCACCCGCCGGCCGTGCTTGCGTGCCAGGCGGATCAGGCGCTGCGTTGCGATCAGCGCCGACTCGACATCGCGCATGACGGGATGCAGATGCGCCGTGGCGCCCGGCACCTTGCCCAGATGCTTGCGCGCGTTCATGCGCTCCTCGTCCTCGCAATGCACCGCCATGCGGCGCGCGCCGTGGGCGAGAATGCGATCGAGCGTCGGATCATCGGGGACCAGCAAGGTGCCAGTCGAGGCGCCCATGAAGACCTTCACGCCGCAGCAGCCCGGCAGGCGCTCCAGCATCGGCAACTGTTCGACGTTCTCGGCCGAGCCGCCCATGTAGAAGGCGTAGTCGCACCAGGCCCGGCCCTTGGCCAGCGCCAGCTTGGCCGCGAGATCCTCGGCGGTCAGCGTGCTGGGCTTGGTGTTGGGCATCTCGAACACGGCGGTGACGCCGCCGAGCACAGCGCCGCGCGTGCCGCTTTCGAGGTCCTCCTTGTGCTCCAGCCCGGGCTCGCGGAAATGCACCTGGCTGTCGATCACGCCGGGCAGCACGGTCAGCCCGCGCGCATCGAAACGCTCGCCAGCCGACGCCGCCGACAGATCGCCGATCGCCACGAAGCGGCCGCCGCGGACGCCAATATCGGCCCGCACCAACCCCGCCGTGGTGAAACACTCGCCGCCAGCGACGATCAGATCGTAGTTGTCCGCCATGCCCTGCTCCCGATTACCTCCCTCTCCCCGCCTGCGGGGAGAGGGAGTGAAGGCTTGATAGCCCGCGCACCTGATGCGCGAAAGGCCCTTGCGGGCGGCGCGTTCGCTGCCCACCTTCATGGGTCAAGACCATCAGGAGTTCAGCGACCATGACGGCGCTCAGTTTCTCGTCCCTCGGTCACCGCGGCGTGGTCGCGGTGTCGGGCGATGACCGCCGCGACTTCCTGCAGGGGCTGGTGTCGAACGACGTCGGCCGCGTGGCGCCCGATCGGGCGATCTACGCCGCGCTGCTCACGCCGCAGGGCCGCTTCCTGTTCGATATGTTCATCGTCGAGGCGGGCAACACGCTGCTGCTCGAGGTCGAGCGCGACCGCGCCGCCGACCTCGCCAAGAAGCTCACGATGTACAAGCTGCGCTCGAAGGTGACGGTCGAGAATCGCGGCACCGGTTGGGAAGTCGCCGCCGCGCATGGCGTGGGCGCCGCCGCCGCGCTGGGACTGCGCGACGAACCGGGTGCGGCGATCGCGATCGACGACGCCGTCGCCTATGTCGATCCGCGCCTGTCCGGCCTGGGCGTGCGAGTGATCGCGCCTGATGGTCACATCGCCACCATGCTGCCGACGCGCGGCTTCGCGCCGGCGCCGTTCGAGTCCTGGGACCATGTGCGCCTGACCCTGGGTGTGCCGGATGGCAGCCGCGACCTGCCGGTCGAGAAGGCGCTGCTGCTCGAAAGCGGCTTCGACGAGCTGCATGGTGTCGACTGGAAGAAGGGCTGCTACATGGGCCAGGAGCTTACCGCCCGCACCAAGTATCGCGGGCTGGTGAAGAAGCGCCTGTTGCCGGTAGCCGTCGACGGCCCGATGCCGGCACCCGGCACGGTGGTGACGATCAACGGCCAGGAGGCCGGCGAGATGCGCTCGGGCTTGGGCACGCAGGGTCTGGCGCTGCTGCGGCTCGAGGCGCTCGACAAAGCGCGCGGCTCCGGGGCAAAGCTGACAGCCGGCGAAGCGACGCTGAATCCGATCGTGCCGGAATGGGTGAGCCTGCCGCCCGCGGCCTGATAGTCTCCCCTTCACGAAAGAAGGGGACTTCCATGACCTGGTCCATCATCGCGCGTGACCCCAAGAGCGGCGCGTTCGGCATCTGCGTCGCTACCAAGTCGTTCTGCGTTGGCTCGCGCGTGCCGCATATGGAGAGCGGTGTCGGCGCCATCGCGACACAGGCCAACACCAACGCGATGTACGGCACGCGCGGCATCCGCCTGCTGCGCGCGGGCGTGGGCGCCGCCGACGCGGTGCGCCTGTTGACCGCCGCCGACGAGGGCCGCGATCATCGCCAACTGCACATCCAGGATTCGCGCGGCGGCATCGCCGCCCATACCGGCGCGCAATGCGTGGACTGGTGCGGCCATCTCGTGCGCGAGACCTTCTCGGTCGCCGGCAACATGCTGGCCGGGCCGCAGGTGATCGAGGAAACGGCGCGCTTCTACGAGGCCAACCCGCAACTCTCCTTCCCGCGCCGCCTGATCGAGTCGCTGCGCGCCGGCGAGGCGGTGGGCGGCGACAAGCGCGGCAAGCAGTCGGCGGCGCTGAAGATCGTCTCGACCGAGGACTATCCCGACTTCGACTGGCGCGTCGATGACCACGTTGAGCCTTTGGACGAACTGAAACGCCTGGAGGAGGTCAGCCGTGAACGCTTCGCCTATGCCCGCCTCTTCAGCCCGCGCCGCGATAATCCCGTCGGCCTGCTCGACTTCGACGAGATCGCGCGGCGGGTGGAGGAGATGAAGGCGGCGGACAGACAGTGACCTCTTCCCTTCCCCCGGAGGGGGAAGGTGCCCGAAGGGCGGAAGGGGGATGTCGAAGACGAACGCAGGAGTCCGTCTTCGACATCCCCCTTCCGTCGCTCCGCGCCACCTTCCCCCTCCGGGGGAAGGGAAAACTAGCGCGCCACCAACGCCAGACCGCGATCGCGGAAGGTGATGGCGACGGGCACGCCGGCTTTCAGGCGATTGGTGAGATCCGCCTCGACGACGAACAGTTCGCCGATCGGCGAGTCGATCGTGAATTCCCAGTGCGAGCCGAGATAGGTGGCTTTGCGCACGGCGCCGGTCAATGCCCCACCGCCGCCCGCCACCAGGCGCACGGCGGCGTAGCGGATGGCGAGCGTCGCAGGGCCGGTGCGCAGGCCGCGCGCCGGCAGAGATAAAGTCGTGCCGCCGACAGCGACGCGCATCATGTCGCCCTCGACGACGGCGATCTCGCAATCGACAAGGTTCGCGCCACCGATGAAATCGGCGACGAAGCGGTCGACCGGCGCCTCGTAGAGCTGCTCGGGCGCGCCCATCTGCGCGATGTGGCCGTCCTTCATCACCACGATCCGGTCGGAGACGGCCATCGCCTCCTCCTGGTCGTGCGTGACATAGACCGCGGTGATGCCCAGCTCGCGCTGCAAGTCGCGGATCTCGTCGCGCATGCGCCGGCGCAATTTGGCGTCGAGGTTGCTGAGCGGCTCGTCGAACAGCAGCACCTGCGGCTCGAGCACCAGCGCGCGCGCCAACGCCACGCGCTGCTGCTGGCCGCCCGACAGCGCGCCGATCTGGCGCCGCTCGTAGCCCTCCAGCCCGACTTTGCGCAGGAAGGCGCGCGCCTTCTCGTCGCGTTGCGCCGCCGTCATGGGCGAGACGGCGAGGCCATAGCCGACGTTTTCCAGCACGTTCATGTGCGGGAAGAGCGCGTAGGACTGGAACACCATCGACACGTCGCGCTCGGCCGCCGAGATGCGTGTGACGTCGCGCTCGCCGATGCGGATGGTGCCGTCGCTGGGCATCTCCAGCCCGGCGATCATGCGCAAGGTCGTGGTCTTGCCGCAGCCCGAGGGGCCGAGCAGCGTCACAAGGCTGCCGGGCTCGACGCGAAAGGAGATCGAGTCGACGGCGACCACCGCGCCGAAGCGGCGGCTGACATTGGCGAATTCGACGGCGGCGGGCGTGCTCATGGATGCGTCCGGGTCATGTCTGCAGCGCGCGGCGGCCCAGGCGGCGCTCGCCGACCAGCCATTGGATGATCAGAATCAGCGCCGCCATGATGGCGATCAGCGCCGCCGAATAGGCGATCGCCGTGCCGAAGCGCGCCGTCTCGATCTGCGCCACGATGTAGGTCGTCGACAGGTTGTGTCGCGCCGTGGCGAGGAAGATCACCGCCGACAGCGAGGTCATGGCGCGCACCAGGCCGAAGACCAAAGCGGCGACAATCGCCGGGCGAATCAATGGCAGGATCACGCGGCGCACCGTGGCGAAGCCGCCATGGCGCAGGGTGAGTGAGCTCTCGTCGAGGCTGCGGTCGATCTGGCTGAGCGCCGCGACGCCGGCGCGGATACCGACCGGCATATCGCGGAAGATGAAGCAGATCACCAGGATCGCCATGGTGCCGGTGAGCTCGACCGGCGGCGTGTTGAAGGCGACGATGTAGCTCAGCCCGATCACCGTGCCGGGAATGGCGAAGCTCAGCATGGTGATGAACTCGAAGGCGCCCTTACCGGCGAAGACCTGGCGCGCCAGCACATAGGCGGTGAGCAGGCCGAGCAGCGCAGTGAGTGGTGCCGCGATCAATGCGGTTTCGAGCGTCGTGCCCAGCGACTTCCACGCGCCGCCGGTCCACGCGAGGCCGCCGGCGCCGGTCTCGATCGAGAACAGATCGACGAAATGGCTCAAGGTGAAGGAGTGATCGCGGCCGACATTGGTGACGAAGCCGCCGAAGGCGATGGTGGCGTAGACCGCGATGGTGAAACCGATCCACGGCAGCGTGGTCCAGTAAACGGCGCGGCGGATCGCCCGCGGTAGCGGCGCGTGCGTGCCGGCATCGCCCTTGCCGGCGACGGTGGTGTAGGAGCGGTTGCCGAGCCAGAAGGCCTGCAGCACGAAGACCGCCAGCGCCAGGCCGAGCAACACGATGGCGAGGCCAGCGGCGCGGCCGCCATCGACCTGCGCGCCGACCAGCGCGAAATAGATCTGCACCGAGAGCACATCGTAGTTGCCGGCGAGGATCACCGGATTGCCGAGATCGGAGATGCTCTCGAGCACACCGACCAGGAAGGCATTGGCGAGGCCGGGGCGCATCAGCGGCAGGGTGATGGTGCGGAACAACCGCGCCGGCGAGGCGCGCAAGGTCAGCGCCGCCTCCTCCATGGTCGGGCTGATGCCCTGCACCACGCCGATCATGATCAGGAAGGCGATGGGCGTGAAGCTGAGCGTCTGCGCCAGCGCCATGCCGGGGAAACCGTAGATCCAGCGCGTCGGCGGGATGCCGAGCCAGTCGTCCATCAGCACCGTCAGCGCGCCGGTGCGGCCGACCAGCAGGATGATGGCGAGGCCGACGACGAAGGGCGGCGTGATGATCGGCAGCAGCGCGAACAGCCGCAGCGCGCCCTGCCAGCGAAAGCCCATGCGCACGGCGAGCAGCGCGAAGGCGGTGCCCAGCGCTGTCGACAGCGCGCCGACCACGACGGCGAGTAGCAGCGTCTTCCAGAACGTGCCGCAGGTGGCGCCGGCGAAGCAGCCCAGCGACCAGATGTCCGACGACGTGACGCGCTTGGCCACGGCGAGCAGCGACCAGCCGTCCTCGACGCGCGCCGCGCCCACGAGCACGAGGCCGACAGGCAGGAAGACGAAGAGCATCGTGGTGGCGACGACGAGGCCGATCGAGCCCAGCACGAAGGCGTCGCCGCGCAACGCGCCGCGCATCGCCCAGCCTTCGGTGAGCAGGAAGAGCAGCGCGACGGCGACGATCATGCCACCGTAACCGAGGCCGAATTGACGGCCCTCGAAATCGCCGTAGAGCTCTTTCGCCCAGCCCCAGCTCAGGCCGCGCGCGCCGATGGCGAAGCCCTGGCCGAACAACCAGACAAGCCCCAGCGCGCCACAGAGCATGAGCGCGAGGGCGACGGTTCGCCTCTTACCTTCCCCCGCTGGCGGGGGAAGGTGCCCGAAGGGCGGATGGGGGTGGCCAGCATCGCGGCCAGACGAGGACGGCGGTGTTGTCGCACCAACCACCCCCATCCGGCGCTTCGCGCCACCTTCCCCCGCCAGCGGGGGAAGGTAGAAGAGCAATGGAACGGCGAAAGCCAGCAGCAGCGGCGCCAGCCAGATGCGGCCGTGGCGCAGGACCTGCACGATCAGTGGCGCGGCGTCCTCGCCCCAGGGATCGCGCAGCCAGGCGAGCGAGAAAAGACCGTCCTCGAGCGCGTACCACGGCAGCAGCAGCATCGCCGCCCAGCCGACGGCGAGCCACCAGCGTGCGGCGCGCGACATTAGCTTACTTCGGCGCGCCGACCTTCAGCTCGGCGTCCCAGCGCGCCAGCAGGCGGCGGCGCTCAGCGCTCGAGCCGTACTTGGCGAAGTCGTAGTCGATCAGCTTGATCTTCGACAGATCGGGCGAGTACGGCGACGGCGGCGTGCCCCTGTTCGACGGCGCCTGGTAGCTCTCGCCGGCATCGGCCAGGCGCTGGCCGTCGACCGACAGCGCGAAGTCGTAGTAGCGCTTGGCGTTGGCGAGATTGCGCGCGCCGTCGATGATCGACATCGAGCCGATCTCGTAGCCCGTGCCCTCGCACGGCGCCACGCCTTCGACCGGAAAGCCGCGCCGCTTGCTCATGGCGCCGTCGTGCAGGAAGGTGATGGCGATCATGGTCTCGCCGCGCGCCGCGGCCTGGCCCGGCGCCGGCCCCTGCTTGGTGTACTGGTTGATGCTGGCGTGCAGCTTCTTCAGGTAGTCGAAGGCCTTGTCCTCGCCCCAGAGCTGCACCAGCGTGGCGATCGTCGTGTAGGCGGTGCCCGACGAATGCGGGTTGGGCATCTGGATCTCGCCCTTGAATTCCGGCTTCAGCAGATCGGCCCAGCACGCCGGCGGCGTCACGCCCTTCTTGGCCGCGACCTCCTTGTTGTAGACGAAGCCGATGGCGCCCATGTAGATGCCGACCGTGCGGCCGCCGCTGCGATCCCACTGCGCCTTGGCCCAGGGATGCAGCTCCTTCAGCACCGCCGGCTCGTACTTGACGGTGAGCTTCTCCTCGGCCGCCTGCAGATGGGGATCGCCGGTGCCGCCCCACCAGACGTCGCCCTTGGGATTGTCCTTCTCGGCCTTGATCATCGCGTAGGTCTCGCCGGTGCCGCGGCGCGTGAAGGCGATGTCGATGCCGGTCTTCTTGTTGAACTCGTTGGCCATGACCTTGCACCACTCCTCGTTGGCGGTGCAGTACATGTTGAGCTTGCCCTGGCCGAGCGCGGGCGTGCCGAGCGCGGCGATGGTCAGACCGGCGATCAGCCCGGCGGCGCGTGTCGCGCGCATGAGATCCTCCCCAATGACACAAATCCGTAACGCGATCTAAGCACGCCTCGGCCTGCGTTGGCGACTTTCTCCTCCCTTCCGCCGCCGACGGGGCAGGATGATCGCCTCTGGTTTGCCGCCGCCTTCGGGTCGCGTCGCTCCAGCGACGCATCATAAGCGTCGCTGGAGCGGTGCGGCCCGAAAACAGAAAGCCCGGTCTCCCAACGACCTTGTCCCCCAGTTCGACGCTCGTAGCGGCGGAAATCGAGGGTTTCGGCGCGTGGGCGTATCCTGGTCGGTATGGCCGACCAAACTACGCCCCTCTCGCCCAATCCCCGACCTCATGCTGAGGAGGCCGCGCTTGCGGCCGTCTCGAAGCATGGGCCACACACCGAATCGTCGCCCACCCTTCGAGACGCGCCCATCGGCGCTCCTCAGGGTGAGGTCAGAGTCATCTCACCCCGTCACGAGCGCTTCGTCCTGGAGTTCCTCAAGGACGGCAACGCCACCCGCGCCTATATCCGCGCCGGCTACTCCCCGCGCGGCGCCCAGCCCAGCGCCTCCCGGCTGCTGCGCCAGCCCCATATAGAGGCCGCCGTCACGGTCGGCCGCCAGCGCGTCGCCGCCGCGCTGGAACTCTCTGTCGCGCGCATCGGGCGCGAATACGCCCGGATCGCCTTCGCCAATATCGACGACTACATCCAGGTCGAGGAGGACGGCCGCCCGCGCATCGACCTGGACAAGGCGAGCCGGGCGCAGCGCGCCGGAATCGTCGAGTTGAAGGTCTCAAACCATAGAAAACCAGAGCAACAGGTGCGCTTGAAGCTACACAAGCTGCGGGCGCTGGCCGCGCTGACGGATCGTATGGGGCTGTTCGCCGAACGGACCGAGCCGACGCTGCCATCGGCGGATCGCGCGCGCTACGAGCACGCGATCGCCAAGCTCGCGGGAGACTGGCGGGAGGCGACGATCAGGCTGATCGAGGCCGAGAAAGAGCGCGACGCGGCGCTGGCCGCGCTGACCCAGGCGCAGGCCAAGTTCGCGGCTATCGCCTCCAGCCCTTCTCCCCGCATGCGCGGGGAGAAGGAAAACAATAGCAAACCATGTGCGATGGGCGCGCCCGAGGCGCCATCACCGCCAAAGGTGGCCGGCGCTGGACACGGGACGATAGGAAACCATGCGAATCGCGACCCGCCGGAGTCACCCCATGTTCGCCAGGATGCGCGCGTGCAGGGCCTTGATCTTCGCCATGTCGCCCGGCTTGGGGTGCCAGTTGATCGCCAGGCCGTCACTCTGCCAGCGCGGCAGGATGTGGATATGCAGGTGCGGCACGCTCTGCGCCGCGCCCGGGCCGTTGGCCTGGATCAGGTTGATGCCGTCGGGCGACAGGGTCTTGTGCACCGCCTTCGATACACGCTGCGCCGTCTGCGCGACGGCGCCCAGCACGTCGGCGGGGATGTCGTGCACGGTCGGCCAGTGGCCCTTGGCGACGGCGAGCGCATGGCCCTCGTTGGCCGGATTGATGTCCATGAAGGCGATGGTGTCGTCGTCCTCATACAGGCGGAAGCACGGGATCGCGCCGGCGACAATCTTGCAGAAGACGCAATTCGGATCAGTCGGATGCGCCATGGCCGGCTCCTCGACAGCGGTGTTGGTTCCGCGCGATGCTAACAGAGTTGGCCCAAACCACGAGACGCTCGACCGATGCCCGATACGCGTAGCCGCCGCAGCGGACCCCTGGCCCGCTTCAAGGTCCTCGACCTCACCCGCGCCCGCGCTGGACCGACGGCGGCGCGCCAGCTCGCCGATTGGGGCGCCGATGTCATCAAGATCGAGGATTCGGGCACCGTCGAGATCCTGGGCGGCGGCCGGCACGGCAGCGACTTCCAGAACCTGCAGCGCAACCGGCGCTCGATCACGCTCAACCTCAAGACCGAGGAAGGCCGCGCGGTCCTGCACAAGCTGGTGAAGGTCTCGGACGTCGTGGTCGAGAACTACAGGCCCGACGTGAAGAAGCGGCTGGGCCTGGACTACGAGACCTTGCGTTCGATCAACAAGCGCATCGTGCTGGGCAGCATCTCCGGCTTCGGCCAGAGCGGCCCCTACGCCAACCGTCCCGGCTACGACCAGATCGCCCAGGGCATGAGCGGCCTGATGTCGGTCACCGGCCTGCCCGGCCAGGGACCGGTGCGCGCCGGCATCGCCGTCGCCGATTCCAGCGCCGGCGTCTACCTGTCCTTCGGCATCCTCGCCGCCCTGCTCGAACGCGAGACCTCGGGCGAGGGTCAGTGGGTGCACACCTCGCTGCTGCAGGCGCTCTTGGCGCTGTGCGACTTCCAGGCGGCGCGCTGGACCATGGACCGCAAGGTGCCGCCGCAGGCCGGTAACGATCATCCCACCGGCATCCCGACGGGTGTGTTCGTCACCAGCGACGGCCACATCAACATCGCCACCTCGCCGGGCGCGATCTGGGAACGCTTCTGCGCCATCATGGGGCGCGAGGACTGGAAGACCGACCCGCGTTTCGTCACCCCCGCCGACCGCTCGAAGAACCGCGTCGAGATGAACGCGCAGATCAACGCGATCACGAAAACCAACACCAGCCAGCACTGGGTCGACGCGCTGAACAAGGGCGGCGTGCCCTGCGGCCACATCTACTCGATGGACCAGGTCTTCGCCGACGCGCAGGTGATCCACAACAAGATGGAGGTCGCGGTCCAGCATCCCAAGCTGGGCGAGATCCATCTGGTGAACCAGCCGATCGGCATGAGCCGCACGGCGTTGGACACGCATCACGGCGCACCGGAGGCCGGCGAGCACACCGACGAGATCCTCGCCGAGCTGGGCTACGACTCCGCCGCCATCGCCGATCTGCGCGCGCGCAAGGCGGTGTAGGAGCGCGGCCCGTTCGCGGTCCCGCCACCAGCTCAGGCGGTACCGTCTTTCCGATGACGGTGCCGCTTGTCGCCATCGTTCTGCCCTGGCTAGTCTTGGCGGCTCGATGACGACCCTGGCCTTCCTCGGCGACCTCATGCTTGGCGGTGATGTCGGTGCCGCGCTGGAGGAACACGACCCGTCCTGGCTGTTCGGCGACTGCCTCGATCACCTGCGCCGAGCGGATGCGGTCATCGCCAATCTCGAAAGTCCGATCACGACGAGCACCACACGGTGGCGGCGGACCTTCAAATTCTATCATTTCAAGGCACCACCCAACGCGGTGAAGCTCCTGCGGGCGGGCAACGTGCGCGCGGTCTGCCTGGCGAACAACCACATGCTCGATTACGGCGAGCGCGGCCTGATGGACACGCTGGCGGCACTGCGGGGCGGGGCGATCACAGCGGTGGGCGCCGGCCGCGACCTGGCCGAGGCCAGCGCCGGCAGGATCCTCGACATCGCTGGCGTGAAAATCGGACTTCTCGCGGCGACCGACGGCATGCCGGAGTTCGCGGCGACAGCCGAGTCCCCCGGAACCCATGTCCTCGAGTTTCGCGGGGGCAATCTCGACTGGATCACCCGGTCCGTGTCCGATCTGAAGCGCGCGGGCGCAAGCCTGATCGTGCTCTCCGTTCACTGGGGACCGAATCTTCGGCGGTCACCGAGCGCGCGCTTCCGTGCCTTCGCCCGCGACGCCATCGGCGCCGGCGTCGACATCGTCCATGGACACTCCGCTCACGTGGCGCAAGGCGTCGAGCGGCAGGGCGCCGGCCTCATACTCTATGACACCGGCAACTTCATTGACGACTATTGGAAGATTCCGTTCCGCCGCACGACCTCGACCTTCATCTGGCTTCTCGACGTGCGCGGCGGCGAGCGCCTCCGCCTCAAGCTCGTGCCCGTCATCACGCAGCCGCAGCCGCTGCGTCTGGCGAAAGGCGCGCGCTATCGCGAGATGGTCGGCCATATGCGCGCCCTGTGCTCGAGACTCGGCACAGCGACAGCGGAGAGCGACGACGGCCTGGTCGTCCTCTGAGGGCATGATCCTGTTCCCCAGGGAACAGGCGATCGCGATGATCAGCGGTCAAGATGGCCTCCCGCGACGGAGGCCACCATGTCCGCTTTCCTCTCAGTCGCCAGCCGCGAAGAGCTGGTCCGCATCATCAGACAGATCAATCCCGGCCAGGCGTCGGCCTATGGCACGTCGCTCGACGACTGGCTGCGGCTCGCCGACTGCGCGCCCGGCCTGGGCAGCCTGCGGGTGCTGGCGGGTATCCTCAAGCGCGTGAACCCGCCGGTCGCCGAGCTCTACGGCCCGATGCTCGATTCGTGGTCCACGCGTCCGGCCAATTGCTACGCGCTGGCCGCGATTCTGAAGATGGTGAACCCGCCGCTGGCGCCGGCCTACGGCCCGCTGCTCGACGCCTGGGCGCGCCGCAACGCGCCCAGGCACGATTGCGACGCCGCGTGATCGGGTGTGCCGTGGGGAACAGCGCAGAACGCTTGGAGCGGCGATAAGAGAATATCTCAAGACGACGGGGGAGACGATCAATGCGCGGTCTGGTTCTGGCTCAGAGCGTCAACAAGGCAGGCATCAATCCCGAAACCGGCCGCGGCTATAAGGACGCCAGCGGCGTCTTTGTTCCCGGCGCGAAGTACTTCGCGAACCTGTACGGCCTCGACAAGCCGGTCCTGCTGGACGATGTCGACGACCGCAACAAGATGCTCAACGCCATCAAGAAGTCGACCATGCTCGACGTGATCGCCTATTTCGGCCACGGCGATCGCAACCGGATCGGCTCGGCCAATATCGGCGTCAGCGACATTCAGAAGCTGGCCGAGGCGATCAAGGTGGCCGCCGCGCCGGGCTGCCAGGTGATCTTCTATGCCTGCCAGCTCGGCGGCCACGACGGCTACTGCAAAAAGCTCGCCACGCAGCTCGGCAATACCGTCACCTTCTGGGGCCATAGCTGCGCGGGACACGGCAACACGAATCCCTATGTCACGCGCCATCCCTATACGCCGGACACCAGCCCCTTCCTGATCGATCCGGCCGGGCCGCGATTCTGGTACTGGACCCAGATGATCAAGTCGACCTCCGACATCTGGGCGCGCTTTCCGTTCATGACCAAGGACGAGGTCGAGGAAGAACTCCAGGGCTATATGAACGGCCTGCCGCCGCTTGTGCAGATGTTCGGCAAGTACACGGAGGTCAAGAAGAAGAAGAAAAAGAAGGTGTAGCTACCTTCCTTCGCAGGGGAAGCAAGGGCTAAGTGAATCCGGCCTGCTGTCGAACGCTCTCTGGCGTCGCGCCCGCCTCGCGCATCGCCCTCAGCGTCAACGCGCGGTCGCGCTTGGCGAAGCGGCGGCCATCAGCGTCGGTGAGCAGCCGGTGATGGGCGTAGCGCGGCGTGGCGTAGCCCAGCAGGCGCTGCAGCAGCACATGAACATGCGTGGCGGCAAAGAGATCCTCGCCGCGCGTCACCAGGGTGACGCCCTGCAGATGGTCGTCGACGGTGACGGCGAGATGGTAGCTGGTCGGCGTGTCTTTGCGCGCGATCACCACGTCGCCGAACAGCAGCGGCTCGCCCTTGACGTCGCCGTGCCGCGCATCGTGGAAGCCGTACGGCCCGGCGGCGGCCGCCGCCTTCTCAGCGTCAAGGCGCAACGCGAACTCGGTGCCGGCTCGCATCAGCTCGCGCCGTTCGTCCGGTGACCGGTGGCGGCAGGTGCCGGGGTAGAGTGGACCGTCGGGACCATGCGGCGCGCTGGTCGCCGCGGCGATATCGGCGCGGGTGCAGAAGCAGGGATAGACCAGCCCCAGGCCGCCGAGGCGATCGAGCGCGGCGCCATAATCGTCGAAGTGCTGGCTCTGGCGCCGCACCGCGCCGTCCCAGTCGAGGCCCAGCCAGGCGAGATCGACCAGGATCGCTTCAGTGAATTCCGCTTTGCAGCGGCGGATGTCGATATCCTCGATGCGCAGCAGGAAGCTTCCGCCGACATCGCGCGCGGCGTGCCAGGCGGTGAGCGCGGAGAAGGCGTGGCCGAGATGAAGGTAGCCGGTCGGACTGGGCGCGAAGCGGGTGACCACGGAGGGCATGGGTCGCGACGTTAGCGTGACTTGAAGCGTCGTGCTATGTCGCGACGCATGTCGATTCCGTTTCGTCTCACCGATCAACACGTCCTGGAGGGCATGACGGCGCTGGGCGCCATCGATCCGCGCTTCGCCGCCGGACTCGCGACCTACGGCCAACCGCCGTTGCGCCGCGCCGAGGAAGGCTACGCCGCGCTGCTGCGCGCCATCGTCGGCCAGCAGGTCTCGGTCTACGCCGCGCGCAGCATCTGGGATCGCGTCGCCGCCCTGGTGAATCCGATGTCGCCGGAACGGCTGCTGGCGTTCAGCGACGAGCAGTTGCGCGCCTGTGGCCTGTCCAACAACAAGGCGAAATTCGCGCGCTCGCTGGCGCTCGATACGGCGGAGAAGCGCATCGTCTTCGAGGCGCTGCCGGAGCTCGACGACGAGGCCGTGATCGCCATGCTGACCCAGGCCAAGGGCATCGGCCGCTGGACCGCCGAGATCTACATGATGTTCGCGCTCGGCCGGCCCGACGTCATGCCGGCCAATGATCTGGGCATCATCGTCGCCGCCCAGCATTTCTTCGGTCTGCGCCGCCGCCCGGATCCCGCGAGGCTGCTGAAGATGGCCGAGGCCTGGCGGCCGTGGCGCACGGTGGCCTCGCTGTTCCTCTGGCACTATCGCCACAACATGCCGGATTTCAGCGACAGCCCCGCCGCCGTCGCGCGGCGCGAGGCGGAGCGCGTGGCGAAAGAAGAGCGCAAGGCCGCGCGCGCCGCTGCGCCCAAGAAGCCTGCCGCGAAAAAGAAGCCCGCCAAGAAGAAGATCGCGAAGAAGAAGAAGGCGGCGAAGAAGAAGTCCGCACCGCGTCGGAGGTCCTGATGTTCGAACTCGAAGGCGCGGTGCACGACCCCGTCAGCGGCGGCAAGCCGAAGAAGCTGGTGATCCTGCTGCACGGCTACGGCGCCGACGGTAACGACCTGATCGGCCTGGCCGAGCCGCTGGCACCGCTGATGCCCGACGTGGTCTTCCACGCGCCCAACGCGCCCTATCCCTGCGACGGCAATCCCTTCGGCTATCAGTGGTTCGGCATCTCGCGCCTGGATCCACATCTGATGCTGGCGGGCGTGCGCGGCGCGGCGCCCTTCGTCGAGGCCTTCCTCGACAAACTGCTGGCGGATTACGGGCTGACCGAGGCCGATACCGCGCTGGTCGGCTTCTCGCAGGGCACGATGATGGCGCTGCATGTCGGCCTGCGCCGCGAGAAGACGCTCGCCGGCATCGTCGGCTTCTCCGGCCTGCTGCCCGGCATCGAGACCTTGGAGGCCGAGGTCAAGTCGAAGCCGCCGGTGCTGCTGATCCACGGCGACGCCGATCCTATGGTGCCGTTCGAGATGATGGATCGCGCCGAAAACGGATTGACGGCCGTCGGTGTTGAGGTCAGCAGCTATGCCGCCAAGGGCGTCGGCCACTCGATCGACGGCCATGGCCTGGAGAAATGCGCGCGCTTCCTGCTGCGCGCCTTCGGGATGAAAACGTCATGAGCGCGTTGAAGGAGAAACTCAGCGAGACGTCGATCGTCGCGGGAAACGTCACGCCGGGCTTCGACGGCGTGGCGCGGACCTTCATCGACAACTTCCGCACCAACGGCGAGGTCGGCGCCTCGCTCTGCGTCACCGTGGGCGGTGAGACCAAGGTCGATCTGTGGGGCGGGCTGGCCGATCCCAAGACCAACGCGCCATGGACGCGCGACACGGTGAGCGTGGTGTTCTCCTGCACCAAGGGCGCCACGGCGCTTTGCGCGCATGTGCTCGCCAGCCGCGGCCAGCTCGACATCGACGCACCGGTGATGGAGGCATGGCCGGAGTTCGCCGCCCAGGGCAAAGAGCGCGTCACCACGCGCATGATGCTCGATCACTCCTCGGCCGTGCCGGTCTTCCGCGATCCCCTCGACAAGGATCGATCCTACGACTGGCACTACATGACCGGCCGGCTGGCGGCCGAGGCGCCGTTCTGGGAGCCGGGCACGCGCAACGGCTATCACGGCCTCACCTTCGGCTGGACGGTCGGCGAGATGGTGCGGCGCGTCTCAGGGAAGTCGCTCGGCACTTTCTTCCAGGAGGAGATCGCCAAGCCGCTGGGCATCGATTTCTGGATCGGCCTGCCGGAAGATATCGAGCCGCGCGTCGCGCCGGTCACGCCGTTCGTCTACGCCTCGAAGGACGCGCGCACGCCGTTCATGATCGCGCTGGCCAAGGATCGGCAATCGATCCCGGCGCTGTTCCAATTCAACAGCGGCAAGTTCTTCCCCGGCGGCGCCAACAGCCGCGAGGGCCATGCCGCCGAGATCGGCGCCGCCAACGGCATCACCAATGCGCGCGGTCTGGCCGGCATGTACGCACCCCTGGCCAATGGCGGCGGATCGCTGGTCGACAGAGCGACCCTGGCGCGCATGGGCGAGGTGTCGATGGCGACGCATGACGACGCAACCCTGCGCATCCCCACGCGTTTCGCGCTGGGCTTCATGAAGTCGATGGACAACCGCAAGCGCAGCCTCGCGCCGCAGATCTGGGGCGAGGCGTGCGACAGCGTGATCATGGGACCCGCCGCGTTTGGCCATGTCGGCGCCGGCGGCTCGCTGGGCTTCGCCGATCCGGCCAATGGGCTCAGCTTCGGCTACAGCATGAACCGCATGGGCCCTGGCCTGCTGATGAACGAGCGCGGCCAGTCGCTGGTCGACGCGACGTACCGCGCGCTGGGCTTCACCTCGAAGGACGCCGGCGTATGGACGCGCTGAGCATCATCCTGCGCGACGCCACGCCGGCGGACCGGCCGTTCCTGCTCGACGCCATCGCCGCGCTCAACGACCACGAGCGCACGCTGCACGACACCCGCCTGCCGGGCGTGGAGATTGCCGAAGCCTATTTCAACAAGATCCATGGAAAGATCGCGACCGATCACGGCTGCATCGTCGTGGCGTGGAGCGGCGATCAGCGCGTCGGCTACATGGCCTGCCGCATCGAGGATGACGACGCGGTCGCGGAAACCGCGGACTCCAACGTCTTCGGCTACATCTCCGATGTCTTTGTCGTGGCTGAGATGCGCGGCCGCGGCATCGCCGCCATTCTCGTCGCCGAGGCCGAGCGTCGCGTGCGGCCGCACGGCGTGACGCGCCTGCGCCTGGGCTCACTGGCCAACAACGACCAGGCGATCCGCGCCTATCGCAAGGCAGGATTCAACGACTACGAGGTCGTGCTCGAGAAGCGACTGTGAAGAAGATTCACCACAGAGACACAGAGACACAGAGGAAAACCAAGATGGCTGCGCGCTTCGCGCGCGGGTTGCTGTCTTCCTCTGTGTCTCTGTGTCTCTGTGGTTCATTTCTTGGGCGTTGCTGATGCTGCCCATCCTGCGGCCGTTCAAGGACCGCGCCATCGCCATCCTGTGGCTCGGCATGGCGGCCTCGACGATCGGCGAGGATGTCTTCCGCGTCGCCATCGTCTGGCTCGCGGTCGAGATCGCCGGCAACCAGGCCGGCCTGGTCACCGCGGCGCAGAACGCCACCATGCTGGTCGTCGGCCTGACCGCCGGCGCCATCGCCGAGCGCTGGAAGCCCGACCGCACCATGGTCGCGGTGAGCCTGCTGTCAGCGGCGGTCGTGATGATGCCGGTCATCGTCGGCACATTCTTCAGCGTGACCCTGGCGCTGCTGATAGCGACGGTGGTCGGCCTGGCGATCCTGCGCACCTTCTACGCCCCGGCGCTGCAATCCGTCGTGCCCACCCTGGTCCGGGACAAGCAATGGCTGCAGGCGGTCAACGGCCTGCTCGACACGACGTGGCGTCTCGCGCGCCTGGTCGGCCCGGCGATCGCAGCCCTGCTCTCAGCCATCATCCCGGTCATCCATTTCCTCACCGTCACAGCGCTGGGCATGCTGTGGGCGGCGGCGGCGGTGTTCTCGATCCGCGCGCGCATTCAGCGCGACCCGGCTGACATCCCGAAGATCGACCCGGGCTGGCGCGGCCTGCTCTCCAGTATGGCGATCGGCTATCGCCTGCTGCTGTTCCGCGACCGGGTGATGACCATCCTGATGCTGAGCAACGCCATGGTGAACGGGCCGTGGATGGTCACGCTGATGCTTGGCGTGGCGTTGCTGGTCAAGACCTACGACCCGCGCTTCCTCGGCATCGAGGATCTCGCCGCCTATGGCGTGATCATGGGCGCCTATGGCGTGGGCGACCTCGTCGCCAATCTCTATGTCGGCTCGGTGCGCTTCCGCCGGCCGCTGCAGGTGATGTATTTCGGCTATATCGCCATGGGCGGCGGCTTCGTGCTGATGGCGCTGGCGACGTGGGCAGTGCAGCCCGGCTGGCTCTTGCCAGCGATGATGCTGACCGCGCTGATCGCCGGCATTGGTGGGCCGTTCTTCTTCATCCCGATGATCACGCGGCTGCAGACCGTGTTCCGCGGCGCCGACATCGCGCGCGTCTTCCGCATCCGCATGGCGCTGATGGCCGGCATGCAGCTGATCGCCAGCCTCGGCGCCACGGTGCTGTTCGAGAGCCTTGGCGTGACCTCGACCGTGCTGGGCAGCGGCCTGTTCATCCTCGGCATCGGGCTCGCCGGCAGCATCTACTTCGGCCGCATGTTCGTGCCGCCACAGGAGCCGCCTGCCGGCAACTGAGGCGGCGCCCCCAGTCATCCCGAGCGCAGCGAGGGATCTAGGCAGCTTCCCTAGATCCCTCGCTGCGCTCGGGATGACAGGGCGCATTGGGACTTGCACCCGTCTCTGATCAGCGTTAAGTTCTATTAATTCACAGCGTTACCCTTAAAACTCCTGACGCGGAGGCACGCTCATGGCCAAGGCTTTCCCCGACCATCCCTTCCTGCGCGGCTATTACGCGCCGCTGCATATGGAGTGCGACGCGAATCATCTGCCGGTCACCGGCGAGATCCCGAAGGAGCTGTGCGGCACGCTCTATCGCAACGGCCCGAACCCGCAATTCGCGCCGCGTGGCTTCTATCACTGGTTCGCCGGCGACGGCATGCTGCACGCCTTCCATGTCGAGGACGGCCGCGTCTCCTATCGCAATCGCTGGGTGCGCACGCCCAAGTGGGAGCTCGAGAACAAGGCCGGCGAGTCGCTGATCGGCGCCTTCGGCAACCCGGCGTGGACCGACCAGAAGCACTGGGGCTTCGACTCGACCATCGCCAACACCAACGTCGTCTGGCATGGCGATCGCCTGATGGCGCTGGAGGAAGCGCACGCGCCGTTCGAGGTCGACGCCAAAACCTTGATGCCCAAGGGCTATCACGACTGGGGCGGCCAGGTCGGCAAGTTCACCGCGCATCCCAAGATCGATCCGCGCACGGGCGACATGGTGGCCTTCGCGTACTCGGCGGCCGGCCGCTTCACGTCGGAGATCGACATCATCGTCGTCGGCGCCGACGGCACGCTCAAGCGCAAGGAGCGCTTCAACGCGCCCTACGCCAGCATGGTCCACGACTTCGTCGTCACCGAGCGCTGGATCATCCTGCCGGTCTTCCCGCTCACCGGCTCGATGGAGCGCGCCATGAAGGGCCAGCCGGCTTTCGCCTGGGAGCCGGACAAGGGCACGCATGTCGCGCTGATCCCGCGCGACGGCACGGTGGCCGACGTCAAGTGGATCACCGGCGACGCCTGCTACGTCTTCCATCCGCTCAACGCCTTCGACGCCGAGGGCGGCAAGATCGTCTGCGACATGATGAAGTATCCCGTCGCGCCGCTTTTCCCACTGCCCGACGGCTCGATGCCGACGCAGCAGTCGCCCAGGGCGACCCTGGTGCGCTGGACCTTCGATCCCGCCGGCACCAGCAACTCCTATCGCGAGGAGCAGATCGACGATCATCCCGGCGAGTTCCCGCGGCTCGACGAGCGTTTCGCCTGCCTGCCCAACCGGCATGGTTACTTCCAGGCCGGCGTGCCGACCGACGCCGATTTCACGCGCGATAAGCGCGCCGGGCTGGCGCATATCGACCTCGCCACGCGCAAGGTCCTGCACTGGCAGCCTGACAGTGGCGATTTCTGCGGCGAGCCGATCTTCGTGCCGCGCAGCGAGACGGCGGCCGAGGGTGACGGCTGGCTGGTGACGACGATCTATCGCGCAGCGGAAAACCGCAGCGATCTCGCGGTGTTCGACGCCACGGGCGTTGACAAGGGACCCATCGCGCTGGCCCATCTGTCGCATCGCGTGCCCGCCGGCTTCCATGGCAACTGGCGGCCGGGGCTGTTGTAAAGTTTACTTTCCCCCGGAGGGGGAAGGTGCCCGAAGGGCGGATGGGGGATGTCGAAGACGGACTCCGATGTTGTAGAAACATCCCCCATCCGTCAGCGCTGCGCGCTGCCACCTTCCCCCTCCGGGGGAAGGTAAGAGGCTCAAACCATGATCGTCGTCCATCACCTCAACAACTCGCGCTCGCAGCGGATCCTGTGGGCGCTCGAGGAGCTTGGGCTCGACTACGAGATCAAGCACTACAAGCGCGAGCCCTCGATGCAGGCGCCGGCCGCATTGCGCGCGGTGCACCCGCTGGGCAAGTCGCCAGTGATCACCGACGGCGACAAGACATTGGCGGAGTCGGGCGCGATCCTCGAATACCTCGCCGAGACCTACGGCGACGGCAAGCTGCGACCGTCGGCGGGCACGCCGGAGCATCTGCGCTATCGCTACTTCCTGCACTACGCCGAAGGCTCGCTGATGCCGCTTCTGTTCATGAAGCTGGTGTTCGGCCGCCTGCCCACGCGCGTGCCATGGTTCATCAAGCCGGCGGCCAAGGCGATCGCCGCCGGCGCCGACAAGACGCTGCTCAACCCGCAGCTCGGCAACCACTTCATGTTCCTCGAGATGGAGTTGGCGCAGCGGGAGTGGTTCGCGGGCCCCGAGTTCTCCGCCGCCGACATCCAGATGAGCTTCCCGCTCGAAGCCTCGGCGGCGCGCTCGCCGCTGTTCAAGCAGCTGCCCAAGCTGTCGGCCTTCGTTACGCGCATCCAGGCGCGGCCGGCCTACAAGCGCGCCCTCGAAAAGGGCGGCGGCTACGAAATGTTGAAGTGACAGGAGCAAGGTAAGACGATGGCTCTCCCCGCCAAGCTGCAAGGCAAGCTGCGCATCCCCGTTGTCGGCGCGCCGCTGTTCATCCAGTCCAATCCCGACCTGGTCATCGCCCAGTGCAAGTCGGGCATCATTGGCTCCTTCCCGGCGCTCAACGCGCGCCCCAAGGAGATACTCGAGGAATGGCTCAAGCGCATCACCGGCGAACTCGCCGAGTACAAGGCCAAGCATCCCGAGAAGATCGTGGCGCCCTTCGCGGTCAACCAGATCGTGCACAGCTCCAACGACCGCCTGCAGCACGATGTCGATCTCTGCGAGAAGTACCAGGTGCCGGTGCAGATCACCTCGCTGCGCGCCCCTGATGACGTGGTGAAGTCGGCGCATCGCTACGGCTGCCTGGTGTTCCACGACGTCATCAACACCAAGCACGCCAAGCGCGCGCTGCAGGCCGGTGTCGATGGCCTGATCCTCGTCTGCGCCGGCGCCGGCGGCCACGCGGGCGCGCTGTCGCCCTTCGCGCTGGTGCCGGAAGTGCGCCAGTTCTACGACGGCTGCATCCTGCTCTCCGGCTCGATCGCCAACGGCGCCTCGGTGCTGGCGGCGCAGGCGGTGGGCGCCGACCTCGCCTATATCGGCACGCGCTTCACCGCCTCGTTGGAAGCCAACGCTTCTGAAGGCAACAAGCAGTGCATCGTCGAGAGCTCGGGCGAGGAGATCGTCTACACCAACCTCTTCACCGGCGTGCACGGCAACTACCTGAAGCGCTCGATCGCCGCCGCCGGTCTCGACCCCGACAACCTGCCGACCGCCGACAAGAGCAAGATGAACTTCGGCTCGGGCGGCAACATGAAGACCAAGGCGTGGCGCGACATCTGGGGCGCCGGCCAGGGCGTCGGCCAGATCGTCGACATCCCGCCGGCGGCCGAGATCGTCGACCGCCTCGCCCGCGAGTACGACGCCGCGCGCGCCGCGCTGGTCGCCGGCCAGCCGGTGCCGACCAGCCTGAAAGCCGCGGCGGAGTAGCATTCCCTCTCCCCGCAAGCGGGATGGGTTAGGGTGAGAGGCAGTCTCAGGTTGCGCACGACTGTGGTGCGTCACTCGATTCAGCCCCTCACCCCGACCCTCTCCCCGCACGCGGGGAGAGGGAGAAGACCGGCGTCACGCTTTCGCCACACATACTTCACGCTTCCGTCACGACCGCGCGGATTCAACCCGTTGTGTTTTCCAAGGCCATCGGCCACTATGCGCCCGCCATGACGTACGAAGCACACCGCGCGCGCTTCGTCGCGCAGAGTCGATAGCCATGTTTACGGCGCCCGAGGCTTGTCCCGCCCTGGTGCTGAACGCCGATTTTCGGCCGTTGTCGTACTTTCCGCTGTCGCTGTGGAGCTGGCAGGACGCCGTCAAGGCGGTGTTCCTCGATCGAGTCAACGTCGTCGCCGAGTATGACCGCCGCGTGCGTAGCCCAAGCTTGGAGATGCGCCTGCCCAGCGTCATCGCGCTGAAGGAATTCGTGCCGGCCGAGCGCCGCCCGGCCTTCACGCGCTTCAACGTCTTCCTGCGCGACAGCTTCACCTGCCAGTACTGCGCCGAGCCGTTCAACGCGCCCGACCTGACCTTCGACCACGTCGTGCCGCGCTCGCGCGGCGGCATCACCTCGTGGCGCAATGTCGTCACCGCCTGCAGCCCGTGCAACCTGCTGAAGGGCGACAAGCTGCCCAAGCAGGTCGGCATGTACCCGGTGCGCGCGCCCTACGAGCCCTCGACCGCCGAGCTGCAGGACAACGGCCGGGCGTTTCCGCCGAATCACCTGCACCAGAGCTGGCGCGACTTCCTGTACTGGGACAGCGAGCTGGAGTCGTAGGCGACGACCGCGTGCAGGAGGCGCGACATGCCGCGATACCGTTGCTCCGCGTTGATCCTGCTTCTTGTCGCGCTGTGGTGGCCGGCATCCGCGCTGGCCTGTAGCTGCCGGCCTCTTGCCGGACGGGGCGCAGACAATGTTGTCGTTGTCAGCGGAACATTCGCCGAAGACATCGAGGATGGTGTCGTGTCGCCGATGTGGAACAACACCCGGCGGCTCATTGCCGATCGGGTCTGGTTCGGGCCGGATCAGCGCGAATTCCGCCTCGTGTCGCATAAGGAGGGGCCGGACCGGATTCCAAGCCCCGGCTATTGCGCCAGACGGATCGCCGGCTTTCCGAGCCTTCGTGTGCTTGCGTGGCTGCGTCCGGTCGGCGGTGGCCTCTATGAAACGAACTTGTGCAGCCTCATCACCTGGGACAGTGAACAGCGAAATGCCCTTGTGCAAAGCTTTCAGCGATCACTCAGGTTCTACGAAGAGATCGACCGCCGCTTGCAGTCGAACCCCGACGATCCCGAGGCATGGCGCGAACGGCTGGCTATCGCGATCGACCTGAAGGACGCGTATGGCCGATGGCGCAGCCTGCAACGCCTCATCGAGCTGACAACCTCGCCCGACGGTAACCTGCTACGAGAGGCGGCTATAGCCGCGGACATGATCGGCGATGACGCTGCGGCTGCGAGGCTCGCCGGCCGCGCGCTTCTTTTGTCGCCAGGTGACGAGACAATCAGAACCATTCATCGCCTGGCGAGCCTGCGAATTGGGTACGACGAAGGCCTAATGGGCCTGACCAAGAAGTTGGATCGCTTGGCGTGGTTCGGCCTGAAGGACACGCGCATCGACCTCAGCTACATCGACGTCGAGGATTTTCGTATCCAGGACTCGGCGCTGAGCGGATACATCAAACTTGCCCGGTTCAATGGAGGAGTTATTCGGCGCTCGTCTTTGAGTCGCGTCTGGATTTTCGATACCAAGTTCTGGGCCTTGTTGGCCCGCGACCTCGACCTTACGGACGCGACGATCCGCAACAGTAGTTTCGATGATGGGCGGTTCGATCGCAGCGATTTATCTCGTGCGACCCTGGAGAGCGTATCCTTCTATGGCCAAACAATCACGCATTCGACGTTCAGAGGCGCCCGCCTGGAGGATGTCCGCTTCGTCGCGTTCACGAGCCTGACGGATGTCGACTTTACTGGCGCTTCGTTCCGGAGCGTGCATTTCGACGGGGCGCGGCTGAATGGCGTGAACCTTGGACGCCTTGCCGAACTCCGCGAATCCAGTTGGACAGGAGCCATTGTCGATTGTCGAACCTCGCTACCACCCACGCTGGATGTCGTTAAGGAAGGCATCATCTTCGTGGCCGAGCACTGCGAGGGAAAACCCACCAATCGAGACTTCACGGGCCCTCAATACGCCGAGATCGTCGACTGGGAGGAACTCAAGCTCTCAGGGGCCAGGTTCACCGGACGACGCTTCCATGGTGCGACGTTCAACAAGTCCATGTTGCAGAGCACCGATTTCTCGAGTGTCACTTTGATATACTCACATTTCGAGAGTGCTGACCTTCGTGGTGCGCGCTTCACCAATTCCACTTTCGATCAGGTGTTTTTCAAGTACGCTGACCTGCGCGGCGCTGATCTGAGTAGTGTGACATTCAAGCTCAGATGGACGCCAGGCAGCGACAAAAGTTACGGCGAGTTCTACTCCGCCCGGTACGACGCTCATACCAAATGGCCGTCAACCTTTGTCGACGACAAAGGCGGTGTGCATCCCTTCAATCCCGCCGAACACGGCGCGATCCTAGTCAAGGACTGATCACCGATTCGCCACCGCCAGCTTCGCGCCCTGTGCAACGAACGCTGCGGCGAAGGTGCGGCGCATCCAGGTGAGCAGGCGCGGGCGCGAGATCACGTGGTCGCGGATCGCGGCGGCGAGCAGGCCGTAGACGACGAAGACCACGAAGGTCATCAGCATGAAGACGGCGCTCAAGCTCAGCATGCGGTCGTCCATGATGCATCGAAAGCGGCGGTTATGCCTGTGCCGGTGCGAGAAGCTTTCGATACTCGATCGTTCCAAGCGCTTTCTTGAAACCGAGGGCGGCGTTTACCCGCAGGATGGGTGTATTGCGGTCGAGATTCGTCGCACGCATGGTTTCGACGCCGTGCGATCGGGCGGCCTCGATCAGCATCAGCTTCAGCGCCACGCCGATGTTCTGGCCACGCCACGCGTGCGCAACCCCGGTGAAATAGGCGTAGATCTCGTCGCCCAATTTATGGCCGATGGTCAACCCGATCGCCTTGCTTGCGTGGCGCGCGACGATGATCCATTCGGGTCGGGCGTTGGGATTGTTCTGAAGAACGGCACGACACCGATCTGTCGTCCAGACGGGCAGATCTTGCATGTCGGGCGTTTCGCCAAGAAGGGACTGGAAAAGCGAAAGCAGTTCCCGCCACTGCGCGCCGGTGGCGCCACTCATGTCCGCGAACGTCACGCCGGCCGCCGACGCTCGCTCCAGATGGCGAGCATGGGCGTCCCTATCGAACCGTTCCAGATTGAGCAGGCTGTCGAAGCGCACGGCGAACGGGTGGAAGCCACGGCGCTCCATCCACGCACGTGCGCGGCGGGCGTCCTCCTGGACGGTTCCCACAAGACCGCGGAAGTCCCGTGCCCTTGCCTCGCCTTCCAGCACGGCGAGCATCGTCGTCCCGTACCCTTGTCCGACATGTTCGGGGTCAACGACGACGATGGCGGCAAGGTGATCGACCGGGGCGTAGGGCGATACCGCGAGTTGAGCGAGTGCGATCGCCCCTGATCCATCGTGACCGAGATAGCGCAACCGAAATTCTGAGCCTGCCCATGCTGCTTCGCGCGCTTCGAACTCCGGCACGCTGATCGGCACAGGCCGTACGAGGTTCATGAGACGCACCCAGGCCGCAGCCTGATCCGCCGTGTACGCCGCGACTTTCATGGCTTGGGCCGAGCCGTCGCTTCCACCCCGTCCACGAACACGCGACCCTTCGGCGCCAGGGCCGCGATCAGTCGCGACCACGCGCGAGCTCCTGCTTCGGGATGACGGCCGTCAAGCGCACCAACACGTACGGCAACGATCAGGTCGAAGGGGGCATCGCCCCGCTCCATCACGAAGTCTTCGACCGCGACGTGCCGGTAACTCACGGTTCCGGCCGCGATCTCCTTGGCCGACCCGGCGACGGCCTGCGCGATAGCGCGGGCCGAGCGGTCAATCCCCAGCACATGACCGTCACCGATGCGGGCCGCGATGGCACGGGCGAGCGCACCGGGGCCACAGCCGACTTCAAGCACGCGCATTCCCGGGGCGAGCGGCAATCGGTCAAGGATGCCACGCAGACGCGCCGAAAGAGCCGTCATGCCTCCTCCAGTTCGAAAGCGGGAACGCGGCGGCCGTCGATGTCCGTGAAGCCATAGGTCTCGGCAAGGTCCGCCACACGCAGAACCCGCCCGCTGTGGCGGATCGCCTTGGCATCGCCGGCGAGAGCCCTGACGGTCCGACCAAGGCACTCATCATCACCGATCCGCCACCGCCAGCTTGGCGCCCAGCGCGACGAACGCGGCGGCGAACGTGCGGCGCATCCAGATGAGCACGCGGGGGCGCGAGATCACGTGGTCGCGGATCGCGGCGGCGAGCAGGCCGTAGATGACGAAGACCACGAAGGTCATCAGCATGAAGACGGCGCTCAAGGTCAGCATGCCGGCGAGCGGCCGCGCTTCCTCGGCGCTGACGAATTGCGGCAGGAAGGCGAGGAAGAAGATCGAGAGCTTGGGGTTGAGGATGTTGATCAGGATCGCCTCGATCGTCACCTGCATGAAGCCGCGATCGCCCGCCGCGCGCTCGTCGACCTTGAGCGCGCCGCGTTCCTGCAGCGTGCTCCACGCCATCCACAGCAGATAGGCGACGCCGACATACTTGAAGATCTCGAAGGCGAGCGCGCTGGTGTGCAGCAGCGCCGCCAGGCCGAGGATCGCCGCCGCCATGTGCGGCACGATGCCCAGCGTGCAGCCGAAGGCGGCGACGACGCTGGCGCGCGCGCCGCGCGTCAGCCCGGCGGCCAAGGTGTAGAGCACGCCAGTGCCGGGCGAGGCGACGACGATGAAGGTGGTGATGAGGAATTCGAGGGTCATGGCTCCACTCCTACCTTCCCCCGCTCTGCGGGGGAAGGTGCCCGAAGGGCGGATGGGGGTGTCGGCATCGCGGCCAGTCACGGACAGAGGGGTGGTCGCACCAACCACCCCCATCCGGCGCTACGCGCCACCTTCCCCCGCCTGCGGGGGAAGGTAGGATGCGGGGCATCCGGAGGTGCCCCCATGGACTCGAGAGCCGATAACCTGAAGCGCCCGCTCGACAGCAAGCCGATCTCGCCGGCGATCTTCGCGCATTTCGTCGTGCGCACCACCAAGTACGACGCGATGCGGCGCTTGTACGAGACCGTGCTCAACGCGCGCACGGTGTTCGATGACGGGCGCATCTGTTTCATCACCTACGACGACGAGCATCACCGCCTCGCCATCGTCAACGTTCCCGATCTGCACGCGCCTGACGCCAAGGCCTGGGGCCTGGCGCATTTCGCCTATGGCTATCGCACCTTGGGCGATCTGCTCTCGACGTACAAGCGGCTGAAGGCTGAGGGCATCACGCCCTACCGGCCGATCAATCACGGGCCCACGGTGTCGATGTACTACCACGACCCCGACGGCACCTCGATCGAGTTGCAGGTCGACGCGTATCCGACGAAGGAAGCGGCGGCCGCGTATCTGCAGACCGAGGCGTTCCTGAAGAATCCGATTGGCGTGGCTTTCGATCCCGACGAGATGGTGCGCCAATACGAATCGGGCGTGCCCGACGAAGAGCTGCTGCGCCGGCCATGAGTGACGGGCCTCTACCTTCCCCCGGAGGGGGAAGGTGGCGCGCGTAGCGCGACGGATGGGGGATGTTTCAACAAACGCAGTGTCCGTCTTCGACATCCCCCATCCGCCCTTCGGGCACCTTCCCCCTCCGGGGGAAGGCAAAACCAAGTCAAACTGGCCATATGCGATTGCCCTGCCCTCCGGGGGAAGAACGATGAAGAGTGGCATCGGCGCGTCGTTGCCGCGGTTTGAGGATGCGCGGCTGCTGACGGGGGGGTGGTCGGTATAGCGACGATTTCAGTTTGCCCGGCCAAGCCTACGCCGTCGTGCTGCGTTCGCCGCATGCGCATGCGCGAATCGTCGGCATCGATGCGACGCGGGCGCGCGCGCTGCCTGGTGTGCTTGCGGTGCTGACGGGTGCGGAGCTCGTGGCCGACGGGCTGCGGCCGATCCCGCATATCCCCACGGCGATGAGCCCGCCCGATATCAAGCTGCCCAACAGCGACGGCACCCCGCATCGCGTGGTGCGCCAGCCGGTGCTGGCGATCGACGCGGCGCGCCATGTCGGCGAGGCGGTGGCCTTCGTCGTCGCCGAGACCCTGGCGGTCGCCCATGACGCCGCCGAGCTGGTCGAGGTCGACTACCAACCGCTCACCGCCGTGAGCGATAGCGCCGATGCCGTCTCGCCCGACGCGCCGGCGTTGTGGAGCGACCAGCCCGGCAACATCGCCGTCGATTCAGAAGTCGGCGCGCGCGAGGCTGTCGCGGCGGCGTTCGCACGCGCCACGCACATCGTGCGCCTCGACAGCCTGATCCAGCGCGTCACCGGCGTGCCGATGGAGCCGCGTGCTGCGCTGGCGGCGTACGACGCCACGGATGGCACCACCACGCTCTACGCCGGCGGCGGTGGCGTGGTGCGGCCCAGGCGCGAGCTGGCGATGATCCTCGGCATCGAGCCCGAGCGCGTGCGGGTGATCGCCGAGGATACCGGCGGCAATTTCGGCACCCGCAATTTCTTCTATCCCGAGTTCGCGCTGGTCGCCTGGGCGGCGCGCCGCGTCGGCCGGCCGGTGAAATGGACGGCGACACGGCAGGAGAGCTTCGTCAGCGACTACCAGGGCCGCGACCTGCGCGCGCACGGCGCGCTGGCGCTCGACGCCGAGGGCAACTTCCTCGCACTCGACGCGTCGGGCCTGTCGAATGTCGGCGCCTACACCGCCTCGTTCATCCCGCTGACCAAGGGCACGCAGGTGATGACCAGCCTGTATCGCCTGCCCGCCGCGGCGCGCGCCCGCGCGGTGATGAGCAACACGCCACCGACCGCGCCCTATCGCAGCGCCGGGCGGCCCGAGACCATGTTCATGATCGAGCGGCTGATCGATCTCGCCGCGCGACGGCACGGCTTCGACCGCGTGGCGCTGCGTCGGCGCAACCTCGTGCCGCTGTCAGCGATGCCTTACACCAACGCCTTCGGCGTGACCTACGACAGCGGCGACTACGCCGGCACGCTCGAGCGCATCCTGCAGCTCTCCGATTGGAACGGCTTCGCCGCGCGGCGCGCAGCGTCGGCGGTGCGCGGGCTGCGTCGCGGCATCGGCCTGGGCGGCTATGTCGAATCGCAAAGCGGCGCGCCGCAGGAACGCGCCGAGGTCACGGTGCTGTCGGACGGCATCGTCGAGGTGGTGATCGGCACGCTCTCGGCCGGCCAGGGCCACGCCACCAGCTTCGCGCAGCTGATCGCCGAGTGGCTCGGCATCGACGCGACGCGCGTACGGATGGTCGCCGGCGACACGAAGCGCGTGCAGGCTGGCGGCGGCTCGCATTCCGGCCGCTCGATGCGCATGGCCGCGACCACGATCCACCAGGCGTCCGGCATCATCATCGAACGCGCGACGACGCTGGCGGCCGAGGCGCTCGAAGCCGATCCCGCCGACCTCGCTTTCGCTGACGGACGTTTCACCGTGAAGGGTACCGACCGCAGCGTCAGCCTGCTGGCGCTGGCCGCGCGTCACGGCCCGATCGCCGGCACCGGCGAGGTCGACAGCCGCGTCGGCGCCTATCCCTATGGCTGGCATGTCTGCGAGGTCGAGGTCGACGCCGAAACCGGCGCGGTGCGCATCGCGAGCTACTGCGCGATCGACGATGTCGGGCGCGCGGTCAATCCGCCGATCCTGCACGGCCAGACCCATGGCGGCATCGCACAGGGCGCCGGCCAGGCGCTGATGGAGCGATGCGTCTACGACGCGCAGGGCCAGATGCTGAGCGCCTCGTTCATGGATTACGCCCTGCCGCGCGCGCTCGACCTGCCGTCCTTCGTCACCGCGATCAGCGAGGTGCCCTCGACGAGCCATCCGCTGGGCCTGCGCGGCGGCGGCGAAGGCGGCATCACCCCGGCGCTGGGCGTGATCGTCAACGCCATCGTCGACGCGCTCGGCGATCTCGGCGTCGAGCACATCGAGATGCCGGCGACGCCCGAACGCGTCTGGCGCGCGATCGACGCGGCGCGCGCATGAGGTCTCGGCGCTGCTACTCGACGAAGGCCACGGCGCCGGTGAACTTCAGCGACACCACCTCGTCATCGCTCGTGTAGGGATAGTAGTATGGCAGGCCGACCATCTCCTGCAGCCCGTACATCGGGTCGAGGACGGTGTACCTGTCCTCCGACGCCATCGCCGCGGCGCAGACGGCGAAGTGGCCCTTCACGACGGCGGCCACCTCCCATTCGACGAACACCAGCGCCGGCTTCTTGGGCTTGATCTTGGTGGTCAGCGCCGTCTTCAGCTTGCCGTTGTTGGTGAAGATCTCGACCGTGGTGCGCACGCCCATCTGGCGCAGCACGCTCGAGAGGTTGCCGATCTCCGCGCCGGTCACCGCGTTCCAGGGCTTGGGAAAGGCCTTGCTGAGCGCGATCACGCCGCCCTCGTCGGCCTTGGGATCGGCGTCGTAGACGTTGGCCCACATGATCAGGCAGCAGGCCGGCCCGCAGGTGACCTGGGTCTTTTGCGTGACGGTACGGAACTCCCGGTTTTTGGAGTCCTTCACCTTTGTCGTCTTGGTCATGTGGTTATCCTGCCCCCCCCCCAAGAATTCTAAGTGAGTGATTGTACACTCATATTCTGATTTTTCAAGGGCGACGCAGGAATCTCCACTGTAATAGATAATTCGTTAAATAAGAAATTTACAAATAACCCTCGATGCGGCATCGTCCACGGCACCATGTCGCCAGACATCGCCTCCAGGAGCGTCAGAGTGGAGATGGGTCCTTCGATCAAACGTCGGATCTACGGACGGCCGCACGACGCGCGGCTGCGACGTCAGCATCGGAAATGCCGGAGCGTGAGCGCCGATGCTGCCAACGGTCTTCCAACGGGGTGCCAACGGCTTCCAACGGGGTACCAACCCCCTGTCAACGGGTCCTTCCGACGGGGTGCCAACCCCCTGCCAACGGGGTGCCAACGTCCCCTGCCCCTAACGGCCCCTAAAGGGGCCGATAGGGGCAATGATCAAGGCGCTCTCGCTGTCGCTTCGCGCCTTGATCCGCTGTCGTGGTGGCCGTGCTTGCGGCGGGGCTTGCGCTTACGAGAACAGGCCCTTCACGCGCGCCCACAGGCTGCGGCGCTCAGGTGCCGGCGCGGCGCCGGGCCCCGCGCTTTCCGGCGTCTTGGGGGCCTCTCCGTCGCCGTCGTCGGCGGCGACCGATCGCGCGACCACGTCGGGCGTGAACTCGGCGAAGGCGGTCATCTTCTCCAGCGTGTCGGGCCCGACCAGGCCGTCGGCGACCAGGCCGTTCTTGGCCTGAAACGCCTGCACGACTTTCGCGGTCGCCGGGCCGTAGATGCCATCGGCGGTGACGCCCAGCTCGGCCTGGACCTTCTTCACGGTCTCGCCACGCGAGCCGTTCATCAGCAGCACCAGCTCGTACAGCTTCATGTGCATGAAGGTGTCGGGCCCGGCCACGCCGTCGACCGACAGCCCGTTCGCCGCCTGATAATCGCGCAGCGCCTTCTCCGTGCCGGGGCCGAAGTCGCCATCCGCCGTCACGCCGAGCTTCGCCTGCATCCGCTTGACCGGCTCGCCCACCATGCCCTTTTTCAGAATCGCCATCTTCGCCTCCTCGACCCGGCGCCGCGGCACGATCATCGTACTTGCCGGAACCCATTGGTAACGGCGCCGCCCCAGGCTGTCCACGCCGGCAGCCTTACACCACGCTTACTTGTCGGGCGGATGACAGGCGCTTTCGCCCGCCCCTCAGGGCGAGGCCATCAGATGCGCGCGCTGAGCCAGATCGCGAGCCGCGAGCCGGCGCGGATCGCGGCGCTCAAGGTCTCGTAGGCCGGGGCCTGCTCGGCGCCCGATGCCAGCGCCTCGTCGCGATGCTCGACCTCTTGCTTGCGGAAGGTCTCGACCGTTTCGCGCAGGCTCGCTTCGTCGTCGCCGAGCTGGTCACGCTGCGCGGCGTAGTGCTTGTCGATGGTCTCCTCGACCGCCACCGTGCAGGCCATCGCCGCCCGATCGCCGAGCAAAGCGGTGGCGGCGCCGAGCGCGAAGCCAGCCACCGACCACAGCGGCTGCAGCGCCGTGGGCCGCACGCGGCGCTCGACGAGCAGCCTGTCGAAGGTGGCGTTGTGCTGGCGCTCCTGGCGCAGCATCGCCTCGATCTTGCGCGCCGTCTCGCCGTTGCCGCGGCCGGTGGCGCGCAACGCCGCGAGCTGGCCCTCGTAGATGCGGATGGCGCCGTACTCGCCGGCCTGGTCGACGCGGATGACGCGTTCGACGATGTCGCGCGCGGTGGGATCGCCGGGCATCGCGCCCTCGCCTGTGCGCTTGGTCATCACCGCCTCCCCTTCACCGCTTCCACGTCAGCGACAGGGCGCCGACGCCCAGCAGCAGCGAGACCGCGGCGTTCCAGCCGGCCATCGACAGCCCCAGCATCGACCACGGGATCGAATCGCAGCGCACCATCGGCGTGCCCATGATGCGCCGCTTGATCTCATCGATGGTGCCGCCGAAACCACTGCTGGCCGGCGCGCAGGTTTGTGGCCCGGGCCACCATTTCCATTCGACGCCGACGTGATAGGCGGCGACGCCCGCGGTGACCAGAAGCGCCAGGCCGGCCAAGGTCAGCACCGCCAGGCGCGCCGGCCGCGGCAAGGGCCACAGCGCCAGCCAGGCGATGCCCAGGGCGGCGATATGGCCGTACCGCTGCCAGTAGCAGAGAGCGCAGGGCGGCATCTTGCCGATGTGCTGGAAGGCCAGCGCGCCCAGCAGCAGACCACCGCTGCCCAGCAGGATCAGCAGCGCCGCGCGCGGCGGCGCGAGGTCGCCGTCCGGCATCGGCAAAGCGGAGCTGAGCGTCATGGTCGGGATATCAGAGCACGATTGTGGCGATCGTCGGAACGCGCATCAGAACAGATAGCGGAAGGCGACGAAGCCACCGATCAGGGCGATCAGGAACAGCCAGGTCAGCAAGGTGAGCCGCTTCTCGATGAAGGCGCGGATCGGCTCGCCAAACTTCCACAACAGCGCCGCCACCAGGAAGAAACGCGCGCCCCGGGTGAGGATCGAGGCCCAGGTGAAGGTGAAAAGATCGAAATGCGCGGCGCCGCTGGCGATCGTCACCAGCTTGTAGGGAATCGGCGTCAGGCCTTTGACCAGGATGATCCAGACGCCGTATTGCTCGAAGCCGGCGCGAAAATTGTCGAGCGCGCCCTGAAGGCTGTAGACCTTCACCACCCAGGCGCCGATGGTCTCGAACAGGTAGTAGCCGATGGCGTAGCCCATCAGGCCACCCAGCACCGAGCACACCGTGCAAACGGTGGCGATGGTCCACGCCTTGTCGCGCCGCGCCAGCACCATGGGCACCAGCATGACGTCGGGCGGGATGGGGAAGAACGAGCTCTCGAGGAACGACACCGCCCCCATCGCGGGGATGGCGCGGCGATGGCCGGCCAGGCCGATCACCCAGTCGTACAGCCGGCGGATCATGGGCTGAGACTGATACCTTCCCCCGCTGGCAGGGAAGGATAATGAGGCGGGTCAATCATCCCCCACGCCATAGCACGCCCGATCACCCTCCTGTAACGCCCTGTGACCATGCGTCTCTTCGGCGACTTGGCTCGGATTTCGCATCCCTCCCGCAGCCGATTGGCGGTAAACTACCAGTCACGACGGGGACGGTTCCGGCCCGGGCGCGCGCAAGACGCGAGGGTGCCGGCAAGGTTGGAGACAGCGGGTTCATGCGACACAAGGTGGCGATCGCCGCCTCCATCCTGCTCGCAGCCGCCGGCGGCGGAGCGTGGTGGTGGTACAATATGGGCCCGGGCGCCAAGCTGCCCGATCTTACCGCCGCTGGCCCGGCAAGGCCGGGCGCTCCCGCGCCGGGCGGTGCCGCCAAGCCGGGCGCGCCGCCGCC
>JALHMM010000043.1 GCA_022844045.1 Reyranellaceae bacterium | reverse complement strand
GAACTTGCGCATCGGTGTCTCCCGGAGAGGACGGGTGACACACAAAGAATCCTTTTCCCAACGCCTTGCAATACCTCGCTAATTCCATATGCGATTCCCCTGCCCTCCGGGGGAAGGTATCGGATCGATCGGCCCAGATTCGGATCCAGCTACCGCGCGACCTTAAGCTCCTCCGAGCGGTCGGTGGCCGGCGCGGGCGTGCGTGACAGATCGGCGATCCTTGCGCGCAGTTCCGGCGTCATCGCCACGTCGACCGACGCCAGCGAATCCTTGAGCTGGTCGGTGTTGCGCGCGCCGATGATCGGCGCCGTCACCGCGGGATGCGCGCCGACCCAGGCGACCGCCGTGCTCACCGGGTGCAGGCCGTTCTCCTGGCAGAGGGCGGTGTACTCCTCGGCGACCTCGAACATCCAGGCGTCGCCGTAGCGCGCCTCGTACATCTTGTTGGTCTTCAGCCGGCCGACGCCCTGCTTGGCGTACTTGCCCGACAGCAGACCGGCGGCGCCGGGGCTGTAGGGAATCACGCCGATGCCGTTGGCCTCGGCCATCGGCAGGATCTCGACCTCGGCCTGGCGCTTGACCAGATTGTACATCGGCTGCACCACCTGCAGGCGCGCCCAGTTGTTGCGCTCCTGGACATCGACGGCGCGCTGCGTCTGCCACGCCGACCAGTTGCTGACCGCCGGGTAGATCACCTTGCCGGAGCGCACGACGTCCTCCAGCGCGCGCATCATCTCCTCGATCGGCGTGCGGGTGTCGAAGCGATGCAGGAACAGCACGTCGATGCGGTCGGTGCCCAGGCGCCTGAGGCTGGCCTCGACCGCCTGCACGACATGGCGGCGGTTGGCGCCGCGGGCGTTGATGTCGGGGCCGGTCGGGTTGAAGCACTTGGTGGCGATCACCAGATCGTCGCGCTCGGACTTCATCAGGCGGCCGAGAATCTCCTCCGACCTCCCCTTGTTGTACTCGTTGGCGGTATCGAAGAAGTTGACGCCGGCGCCGCGCACCGCCTTGTACATCGCGCCCGCCATCGCCTCGTCGGCGTCACCGCCGAACGACATGGTGCCGAAGCACAGTTCCGAGACCATGAGGCCGGTGCGGCCCAAGGGCTTGGTCTTCATGCGATTTCCCCCGACAACAGTAGGCGCCCTCTCTAGCGCAAAGCGCCACACGCCCGCTACATCAGGCGATCCTCATATCTGACCTGCGCGCCGCCGCGTGGTAAGAGTCCGATCACACCGGCTATTCTTCCGGCCACGATCCATCAGAGGAAGCACCATGAGCACGACGCCCGACATGGTGATCCGCGGCGGTACCGTCGTCGACGGCAGCGGCCGCGAGCCCGTGATCGCCGACGTGGCGATCACCGATGGCCGCATCGTCGCCGTCGGCAAGGTCGCCGCGCGCGGCCGCGAGGAGATCGACGCGCGCGGCCTGCTGGTGACGCCGGGCTTCGTCGACATCCACACCCACTACGACGCGCAGGTGACGTGGAGCCACAGCCTGTCGTCGTCGTGCTGGCATGGCGTGACGACGGCGCTGATCGGCAATTGCGGCGTCGGCTTCGCGCCCTGCCTGCCGGAGCGGCGCGACATGCTGGTCAAGCTGATGGAGGGCGTCGAGGATCTCCCTGAAGTCGTGCTGACCGAAGGCCTGCCGTGGAACTGGCAGAGCTTCCCCGAATTCCTCGATGCGCTTGATGCGCGCCGCTACGACACGGATGTCGCCACGCAGGTGCCGCACGCCGCGGTGCGCGTGCATGTCATGGGCCAGCGCGGCGCGGATCGCGAACCCGCGACGGAGGCCGAGCGCCAGGAGATGGCGCGCATCGCCGCCGAGGGCATCCGCGCCGGCGCGCTGGGCTTCTCGACCTCGCGCACCATCGCGCACAAGACGCGCAAGGGCGAGCACACGCCGACCCTGGGCGCGGCCGAGGGCGAACTGCGCACCATCGCCGAGGCGCTGCGCGGTGTCGGCGCCGGCTGGATGCAGGTGATTTCCGACTTCGACGACCCCGACGAGGAGTTCGCCATGCTGCGCCGTGTCGCGGCGGCGTCGGGCCAGGTGATGTCGACGCAGCTCCTGCAACGCGCCAATCGCCCCGAGCTGTGGCGCCAGATCCTCGGCAAGATCGAGGCCGCCAACCGCGACGGCACGCGCATCCTGGGCCAGGTGATGGGCCGGCCGATCGGCCTGATGCTCGGCTTCGAGCTCAGCCAGCATCCGTTCGTCACCCGGTCGAGCTGGCGCGCCATCGCCGACCTGCCCTTCGCCGAGCGGCTGGCGATCCTGCGCCAGCCCGAGTTCCGCGCGCGCCTGCTGTCGGAGCCCACCGCCGATCCGCTGATGGCGCGGCGCCTGAACACCTGGGAGAATCTCTTCCCGCTCGGCGATCCGCCGCAATACGAGCCGCCGCCGGAGAGCAGCATCGCCGCGATCGCCAAGCGGCAAGGACGCGATCCTCAGGACGTCGCCTACGACACGATGCTGGAGCGCGACGGGCGCGGCATCATCAACTACCCGGTGATCAACTACGCCCACGGCAATCTCGACGCCGTCAAGACGATGGTCGAACATCCCAATACCCTGATGGGGCTGGGCGATGGCGGCGCGCATGTCGGGCTGATCTGCGACGCCAGCTCGACCACGCACATGATCACGCACTGGACGCGCGACCGTACGCGCGGGTCGCGCCTGCCGCTTCAGTTCGCGGTCAAGCGGCTGACGCGCGACAACGCGCTGGCGCTGGGCCTGGCCGATCGCGGCCTGATCGCCGCCGGCTGCAAGGCCGACATCAACGTCATCGACTACGATCGTTTGGGTGTCCGCTCGCCCGAGCTCTGGTACGACCTGCCGGCCGGCGGCAAACGACTCGTGCAACGCGCCGACGGCTACGTCGCGACAATCGTTTCCGGCGCGGTCGTCCATAGCAACGGCGAGCCCACCGGCGCCCTCCCCGGCCGCCTCGTGCGCGGGCCGCAGCGCGCCACTTGAATTACCTTCCCCCGGAGGGGGAAGGTGGCGCGGAGCGACGGATGGGGGATGTTGAAGACGAACACAGGAGTCCGTCTTCGACATCCCCCATCCGCCCTTCGGGCACCTTCCCCCTCCGGGGGGAGGTATTACAGCGCGACGGTCGCTGACTGCGTGCCGATCTCGACCGTCGTGCCGAACGGCTTCGACAATGCGGCGAAGCGTTCGAGGATCGAACGCCCCTCCTCGCCTTCCGCCAGCCGCGGCCGGCCGCGTTTGTGGCGAGCTTCCTTCCAGCCGAGGCTGATCGGGATCAGTTCGATGCTCGTTAGGCCGCCGGCTTCGTAGGTGAGCACGGGTACCACCGACTCCCAGTAGCGCCGGTCCGAGGGAAAGCCGACCTGATCGTTGTTGACCCGCTTCTGGTAGACCAGCCCCGGCGTGAGATCGGGCTCGGCGCGGAAACGCTCGTAGCCGTCGGCCGGTATCTTCGGCACCAACTCGTTCTGGCCGATGAAGTTGCCGAGGGAATAGAAGATCGGCTTGCCCTTATAGAGCTCCAGGCCGCGCAGCAGATGCGGGCCGTGGCCAACGACGAGATCGGCGCCCGCGTCGATCATCTCGCGTGCGAAGACCGGAATGAACTCGGCGGGCACGTCCTTGCTCTGGGCCTGCTCATGCGCGTGCAGGCTGACCAGCACGACATCCGACAGGCCGCGCGCCTCCTTGATCCAGCGCACCATGCCGTCGATGTCCTTGCGGTTCGCCGTCATGCGCACCGCGGCACGATTGGCGGCGCGGAAGTTCATCGTGCCGAGCGGGAACAGCTCGGGATCGGACGGCGCGAAGGCGAAGCCCATCTTGATCTTCTGCTGGCGCTCGACCTCCAGCCCGAGCTGGTCGGCGATCTCCCGTAGCGCCGCGAGCTGCGGTGGCGTCACCTCGTGCACCGTCTCGAAGCGCAGCGGATTGAGGCCGGGCCGCCCCGGCAGATCCGGCCGCTGCGCCGACGCCTCCTGGCCCTTGGCGAAGGACGAGGCACAAGAGATCATCGCCACGGTGCCGTGCGGATGGGTGTGATAGACCGGCCGCCGCGCATCCTCGAGATTGCGGCCGGTGCCGGCGAAAGAGAGTCCGCGCGCCTCCAGCGCCTCCAGCGTCTGCAGCAGACCCGACACGCCGTAATCGAGGCTGTGGTTGGTGGCCGTGGCGAACAGGTCGAAGCCGGCGTCGACCAGCTCGTCAAGCACCCAGGCCGGCGCGCCAAAATGCGAGCCGCCGCTCTCCAGCACCGGATCGCCGCGATAGTCGTTGGCCAGCGTTTCCAGGTTGGTGAAGGCCACATCCGCCGTGCGCACGCGATCGAAAAGCGGACTGATGACGCCGTCGTCGCGGCTGCGCAAACGACGCTGCAGGATGCTGTCACCGGTGAGGAGCAAGCGGAGGGGTTGGGTGGACATGGACGAAGTCTGCGGGGCTCACCGAGAAACTGTCAAATCGCGCGCCGAGATAGCGATGGGTCAGCTTAGCGCGAAGATCTCGAGGGGCGCCGCGCGGCCGCGCACGCGGAGCGTGGGCAGCGGGTGGGCGGCGCGGTCCGGGGCCAAGGCCACCAACTTGAGGAGATCGGCGGAAACAAGAATGTCATGACCCAGCGCCTTTGCCGCCTCGAGCAATCGTGCCGCCACGTTCAGGGTATCGCCGACATAGGCGATCTCGCGCCGCAAGTCGCCGATCTCGCCGGTGACGATCTCGCCGTAGTGAAGGGCGGCGCGGAACTCGGGGACGACGCCGAACCGCGCGCGATACCGCTCCGCGTTGGCGGCGATCGCGGCGCGGGCGATGAAGGGACAGGTGAGGCACGCGCCGTCGGCCAGCGCGGGACCGGCCGGCCACGTCAGGATCGCCTCGTCGCCGACATACTTGTGGATTTCCGCATCGCATTCGAGCGCCGCGTGGGCGACGTCGCGGAAGAACGCGTTCAGCAGCTCGTGGAAGCGTACTGGTCCCAGCCGCTCGGCCAGCCCGGTCGAATCCTTCAGGTCGATCAGCAGGAAAACCTTCTGCTCGCGCCGCGGCCGGACGTAGCGCCCGATCAGCAGGCTCTTCAACACGCCGAAACCCAGCAGGCGGCCCGTCTCGGCGACAAGATTGCCCAGCAGCGACATGCCGATCGCGAGAACGAGGGAACCGCGGAAGGTGGCGTCGAAGACGACGGGACGAGACGTGGGTGTGACGAGTGAGATCAGCGCGCTCGAGAGGAGCAGCCCACTCACGATGATTATGAAATAGAACAGGACCTTCGCGGCGAAATAGCCGGCGAGAGGCAGGCGGCGCAGCCGGCGCAACGAGCCGAAGCGCGCGCGCCGCAGCTCGAAGATCATGATCGGCGTAGCGATCAGCAGCGATGCGAGGATACCCTGCGCCATGCCCCACACCGGCGGATCGCCGGGCCGCGTGACGGCATAGCCGAAATAGACGCTGATCGCCGCACTCGCCAGGCTGAACCACAGGATGATTCGCCATTCGCGGCGGTCGCGCCGTGAGAGACTCATGCCGCCTGTCGCACCAACGCGCGGGCGGAGATTCCGATGTCACCCCGTGCCATGCTGATGAGTACGCATGCCGGCCGTCAGGGAGTCAACGACACTGGATATCGGCGTACGGACCTCTGTCTAGCGCAAAGTCCTGCCATGCCGCCGCCGCCCTCGACTCCTGCGTCGCCGCTGTCAGTATTGCGGCAATACGAATCCTGTCTCGGAGGAAGCCATGGACGTCGGCATGATGATGGTGTTCGCCAGCTACGGTTGGGAGAACTGCCCTGACCAGCGCGTCTGGGACGAGGAGATCAGGTTGGCGCGGCTGGCGCATGATCTCGGCTTCGACTGCCTGTGGTCGGCCGAACATCACTTCAACGATTACTCCTTCGTGCCCGACAATCTGGCGCTGATGACCTACCTGACGGCCATCTGCCCCAATATCGATGTCGGCACCGCCGCCGTGATCCTGCCCTGGCACGACCCGTTGCGCGTGGCCGAGAACGCCGCGGTGCTCGACATGCTGAGCAAGGGCCGCCTGCGCTTCGGCATGGGCCGCGGCCTGGCGCGCCGCGAGTTCGCCGCCTTCCGGCTGAGCATGGATGAATCACGGGGTCGCTTCGACGAGGCGGCGCCGATGATCATCAAGGCGCTGAAGACCGGTTTCATCGAGGGTGACGGCCCCTTCTACAAGCAGCCCCGTGTCGAGATCCGACCGCGGCCGCAGCATTCCTTCGACGGCCGCATCTACGCCGTGGCCTCGAGCGAGGACTCGATCGACTCGGCCGCCAAGCTCGGCGCGCATATCGTGATGTTCGCCGACCGCCCCTGGGAGATGCGCCTGCCGATGATCGAGCTCGGCCGCAAGCTGCACCGCCAGTACCACGGCACCACGCCGCCCACCCCCATGCTCACCGAGTTCGTGGTCTGCGGCACCGATCTCGCCGAGACCGAGGAAGAGGCGCGCAAGTACCAGGGCAAGTTCGTCGAGAGCAACTTCCACCACTACGAATTCCTCGGCGAGCACTTCAAGACGGTGAAGGGCTACGACTCCTACCAGCAGAAGGCCGAGATCGCGCGCAAGAGCGGCCACGAGGGCGCGGTCGCCGGCTTCATGCAGGCCGCGAGCTGGGGCACGCCGGACAAGATCCTGCGCGGGCTGGAGGCGCGGCGGAAGCTCGTCGGCGATTTCGAGATGAATGTCTCCTTCCGCTTCGGCGGCACGCCGATGGAGGTCTCCGAGCGCGGCTTGAAGCTCTTCGCCAAGGAAGTGCTGCCGGTCGTGAAATCGTGGAAGAGCGAGCCTGTGGCGCAGGCGGCGGAGTAGCACCGCTTTCGTTGGGATCAGGAGACCACCATGGCCGGCAGAGTCGGATTCATCGGCTTGGGCGCCATGGGCGGACCGATGGCGCTGAACCTGGCAAAAGCCGGCTTCGCGCTGGTCGTGCATGACATCGACGCCTCGAAGACCGAGCCGCTGAAGGCCAAGGGTACCGAGGTCGTCGACTCGGCGGAGAAGGTCGCCGCCCTGGTCGAGCGCACCATCGTCATCGTCGAGACCACCGATCAGGCCGAGCAGGTGATCCTCGGCGCGCACGGCATCATCCATGGCGCCAAGGCTGGCCACATCGTGCTCTGCATGTCGACCATCGATCCGTTCGCCGCGCGCGGCTTCGCCGACAAACTGGCCGCGCAAGGCATCGCCATGCTCGACGCGCCGGTGAGCGGCGGCACCGGCCGCGCGCAATCGGGCGAGCTGTCGGTGATCGTCGGCGGCGCGGCGGATGTCTTCGCCCAATGCCAGGACCTGTTCGACGCCATGGGCAACCGCGCCTTCCATGTCGGGCCGCTGGGCAGCGGCCTGGCGATGAAGCTGGTCAACAACATGCTGGTGCAGGTCAACACGGTCGCGGTCGCCGAGGCGCTGGTGCTGGGCGTCAAGGCCGGCCTCGATCCGCAGACCATCTACGAGGTCGTGCGCGTGTCGACCGGCGCCAGCGCCGCCTGGGAACTGCGCGTGCCGCGCATCCTCGCCGGCGACTACGCGCCGGGCGGCACGATCGACATCTCCTACAAGGACCAGGAGCTGGAGACCGCCTTCGCCAAGCGCCTCGGCGTGCCGCTGCTGCTGGCCAATGTCACGCAGCAGGTCTACCAGATGGCCCGCGCGCAGGGCCTGAACAAGCAGGACGGCGCGGCTGTGGTGAAGATCTTCGAACAGCTTGCCGGCGTGACGGTGAAAGCCTGAGGACATGCAGCCCGACGATCCGGCCCGCTCGACCACGCTGCCCGGGCGCCTCTATGTCGACCCGGATGCGCTGGCGCGCGAGCGCACGTCGATCTTCTTCCGTACCTGGCACTACGCCGGTGGCCTGAGCGAGCTCGGCAAGCCCGGCGACTACGTCACCGCTCGGCTACTCGATCAGAACGTCATCGTCATACGGGGACGCGACGGAAGTCTGCGCGGTTTCCACAACGTCTGCCAGCACCGCGCCCACGAGTTGCTCGAAGGACGCGGCAACGCCCGTACTATCGTCTGCCCGTATCACGCCTGGTCCTACACAGACGACGGCCGCCTGCTGAGCGCGCGCGGGCTGGAGAAGCAACCCGACTTCGACGCCGCGCGGTTCTGCCTCAAACCGGTGCGCATCGACGTGCTGGCCGACGCCTTCGTCTTCTTCAACCTCGACCCGCATGTCAAACCGCTCGGTGAACTCGCCGGCGATCTCGACGCCGATCTACGCGCCATGCTGCCGGCGCTATCGGGCTATCCGGCCCGGCCCATGGACGAGCCGAAGCGCATCGCCGCCAACTGGAAGGTCGTCGTCGACAATTTCCTCGAATGTTACCACTGCGCGCCGTCGCACCCCGCCTTCTGCGACCTGGTCGACATGGCCAGCTATCGCATGACGGTGCAGGGGCTGTGGTCGTCACAGAAAGGCGTCCTGCGTCACGGCGACAACACCGCCTACCCCGTGGCTGACGATGCCGGTGAGAAGCGCGCGCTGTTCTGGTGGCTGTTCCCATCGACCGTGATCAACGTGATGCCGGGCAAGCCCGAGGTAGTGGTCGGCACCATCCTGCCTGATGGCGTGGGTCACACCTTGCGCCGCTTCCAGCGCTTCGCGCCGCCGGGCGCCGACCTCGATACCGCGCGCGAGGCCTACGAGCGCGCGGTGCTCGGCCCTGAGGACGTGGCGATCTGCGAGAGCGCGCAGCGCGGTCTGAATTCTCTGGGCTACGATCTCGGCCGCATCGTCCACGACGCCGCCAATCCGCATCACGGCGAAGCCGCGGTGCACCACTTCCACCAGCTCGTGATGCGATCGCTCAGCCTGATGTGAGAGGCCAGAACAGCGGGATCAGGATCGAGCCGACGACGACGACGATAACCGACAGTGGTAGGCCCAGCCGCCAGTAGTCGCCGAAGCGATAGCCGCCCGGCCCCATCACCAGCGTGTTGCACTGATGCCCGATCGGCGTGAGGAAATCGCACGCGGCGCCGATCGCCACGGCCATCAGCAGCGGATCCGGGCTCAAGCCGAGCGTCTTGGCGACGCCGGCCGCGATCGGCGCCATGATCAGCACGGTGGCGGCGTTGTTGAGGAACGGCGTCACCGCCATCGAGGCGATCAGAACGAGGGGGATCGTCGCCCAGCCCGGAACCGACTTGGCCAGCGCCGCCAATCCGCTCGCCACGAGGTCGGCGCCGCCCGTGCTGTTGATCGCGTCGCTGATGGGAATCAGGCAGGCGAGCAGGACCAGAATCGGCGGGTCGAGCGACTCGTAGGCTTCCTTCAGCGACAGGACGCGCGACACGACCATCGCCACCGCCGCGGCGAGGAACGCCACCGTCAGAGGAACGAATCCCGTGGCGATCGCCAGGATCGCCGCGGCCAGGATACCGAGCGGCAGGTAGTCGCGTCGCGCGGTGCCCAGTCCCACGGCGCGGTCGACCAGCGGCAGGCAGCCAAGATCCTGCAGGATCTCCGACGTGGACTCGGCGCTGCCCTGCAGGATCAGCACGTCGCCGACCTGGAATCGGATGTCGCGCAGGCGCGCATGGCGCGGCAGGCCGCGCCGGCTGATCGCCACCAGGTTGACGCCGAAGCGATCGCGCAGGCGCAGATCGGTCGGCGTGCGCCCGACCAGCACGGAGTCGGCCATGACCACCGCCTCGACGACGGCCAGTTCCTTGGGCGCCGGCTCGGGCGTCGGCGGCTTGGCGGTACCGACCAGGGCCAGGCCAGCCTCCTCGACAAGCTCGCGGATCGCGTGCGCGTCGCCCTGCAGCACCAGGATGTCCTCGGCGAACATCCACCAATGTCCGGCGGGAACGTAGCGGCGCCCGCCTTCGCGGATGATGCCGACCACGGAGACGTTTCCCTCCGCCAGCTTCTCAAGCTCGGACACGGGCTTGCCGACCAGGACGGATGTCTTCGGCAGAGTCGCTTCGAGCAGGTAGGCATCGACCTTGAACGTGTCCTCCGGCGCGATCGGCGCGGTGCGCCCGGCCGGCAGCAACCGCCAGCCGAAGGTCAGGAAGGCCAGGCCGGCGGCGAGAATGCCCAGCCCGACCGGCGCGAAATCGAACATTTCGAAGGGCTTGCCCAGCACCTCCTCGCGCACCCGCGAGACCAGCATGTTGGGCGAGGTTCCCACCAGCGTGACGATGCCGCCGATCAGCGATCCGAACGCCATGGGCATCAGCAAGGCCGAGGCCGGGGTGCCGGTGCGACGCGCGACCTGCAGCGCCGCCGGCAGGAAGATCGCCAGCGCTCCGATGTTCTTCACGAAGGACGACAGGATCGCCACCGTCGAGGACAGCAGCAGGACCTGCGACCCGGGCGTCTTCACCAGCGTTTCCGAACGGCGCAGGAGACGGGCGATCATGCCCGACTTGCCGACGCCCGCGCTCACGACCAGCGCCGCGGCGACGATGATGACGACCTGATCGCTGAAGCCGCTGAAGGCCTTGGCGACGGGAACGATCCCCGCGGCGATCGCCGCCAGCAGGCCCAGGAGCGCCGCGAGGTCGTACCTGATCCGGTTCGACACGAACAGGATCATCAGACCGACGACGATGCCGAAGGCCAGGCCTTGTTCAAGCGTCACGGACACCTGCGCGGATTGGAGATCGAGAGCGGAGCGGAAGCCAGAGGTAACGCCCGTTGCGCTGCCCGGTTGCCTCGCCGCCGCTTTTTCGTTCCGGCGTATCCGCTCTTTCTCGTGACCCCGCCCTCCACGGGCCGTAGCCTCCAACCTCCTCCGGGTAGGGTCGGGACCCGGATCGCGAGGGAGCGCCCATGCGCATCGGTCTGGTCGGATATGGCGCCTGGGGTCGCGTGCACGCTCAGGTGATCGCCCGTATCCCCGCGCTTACCCTCGCGTCAGTCGTATGTGGCGACGACGAGTCGGCGCGCGCCGCCGCGGAACTGGCTGATGTTCGTGTGCTGCGCGACTACGAAGCCCTGCTGCGCGATCCCGGGATCGATCTCATCGACATCGTCACGCCCAACAACCTGCACGCCGACATGACCATCGCGGCGCTCACCGCCGGCAAGCACGTGCTGTTGGAGAAGCCGATGGCGACGACGCTCGCCGACGCGCGCCGCGTCGTCGAGGCGGCCGAGCGCTCGCGACTATACGTCGGCGTCGGCCTGCAGCTGCACACCTCCCGCCAATGGGGTCGCGTGCGCGATCTCATCAACGAAGGCGCCATCGGCCGGCCGCGCTACGCCAACAGCCTCCTGTTCCGCCGCCCCTTCCGCGGCGGCGCCGCGAACTGGCGCATTACAGGGAGCCAGGTCGGCTCGTGGATCCTCGAGGAGGCGGTGCACTACATCGACCTGCTGCTGCTGTACTTCCAGGGCAGCGGCCTGCCGGTCGAGCTGTCGGCCGACGGCCATCGCTCGCCGCTCGGCGAGGGCATGCATGACTCCTTCACCTGCACGATGCGCTTCGCCGACGGCGCTTACGCCTCGTTTTCTCAATGCCTCGGCGGCTTCGAGCATTCCCTGGTGACGGAGATCGCCGGCACCGATGGCGCGATCCGCACCTGGTGGGCCGGCGCCACCGACCGCACGCCCACCGCCAGCTTCGAGCTCAAGCTGCGCCGCGCCGGCGGCACCGATGCCGAGATCGTGCCGATCGAGAAATCTGGCGAGGTCTACGAGCTCGAGGAGCAGATGCGTCGTCTGGTCGCCGACGTACCGCGCCGCACGCCGCTGGTCTCCGCCCGAACCGCGCTGCCCAGCCAGGTGATCTGCCTGGAAATCGAACGCGCGATCCGCGAGCGCCGCGCGATCGTGCTGGATTGCACATAGTCCGACGCTTTTGCGCGCTCTCAGGCGGCGTCAGCCAATGGTGTACGGCACTGACATGTCCGATCCTCATGTGATCGGCGGCGATCGTCCTTCGCTTACCCACACCACATTGGTCAGAGTGAAACTCCCGTTGCTGGTCACTTTGGCATCCGCAGTACTGGTCTTGTATCCCATCGCATGGATGCGCTGCGCCAAGCGCTGGACAAAGGCTTCATTGGCGGGAAAATCGCCAAGATGTAGAATCTCTTTAGCCACGTTTGTTAGTGAGATGATGTCGAGCAAGAACTCGCGCTTCGCCGAACCTGCGGGCGTTTCAACCACTAAGCCCCGGTTGTCCCCAACTGTCATACCGCAGTAGTAGCGACCTTCCTCGCTAACTATCATATTGAAGGCGTGCCTAACGGTCTTGCTGTTTGCGTTCAGCAGTAAGCCCATTCCTTGAAGATGGAGAAGGTCCGAGAATGGCACGCCAAACTCACTCAGCATGTCCAGATCGTTGTAGAGAAATTCGCGGACTATGACGAACGGTGCAACCCTAGAGAATAGCTCTGCATCAGCACGTGTAAACGTCCGCAGCGCTTGAAGAGTGCGGACCGAAAACAATCCAGGTTGCGAAACCTCCTTAACGATCAGACGCGCCCAGATGTGACGAACTTCTTCGTCAAACGCTCCTTCAGCACCGTCTTCCCAATGACGAATCCACTCTCTTGAGGGGCTTGAGTCCGAGTCATTGACTTCCGAGTTCGCATTAACTCCCTGATGCTCCAGAGCTTCTGTTTCAGCAAGCCGGGCAACACTACGGAGATTAAGTAGCCGGTCGGTAGCTGCTGCTCTCTCCCTTACGACCAATGTGTCGTTGAGCGCGCTCCGCTCGTAAGTGAGAGATGGTGGTTGTGGTTCTATTCGCTTATCGGCATCCGAAGACGTTAGCCGTAGGATTTCCCCGTTAGCTGCAACAATGGCCCGACCAGCCCTGATCTCCTCAACATCCTTCGCAGTCTGAGCGTCCAATAGCACCTCATGACGACGAACCTCAGTACGGGCCCTGCCTTCACGACTGATGCGCCAAGGGGACAGCAATCCGGTCCCGCACTTCTCGAGTGTGTCCCAAACACGAAGGAGGAGCTTTTCACCAGGTGCAGTCATGTCGAGTTCGTTCTTCGTCACATCGGCCTGCCGTCGTCCAGTTCCGCATGATAGCGCATGAGTGCCGAGTGCACGCAGTATTCCTCCCTTCTCTGCTTGCAGATGAGGGGAACAAGAGAAAGTCAGCCGCTATTCCTCAACCCCGCGGCGATGCCGTTGATGCTGAGGTGGATGCCTTGCACGGTCGCGGGATCGGTGTCGCCGGCGCGGTGGCGCTTGAGCAGCTCGATCTGCACGTGGTTGAGCGGATCGATGTAGGGGAAGCGGTTGCGGATCGAGCGCGCCAGTAATGGATTGCGCTCCAGGAGCGTCTGCTGGCCGGTGATGGCGCAGACGATATCGATCGTGCGGCGCCATTCCTCGCGTACGCGGCTGAAGATCGACGTACGCAATGCTTCGTCGGTGACCAGCTCGGCGTAGCGTGAGGCGATGGCGATGTCGCTCTTGGCCAGCACCATGTCCATGTTCGACAGCACGGTGCGGAAGAATGGCCAGGCCGCGTGCATCGCCCGCAGCCGCGCCATGCCGTCGGGCCGCGACGCCAGCCATGCCCCGACCGCCGCGCCGAAGCCGTACCAGCCCGGCAGCATCAGCCGGCATTGCGCCCAGCTGAACACCCAGGGAATGGCGCGCAGATCCTCGATGCGTTGCCGGGTCGAGCGCGAGGCCGGGCGGCTGCCGATGTTGAGGTTGGCGATCTCGCCCAGCACCGTCGACTCGCGGAAGTAGCGGTCGAAGCCCTCGGTCTCGTAGACCAGCGCGCGATAGGCGCGGAAGGCATGCGCCGACAATTCCTCCATCACGTCCAGGTACTCGGCCGGCGGCGGCGCGTGATCGGCGTCGAGCAGGCTGGCTTCGAGCGTCGCGGCGGCCAGGGTCTCGAGATTGCGGCGGCCGACCTCGGCGTTGGAGTACTTGCCGGCGATCACCTCGCCCTGCTCGGTGATGCGGATGGCGCCCTGCACCGCGCCCGGCGGCTGCGCCAGGATCGCCTCGTAGCTCGGCCCGCCGCCACGACCCACAGAGCCGCCGCGGCCATGGAACAGGCGCAGGCCGATCCTGTGGCGCTTGAAGACGTCGATCAGCACCAGCTCGGCCTTGTAGAGTTCCCAGGTCGAGGTCAGGTAGCCGCCGTCCTTGTTGCTGTCGGAGTAGCCCAGCATCACTTCCTGAATATCGCCGCGCGAGGCCAGGAGCCGACGGTAGGCCGGCAGGCCCAACAGCTGATCCATGATCGGCCCGCAGCGCTGCAGATCGCCGATGGTCTCGAACAACGGCACGATGTCGACATCGAGCCGGCCTTCGCGCGGCCGCAGCAGGCCGACCTCCTTGAGCAGCACCGCGACCTCAAGGATGTCCGAGACGCTGTCGGCCTTCGAGATCACGTAATGCGGCATCGAGGCCGGGCCGTAGCGGCGATGCGCGTCGGCGCAGACGCGCAGCATGTCCAGCTCGGTCGTCGTGTCCTCGCCATAGGCCTGATAGGCCGACGCCATGGGCCGCATGTTCGCGAGCTCGCCCACCAGCAGCGCGACGCGCCCGGGCTCAGCGAGCGCGCGATAGTCGGGGCAGGCGCCCGATGTCTCGACCAGCTCGGCCATGACGCGCTCGTGCACGTCGGCGTTCTGGCGGATGTCGAGCGCGGCGAGATGGAAGCCGAAGACATCGACCGCGCGGCGCAACCCACGCAGCCGCCCACGCGCCAGGCCGAGGGAACCGTTCTGGCTCAATGACTCGTCGATCGTGTCGAGATCGGCCTTCAGCGCGGCGGCTGATTCGTAAGGAGCCCCCTCGCCGACCGGCGGATACGGCGCTTCCATGCCGTCGAGCGCCCGCGCCGTCGCCGCCAGCCGGGCGTAGATGCCGACGATGGCGCGGCGATAGGGTTCGTTCTGCCGTTCGGGCGCGCGGTCGGTCGAGCGTTCGGCCAGCGCTTGCAAGGCCTCGGAGACGCGCACGACGCGGCCGTCGAGCGACAGCTCGCCGCCGAGGCTGTGCAGTTCCTCCAGATAGAAGCGCAGCGCCCGCTGGCTCTGCATCGACAGCGCCTGGCGCGTGACCTCGGCCGTGACATAGGGATTGCCGTCGCGGTCGCCGCCCATCCAGCTGCCCATGCGCAGGAAGGACGGCACGTGAACCCCCTGCCATGCCGGGATCGCGGCGAGGCGGTCCTCGAGATCGGCGTAGAACGCCGGCAGCGCGTAGAAGAAGGTGTGGTCGTAATAGGCCAGCCCGTTGGCGACCTCGTCGATCACCCGCAGGCGCGTGCCGCGCAGGATGCTGGTCTGCCACAGGGTGAGCACGGCGCGGCGCAATGCGCGACGGTTGGCGGTGAGCTCGTCGGGTGTGAACTGGATACGGTCGCGTTCATCAAGAAGCCGCGCGATCTCCATCTCGCGGTCGATCGAGCTCTTGCGGCGGATCTCGGTGGGATGCGCCGTCAGCACCGGGCCGACCAGCGCCTTGGCGAAGAAGCCCTGCAGCCGCTCGCGCGACACACCATCGCCGTGCGCGCGGCCCAGCGCATAGGCCATCGAGCCCTGGCGCGGCGGCGCCTTGGCCATGGCATAGGCGCGGGTGCGGCGGATGTGGTGCTGGTCCTCGGCGATATTGGCGAGATGCGAGAAGTAGCCGAAAGCGCGGATGATGCGCGTGGCCTGCGCCGTCGGCAGCCCGCTCATGATCGCCTGCAGATCCTGGCGCGCGGTCTCGTCGGCGGCGCGGTGGAACTGCACGCCGGTGCGCCGGATGCGCTCGACCAGCTCGAATACCGGCTCGCCTTCCTGCGCGCGCACCGTGTCGCCCAGGATGCGGCCCAGCAGCCGGATGTCGTAGCGCAGCGGGATGTCCTTCTCGGGCGTCTCGATGGTGTCCATCGGCTGCACCTCTTTCCTCCGACCTCACCCTGAGGAGCGCCCCTTGGCGCGTCTCGAAGGGTGGGCAACGGCTCGTTGTGTGTGGCCCATGCTTCGAGACGGCCGCAAGCGCGGCCTCCTCAGCATGAGGTCAGGGCACGTCATGCTAGCGCGATCCCAGGTGCTGAACTAACGTTAGATGACAGTAGGAGAACCCGATGCCCCATACGCTCGAACAGCTCGCCATCGAGATCCGCACCGCTCTGAAGGCAGACGCTGGAACCGCCGGAAAGGAAGCGGTGTGCAAGATCGTCTCGAAGGTGCTGCGCGACGAGGCGTTCATCGCCAAGCACCTGACGGCCGACCAGTGCAAGCCGCGCAAGGTGCTCTACGAGGATCCCGAGCTCGGCTTCTGCATCTGCGGTCATGTCTACGAGAAGCCGGCGCACGGCGCGCCGCACGATCACGGCCCGAGCTGGGCGATCTACGGCCTGGCCGAGGGCGACACCGAGATGACGGACTGGCGCATCGTGAAGAAAGGCGACGAGACCTCGCCGTCGCTGGTCGAGCCCACCGTGAGCTACGTGATGAAACCGGGCGACGCGCATTTCTACGATGTCGGCGTCGTCCACTCCCCCAAGCGCGACGGCCTCACCCGGCTGGTGCGCATCGAGGGCACCAACCTCGACCACATCAAGCGCTCGAACATCAAGGCGGCTTAGCTTTACCTTCCCCCGGAGGGGGAAGGTGCCCGAAGTGCGGATGGGGGATGTCGAAGATGGACTCCCGCGTTCGTCTTCAACATCCCCCTTCCGTCGCTCCGCGCCACCTTCCCCCTCCCGGGGAAGGTAAGAGGACCAACGAATGCAAATCGGCTTCAACCTGCCCAACTCCGGCCCGCTCTCGGCCGCGGGTTCGATGATCGACATCGCCCGGCAGGGCGAGGCGATGGGCTATGACTACCTGACGCTCACCGACCACGTCGTGCTGCCCGATACCAAGGTGCCGGGCTACCCCTACTCCGAGACCGGCGAGTTCTACGAAAGCGCCCCCATCGAACGCCACGAGCAGCTGATCGGGATGGCCTATGTCGCGGCAAAGACCTCGCGCATCCGCCTGGTCGCCGCCGTGATGGTCGTGCCGCATCGCCCGGCGGTGCTGGCGGCCAAGATGCTGGCGACGCTCGACGTGCTCAGTGGCGGACGGCTGGTGGTCGGCATCGGCGCCGGCTGGCTGAAGAGCGAGTTCGACGCCGTCGTCACCACGCCTTTTGCGGAGCGCGGTGCTGTAACCGACGAATACATCGACGCCTTCAAGGTGCTGTGGAGCGAGCACCAGCCGCGCTTCACCGGACGCTATGTGAAGATCGACGGCATCGCGCTGGAGCCCAAGCCGCTGCAGAAGCCGCATCCGCCGATCTGGGTCGGCGGCGAAAGCGGTCCCTCGATGCGCCGGGCCGCGCGCGTCGGTGACGCCTGGTACCCCATCGGCTCGAACAACCAGCACCTGCTCGATTCGCTGCCGCGCCTGCGCGCCGGCATCGCGCGCCTGCGCGCACTGACCGGTGAGCGCGGCCGCGACCCCCATTCGGTCGGCGTCGCTTTTCGCGTCAAGCGCTACGGCAGTGTGGTGCCGCCGCTGGCCTCCGACGGCGAACGCCGCCTGTTCTCGGGCAACGACGCCGACGTGACCGCCGACCTGCGCACGCTGCGCGATCTCGGCGTCACCGCCATCGACATCGATTTCGGCCGCCCCACCGCCGCCGAGGTCATCGCCGAGATGCGCCGGTTCAAGGCCCAGATCATCGAGAAGATCTGAGCCGGTCCTTCAACGAAACGCGTTGATGATCGCGAGGGTTTCCGGCGACGGCACGCCGTAGCTGACCAGCCTCACATCGAGATCGCGATCTCTCACCATCTCCAGCGCCCGGCGCATGGCGTTATGAATCCAGTCGCCGGCATTGCCGAACGCGCCCCCGCCGAGGAGCGTCAACAGGACGACATTGGAGGCGCCGCGTTGCGCGTTCAGCACCGCGGCCCAAATCGTCGCCTCGTATGCCGCGTCGAGGACGAGGCGCGCGAAGGATGCCCAGAGCTGCGCCGGCACTCGGCTATAGGCGACCGGCAGCGCCGAGCAGAACGCTTGGGACACCAGCGGCCGTCGCGGCCCCTCGACGTCGGTGACCTCGACATCGCGATGGATGCCGATACGAAGCTTGCCACGCAACGTGTCGACGTCATGGTCCGACAGCGCGCCGATATGCTTGGCGATGGCATCGAGCCCCGGACGGGTCGCGAGAGCGTAGCCGTTCCGCATCGTCCACAGCGCGCCGACCGGCTGCTTCAGCGCATCGCTCAGCGCGGCACCAAGATCGGCGAGGCCGTCGAGCTGCCGGGTGGCCGTCTGACCTTCGCCGCCATCGACCGGCGCGAAATAGTTGCGATAGATGGTCGCCGCCCCGGCGGCGATGGCGCAGGCCGGCCCCTGCGTCCTGTCGCTTTCATACCGCGTGACCCCCTGCTCAGGCGTCACATCGGGGCCAACCATCTCCAGCAGGTTGAACTGTGACGCCACCTGAAACAGGGCTCCCGCATTCTCGGCAAGGCCGTGCATGCGTCGGACGTCGCCCTTGACCACGCTGGCCCGCATCCGGCCGCGTGGCGAGCCCGCGGCTTGCGCCCTGTCGCGCAGGGCCCGCAGTGACACCAGCTCGAGTTCGCCGGTCCGGTAGCTCGCCTGGTTGACCCGTGACCGCAAGAGGCCATCGCCGACCTCGAGCCGGGCCCGGGTTTGCTCGTAGCCAATTTCGCGAAAACCGGTGAGTCTCTCGAACCAGTCCATGGGCCCTCCCGAAATCATCGCGGCACGGCGGTTAGTCTCCGGACATAGGTTTCCTGCGCGCGTGTCTCGATCGCGCCCGGACGAACAGCGCGCACGCTTTTGATGGCGGCCGCCGGATCGGCGCCGAGTTCGACAAGCAGCCGCGCGCCGATGGTGCCGGCGCGACCGAGACCGCCACGGCAATGCACCAGCACGTCGCATCCCCGACGTAGCAAGTCGCGCAGGCTCTCCCCGGCGGCTTCCCACTGGCGCTCGAAACGCGCGTCCGGTATCGACACGTCGACGATCGGCAAGTGGAACCACAGCATGTTCCGGCGAACGACCTCCTCGCCGAGGTGTTCGACGCGAAGCAGGGCCAGTTCCTTCTGTTCAACCAATGTGATCACAGCGGCGGCACCCCAGGCGAGGATCGCGTCGAGATCAAGAGACAGGTCCCGTTCCCAATGTCCGGTCATCGCCTGCCGGTCGCGCTTTCCCGGGCAGAATGTGATGCCCACGCGGCCGAACCCGGCGCCCGCCGATACGGCCGCGATCTGGAGCGGATGCGTCAGCGAAGTCCTCTCCACCCGAACCCCCAGGCGCTCCAACACGCAGATCAACCAAGACGGAGAAGTCCGCCATAGCCGTCGACCGTCGTCTTGACGCCAGCCTGCCGCAAACAGCGCCACAGGCTGGCTTGGTTCGCGGTCACGACCGGCCGGCCGAGCGCCTGCTCCAGCGCTTCGATGATCGCCACGCAACGGAAGCCCGTGCCGCCGATCTGCACGCCGTCGGCGGTAGGTGGACACGCGGCCTTGATCTGCGCGTAGAGCGAGTCGACGTCCTGCTCGAAGCCGAAGCCGCGCGGGTAGAGCTCGCCCGGCGGCACAGCGCGCCAGGCCGGGCCCGGGTCCATACGCAGATGCCCGGCCGGCTCGAAGCCGTGCTCGCGGTAGTAGCTGATTGCGGCGCCGACCGTGCCGTCAGGGAACCACGGCGGCAGCACCACGAACGGCCGCTTGATGCCGCTCGCCCTCAGCGCGGCGATCGTGTCGTGACCGTTCGTGGTGATGAACGCGCCGGTGCCCAGCGCCGCGCCGATCGCCGACACGGTCGCTTCATGCCAGCCGGCGCCGCCGACCACGCTGCTCGTGGTGTGCGCAAGCACCACCGCATTCAGCCTCATGGCGCCGAACTGCTTGCAACCGCGCAGCATATCCTCGGGCAGCTCGACGCCGCTGAGATCCGCGCGCCAGGATGTCCAGGGCGAGGTCGCGGTGACCCGCGCGGCGTGGATCGACACGCCGGGCGGCGCCATCGCCCACCACTCGGCCTCGGGCACCGCCTCGTTGCCGACGATGAACAGGCCAAAGCGGGCCCGCGTACCCCAATTGTCGTTCCGCATCGCTAACTCGACCTCTCGCGCCACAGAGGTCGAGTATAAGGGGATGGTGCGCATGAGACAGAGGACAAGGTGATGATTCGACTCGATGGCAAGACTGCCCTGATCACCGGCGCAGGCCGTGGCCTGGGCGAAGGCGTGGCGCGGGCCATGGCGGCACAAGGCGCGGCGGTGATGCTGATCGCGCGCGACGCGGCGGCGGTCCAGGCGGTGGCGCGCGAGATCACGGCGGCCGGCGGCAAGGCCGAGGCGATGGCCTGCGACGTGTCGGATTACGCCACGGTCGAGCGCGTGGTGGCGGCGACGCGGCAGAAGCTCGGTGGCCTTGACATCCTGGTCAACAACGCCGGCGTGATCGATCCCATCGCCCAGCTGGCGACGTCGGACCCGGCGGCGTGGGCGCAGAACATCCAGATCAACCTGATCGGCGCCTACAACGTTGTGCGCGCGGTGATCGGCGGCATGATGGCAGGCGGCGGCGGCACGATCGTCAACGTCTCCTCCGGCGCCGCCTACCGGCCGCTCGAGGGCTGGAGCGCCTACTGCTCGGGCAAAGCGGGGCTAGCGATGATGACGCGCGCTATCGCGCTGGAGACGCAGGGCAAGGGCATCCGTGTCTTCGGCTTCTCGCCCGGCACCATCGACACCGAGATGCAGGTGAAGATCCGTGCCTCGGGCATGAACATGATCAGCCAGATCCCGCGCGGCAATCTCTCGCCGGTAGAGCATGCGGTGCGCGGGCTGATCTATCTCTGCGATCCCGCCGCCGACGACCTGATCGGCCAGGATGCCTCGACCCGCGACGAGGCCTTCCGCAAGCGGGTAGGCCTGCCGGTCTAGCTTGATCGATGCGGACATTCGGCCGATGCTGTGGGCAGAGTCCGCGGGTCAATAAATGTGGAGCCGGATCATGAGCACCGCCGCCGCGTTGAAGACGCCCTCCGAGGCCCTGAAGATCGAGAAGGTCAAGCAGCACATCGGCGCCATCGTCACGGGCATCGACCTGGCGCGCCAGATCGATGGCGCGACGCGGAAGGCGCTCTACGACGCCGTCGTCGACAACGTGGTCCTGGTGATTCGCGGGCAGGAGCATCTTTCCCCGGCGCAGCTGCAAGCCGCCGCGGAAATGTTCGGCGAGCTGATGGAAGACCAGAACCGGCGCTATCTGGTCGACGGATTTCCGCTGATCAGCGTGCTCGACAACCGCCACCTCGACAGCAAGGGGCAGCCCGCGAAGGTTGGTGGCAATGCCACTTGGCACACCGACCACACCAACCAGGAACTGCCGCCCAAGTTCACCATGCTGTATGCGGTCGCGGTGCCGGACAAGGGCGGCGGGACATCGGTCTGTAACTCGCGCGCGGCCTACGAAGCGCTGCCCGACGACGTGAAGCGGAAGATCGTCGGCGCGAAGACCGAGAACACGCTGATCAGCACCGCGCGGATGGCGACAGCCAATCCGGACATCGTGAAGGCCCAGCGCGAATCGACGAAGCCGCCGACGGTGCATCCCCTGGTCCGCACCCACCCGGAGACCGGCACCAAGGCCGTGTGGTTTCACAAGGCCAAGACCGAGACGGTCACCGGCATGTCGCCCCAGGAGACCCAGGACTTTCTGCAGGACCTGACCGACAGGATCACGCAGCCGCAGTTTTGCTATACGCACGAGTACAAGAAGGGCGATCTGCTGATCATCGACGACCGCGCCTCGTTGCACAAAGCCGGTTTCGACTACGATCACAGCCAGCATCGCCGCCTCTACCGGATGCTGGTGCGCGGCGACCGTCCCTTCTAATCCGGTGGACCTTGAATCTACCTTCCCCTGGAGGGGGAAGGTGGCGCGCGCAGCGCGACGGATGGGGGATGCTTCAACAAACGCGGTGTCCGTCTTCGACATCCCCCATCCGCCCTTCGGGCACCTTCCCCCTCCGGGGGAAGGTAAAGCAAAGTCAAACCGCCGCTCGCGGGGAGAGGGAATCAGACGCCACCCAGATACAGCTGCTTGACGATCTCGTTCGAGCGCAGCTCGTCGACGGTCTTGCCCTCGAAGGCGATCTCGCCGTGGACGATGACGTAGCCGCGGTCGGCGATGCGGACGGCCTGGTGGAAGTTCTGCTCGGCCATCAGCACGGTGAGGCCGAACTTCTGCTTCAGCTCCTCGATCTTGGTGATGGTCTGACTCACGAGGAGTGGCGAGAGGCCGACGGATGGCTCGTCGACCAGCAGCAGGCGCGGCGAGGACATCAGTGCGCGGCCGATCGCCAGCATTTGCTGTTGACCGCCGGACATGGTGCCGGCGAGCTGCTTGCGGCGCTCGGCCAGCACCGGGAAGGTATCGTAAGCAAAGCTGAGATTGGTCGCGGTCTGGGTGCGCGCCGTTTTGCGGTAGGCGCCCAGCATCAGGTTTTCTTCGACCGTGAGCTTGGGGAAGAGCCGCCTTCCCTCCGGCACCAGCGCCACGCCCAGCCCGACGATCTCCTCGGTTGGCAGGCGCGTGAGGTCGTGGCTCGTGCCGTCGATCTCCAGCGCGATCGAGCCCGAGACGGGCCGCACCAGCCCCATCAGGCATTTCATCAGCGTGCTCTTGCCGTTGCCGTTGGTGCCCAGCAGCACCACGGTCTCGCCGCCCTCGACCGATATCGACGCGCCGTTGAGCGCTCGCACCGCGCCGTAGCGCGCGTCGATGCCTGAAACGGTGAGCCTAAGCGCCAAGGTAGGCCTCTTGCACACGCTTGTCGTCCATCACCGCCTGCGGCGCGCCCTCGCAGATGATGCGCCCGGCGTCGAGGCACATCACGCGCTGCGAGAAGCGCATCACCGCCTGCATGATGTGCTCGATCATGATCACCGTGATGCCCTCGGCGTTGAGCTTGAACAGCACGTCGAGCACTTCGTCGATCTCCGCGCCGGCCAGCCCGGCCATCGCCTCGTCGGAGATCAGGAGCTTGGGCCGCGCCGCCATGGCACGCGCCAGTTCCATCTTGCGCAGCTCGACCTGCGAGAGCTGCGCCGACAAAGCCTCGGCTTTCTCGGCCAGGCCGATCTTGCTCAGGATCGCCATCGCCTCGGCGTCGGACTCGCGCACCGACAGGCCGTGGCCGATCACCGCGTAGTCGAGCGCCACCAGCAGGTTCTCCAGTACCGTCATGCTGCGAAACGGCCGCGGCACTTGGAAGCTGCGCGCGATGCCGCGCCGCGTGCGTTGATGCGCCGAGAGAGAGCTCAGCTCCTGGCCGGCGAAGCGGATCGAGCCGCCGTCGTTGCGCAACACGCCGGAGATGCAGTTGATCAGGGTCGTCTTGCCCGAGCCGTTGGGGCCGATCAGGCCGAAGCGCTCGCCGGCGCGGATCTCGAGCGAGATGTCCTGCAGCGCGGTGAAGCCACCGAAGCGCTTGGACACGCCGGTGACGCTGAGCAACGGATCGCTCATCGCCGCCCCCAGCGTCGCCACGCGCTCTTCGCCAGGCCGATGATGCCGTCAGGCGCGCCGACCACGAACAGCACCAGCATGACGCCCAGCACCAGCACGTTCACTTCCGACGAAATGGTCACGGTGAGGAATTGCTGGGTGGTGGCGAGCAGGATCGCGCCCAGCACAGGGCCGATCCAATGCGCCGTGCCGCCGATCAGCGACATGGCCAGCGCTGAGACCGAGTAGTTGAGGTTGAAGGCGCTGACCGGATCGGCGAATTGCAGGTACATCGCCGCCGGCGCGCCGGCGGCCGACATCAGCGCCCCTGATATGGCGCAGGCCAGCAGCTTCAGCCTGAGCGTCGGCACGCCCGAGCATTCGGCGGCGATCTCGTCGTCGCGCACCGCGCGCAGGCCGCGGCCGATGCCGGAGACCTGGATGTAGCGCGCCAGGGCGACTGATATCACCACCAGGACCGCGGCGACGACGAACAGCATCTTGATGTAGGACTCGAAGGGCGCGGTCGGCGGTGGGCGCAGCAGCTGCACGCCGGTGGCGCCGCCAACGAACTTCCAGTTGGTAATCAGCGTCTCGGCGATGATGGTGACGGCGACGGTGGCGATCGAGAAGAAGATGCCGCGCAATCGCAGGGTCAGCAGCCCGACACCCAGTCCCAGCGCGGCGCCGACCGCCGCCGCGGCGAGGATCTGCAGGTAGAGCGGCGCGCCGGCGTACTTGAACACGGCCACGGCGGTGTAGATGCCGACGCCGACGAAGGCCGAGGTGCCGAAGTTCACGTAGCCGGCGTAACCGCCGAGGATGTTCCAGGCGGTCGCCAGCACGACGAACTGCAGGATCACGAAGCCGGCGAAGAAGACGTACTCGTTGCGCACCACGAACGCCACGGCAACCGCCAACGCGAGGAAGATCGCCGAGCCGATCAGGAAGGGGACAGAGCGTTTCGTCATGGCGCGCCCCCTACCTTCCCCCGGAGGGGGAAGGTGCCCGAAGGGCGGATGGGGGATGCCGAAGACGGACCAAGTGCGTGGCGGCATCCCCCATCCGTCACGCTTCGCGTGCCACCTTCCCCCTCCGGGGGAAGATAAAGGTGCGTGATCGTCCTCATCGCCCGAACAGCCCCTGCGGGCGCACGCCGAGGATGATCAGCAGCAGCGTGAAGGAGATCGCCGGTGCCCAGGAGGCGCCGAACATCGTCAGCACGATGGTCTCGGCCACACCGAGGATGATGCCGGCGACCAAGGTGCCGGACATGCTGCCCAGCCCGGCCATCACCACGACGCAGAAGGTGCGGCCGATATAGGCGCGATCGAGCGTCGGCTCGACCGGCTGGACGATGATCAGCAGCGCGCCGGCCAGCGCCGAGATAGCCGTGGCGATGCCGAAGGCCCATTGCTTGATGCGCACGGGATCGGCGCCCATCAGGCGCAGCGCCTCCTCGTCCTGCGCCACGGCGCGGATGGCGCGGCCGAGGAAGGTCCGGTTGAAATAGAGCGCCAGCAAGCCCGACAGCAGCAACGCCATGACGAAGGCGGCGATCATGCGCATCGGGATGCGGATCTCGAAGATCTCGATGCTCTTGCCGATGTAGAAGGCCTGCACGGTGCGCTGGTCGACACCGAAGGCCATGATGATGCCGACCTCGATGATGAAGGTGATGCCGAAGAAGAAGGCCAAGCCACGCACCGCCGCCTGGCTGCCGCGCTTCTCGAAGGTCTCGTGGTAGACGCGGTACAGCACGATGCCAATCGCGAAGAACAGCGGCATCAGGATCAGCCCGGCCACGATCGGGTCGATGTCGAAGCCGCCGAGCAGCCACGTGCCATAGGAGGCCAGCACCAAGAGCGCCGGATGCGTGACGTTGGGCACGTCGAGCATGCCGAAGGAGATCGCCAGCCCGATGCTCACCGCGGCATAGAAGCAGCCAACCATCGTGCCCAGCACGACGGCATCGAGCAGCAGTTCCCAGGAGAACATCAGACCTGCCTCGACGCTACGCGCCCGACACTGTCATCCTCGGGGCCGTCCGCGGCCCCTGAAGCGCAGCGAGGGATCCAGGTCGTCACTAGATCCCTCGCTGCGCTCGGGATGACAACCTTACGCTGACCAACGCCCTAGCCCTTGCGCGCTTTCTCGAAGGGCTGCACCAGCTCGCCGGTCTTCCACTTCTCTGGCGACAGGATCACCTGCTTTCCGGGGCTGCGGAACTGCTCGATGTTCTTGTCGACGACGCCGCGGTACTGCGCGATGAGGGTCGCCGATTCCTTGCGCTCGCCATCGGCGGCGAAGGCGATCGGCCCGACGATGGTCGACATCTCGGCGGTGCGCAGGAAGTCGGCCAGCTTCTTGTGGTCGATCGACTTGGTCGCCGCCACCGCCTGCTCGACCATCTGGCCCATGGCGTAGCCAAACGGCGCCAGGTAATAGCCGAGCGGATCGACCTTCGCCTCGATCGCGCGCTTCTGGTACTTGACGAAGAACTCCTTGGAGCCCGGGAACTCCATCGACTTCTCGGGCAGGTAGGAGTTGTAGTTGACCACGCCGTTGAGCAGCGAGCCCATCGACTCGGCGACGGTGCTGAACTGCAGGCCGACCATGCCGCCGCCGAACAGCTTGACGCTCTCGCCCACGCCGATCTCGTTGACGGCGCGCAGCAGGCCGACCGAATCCGGCGGATAGGAGCAGACGAAGACCATGCCCGGCCGCGCCGCGCGCAACGCGCGCACCATGGCCGAGAACTCGACGGTCGCCGGGGGATAGTTCTGCTCGTAGACGATCTTGAGCTTCCTCTCCTCGGCCAGCCTCTTGGCGATCCTGATCAGGCTCTGCGCGAACTCCTGATCCGCGCCGATCAGCGCGATCGAGTCGGCGCCGGCCTTCATGCCCAGATCGATGAAAGCGCGCGCCCACGAATCGGCCGGGCCCCACGGCGCGTTGTTGAACCACTTGTCGTGCTTGACCGTGCGGTTCACCTGGAACGAGAAATTGCCCATCAGCAGCAGGTCGCGCTGCTTGACCAAGGGCATGATCGGCGCCGTCGGCACCGTGGCGTAGGGAGCGAAGATCAGGTCGACCTTGTCGACGTCGAGCAGCTTGGAATAGATCGCCGGCGTCTCGGCGGCGCTCGACTTGTCGTCGAACACCAGCAGCTCGACCTTGCGGCCCAGCAGGCCACCCTTCTCGTTGACGTCGTCGCGCCAGACCTCGATGCCGATCAGCGAGGACTTGCCGCCCGCCGCCAGGCCGCCGGTCAGTGGCATGCTCATGCCGATCTTGATCGGCCCCGTGCCCTGCGCCAGCGCCGGCAATGGCAGGCCGGCGGCCAATGCGCCGGCGACAGCGGTACGACGACGAATGCGACCCGAGTTCATGGCGCGTCTCCTCCAGACATTCTTCTTATCGGTCGCGAGCATGGCCGGCGGGCGGCGCTTCGACAACACAGAACTCATACCTTCCCCCGGAGGGGGAAGGTGCCCGAAGGGCGGATGGGGGATGTCGAAGACGGACACCGCGTGCGTTGAAACATCCCCCTTCCGTCGCTCCGCGCTACCTTCCCCCTCCGGGGGAAGGGAAGGTGGAGGTGATAGCCCTGGGCGTGCGGGGGAAGGTAGGATGAGGGATGCCAGACACCTACCTTGGACGATCGCTGAGCCGCCTCGAGGATGCGCGCTTCCTCACCGGCAAGGGCACCTATGTCGCCAACGCCTCGCCCGCCGGCTGCCTGCACGCTCATGTGCTGCGCTCGCCGCATGGTCACGCGCGGATCGATCGACTTGATGCGAGCGCCGCGCGCAAGCTGCCCGGCGTGGTCGCGATCTACACCGAGGCTGATCTCGCCGTCGACGGCATCGGCCCCCTGCCCTGCGCCGTCGCCATCGACTTCGTCGAGAAGCTGATCGTGCCGCCGCGTCCGGCGCTGGCGAAGGATGTCGTGCGCCATGTCGGCGATCCGGTCGCCTGCGTCATCGCCGAGACGATCGAGGCGGCGCTGGAAGCGGCAGACGCCATCGAGGTCGACTACACGCCCCTGCCCGCCGTCGTCGACGGCGCCGCCGCCCTCGCACCCGGCGCGCCTCAACTCTGGCCGCAGGTGCCGGGCAACTCCGCCTTTCTCTATCACCGCGGCGACAAGGCGGCGGTGGACGCGGCCATGGCCACGGCCAAGCACATCGTGACAGCCGATCTGCTCAACAACCGCGTCGTCGTCGCGCCGATCGAGACGCGCGCGGCCATCGCCACCTACGACGCGGCGTCCGACGCAATGCATCTCATGCTGACCGGTCAGGGCGTACACGGCATCCGACGACAGCTCGCGGACTCGGTGTTCCGTGTACCGCAGGAGCGCTTGCGGGTGAGCGCACCCGATGTCGGCGGCGGCTTCGGCACGAAGAACTTCGTCTATCCGGAATGGGTGCACGTGCTCTACGCCGCGCGAAAATTGCGTCGCTCCGTGCGCTGGGTGTCGGAGCGCGTCGAGGATTTCCTGACCTCGGCGCAGGGCCGCGACTTCCGCGCACGGGCGCGGCTGGGGCTCGACGAGAACGGCCGGTTCCTCGCGCTGGATGTCCAGGCGATCGCCAACATGGGGGCGTATCTGTCCGGCGCCGGCCCGGGAACCTCGACCGTGTCGGCGGGCAACGCGATGGGCGGCGTCTACGCTATCCCGGCGGCGTTCCTCGAGACACGCGGCGCCTTCACCAACACGCCGCCGATCGACGCCTATCGGGGCGCCGGCAAGCCCGAGTCAAACTACCTCATCGAACGCCTCGTCGACATAGCGGCGCAGCAGACGGGCATCGACGCCGTCGAGCTCAGGCGGCGCAACCTCATCTCGAGCTTTCCGCATCGCACGCCGACCGGCATGCAGATCGATGGCGGGCGCTTCGTGGCCAATCTCGATGATGCGTTGCGCGTCGCCGACCAGCAGGGCTTCGAGGCCCGCCGCAAGCGCTCGGCCGAAGCGGGCTTGCTGCGCGGCTGGGGCCTGTCGTGCTTCCTCGAGACAGCGCGCGGCACACCTGGCGAGGTCGCGCGCGTCTCGTTCGACACCGATGGCGGTGTGACGTTGGCCCTGGGCACGATGTCGAACGGACAAGGCCACGAAACCACCTATCCTCAGGTCGCGGCCGACATGCTGGGCTTGCCGATCGAGACGTTCCGCTACCGCCAGGGCGACACCGAGCTGCTGCCCAGCGGCAACGGTCACGGCGGCGCCCGCTCGATGCAGATGGGCGGCACCGCGCTGGTCATGGCGATCGAGGCGGTGCTGGACAAAGCCCGGCGCATCGCCGCGCACCTATTGCAGGCGCCAGTCGAGGGCGTGCGCTTCGTCACTGGGCGCTTCGTCGTCGACGGCACGGATCGCGCCATCGCCCTGCTCGATGTCGCCGCGGCCGCGCGCGATGCCGCCAACCTGCCGGAGGGCGTAACGCCGGGGCTCGATAGCCTGGCCAGCAATCCCAGCGACAAGTTCGGCTTCCCCAATGGTTGCCACGTAGCGGAGGTCGAGATCGATCCGGAGACCGGCGCGGTGCGGCTCGATCGCTACACGCTGGTCGACGACTACGGCCGGCTGCTCAACCCGATGCTGACCCTGGGTCAGGTGCATGGCGGCCTCGCCCAGGGTATCGGCCAGGCGATGCTGGAGCACACCGTCTTCGACGCCGAGACCGGCCAGATGCTGAGCGCCTCGTTCATGGACTACGCCCTGCCACGCGCCGACGACCTGCCGAGCTTCGCCGGCCATCTCGATGCCTCGGTGCCGACGGCGGCGAACCTTCTGGGCGTGAAGGGCGCCGGCCAGGCCGGCTGCATGTCCGCGCCACAGACGATCATGAGCGCGATCCTCGATGCGCTCAAACCGCTGGGCGTCAAACACCTCGACATGCCCGCGACACCGCAAGCCGTCTGGCAAGCGATCCAGGCGGCGCGCACATGATGGACGCTTCAAGTTCCTCCCTTCCCCCGGAGGGGGAAGGTGCCCGAAGGGCGGAAGGGGGATGTCTCAACGACATCGGCATTCGTCTTCAACATCCCCCATCCGGCGCTTCGCGCCACCTTCCCCCTCCGGGGGAAGGTAGGAGTCTGGTATGACCACACGCCTCGCTGTCGACATCGGCGGTACGTTCACCGATCTCGTGCTCGACCTCGGCGATCGCTCGCTGTCGGCCAAGGTGCTGACCACGCACGACGCGCCCGAGCGTGGCGTGCTGGAAGGCACCGACATCGTACTGCGGCAGGCGGGACTGAAGCCCGCCGATCTCGACCTGATCATCCACGGCACCACCTTGATCACCAACGCGCTGATCGAGCGCAAGGGCGCGCGCACCGCGCTGGTGACAACAGAGGGCTTTCGCGACTCGCTGGAGATCGCCTACGAGCACCGCTTCGAGCAGTACGACATCTATATGGAGCGGCCCGAACCGTTGGCGCCGCGGCCGCTGCGCTACGAGGTGCCGGAGCGCGTCGCGGCCGATGGCTCGGTGCTGCTGCCCATGGACGAGGCCGCCGTCGAGCGCCTCGCCGCGCAACTCGTCGCCGACAAGGTCGAGGCGGTGGCGATCTGCTTCCTGCACGCCTACCAGAACGACGCGCACGAGCGGCGCGCGCGAGAGATCATCGCGAAGCGCATCCCCGAAACGGTGATCGCGATCTCCAGCGAGGTCTGCCCGGAGATCCGCGAGTATGAGCGCACCTCGACGACCGTCGCCAACGCCTATGTGCTGCCGGTCGTGGAGCGCTATCTGCGCCAGCTCGAAGCGGGCTTCCGCGCGCTCGGCACGCAGGCGCCGCTGCTGATGATCATGTCCTCGGGCGGCATCACCACGGTCGAGACCGCACGGCGCTTTCCGGTGCGGTTGGCCGAATCGGGGCCGGCCGGCGGCGTGGTCATGGCGCTGGGCGTGGCGGCGCAGAACGGCATCGCCAAGGCGCTCAGCTTCGACATGGGCGGCACGACGGCGAAGATCACGCTGATCGACGATCTGCGCCCGCAATACAGCAGGCATTTCGAGGTCGCGCGCGCCGCGCGGTTCGTGAAGGGCAGCGGCATTCCCGTGCGCATCCCGGTGATCGACATGGTCGAGATCGGCGCCGGCGGCGGCTCGATCGCGCGCACCGATGCGCTGGGCCGCATCACCGTCGGCCCGGACAGCGCGGGATCGGTGCCCGGCCCCGCTTCCTACGGTCGCGGTGGCACGCTGCCCACCGTCACCGACGCCGACCTGCTGCTGGGCTGGCTCGATCCCAAGCGCTTCGCCGGCGGTCATATAGACCTGGCGCCCGAGGCCGCCGAAAGCGCCATCGAGTCCTTCGTCGGCAGCAAGATCGGGCTCGAACGCACGCGCGCCGCTTACGGCATCGCCGAGCTGGTGACCGAGACCATGGCCAGTGCCGCACGCGTGCACGCGGTCGAGAACGGCAAGGACATGGTCGGCCGCACCTTGATCGCCTTCGGCGGCGCGGCACCACTGCACGCCGCGCGGCTGGCGCAGAAGCTCGGCATCACGCGGGTGGTGATCCCGGTCGGCGCCGGCGTCGGCTCGGCGCATGGTTTTCTGCAGGCGCCGATCTCCTACGAAGTCGTGCGCTCGCGACTCGTCTCGCTCGCCGCCTACGACGCCGCGTTCGTCGCCGAACTCTTCGCCTCGATGCGCGCCGAAGCCGAGGGCGTCGTCCGCCTGGGCGCGCCCAAGGCGGACTTGCACGAAGAGCGCACCGCCTACATGCGCTATCGCGGCCAGGGCCACGAGGTGCGCGTGCCGATCGCCGACGCCGCGTTTGGCCCCGACACCTTGCGGCTCGCCTTCGAGGCGGTCTACCGCGCGCTCTACGGCCGCATCATTCCGAAGCTCGAGGTCGAGGTGGTGAGCTGGACACTGTCGCTCAGCGAGGCGCGCAGCCTGCCGGCTCGCGCGCCATCCGTTCAGTCGAATCCAGCCCCCGCACGCAACGGCACGCGCAACCTGGTCGATCCGGTGAGCGGCAAGCCCGTCGACGCCAGCCTCTACGCCCGCGACACGCTGCAGCCCGGCGCACCGGTGCAGGGTCCGGCGATCATCGCCGAGTCCGAAACCTCGACCCTGATCCCCGGCGGCTTCACCGCCGCGCTGAACGGCGCCGGCCACGTGATCATCGAAAGGGATGCGTCGTGACGATTTCTTTACCTTCCCCCGGAGGGGGAAGGTGCCCGAAGGGCGGATGGGGGATGTCGAAGACGGACACCGAGCGCGTTGAAACATCCCCCATCCGTCGCTTCGCGCCACCTTCCCCCTCCGGGGGAAGGTAAGAGCTGGAGATAACCCCATGAGAAACCGTCTGGGCGAGATCGAGAGTCAGGTGCTTTGGAACCGCCTGATCTCCGTCGTCGAGGAGCAGGCGCTGACGCTTGTGCGCACCGCCTTCAGCACGGCGGCGCGCGAGGCCGGCGACATTTCGGCCGGCGTCTTTGACCGCCAGGGCCGCATGGTGGCGCAGGCGGTCACCGGCACGCCGGGCCACGTCAACACCATGGCGCGCGCCGTGCGGCATTTCCTCGACGCCTTCCCGATCGAGACGCTCAAGCAAGGCGACGTGCTGATCACCAACGATCCCTGGAAGGGCACTGGGCACCTGTTCGATCTCACTGTGGTGAGCCCGACCTTCAAGGACGGCAAGGCGGTGGCGCTGTTCGCCAGCACGACGCATGTCGTCGATATCGGCGGCATTGGTGCGAGCCCATCCGGCCGGCAGATCTACCACGAGGGCCTGCAGATCCCGCTGATGTACCTCGCGCGCGAAGGCAAGATGAATGAGGACCTCCTTGGCATCGTGCGCGCCAATGTGCGCGAGCCGGTGCAGGTCGTGGGCGACATCTACGGGCTGGCCGCCTGCAACGACACCGGCAGCGCGCGGCTGATCGAGATGATGGACGAGTTCGGGCTGAGCGACATCGACGAGCTCAGCGAGACCATCATCAGCCGCTCCAGGCAGGCGATGACGGAAGCCATCGCCAAGCTGCCGCGTGGCAGCTGGAGCGCCAGCATGACCGTCGACGGCTTCGAGGCGCCGGTCGAGCTCAAGGGCACGCTGACCATCGAGGCCGATGTCATCAGGGTCGACTACACCGGCACATCGGGGATCTCAAGCTACGCCATCAACTGCCCGTTCTGCTACACCGACGCCTACACCGCCTTCGGCGTGAAGTGCGCCATCGCGCCGTGGATCCCCAACAACGCCGGCACGCTCGACTCGATCATCGTCAGCGCGCCGGAGGGCTGCATCCTCAACGCGCCACACCCGGCCGCCGTCTACGCGCGCTCGGTGCTCGGCCACATGCTGCCCGACATCGTCTTCGGCTGCCTCGACCAGGCGATCCCCGACACCTTCCCGGCCGAGGGCACGTCCTCGCTGTGGAACCTGTCGCTGGTCGCCGCGCACGGCCAGACCGGGCACGCGTCGGAGATCAAGACGCCGTTCAACGTCACGACCTTCCACTCCGGCGGCGTCGGCGCGCGGCCCCAGCTCGACGGGTTGTCGGCGACGCCATTCCCCAGCGGCGTGCGCAACGTGCCGGTCGAGGTGACGGAGTCGATCACGCCGATCGTGGTCTGGCGCAAGGAGCTGCGCGCCGATTCCGGCGGCGCCGGCCGGCAGCGCGGCGGGCTGGGCCAGATCATGGAGGTCAGCAACCGAGAGGACTCGCCGATGGGCATCTTCCATCGCTTCGAGCGCGTGAAGTACCCCGCGCGGGGCCGCGCCGGTGGCAAGGACGGCGCGACAGGCAAGCTGCGTCTTCAGTCCGGCAAAGAATTCCCCGAGAAAGGCCTGCACATCATCCCCAAAGGTGACCGCATCATCATCGAGATGCCCGGCGGCGGCGGCTACGGCGATCCCAAGGCGCGCGATCCGCAGCTCGTGGCGCGCGACGTCGAATACGGCCTGATCAGCGAGCAGGCCGCGCGGGAGATTTATGGCTTGAAGTAGCCTTCCCTTCCCCCGGAGGGGGAAGGTGGCGCGCAGCGACGGAAGGGGGATGTTTCAACGCACCCGGTGTCCGTCTTCGACATCCCCCTTCCGCCCTTCGGGCACCTTCCCCCTCCGGGGGAAGGTAAGAGTTAAGCCGCATACAACCCCTTCGACAGCGCCTTGCTGACGCTGAGCGACTCGATGGCGTCGAGGTTGGGCGTGTCGAGGCCGGCCTTGCGCGCGAAGGCGACCGGCGCGCGTACGATCGACTCGATCTCCATCGGCCTGCCATACTCGTAGTCCTGCAGGATCGACGGGCGATGGTCGGGATAGATGCGCTTGGGGCCGTAGCGTACGTCGGGTGAATCATCGAGTACCACGCCGTGCGCGGCGGCCACCGCCAGCGCCTCGGCATGCGCGCGCCGCGCCAGGCGGTTGATCATCTCGGTCGCCTGGATGGTGGTGGGCTGCGCCAGGATCAGGCACAGCGTCGATCCCGTGAGGTTGGCCATCAGCTTGTGCCAGACGTCGTAGCGGATATCGCGCGTCGCGGGCGAGGCGATGCCGGCGGCGATCAAAGTTGCGCGCAGCCGCTCGATGCGCGGGCTCTGTTGGTCGTCGGTCTCGCCAACCCACAGCGTGTTGCGATCGGGCGAGATGTTGCGCACCACGCCTGGCTCGATCACGTGGTTCGACGAGGTGACCACCGCGCCGATAGTGCGCTCGTGGCCCACCGCCTTCGCCAGCGCGCCACCAGGGTCGAGGCGCGACAGGTCGGGCGCCGCCGGCCGTGCTGCGCCAAGCCCGGTCGCGTACCACCAGGGAATGCCGTTCTGCACGAACACCACCGGCGTGTCGGAACGCAGCAACGGGCCGACGGTCTCGGCCAGGCCCGGCAGGCTGCAGGCCTTCATGGTCGAGATCACGACGTCCTGCTTCCCGAGATCGGCCGGCCGGTCGCTGGCCGCCACCTTGACCACGTGGCGCCTGTCGCCGCTCAGCAAGGTCAGCCCGCGCGCCTTGATCGCCTCCAGATGCGCACCGCGCACCACGACCGACACTTCGTTGCCGGCCAGCGCCAGGCGCGTGGCGAAGTTGCCGCCGATCGAGCCCGCCCCGAATACGCAGATCCGCATGACCCCACCTTCATGACTCTACCTTCCCCCGGAGGGGGAAGGTGGCGCGCAGCGCCGGATGGGGGATGTCGAAGACGAACACCGACTTCGTTGGAGCATCCCCCATCCGCCTTCGGCACCTTCCCCCTCCGGGGGAAGGTAGCAAACGGCTCAGCGTGGTTGCTACGACGTGTGACGGAACAATACTATCGCCCGGCATGCCACCCGCCACCGAGCACGTCAGGAACGTCACGATCGAGCTGAACGCGGTCGTCGTCGCCCTGATCGACGGCGCGCCGCACGTGCTGACGCTCGACGACGGCGCGCTGCTGCCCTCCGGCCCCTTCGAAAGCGATCACCCGACCCTGCAGACCGGCCTGCGCGCCTGGGTCGAACGCCAGACGCGCCACCCCCTGGGCTACACCGAGCAGCTCTACACCTTCGCCGACCGCAGCCGCGCCGACGCCTCGGGCCGGCGCATCGTGTCGATCTCCTACCTCGCGCTGACCCGCGAGCATGTCGAGGCCGGCCGCCGCGAGCCGGGCTGGCAGGACTGGTATCGCTACTTCCCGTGGGAGGACTGGCGCGCCGGCGGCGCCGAGCCGCTGCTGCGCGCCCTGCTCAAGGGATTGCGACACTGGGCCGACGCCGCGCCGGACGCACCGACCAAACGCCTGCGCCGCCAGCGCGTCGAGATCGACTTCGACGCCGAGTCATGGAACGAGGACCTGGTGCTGCAGCGCTACGAGCTGCTCTACGAAGCCGGGCTGGTGCCCGAGGCCATCGCCACGCGCGCCGGCCGGGCGCGCCGACCGATCACCCACGCATTGCCGCCATCGCTGGGCGGCATGGCGATGCGCCACGACCATCGCCGCATCCTCGCCACCGGCATCGCCCGGCTGCGCGCCAAGATCAAATACCGGCCGATGGTCTTCGAGCTGATGCCGCCGGATTTCACGCTGGGCCAGCTGCAGGCCGCGGTCGAGGCGCTGGCCGGCAGGCCCTTGCACAAGCAGAACTTTCGCCGCCTGATCGAGCAGCAGGGCCTGGTCGAGGAGACCGGCGCGACGACGGCGGAAACCGGTGGTCGCCCGGCCAAGCTCTACCGCTTCCGCCGCGAGATCCTGCTCGAGCGCGCCGTCGCCGGCAGCAAGCTGCCGCTCGCCCGCCCCGCCTGATTCCGCCCGCGTTACCCACCGCAGGACCGCTTGACCACCATTATGCTCAGGATTAGCATAATAGCATTATTGCTCATATAGAGCATAAGAGGTGGTCATGTCCGTCCAACCCAACGTCGCCCAGCTCTACGACCGGGTGAAGTCGGTGATCCTGCCGGCCGAGTGGTCGCTGTTCACGCCAGACATCGAGGCGATCCATCGGCTCAAGCGCGAGCGCAACGCGGTGATCCTCGCGCACAACTACCAGACGCCGGAGATCTTCCACGGCGTCGCCGACATCGTCGGCGACAGCCTGGCGCTGGCGCGCGAGGCGATGAAGAGCGACGCCGATGTCATCGTGCTGGCCGGCGTGCACTTCATGGCCGAGACCGCCAAGCTGCTCAATCCGTCGCGCATAGTGCTGACTCCGGACCCCGCGGCCGGCTGCTCGCTCGCCGCCTCGATCACCGCCCAGGACGTGCGCCTGCTGCGCCAGCGCTGGCCCGGCGTGCCGATCGTCGCCTACGTCAACACCTCGGCGGCGGTGAAGGCGGAGAGCGACATCTGCTGCACGTCGGGCAACGCCCGCAAGATCGTCGAGAGCCTCGGGGTCCCGAAGGTGATCATGCTGCCCGATGAATACCTGGCGCAGAATATCGCCAAGGAGACCGAGGTCGAGATCATCGCCTGGGCGGGACACTGCGAGGTGCACGAGCGCTTCACGCCCGACGACATCAGGCGGCTGCGCCTCAGCCACCCCGGCATCGTCGTGCTCGCCCATCCCGAATGCCCGCCAGACGTCGTGGCCGAGGCCGACTTCGCCGGCTCGACCGCGGCCATGGCCGAGTACGTCACGCGCGAGCGGCCCAACCGGGTCGTGCTGATGACCGAATGCTCGATGAGCGACAACATCGCGGCCCTGCATCCCGAGCTCGACTTCGTGCGGCCGTGCAATCTCTGCCCGCACATGAAGCGCATAACCCTGCCCAAGATCCGCCGCGCGCTCGAGACCTTGCGCCACGAGGTGACGATCGATCCCGCCGTCGCCGCCGCCGCGCGCCGCTCGGTCGAGCGCATGCTCGAGGTGCGCTAGCTACCGACCGGAGTTTGACCCATGACGCTCTCTCCCTTGCCCCTGCTGATGATCGAGGCACCGGTTCGTGCCGCGCTGCTCGAGGATCTCGGCCGCGCCGGCGACATCACGACCAACGCCATCGTGCCGTCGGATGCGCGGGCCGAGACGGCGCTGGTGGCGCGTCAGCCCGGCGTTGTCGCCGGTCTCGACATCGCCGCGCTCGCCTTCCGCCTGATCGATCCGACGATCGAGATTCGCATCGCGCGCCCCGACGGGTCGCGCGTGCAGCCTGGCGATCGCATCGCTGTCGTCTGCGGGCCGACACGCGGCATCCTCACCGCCGAGCGCGTGGCGTTGAACTTCCTCGGCCATCTCAGCGGCGTGGCCTCGGCGACCGCGACACTGGTCGCGGCGGTGGCCGGTCACAAGGCGCGCATCTGCTGCACGCGCAAGACATTGCCGGGCCTGCGCGCGTTGCAGAAGTACGCGGTGCGCGCCGGCGGCGGCGTCAACCATCGCTTCGGCCTCGACGACGCCGTGCTGATCAAGGACAACCACGTCGCCGCGGCCGGCGGCGTCGCCGCCGCGATCCACGCCGCGCGCGCGGGCGTCGGCCATCTGGTGAAAATCGAGGTCGAGGTCGATTCGCTCGAACAGCTCGACGAGGCGATGGCGGTGGGCGTCGACGCCGTGCTGCTCGACAACATGACGCCGGCGATGCTGGCCGAGGCGGTGCGTCGCGTCGCCGGCCGCGCCGTCACCGAGGCCTCGGGCCGGATCACGCCCGCGAGCGCGCCCGCTATCGCCGCCAGCGGTGTCGACCTGATCTCGGCCGGCTGGCTGACGCACAGCGCCAGCGTGCTCGATATCGGCCTCGACTGGCTCGCCCGGGACGGCCAACGCGCCGCCGCCTGAAGTGCTCTCCCCGCCTTCGCCGGGAGAAAGCTCTGAAGGTCCGGCATCATTGTTGCCAGCCCTGCGGCGCGGCCAGCCACGATCGTACGTTTGAGACACATCAGGCGCCACAACCACGCACGTCGCACGCCCGTCTTGCGACTCCTCATGGAGTAGCGTGATATCGCGGCTGAACGGCCCGATCCGGCCGTGAAGCGGAGCGCGCCATGTCGGAGTCGAAACCGCTGTCCTTCCACGTGCCGGCGCCCGCCGTGCGGCCCGGCGGCACGCCCGACTTCCGCGACGTGAAGATCCCGCCGGCCGGCTCGGTAGACCGGCCGCCGATCGACGTCGCGCCCGAGGATATCCGCGATCTCGCCTTCGACATCATCCGCGTGCTCAACCGCGACAGCGAAGCGGTAGGGCCATGGGCCGGGCTGCTGAGTCACGAGGAGCTGCTCGACGGCCTGCGCCACATGATGACCTTGCGCGCCTTCGACGCGCGCATGCAGATGGCGCAACGCCAGGGCAAGACCTCGTTCTACATGCAGCATATGGGCGAGGAAGCGGTGAGCTGCGCCTTCCGCAAGGCGCTGTCGCCGGGCGACATGAACTTCCCGACCTATCGGCAAGCCGGACTCCTGATCGCCGGCGGCTACCCGATGCTCGACATGATGTGCCAGATCTATTCCAACGAGCGTGACCCGCTGAAGGGCCGGCAGCTGCCGGTCATGTACTCCGCGCGCGAGCACGGCTTCTTCTCGATCTCCGGCAACCTCGCGACGCAGTTCGTCCAGGCGGTGGGCTGGGCGATGGCCTCGGCGATGAAGCGCGACACCAAGATCGCCGTGGGCTGGATCGGCGACGGCTCGACCGCTGAGTCGGATTTCCATTCGGCGCTGGTCTTCGCCTCGACCTACAAGGCGCCGGTGGTGCTGAACATCGTCAACAATCAGTGGGCGATCTCGACCTTCCAGGGCATCGCCCGCGGCGGCTCCGGCACGTTCGCCGCGCGCGGCCTGGGCTTCGGCATTCCCGCGCTGCGCGTCGACGGCAACGACTACCTCGCGGTCTACGCCGTGGCGAAATGGGCAATCGAACGCGCACGGTCCAATCTCGGGCCGACGGTGGTGGAATACGTCACCTACCGCGTCGGCGCGCATTCGACCTCGGACGACCCCTCGGCCTATCGCCCCAAGACCGAGTCGGATGCCTGGCCGCTGGGTGATCCCGTGCTGCGGCTGAAGAACCACCTGATCCGCGAAGGCGCGTGGAGCGAGGAGCGGCACACGCAGGCGGAGGCCGAGATCCTGTCGACCGTGATCGCGATCCAGAAGGAAGCCGAGAGCCACGGCACGCTGCACTCCGGCCCACACCCTTCCGCACGCGACATGTTCGAAGGCGTCTACGAGGAGATGCCACCCCATCTGCGCCGCCAGCGCCAGCAGGGAGGCGTGTGATGGTGCGCCACCACTCATACCTTCCCCCGGAGGGGGAAGGTGCCCAAAGGGCGGATGGGGGATGTCGAAGACGGACCCCAGCGTTCGTCTTCGACATCCCCCATCCGTCGCGCTACGCGCGCCACCTTCCCCCTCCGGGGGAAGGTCGAGGAGCCTGACCATGCCGCGCCGAACGATGGTCGAGGCGATCCGCGACGCCATGGATGTCTCGATGCAACGCGACGACAATGTCGTCGTGTTCGGCGAAGACGTCGGTTACTTCGGCGGCGTGTTCCGCTGCACGCAGGGCCTGCAACGCAAATTCGGATCGAGCCGCTGCTTCGACGCGCCGATCAGCGAGCTGGGCATCGTCGGCACCGCCGTCGGCATGGCCGCGTATGGCCTCAGGCCCTGCGTCGAGATCCAGTTCGCCGACTACATGTACCCGGCCTACGACCAGATCGTCTCGGAAGCGGCGCGGTTGCGCTATCGCTCCAACGGCCAGTTCACCGTGCCGATGGTCGTGCGCATGCCCACCGGCGGCGGCATCTTCGGTGGCCAGACGCACAGCCAGAGTCCCGAGGCGCTGTTCACGCACGTCTCCGGCCTGAAGACGGTGGTGCCGTCCAATCCCTACGACGCCAAGGGCCTGCTGATCGCCTCGATCGAGGACAACGATCCGGTGATCTTCCTCGAGCCCAAGCGACTCTATAATGGCCCGTTCGATGGTCATCACGACAAGCCGGTGACACCCTGGGCGCGTCACGCGCTGGGCGAGGTGCCCGATGGCCATTACACCGTGCCGCTGGGCAAGGCCGTGGTGCGTCGGCCCGGCGCGGCGGTGACCGTGTTGGCCTATGGCACCATGGTCTATGTCAGCGAGGCGGCGGCGGCGGAGACCGGCATCGACGCCGAGATCATCGACCTGCGTACGCTCGTGCCCTACGACCTCGAGACCATCACGGCTTCCGTGAAGAAGACCGGCCGTTGCGTCGTCGTGCACGAAGCGACCTTGACCTCGGGCTTCGGCGCCGAGCTCAGCGCATTGGTGCAGGAGAATTGCTTCTATCACCTCGAAGCGCCTGTCATGCGCGTCACCGGCTGGGACACGCCCTATCCGCATGCCCAGGAGTGGGACTACTTCCCGGGACCGGACCGGGTCGGTCGCACGCTCAAGGCCGTGATGGAGGCCTGAGATGGGCATCCGCATCATCAAGCTGCCCGATGTCGGCGAAGGCGTCGCCGAGGCCGAGGTGGTGGAGTGGCATGTGCAGGTCGGCCAGTCGGTCCTGGAGGATCAGGTGCTGGCCGCCGTGATGACCGACAAGGCCACGGTCGAGATCCCGTCGCCCGTTGCCGGCAAGGTGCTGGCGTTGGGCGCCGAGGTTGGCGGCGTGCTCGCGGTCGGCGCCGAGCTGGTGCGCCTCGAAGTCGCCGGCGAAGGCGACAGCGAAGTCGCCGCCGCGCCGCGCGAGGCCGCGCCGCCTTCTGCGCCGAAGCCGCCCGTCACAATGCCGACGCCGGCACCGGACCGCGAAGCACCACCGCCACTGATCGCGACAACACGCGCGCCGCTCGGCCCGCCGCGCGTCGCGGGCGAGAAGCCGCTCGCGTCGCCCGCGGTGCGTCGCCGTGCGCGCGAAGCCGGTGTCGACTTACGGCAGGTGCGTGGGTCAGGCCCGGCGGGTCGCATCGGCCACGAGGATCTCGACGCCTTCCTGCGCGGCGCCAGCGGTCCGGCGAAAGCCGGCGTACGCGGCGCCAATACCGACGTCGAGACGGTGAAGGTGATCGGCCTGCGCCGACGCATCGCGCAGAAGATGGCCGACTCCAAGCGGCGGGTGGCGCACTTCTCTTATGTCGAGGAGGTCGACGTCACGGCGCTCGAAGAGCTGCGCGCCTCGCTCAACACCCGCCAGGACAAAACGCGTCTCACCCTGATGCCGTTCCTGATGCTGGCACTGGTCAAGGCGGTGGCCGAGTTCCCCGACATGAACGCGCTCTATGACGACGAGGCCGACACCATCGAGCGCCACGGCGGCGTGCATATCGGCATTGCCACGCAGACGCCATCAGGCCTGATGGTGCCTGTCGTGCGCCATTGCGAGGCGCGCGATCTGTGGGACTGCGCCGCCGAGGTACGCCGTCTCGCCGAGGCGGCGCGAGAGAACCGCGCCAGCCGCACCGAGCTTTCCGGCTCGACCATCACCATCACCAGCCTGGGCGCGCTGGGCGGTATCGTCACCACACCGGTGGTCAACCGGCCCGAGGTCGCGATCATCGGCGTCAACAAGCAGGTGGTGCGCCCGGTGTGGCAGGACGGCCAATTCGTGCCGCGCACCATGATGAACCTGTCGTCGTCCTTCGATCACCGCGTGATCGACGGCTACGTCGCGGCGAGCTTTGTCCAGCGCATCAAGCGGCTGCTGGAGACGCCGGCCACCATCTTCATGGAGTCCTGAGATGGCCGAGCTCACCACCAAGGTGCTGGTCATCGGCGGCGGGCCGGGCGGCTATGTCTGTGCCATCCGCGCCGGCCAGCTCGGCCTCGACGTCGTGCTGGTCGAACAGGGCGGGCGCGATGGCGGGCTGGGCGGCACCTGCCTCAATGTCGGCTGCATCCCCTCGAAGGCGATCATCCACGCCGCCGAGGCATACGCGCACGCGGTCGAGCAGTCGACCGCCGCGCCGTTCGGCATCCAGGTCGAGCGGCCCAGCATCGACTTCGCGCGCACCATCGATTGGAAGGACGGCATTGTCGGCCGGCTGACCAGCGGCGTGGCCGCGCTGCTCAAGCGTCATCGCGTGCGCATCGTCGAAGGCCACGCCACGATGATCGACGGCAAGACCTGCCAGGTCGAGACCGACACCGGCACCGACCGCATCCGCGCCGAGCACGTCGTGCTGGCCACGGGCTCGCAGCCGGCGGCGATACCGTCCCTGCCCTTCGGCGGCCGCGTGATCTCCTCGACCGAGGCGCTGGCGCTGACGTCGGTGCCCGAACGCCTCGTGGTCGTCGGCGCCGGCTATATCGGGCTGGAGCTCGGCACCGCCTTCGCCAAGCTCGGCGCGACGGTGACGATCCTCGAAGCCGAGGATCGCATTCTGCCGGCCTACGACGCCGAGCTGGTGCGCCCGGTGGCGCGGCGGCTGAAGGCGCTGGGCGTCGAGGTGCTGACCTCGACGCGCGCCTCAGGCCTCAGGGAGTCCGGCGACGCCGTCATGGTCGACTCGCGCGGCATTCCCGCCGACCGCATCCTCGTCGCCACCGGCCGGCGCGCGCGCATCCAGGGCTTCGGGCTGGAGCGGCTCGACCTGACAATGAACGGTAACACCATCCGCATCGATGAGCACTGCATGACCTCGATGCGCAATGTCTGGGCGATCGGCGATGTGACCGGCGAGCCGATGCTCGCGCACCGCGCCATGGCGCAGGCCGTGGTGGTGGCAGAGCAGATCGCCGGACACCGCCGCGTCTTCGACGCCCAGGCGATCCCGGCGGTATGCTTCACAGATCCCGAGATCGTCACCGTCGGACTGTCGCCCGATGAGGCACGCAAGAGCGGCCGCGAAGTGCTGACGGCAAGCTTTCCCTTCCAGGCCAACGGCCGGGCGCTGTCGATGGCCGCCGAGGACGGCTTCGTGCGCGTGATCGCGCGCGCCGACAACCACGTGATCCTCGGCATATCAGCCGTCGGCCAGAAGGTCTCCGAGCTCGCCGGCAGCTTCGCGCTCGCCCTGGAAATGGGCGCGCGGCTGGAGGACATCGGCGGCACGATCCATGCACATCCCACCTTGGGCGAAGCCTTCCACGAGGCCAGCCTGCGCGCGCTAGGCGAGGCGTTGCATATATAGTCGCTGTCATCCCGAGCGCAGCGAGGGATCCAGTGCCGCACTGAATCCCTCGCTGCGCTCGGGATGACAAGAGGAGCGTCATGACCAAACCCTTCCACCTCGCCTGGTTTCTCTCGCAGGGCTACGGCCCGAAGACCTGGCGCACGGCCTGGCCCGGCGCCGATCTCAATCGCTGGATGATGCCCGACCTGTTCATCGACCTGGCCAAGGGCATGGAGCGGGCCTGCTTCGACTATCTGATCATCGAGGATTCCTCGAACGTGCCCTACACCTACAAGGGCTCGCACGACACCTATCTGAAATACGCCGCCTCGACGCCCAAGCTCGACCCTGCCGTGCTGGTGCCCTATCTCGCGCAGCAGACCAAGCATCTCGGCCTGGTGCCGACCTTGTCGGTCAGCGAGTACCCGCCCTACCTGCTGGCACGCCTGGTGAATTCGCTCGACCATGTCACCGAGGGCCGCATCGGCTGGAACTGCGTCACCGGCAGCAATGACGGCGCGGCGCAGAACTACGGCCACGAGAAGCACCGGCCGCACGACGAACGCTACGACGTCGCCGACGAGTTTTGCGACGTGGTCACAAGGCTATGGGAGGCGTGGGAGCCCGACGCCGTCGTGCTCGATCGTGAGACGCCGCTGTTCGCCGACGGCAACAAGGTGCATCCCATCCACCACGAGGGGAAGTACTTCAAGGTGCGCGGGCCGATCAACGCGCCGCGCTCGCCGCAGGGCCGCGTGCCGATCTGCCAGGCCGGCGGCTCGTCGCGCGGCCAGCGCTTCGCCGCGCAATGGGCCGACACCATCATCACCGAAGGCGGCGGCAGCGCCGCCTCGATGAAGGCCTATCGCGAGAAGGTGCGCGCCACCGCCGCCGCGCTGGGCCGCGATCCCGACAGCATCAAGGTGCTGTTCCTCGCCCACCCGATCATCGACGTCACCATGGACGCCGCCCGCGAGCGCCAGCGCCTCGAGCAGGCGGCCGCGCTCGAGCACATGGACATGCAGCTCTCCAGCATGTCCAGGCTGACCGGCATCGACTTCTCCAAGCTGCCCTTCGACGAGCCGCTGCCCGACACCTTGACCACCAACGGCCATCAGTCGGCGCTGGCCAAATGGATCGGCAAGACGCCGCGCGCGATCGTCACCACCTGGGCGACCAAGTCGGGCATCGACTACACCGGCACGGCCGACCACGTCGCCGGCATGATGCAGGAGATCATGCAGGAGGTCGGCGGCGACGGCTTCCTGATTTTCAACGGCTACTTCGACCGCCGCTACGTCATGGAGGTCTGCGAAGGCCTGGTGCCCGAGCTGCAGCGCCGCGGCCTGGTGCGGAAGGGGTATGCGCACAAGCACTTCCGCGATAACCTGATGGAGTTCTGAGGCGGCTTTGCCCGCTTCTTGCATACGGTCGTATGTGAGCGTTGTGACGGACAAGGCTTCACTTTCGGACGGGGGCATCCGATGGACCATAAGGATCTGCGTAACCTGATCGGGCGCGTGCGGGATGGCCGCATGTCGCGCCGCAGCTTCATCCGCCGCATGGCGGCGGTCGGCCTGGGCGCGCCGTTGGCGACGCAGCTGCTGGCGCTGGGCGGTGTCGCCATGGCCCAGACGCGGGCCGCGGTCTACAAGCCGACCAAGCGTGGCGGCGGCGGCGTGCTCAAGGTGCTGTGGTGGCAGGGACCGACCCTGCTCAATCCGCATTTTGCCGTCGGGACGAAGGACCAGGACGGCTCGCGCCTGTTCTACGAGCCGCTGGCGGCGTGGGACTCCGACGGCAACCTGCGGCCGATCCTGGCCGCCTCGGTGCCCAACCGCGAGGACGGCACTTTGGCGGCCGACGGCAAGTCGGTGACCTGGAAGCTCAAGCAGGGCGTGACCTGGCACGACGGCAAGCCGTTCACCGCCGACGATGTGGTGTTCAACTGGCAATACGCGCGCGACCCCGCGACCTCCGCGGTGACCAGCGGCAGCTACACCGAAAACACGGTCGAGAAGATCGACAGCCACACCGTGGTGGTGAAGTTCAAGGACCCGACGCCGTTCTGGGCCGACGCCTTCGTCGGCACCTTCGGCATGATCATCCCCAAGCACCTGTTCGCCAACTACACCGGCGCGAAATCGCGCGAGGCGCCGACCAACCTGAAGCCTGTCGGCACCGGCCCCTACATGTTCAAGGAGTTCAAGCCGGGCGACTTCGTCTCCGGCGTCCTGAACCCCAATTACCACCAGCCCAACCGGCCGCATTTCGACTCGATCGAGATGAAGGGCGGCGGCGACGCGGTGTCGGCGGCGCGCGCCGTGCTGCAGACCGGCGAGTTCGACTTCGCCTGGAACCTGCAGGTCGAGGACGACGTGCTCCTGCGCCTGGAGAAGGGCGGCAAGGGCAAGGTCGTGCTGTCGGAGGGCGGCGGCATCGAGCGCATCCAGGTCAACAACACCGATCCGTGGACCGAGGTCGACGGCGAACGCTCGAGCGTCAAGACCAAGCACCCCTTGCTCACCGACCCCGCCGTGCGACAGGCGCTGGCCCTGCTGGTCGACCGCGCCTCGGTGGAGAAGCACATCTACGGCCGCACCGGCGTGGCCACGCCCAACATGGTCAACAACCCGAAGCGCTTCCGCTCCTCGACGGCGACCTACGAGTTCAACGTCGAGAAGGCCAACGACCTGCTCGAGAAGGCCGGCTGGAAGAAGGGCGCCGACGGCATCCGCGAGAAGGACGGCAAGAAGCTCAAGCTTGTCTACCAGACCTCGATCAACCAGCCGCGCCAGAAGACCCAGGCGATCGTCAAGCAGGCGGCGCAGCGCGCCGGCATCGACATCGAGATCAAGGCGGTGACGGCCTCGGTGTTCTTCGGCTCCGACGTGGCCAACCCGGACACCTACTCCAAGTTCTACGCCGACCTGCAGATGTACAACACCAACACCGGCATCGACCCCGAGCGCTTCCTGCGCTGCGGCCTGTCGTGGGAGGCCTCGACGCGGGAGAACAAGTGGCAGGGCCGCAACGTCACGCGCTGGCAGAACAAAGAGTACGACGACACCTACAAGGCCGCCGTGCTCGAGCTCGACCCGATCAAGCGCGCGTCGCTGTTCATCAAGCTCAACGACCTGATCGTCAACAACCAGGTCGAGATCCCGGTCGTCGCGCGGCTCGGCGCTTCGGCCGTGACGCACCGCCTGGTCTGCGAGACCGGCGGTTGGGACAACAACACCTGGGATCTGGCGAACTGGTACAAGGAGGCGTGATCGCCTCCGCCATCACTCGATCACATCGGTGGCGCCGGCGAGCAGCGTCGGCGGCACCGCGATGCCCAGCGCTTTCGCCGCGGCGAGATTGATCGCGAGCTCGTAGACCGTCGGCATCTCGACCGGCAGGTCGGCTGGCGTCGCACCTTGAAGCAGGCGATGCACCAGCCGCGCGGCCTGGCGGTAAAGCTGCGCCTGGCTCGCGCCATACCCGATCAGGCCACCCTGCACGACGTCCTCGCGGAAGGCGTACATGACAGGCACGCGATGCCGCTCCGCCGCCTGTTGGATCATCGGCCGGATCATCGGCGTCAGCGGATCGACCATGCGGAACGCGGCGTCCGCGCCCGAGGCGGCGATCCGCGCGAAGCCGGCATCGAGGTCGCCGACGCTACGGATCTCAACGACCGGCGCCAGCTCGACGCTAAGCGCCGACGCCGCCGCCGTCGCGTTGTTCATCTGCCGTGGGGCATTCTCGTCGTTCGGGTTGATCAAGACCGCGAAGCGCCGGGCGCGCGGCAGTAGCTCCTTCAGGAGCTGCAGGCGTTTGCCCACGAGCTCGACCGTCGCATTGGAGATGCCCGTGATGTTGGCTTCAGGGCGCGCCAGGCTCTTGACGATGCCTAGGCCAAGCGGATCGCCCTGCGCCGCCATGACGATGGGAATGCGCGCCGTCGCCGCCTTGGCCGCGAGCACGCCAGGCGTGGTCGACGCGACGATCACGTCGGGATTCCAGGCGACCACTTCCGCAGCCAAGGCGGGCAGCCGATCGAAGCGGCCGTCGGCGCCCTTGGGCAGGAAGTCCAGGTTGCGCTCGCGCTGGTAACCGAAGCCCGCCAGGCCCTCGAGCAGCGCGTCGAGCAACGGGCGTCGCGAATCGATCGAGCCACCACTGAGATACGCCACGCGCCGTCGGGTGGGCTGCGCCGCCGCCGCGACGGGCAGCGACGCCATCGCCAGAACGACGCCGCGCCGTCCCATTACGCTCGACTGCCCCATGGCGCCCTCGATCAATCCGCCGCGGCCGCGGCGTGGGCGGTGCGGAAGGCGGGGATCACCTCCTTCGCGAATCGCTCGAGCTGCTCCAGCGCCATCGGCAGCGGCGTGCCCAGCGGCATCGCGCAGCTGATGCGTTCGAGGCCGGGGTAGCGCGCTTCGACCGCCTTGAGCTGCTCGATGATGTCGGCGGCGGTGCCGGCGAGGAAGCCGCCGGCCTTCACCGCGTCCTCGATGCGCGGCAGCTTGGTGCTGGGCACGAGAGCCGGATCGCGCATCGCGGCGATCTGCTCGTCGGTGAGCGCGCGCACCAGGCGCAGCTCACCGAACATCTTCATGTTCTCCTCGTAGTACTTGCCGGCGACCTTCATCGCCGCCTCGCGGCTCTCGGCGATGTGGAACTGGAAGCCCAGCGACAGCCGCTCGCCCATCGCGATCCGCACGCCGCGCCGCGCATAGGCGGCCTGGAAGCCCTTCATGTGCCGTTCGACCGCGCCGCCCTCGGCCGAGCCGCCGCCGATCACGCCACAGATGCCGTGCTTGGCCATGAAGTCGAAGGCGCGGTCCGAGCCGCTCTGGATCGGCTGCCAGCATTCGACCGGCAGGCGCAGCGGCCGCGGCACCAGGGTGATGTCCTTCAGCGTATAGCCGCGATACTCGACCGCGGGCGGGATGGTGTAGAAGCGACCCTTGTGCGAAAAGCGTTCCTCGTTGAACGCCTTGAAGACGACGTCGACGCCTTCCTCGAACATCTCGCGATTGGACTCCTGGTCGATCAGCGGCGCGCCGAAGCTCTCGACCTCGCGCGTGTGATAGCCGCGCGCGACGCCGAAGATCACACGCCCGCCGCTCAGGATATCGGCCATGGCGTAGTCCTCGGCCAGGCGCAGCGGGTGCCACATCGGCACGACGTTGAAACCGCAGCCGATGCGGAGATTCTTCGTCTGGTTGACCAGGTGCATCGCCATCATCAGCAGATTGGGGATGCACTCCGTGCCCTCGGGCTGGAAGTGATGCTCGGCCATCCAGAACGTGTCGTAGCCGAGCCTATCCATCTTCTTGGCGTAGGCGACCGCGTTGTGCAGCACGTCGGCGAGCTGCTGATTGGTGTACCAGCGATCATTGACCGGCGTACCGAGATAGCCGCAGTTCTCCAGGTCGACCGTGCCGACATAGGAGCTGTCGAAGCGCGTGATCATGGGTGTTTCCTCCTCTTCCTTCTCCCCGCGAAGGCGGGGAGAAGGTGCCCGAAGGGCGGATGAGGGGCTTCGCTGAGTCCCGACAACACCGATCGTTGTCGTTGAGCGAGGAAGCCCCTCATCCGCCTCGCTAGCGCTCGGCACCTTCTCCCCGCCTTCGCGGGGAGAAGGAATTCAATCATAGAAGCTCTCGATCCTTGCCACCTTGAACGCGGGCCGCGCCTGGAGGCGCTGCCACCAGTCGTGCACGCGGGGATGCTTCGCCTGAGAGACTTCGTCGGGCGCGATCTCCTCTTCGATGCGCTTGACGAAGGGCACCACCGCGATATCGGCGATCGAGTAGCGGCCGCCGATCAGCCAACCACCACCGCTGCCCAGCATCTCCTCCATACGATCGAGCAGCGCCACCAGCTTGCGCCGCGCCTCGGCCTGCTCGTCCTCGGTATAGGGCTTGCGCGCCGCGCGCAGCCACGCCTCCTGGCGCTCCTTGCTGGGGATGCTCCTGAGCTTCTCCGCCAGCTCGGCATCGCTCCACTGCGAGGCGACCTTGGCGATGCTGTGCTTCCAGTTGAAGATGATCAGGTTGCCGATCAGCCCGTCGACATGGCGAATCCAGTTGCGCATGGTCGCGCGGTCATAGGCGCCCTCGGGCCGCAGCGGCGGATCGGGAATCGTCTCGTCGAGGTACTCGCAGATCGTGCCGCTCTCGAACAGCGCGCGGCCATCCTCCAGCACCAGCAGCGGGATCACGCCGAGTGGATTCTTCTTGAGGTACTCGGGCGTATGGTGCTCACCGCGCGTGAGGTCGACCAGGACACTCTCGAACCGCACGCCCTTCTCCGCCAGGCACAGCCGCACGCGCCGCGAGGCGCTCGACTTCCAGGCATGATGCAGCACCGGCAGCGCCATTCGACGCATCTCCTCTTCGTCGGCAGACACGCTACCACGCTTCGGACGCTCTTCTACCGTCCCGCGGAGGGGGGGGGGAAGGGAGAATATCCACTGTAGCGGCGAAGGAAATGCCACTGGCGCAGCGGCTTCTCCGCTCCATTCGTCGCGCGTAGCGGCGGAAATCGACAGAGCGTTGTCGGCTTCGGCACACTATGGCGATGGACTACAAAGCCCTTACCCCCATGCAGCGGCGCTTCGTCGAGGAGTTCGCCCGGGACCGCAACGCGGCCGCCGCCTATCGCCGCGCCGGATACACCGGGCGGCGGCCCAATGCCAAGGCGGCGGTCGTCGGCGCCGCGCCCGCCGTGCGCGCGGCGATCGAGCGAACCGAGCGCGACG
>JALHMM010000042.1 GCA_022844045.1 Reyranellaceae bacterium | reverse complement strand
AACTTGCGCATCGGTGTCTCCCGGAGAGGACGGGTGACACACAAAGAATCCTTTTCCCAACGCCTTGCAATACCTCGCTAATTCCATATGCGATTCCCCTGCCCCGGAGGGGGAAGGTGCCCGAAGGGCGGAAGGGGGATGTTGAAGACGGACTCCCGCGTTCGTCTTCGACATCCCCCATCCGTCGCGCTGACGCGCGCCACCTTCCCCCTCCTGGGGAAGGTAGGAATCGGATCCGCCAGTTCGTGCTTGTCGTCCTCGCATGCGTCGTGTGGGCCGGCGCCGCCGCCGCGCAGACGGCGCCGAAGGAAACCGCGCTGTTCGCCGACAAGGTGAAGGCCGGGCAGATGCCGCCGGTCGAGCAGCGCCTGCCGAAGACGCCGCTGGTCGTGACCGAGTTCGCCGGCAAGCACGGCCCCGGCAAGCAAGGCGGCGAGCTCACCATGCTGATGGCCACGCCGCGCGACGTGCGCATGATGGTGGTCTACGGCTACAGCCGGCTGGTGGGCTTCAACCACAAGTTCGAGCTCAAGCCCGACATCCTCGAGAGCGTCAACGTCGAGGAAGGGCGCATCTTCACCCTGAAGCTGCGGCCGGGGCACAAGTGGTCGGACGGCCACCCGTTCACGACGGAGGACTTCCGCTACTACTGGGAGGACGTCGCCAACAATGCGGACCTGTCGCCAGTCGGTCCGTCGATCGAGATGATGGTCGACGGCAAGCCGCCGCAAGTCGAAATAGTCGACGCCACGACGATCAAGTACACTTGGCATCGACCTAATCCGGGCTTTCTGGAATCGCTCGCCCGGCCGGCGCCGCTGTTCATCTTCCGGCCGGCGCACTACCTCAAGAAGTACCACAAGAAGTACGCCGATCCGGCGTTCCTCGAGAAGACGCTCAAGGAGTCCGGCCCGCGCGGTTGGGCGCCGCTGCACAACCGTCTCGACGACATGTACCGCAACGAGAATCCGGACTTGCCGACGCTCGAGTCGTTCGTGATGAAGACGCGGCCGCCGTCGCAGCGTTTCGTCTTCGAGCGCAACCCGTACTATCACCGCGTCGATGGCCAGGGCACGCAACTGCCCTATATCGACCGCATCGTGATGAACATCGCCAGCGCCCAGCTGATCTCGCTCAAGGCCGGTTCCGGCGAAAGCGATCTTCAGGCGCGCTACCTCAAGTTCTCGGACTACACGTTCCTGCGCCAGGGCGCGAAAAAGTTCGGCTTCGAGGTGAAGCTGTGGGACACGGCGTTGGGCAGCAACATCGCCATCTTCCCCAACCTCACGGTAAAGGATCCGGTGTATCGCGCGCTGTTCCGCGAGCCCAATTTCCGCCGCGCTCTGTCGATGGCGATCGATCGCGACGAGATCAACGAGCTGCTCTATGTCGGCCTGGCGCAGCCCTCGCAGAACACGGTGCGCCCGAAATCGCCGCTCTATCGGCCGGAATACGCCAGCAAATGGGCCAAGTTCGACATCAGGGAGGCCAACCGGCTGCTCGATAAGATCGAGCTCAAGTTGCCCGACGGCAAGACCGGCAACATCCGCAGGCGCGGCGATCAGGGCTTTCGCGTCTTGCCCGACGGCAGGCCGCTGCACATCCTGCTGGAGATGGACGGACAGACCAGCGAGGAGGCCGACGTGATGCAGCTGGTCGCCGATACCTGGAAGCGGGTCGGCATCAAGTTGCACGTGCGCGCCCGCGATCGTCAGGATTTACGCGCCCGGCTCTATAGCGGCGAGACGCAGATGACGGTCGACAATGGATTCGAGAATGGCGTGGCCAGCGCGACCTCCAACCCGGCCGAGTTCGCCTGCCTGACGCAGCCCACGAGGTGGTGCTCGGCCTGGGGCCAGTACCGAGACACGTATGGCAAGTCAGGCGAGCCCATCGACCTGCAAAGCGTCCAACGCATGAACGAGTTGGCGGGTAAGTGGGAGACCTCGACCGATCCCAAGGAGCAGGAGAAGATCTGGCAGGAGCTGTTACAGCTGCATGCTGATTTTGTGTTCACGATCGGCATCGTGTCGGGCGTTCAGCAGCCGGTGGTGATGAGCCCGCGTCTGCGCAACGTGCCGGACAAGGGAGTCTACAACTGGATCCCGGGCGCGCATTTCGGGATGTACCGGATCGACTCGTTCTGGCTGGATGGCGCGCGATGAGCATTCCGCCGCGCTTCGCCATCCACGACATGCGCCACCTCGAGAAGGAGCGGCGGCGGCGCTCGCGCGACTGGGACTACCGCTTCGTCATGGCGGTGCTGCTGCTCTACGGCTGCGTTGGCGCGGCGTTCTTCGCCGTCGAATGGATGCACGCCGCGCCCGACGATAAGCCGGCCTCGGCGGAGGAGCTGAAAGACTGGCGCACGGGACGCACCGGTCTTCATCCGATCGTGCGCCCGCTCGCGCTCGAGCCGCCCGGTTCGACCCCGTCGGAAGGCCGCTGAGACATGCTGTCCTACGTCGTCAAGCGCTTCCTGATCATGATCCCGACGCTGGTGGTCATCAGCGCGCTGGTTTTCTTCATCATCAACCTGCCGCCGGGCGATTGCGTCACGACGATCATCGACGAGCTGATGGCGCGGGGCGATCCCAACGCGGCGCGCAAGGCCGAGGAGATCCGCAGGCTCTATGGGCTCGACCAGCCGGTTTGGGCGCAGTATCTGGATTGGGTGAAGGGCATCTTTTCGTGGGATTTCGGCCTGTCGTGCCAAGACCAGATCCCGGTGTCGAAGCTGATCGGCGAGCGCATGCTGCTGACCATCGTCATGGAAAGCGCCACCATCATCTTCATCTGGGTTGTGTCGTTCATCATCGGCGTGTACGCGGCCACGCATCAGTATCAGGCGGGCGACTACATCGCGTCCTTCATCGGCTTTATCGGCCTGGCGACGCCCAACTTCCTGCTCGCCCTGGTGCTGCTCTACATCGGCAAGGTCTATTTCGGCGTCTCGGTCGGCGGCCTGATGGATCCGCAGTATGTCGACCAGCCCTGGAGCTGGGGAAAATTCCGCTCGGTTCTCGAGCATCTGATCATCCCCGTCGTCGTCATCGGCACCGCCGGCACCGCCGGCATGATCCGCCGCCTGCGCGCCAACCTGCTCGACGAACTGCAGAAGCAATACGTCGTGACCGGCCGCGCCAAGGGCCTGCCGCCGATGAAGCTCTTGATCAAGTATCCGCTGCGCCATGCGCTCAACCCGTTCATCGCCGATATCGGCACGATCCTGCCCGAGGTCATCTCGGGCTCGGTGATCGTCTCGGTGGTGCTGTCGCTGCCCACGACCGGGCCGATGCTGCTGGAGGCACTGAAAAGCCAGGATGTGAACCTGGCCGCGACCTTCCTGCTGTTCGTCGCCGTGCTCACGGTGATCGGCACCCTGATCTCCGACCTCCTGCTGGCCGCGCTCGATCCGCGCATCCGCCTGCAGGGCGGCGCCACGCGGTAAGTCCTGTGATGCCGCTCACATCACTCTGTCATTCCGAGCGCAGCGAGGAATCCATGATGGTTCCTGGATCCCTCGCTGCGCTACAGGGGCCGCGGACGGCCCCGAGGATGACAGCGGGGCGGCAGCCATGACCGACGCGCCGGCCGACAAGCCCAAGCATTTCGTCTCCAAGGAGCCGTGGGATCCGTATGTCTCCGACCGGCTGACGGCGGAGCAGGAACGCTTCTACATGGCCAACCAGTGGCAGCTGATGTGGTGGCGCCTGCGCCGCCACAAGCCGGCTGTCGTCTGCGGCTTCTTCCTGCTGTTCATGTACTTCACGACGCTGATCAGCGAGTTCATCGCGCCCTACGATCTGCAGACGCGCCACACCAAGAGCATTTTCGCGCCGCCCCAGGGCATCCATCTGTTCCACGAGGGCAAGTTCGTCGGACCCTTCGTCTACGGCTACAAGATGGAGCGCGATCCCGACACCCTGCGGCGCGTGTATACCGAGGACACCAGCAAGGTCGAGAAGCTGCGCTTCTTCTGCCTCGGCGAGGCATACGAGTTCTGGGGCTTCATTCCCGGCCGTTTCCACTTCGTCTGTCCGGCCGAGGGTGGCACGTTCTTCCTGCTCGGCACCGACCGGCTGGGCCGCGACATGTTCAGCCGCATCGTCTACTCGGCGCGTGTCTCGCTCACCGTCGGCCTGTTCGGCGTGACGCTCAGCTTCATTCTCGGGCTCGTGATCGGTGGCGTCGCCGGCTATTACGGCGGCTGGATCGATAACGTCGTCCAACGGGTCATCGAGATCATCAAGAGCTTCCCGCATTTGCCCTTGTGGCTGGCGCTGAGCGCCGCGCTGCCCGTCGCCTGGTCGCCGCTGCTGGTGTATTTCGGCATCACCATCATCCTGGCGCTGCTCGACTGGCCCGGCCTGGCGCGCGCCGTGCGCTCGAAGCTGCTCAGCCTGCGCGAGGAGGATTTCGCCACCGCGGCGCTGCTGATGGGCGCCAGCCCCAAGCGCATCATCGGCCGGCATCTGCTGCCGAGCTTCATGAGCCACCTGATCGCCTCGGCGACGCTCAGCATCCCCTCGATGATCCTGGCCGAGACGGCGCTGTCCTTCCTCGGCCTGGGCCTGCGGCCGCCGCTGGTGTCGTGGGGCGTGCTGCTCAACGACGCGACGGACATCAACGTGGTGGCGGTGAACTGGTGGCTGATGCTGCCGGTGGTGCCGGTGATCCTGGTGATCCTGGCCTTCCAGTTCTTCGGCGACGGCCTGCGCGACGCGGCGGATCCGTACCAGTAGGCGGGGCTTGATCGCGACCCCCGCGCATGCGTGAGTCCAGCCTGACATGGTCGATCTTCTCATCACCGTGGCGCTGATCGCGCTCAACGGGGTGTTTTCGCTTTCGGAGCTGGCGGTGATCTCCTCGCGGCGCGGCCGGCTCCAGGCGCTGGCCGATGCCGGCAGCCGCGGCGCGCGCACCGCCCTGGCGCTGGCCGACGATCCCGGCCGCTTCCTTTCGACCGTTCAGATCGGCATCACCCTCATCGGCATCCTGGCCGGCGCCTTCTCCGGCGCGACCTTGGGCGGCACGCTCGGCGAGCTGCTGGCGGCGCGCGGCATGCGGCCCGCCTGGGCGGAGCCCGTCGGCTTCGGCGTCGTCGTCGCCCTCGTCACCTACCTCTCCGTGGTGATCGGCGAGCTGGTGCCCAAGCAGCTGGCGCTGCGCTCGCCCGAGCGCATCGCCGTGGTCGTCGCCGGGCCGATGTCGGCGCTCTCGCGCATCGCCACGCCGGTCGTCGTCCTGCTCAACGTCTCCTCGAGATTGTTGTTGCGCGCCTTCGGCCCCGGCCGCGACGACGAGAAGCACGTCACCGAGGACGAGATCCGCGCCATGGTCGCGGAGGCGGAGACGGCCGGCATCGTCAAGCCGGGCGAACGGCGCATGATCTCCGGCGTGATGCGCCTGGCCGATCGCGGCGTGCGCGCGATCATGACGCCCCGGCCCGACATCGAGTGGATCGACATCAACGCGCCTGACCAGGAGATCATCGCCAAGATCCGCGCTTCCGACCGCACCTGGCTGCTGGCCTGCGAGGACAATCCCGACCACGTTGTCGGTGTGCTGCGCGCGCGCCACCTGCTGCAGGACCGGCTCGACGGCCGCGGCACGCCGATCCGCGCGCTGCTGAAGCACCCCGTGGTGCTACCCGATACGCTCAACGCCCTGCAGGCCCTGGATCGCCTGTACGAATCCGGCAACGGCTTCGGCCTGGTGCTCGACGAGTACGGCCACTGCGAGGGCATCGTCACGCGCGCCGACGCGCTCAAGGCTATCCGCGGCGAGCACGCCGTCGGCGAGGCCGAGGACGACCCCATGGTGGTGCGTCGCGAGGACGGCTCGTTCCTCGTCGCCGGCGCCCTGCCGGTCGACACGCTGCGCGATACCATGGGCCTGCGGCTGCCGGCCGAACGGCCCTACCACACGGTTGCCGGGTTGGTGCTGCACGAGCTGCGCCGGGTGCCCGCCGTCGCCGACGTGGTGGTGGTCGACGGCTGGCGGATCGAGGTCGTCGACATGGACAACCGCCGCATCGACCAGGTGCTGATGAGCAAGGCGTCCTGATCGGCGCCACCCAGCTGGAGAAGGCGGCGAACGGGAAGTAGGCGCGAGAGTGACTCGCATAAGCTTGCTGAGCGGCACGACAGTTTTTCGCGATGCCGCCGCTCGACGGCCTCGTCAGCGCGCGGCGCCACCTCACCCAGAGCTGCCTACAGGCCTGATTTTCTTCGAGAAAATGAGAAGGAGCGTCGTTCGTAGCGGCGGAAATAGGAGCGGGTGCGGCGCGCTCGTAAAATCGGTCCAACAGATATCCGGAGACCGATCATGTCCGCCGCTCCCCTCACGATCCGCCACCAGCGTTTCGTCCACGAGTACCTCAGGGATGGCAACGCCACCCAGGCGTATGTCCGTGCCGGATATTCGAGGCGCAGTGCGCAGCCTTGCGCGTCTCGGCTGCTGGCGCGGCCGCACATCGCGGCCGCCATTGCCGTCGGCCGTCAGCGTCTGGCGCAGGCGCTGGAGGTCGCCGTCGTTGAGCAAATGCGCTCCGGTCTGGAGAAGGCCGCTCAGGCGCGGCGCGCGGGGATCATCGGACTGAAGGTCCGCACCCATAGAAAACAAGAGCAACGGGTGACGCTGTGGCCGGGACGGCCGCAGCTGGGGATTGAGGCTCGGGAGCGGAAGCGCTCCGAGGAGCGCCGCGCGGCCGGTGAAAATGCTCCCGACCATAGAAAACAATAGAAGTGATGGCTCGTGCGGCACCTCGACAAGGCGCGTGCGGCGCCGACCGCGCCGGAGCGCTCGCCCCATGGAAAACCATAGCAATCGGCGATAGCGCCGCCATGCACGCGACGTTCCGCCCATACGCCGATGCGGCCGCCAAACGGTCGTCTCGAAGCGTGGGCAGCCGGCATCGGACGGCTGCCCGGCGCTTGACGGCAGGTCCGGTAGCCGCGCGTCCGCCCGAGGTCGCGTCACACCACGTCGTAGTTGATCTCGACCTCGCGGCCGAAGGCGAGGCCCTGGCAAGTCAGCACCCAGCCGTTGTCGAGGTCTTCCTGGGTGTAGATGTCGTTGGCCTTCAGCATGATCTCGCCCTTGACGCGCTTGGCCGCGCACGAGGCACAGAAGCCTTCCTCGCAGGCCGAGTTGGGCGACAGGCCGGCGGCGCGTGCCGCCTGCAGAATGGTCTGCCCCTTCTGGTAGGGCACGGTGTGGGTCTTGCCCTCCAGCCGGATCGTGATGCTGTCGGGCACGACCTTGTCGTCGCTGTCGGGGATCGGCACCGCGGCGTTGGCCGATGCCTCGAAGCGCTCGATGATCACCCGCTCGCGCGCCATGCCGCGCTTCAGCAGCGTGTCCTCGACCAGAGTCATGAACGGGCCGGGACCACAGAGATAGGCGGCGCCGGCGTCGAAGCCGTCGGCCATCGCCGCCTCGATCTTGGCCGCGCTGGTCAGCCCGTGCTCGGTGTCGAGATGATGGATCACGTCGAGCCGGCCGGGATGGCCGGCGCTCAGCGCCTCGAGCTCGGCGCGGAAGATGATCGAGGGCTGGTCGCGATTGGCGTAGAACAGCCTGATGCGGCGCTGGGTCGTCACGAGCGCGCTCTTGATCAGCGACAGCACGGGGGTGATGCCGCTGCCGCCGGCGAACAGCAGGATCGGCGCGGCGCCGTCGACCAGCAGGAAGCGGCCGGCCGGCGGCATCACGTCGATCGTGGCGCCTTCCGTCAGCGTGTCGTTGAACCAGTTCGAGCCGCGGCCACCGACCACGCGCTTGACCGTGACCTTGGGCCGCGCGTCGGTCTGCGGCGAACTGCTGAGCGAATAGCAGCGCGCGACCTCGCCCTCGGGATGGGCCACCCGGAAGGTCAGGAACTGGCCTGCCTTGTAGCGGAAGCGCTCGCTGAGGTCGGGCGGGACCTCGAGCACGAAGGAGCGCGCGTCCGGCGTCTCCTGGATGATCTGGGCGATCTTGAGCGGGTAGTACGGCATGGACGGTGTCCTGCGGAATTTTCCCTGACTCGTCTAGCGCAGTGTGGTACCGTCCGGCCAGAAAAATGAACGTTGCGTCATCTTTCGTGCCCTGAAGAACCCGGAGCAGGACATGTCGAGCACCCGAATCTACCAGCTGCCCGTCGACATCACCGAGTGGAAGTTCGACGGCAAGACCGAGATGAACTTCACCTGGGAGTACGAGGACGGCAGCGCCGAGCTCTTGAACCTCTACGAGAAGGGCAAGCAGCAGCAGTGGGACGCCTCGACCCGTCTCGACTGGTCGCAGGAGCTGTTCGAGGACAACCCGATGGGCATGTCCGACGAGACCATCCCGATCTACGGCTCGCCCTTCTGGGACAAGATGACCGAGAAGGAGAAGATCGACCTGCGCTGGAACCTGCAGTCGCACTCGATTTGCCAGTTCATGCACGGCGAGCAGGGCGCGCTGATCGCCACCGCCAAGATCGTCAACACCGTCCCCGACATGAACGCCAAGTTCTACGCCGCGACGCAGGTGATGGACGAGGCGCGCCACGTCGAGAGCTACAAGCGGCTTATCCACGAGAAGTTCAAGATGGCGTATCCGATCACGCCGTCGCTGAAGAGCCTGCTGGAGCAGACGCTGACCGACAAGCGCTGGGACTTCACCTATCTCGGCATGCAGGTGCTGATCGAGGGCCTGGCGCTGGCCGCCTTTCAGCGCATCCGCGACACCGCCAAGAACAACCTCGCCAGCTCGGTCAACGCCTACGTCATGCAGGACGAGGCGCGTCACGTCACCTTCGGCCGGCTGGCGCTGCGCGAGTTCTATCCGCACCTGACCGACGCCGAGCGCGCCGAGCGCGAGGAGTTCTGCGTCGAGGCGCTGTACTTCATGCGCGACCGTTTCAACCAGGGCGAGGTCTGGATGCGCTCCGGCCTGCCGGTCGATAAGCTGATGGAATACGCCTACAACTCCGGTGTCATGCAGGCTTTCCGTACCCGCCTGTTCACCCGCGTCGTGCCGATCCTCAAGGATATCGGCCTGTGGGGCGAGAAGGTGCAGAAGGCGCTCAACGACATGAACGTCATGGAGTACGCCAAGATCGACGCCACGGCGATCCTCGACAACGACCTCAAGGTCGCCGATGAGTTCGACAAGAAGCGCTTCGTCGCCGAGCAGATCGCGGCGCAGTAATCGTCCTGCGCGGACGCGCAAAGGGCGGCGGGAGCGATCCCGCCGCCCTTATCGTTTGGCGCGGTCGCTACTTGCAGGCCTCGACCTTGGGCTCGCCATCGAGCACGGCTGCGACGCGGCGGATGTCGAGGCAGCGATCGCCGATCCAGCCCACGCCATGCGCGAACAGGCCGAAGCGCGCCAAGGTATCGACCTTGCCCTCGATCGACGGTTGCTGCTGGGCCACGAGCCAGCCGAGGACGAAAATGTTGGTTGTCGCGAAATCGCCCGCGACCTCGTCGCGGTTCTTGCCCCAGAGCTGGGCGTTGGCCTTGGCCGCCTTGGCCGAGGCGCCGGTCGCCTGCTCACCGAAGCTTTCGGTCCAGCGATAGGCGGCCTCGACGACCGGATCCTGTCCGCCGCTGCGCGCCTTCTCGGCCCTGACCTCGGCCGCGGCGGTGCGATAGGGCTTGCCGCCCACCGTGTCGCCCTCGCAGCCCATCATGCGGCAGATCTGCACCCACGACAGATACTCGGCGAAGATGATCTCGGTGTTGTTGTTGTTGGCAAGGCGCCATTTGCGCGCCGTGTCCCAGCCGCGCCAGTAAAGGTTGTTGGCGCGCGGCCGGCCCTCCAGTGGTGTTCCCTTCTCGATGGCGTCGAGCACGGCGCCGGCCGCCCTGGGCCATTCGGCCGGCATCTGCGCCTGGGCCGCGCCCGCGCCACTGGCCATGATCATGGCGGCGATGATGGCCGCCCACATCCCGGTCATTCGTTTCTCTCCGTCGCACACCCGCGGCCAAGATGCGGAGCGGCTACGGCGTTGTCCAGCGCGGCGCGGCTACTGGCCGGCGCGCGGGGTGCCCGGCGGCGGCTGGCGATGCCGTTCGAGGAACTGCATCCAGCTCTCGGCGCGCACGCGCGCGATCATGGTGAACTTGTTGTCGCCATCGGGGCGCACGACCATCGCCTCGCCTTCGCGCAGGAACTCGTCGCCCAGCAGGCCGGCGGCGCCGCCGTGACCGACCAGCACGCGGTTGGTCCCCGGCGCCGGCGGGCTCGACAGCAGGCGCTGGAAAGCCGGCAGCTTATCCTTGTCGCCGCGCACCGCCTCGTCGGGCGCGACGCGGCCGAAGGCCAGGCGCGCGGTGTCCATGGTGCGGCAGAACGGGCTCGCCAGCACCTCGGCGACGGCGATCTCCAGCTCGCGGATCGCCTCGCCGATCATCACCGCCTGGGCGCGGCCCAGCCCGTTGAGGTTGCGCTGCCGCTCGCAGGAGCTGAAGTCGATCGGGCTGGGTTCCTGATAGTCCGGCGTCGCGGCGTGGCGGAAGAAGATCACCAAGCCGCCGCGCTGCAACATCTCGCGCAGCACCGGCGCCTGGGGAGGCTCGACCTTGGTGTTGAACACCGGGTGCTCCTGCGCCGCCGCGCCGACGACACTGGCAAACGACAGGGCGAGCGCGAGCGTCAGGCGACGCGGCAAAGACGACGGCATGGCTGGATCCCTCCGAAGCGCGGAGGATGAACCGGCGCCAGCCGGTCACCGAGTCACATCGGCTTGAGGCCCTGGGGGGGGCTTGAGGCCCAAGGGCGCCGTCAGTGCGCCTTGATGTGGCGCGGCGCGTAGAACGAGCCGTGGAAGCCGGCGAATAGCTCGGCGATCTGCGGATGGCCCACCGGCTTGCCGGTCTCGTCGGGCAGCAGGTTCTGCTCCGAGACATAGGCGACATAGGTGGTTTTCGCGTTCTCGGCCAGCAGATGGTAGAAGGGCTGGTCGCGCCGGGGACGCACTTCCTCCGGGATCGACATCAGCCATTCCTCGGTATTGGCGAACACCGGATCGACGTCGAAGATGACGCCGCGGAACGGGTACACGCGATGCTTGACCACGTGTCCGATGCCGAACTTCGCGGTCTTCATCATTGCCTCGGGGGGCCGGCCTTGCACTGTCGCGATACGTTGCATCTTGCCCCCTAGACTGTCGCCCGATTGCGGCCGCATGGCGGCGGCCGATATGGCGGACAGTCGTCCACCCCTCGGGAGATAATGCGCCCCGTTGGCCAACGCCGCAACGCGGCTGAGCGGGCGGTTCCGAACGGAGGAAGAGCATGCGCAATCTGGAGAACCGCCAGGTGGTCCTGGCCTCCCGGCCGGTCGGCGTGCCGCAGGCGGAACATTTCACGATCACGACGGCACCCGTCCCGGAGCTGGCGCCCGGCCAGATCCTGGTCGCCAACCGCTTCGTGGCCGTCGAGCCGGCGATGCGCGGCTGGGTCAACGCGGCGCCGAACTACTCGCCACCCGTGCCGGTGGGCGACGTGATGCGCGGTTTCGGTGTGGGCGAGGTCGTGGCGTCGCGGGCCGCCGCCTTCGCGGTGGGCGAGCGGGTCGCTGGTCTGTTCGGCTGGCAGCGTTACGCCGTGGTCGACGCCGGCGTGGCGCGACGCGTCGCCGATCGCGACCTGCCCGAATCAACGGCGCTGGGCGTGCTGGGCACCAACGGCGTCACCGCCTATTGGGGCCTGCTCGGCGTCGGCCTGCCCAAGCCGGGCGACACCGTCGTGGTCTCGACCGCGGCCGGCTCGGTCGGCTCGGCGGTGGGCCAGATCGCCAAGCTGAAAGGCTGCCGCACGGTTGGCATCGCCGGCGGCGCGGAAAAGGTCCGCCAATGCCTGGAGGAATTCGGCTTCGACGCCGCGATCGACTATCGCGACGGCGACCTGGCGGCGGCGCTGGACACGGCCTGCCCCAACGGCATCGATGTGTATTTCGACAATACAAGCGGCCGCATCTCCGAGACGATCTGGCCGCGCCTGGCGCTGCGCGCACGCGTGGTGGTCTGCGGCACCGCCTCGATCGTCAACTGGGATCCCTGGCCGTCGGGCCCGCGCGTCGAGCGTCATCTTCTGGTCAAGCGGGCGCGCATGGAAGGCTTCCTGCTGTTCGACTGGATGGACCGCTACGACGAAGCGGTGCGCGACCTTGCCGGCTGGGTGCGCGACGGTCGGCTGCGCTACAGCGAGCACATCCTGCGCGGTTTCGAGGCGGCGCCCGACGCCATCGCCATGCTCTATCGCGGCGAGAATACCGGCAAGCTGCTGATCGAAGTGAATTGACGATCGGGGAGACCGGTGGTGCTCTGCCGCCGAGGTCTCGAGGAGACGTGGCTTGTCGGATCTGTCGGTGACGTTCTGGGGTGTGCGCGGCTCGATCGCCTGCGCCGGCCCCGAATACGTGCGCTACGGCGGCAACACGTCGTGTCTGGAAGTCATGGCCGGCGGCCGCCGCCTGATCTTCGACGCCGGCACCGGTATCCGCAAGCTGGGCAACCGTATCTGCGAGGCGGGCGATACCACCGAGAGCGAAATCTTCTTCACCCATACACATCTCGACCACATCGTGGGCCTGAGCTTCTTCGCGCCGCTGGCGCGCAAGAACCACAAAGTGCGTCTGTCGGCGGGCCACCTCGCGCCCGACCTCACCCTGGAGCAGGTCGTGCGCCACGCCATGGCCGCGCCGCTCTACCCCGTCACCCTGGACATCTTCGCGGCCAAGATCGAGTTCCGCGACTTTGTCTGCGGCGACACGCTGCGGCCGGCGGCCGGCATCACCGTGCGCACCACCGCGCTCAACCACCCCAACGGTGCCACCGGCTATCGCGTCGAGCACGCCGGCAAGTCGATCTGCTACATCACCGATACCGAGCATCGGCGGGGCGAGCGCGACGCCAACATCGTCGAGCTCTGCCGCGGCGCCGACATCATGATCTACGACAGCAGCTATACCGACGAAGAGTATTCGCGCTACCGGGGCTGGGGCCACTCCACCTGGCAGGAAGGCATGCGCATCGCCGACGCCGCCGATATCGCCACCCTGGTGATTTTCCACCACGATCCCTCGCATGACGACGACATGATGGACCGCATCGTCGCCGAGGCGACGGCGGCGCGGCCGGGCACGACTCCGGCCGGCCTGCCGCGCATCGTGGCGGCGCGCGAAGGCATGACCCTGGCGCCCTGATGTTCTGGCGCCGCCTGCGACTGGGCCTGCCGACTCTCCTGGGCCTTCAACGCCGCGGCTGGTTCATTCCCTACCGCTATGCTGCGACCCTGCCGGCCAGCGGCGGATCGCCGCCCTACGCGGCGATCGAGACGCTGTTCGCCGCCCGCCACGCCTCGTTCGAGGCGGTGCTCGACCTGATCGACGCCACCGGCCCGGCGCTCGAGGCGATCGCCCGCAGGGACATGCCGGCCGATTGGACGGGCCCGGCGCCGCGCTTCGACCAAGCCTGGTTCCCGACGCTCGACGCCTGCGCGGCCTTCGCCCTGGTGCGCCAGCGCGCGCCCGCGCGCATCGTCGAGGTCGGCTCCGGCCATTCGACGCGCTTTCTCGCGGCGGCGCTCGGCGAGGGCGCGATCACCGCGATCGACCCGGCGCCGCGCGCCGACATCGCCCGCCTGCCGCGGGTCACCGTCGTGCCGCGCACCGTTCACGACGCCGATCCCCGGGTGTTCGCCGCGCTGCGTGCCGGCGACCTGCTGTTTATCGATTCGAGCCATATCCTGATGCCGGGCAGCGACGTCGACCTGCTGTTCGGCCGCATCCTGCCGATGCTGCCGCCCGACGTCCTGGTGCACATCCACGACATCGCCCTGCCCGACGACTACCCGCCGGTCTGGGCGTGGCGGAACTACAATGAGCAGCAGGGTGTGATCCCGCTGCTGCTGTCGGGTGCCTACGAGGCGATGTTCTCGTCGCCCTACGCCGCGACGCGCCTTGCCGGGCGTGTTGGGCGAAGCGTGGCGGCGCGCTTGCCGCGCCATCCCCAGGGCTGGTCGACCAGCCTGTGGCTGCGCAAGCTGCCATAGCGCGCGGCTATCGATGATGCGATCCCGCGTGAAGGGCGATGCGCGTAGACTGGGGCGATGAGGGTGGTGCTGAACTGGCTGTTCGACGGCGGCGATCGCGCGCCACCGGCGCGCGTGCTGGTGCGGATCCAGTCGCAGCAGGAACGCAGCGAGATCCTGGTCAGCGTCGCACAGCTGCTCGCGGCGTTGTTCTTCGCCGTGCTCTACCACGCAGCGCCCATGGCGCAGGGCAGCCTGCAGGACGTCGACATCATCAGGGGCGTCGACCTGATCGACGGGATTCTGGCGCTCTACGCGACGCTTACCCTGATCCGGCTGGGCCTCGCGCTGGGCCACTTGTTGCGGCCATGGATGCTGTACGCGTCCGTCGTGCTCGACATGGCGCTGCTGATGACGGTGATCTGGAGCTTCCATCTCAAGTACGGGCAGCCGCCGGGTTTCTCTCTCAAGGCGCCGACCTTCGCCTATGTCTTCATCTTCATCGCCCTGCGCGCCTTGCGCTTCGAGGCGCGTTTCGTGCTCTTCGCCGGTGCCATGGCGGCGCTGGGCTGGCTGCTTCTGGTGGCCTTCGCGGCTGGCGTCACCGAGATGTGGGGTTATGACGTCGGTCGCCCGCCAGGCTGCGCGGCCCATCCGTGTCGCACGGGCGATTTCGTCCAGTACGTTCGCACCGACTTTATCCTTTACGGCGCCGAGATCGATCGCCTCGTGACGATCGCTGTCGTGACCCTGGTGCTGGCTCTGGCGATCTCGCGCGCCCGTCGTCTGCTGATCCGCGCCGCCACCGAGCAAATCGCCGCGCACGATCTGTCACGCTTCCTGGCGCCCGAGGTGGCCGAGCGCATCCGCCGCAGCGAGATGGTGATCGCGCCGGGCGAGGGCGAGTTGCGCGACGCGGCTATCCTGACCACCGACCTGCGCGGTTTCACCCGGCTGACGGCGACGATGGAGCCCGACGCGGTGATGCGGCTTCTGCAGGAGTATCAGGGCCGCGTCTGCCCGGCCATCCTCGCGGCGGGCGGCAGCATCGACAAGTTCCTGGGTGACGGCATCCTGTCGTCCTTCGGCGCGGCGCGGCCGACCGAGACCTACGCCGCCGACGCCTTGCGCGCCGCCGACGCCGTGCTGGCGGCAGTCGCCGCCTGGGACGCCGAGCGCATGGCGGCCGGGCTGCCGCAGGTGCGCGTCGGCCTCGCCATCGCCTCGGGCCGCGTCGTGTTCGGCGCGGTGGGCGACGGCGACCGGCTGGAATACACGGTGATCGGCGACGCGGTGAACCTCGCCGCCAAGCTCGAGAAGCACACCAAGGATGAGGCGGTGCCGGCGCTGACCGATGTCGCCACCTACGAACTCGCCCTGGCGCAGGGCTATGTTCCGCCCGCGCCGGCCGAACGGCGCGCGAACCGCGCGGTGGGCGGGGTGGCTGCGCCCCTCGATCTCGTGATCCTTGCCGCGTGATCGCCCTTTTTGGGGTGCCAGATCGCGACCATGACCGGTCGCCGCTTGTCTTGCCCTTTGGCGGGCCTCCGCTTATGTAGGTCGGGGCCAAGGCGAGCACGGGACGTCACGGCCGGCGAGGTCTCCCATGGGCAGCCATATTGAAATCATCCTGATCGCCCTGGTCGCGATCTTCCTGGTGTTGCGCCTGCGTTCCGTCCTGGGGCGCCGCACGGGAAATGAGCGGCCGCCGGCGCAAGATCCTTTCTCGCCGCCCACGCCTACACCGGAGGCGCGGCGCGACAACGGCAATGTCGTGCAGCTACCGCGGCCCAACGGCGAGCCGGCGGCGCCGTCGCGATCGGCCGGCCAGGGGCGCATCGACCCGGCCGCCGCCGTCGGCATTGAGGCGATTCGCAAGGCCGATCGGAGCTTCGATCCCCAGGGCTTCGCCGACGGCGCGCGCGCGGCCTTCGAGATGATCGTCGGCGCCTTCGCCAAAGGCGACCTGGCGAGCCTGCGGCCGCTGCTCGACGACGCGACCTACGCCAGCTTCGAGGCCGCGGTGAAAGATCGCCAGACCCAGGGTCGGGTGCTGGAAACCAGCCTGATCGGCTTCGATTCGACCGAGCTGGTGCGCGCCGAGCTGCGCGGCAGCGTGGCGCATGTGACCATGCGGTTCGTCACCGAGCAGATCAACGTCACCCGCGGCGCCGACGGCCTTGTGGTTGATGGCAATCCCAACGCGGTCGAGCGTGTGACCGACCTGTGGACCTTCGCGCGCGACACCCGCTCCGACAATCCGAATTGGCTGCTGGTCGGCACCGATACCGAGGGCTGAAATCGGGGTTCCATCCGGCGCCGCGACGTGGAATCGTCGACGGTCCCGTGATTGTCCGAACCGGGATGCCCCTGTCCGGGAGACAGCTTTTGGCAATCGCAGCTCCACGTTGGGTGTTCGGCGCCCTTGGCTTGGTCGCGTTGGCGGGTTGCACCGGCAGCGATGGCGCCAGCGGTGACCGCACGATCCGGCCGAGCCTGGCCAGCGTCGCCTTCAGCGAGCTGCCGGGTTGGCGCGACGACAACCTCGCCGAGGCCGTTGCGGCCTTCCGCCGCTCCTGCCCGCGGCTGACCGCGGGCGGCGACACGCGTATCCCCGCCGACAATGGCGAGCGGCGCAACACCGCCGAAGACTGGAAGCGCGTCTGCCAGGGGGCCGAGCAGGTGCGCGACGCGCGCGGCGCGCGGACGTTCTTCGAGCAGAATTTCCAGGCCTTCGCGGTCGGCGGGCAGGGTGTCGAGCCCAAGTACACGGCCTACTACGAACCCGATTTGCGCGGCAGCAGGGCGCCGTCGCGCCGCTTCACCATCCCGATCCACAAGAAGCCGTCCGACCTGCAGGCCGGCAAGCCGTACCTGACGCGCGCCGAGATCGAGAACGGCGCGCTACGCGGCAAGGGCCTGGAGATCGCCTGGGTCGAGGATCCCATTGGCCTCTTCGAAATGCAGATCCAGGGCGGCGGCCGGATCGCGCTCATCGAGGGCGGCTCGCTGCGCCTGGGCTTCGACGGCACCAACAACCGGCCCTACACGGCGATCGGCAAGGTGCTGGCCGATGAGGGCGCGATCCCCAGGGATCAGGTCACCGCCCAGAGCATCCGCAAGTGGCTGCAGGCCAACCCGCAGCGGTCGCGCGACGTGATGCGCCGCAACGAGCGCTATGTGTTCTTCAAGGACACCAAAGGCGCTGGTCCTGTCGGCGCGCAAGGCGTGACCTTGACCTCGGGTCGCAGCCTGGCGATCGACGCCGCGGTCATGCCCTATGGTATTCCGGTTTGGGTCGACACCATGCGGCCCGGCGCGGGCGGCGCGGCCAGGACGCCCTATCGCCGCCTGATGGTGGCCCAGGATACCGGCGGCGACATCAAGGGGCCTGGCCGGGGTGACATCTACCTCGGCTCGGGCAACGCCATCGGCGATATCGCCGGCCGCTTCAATAGCGGCGGGCGAATGTTCCTGCTGCTGCCGAAGAAGAACTGATCTCAGATGCGTCATCCGCAACGGCCGGGCGCTGGCCTCGATGTCGCGCTGTTCGTCACCTGTCTCGTCGACATGTTCCGCCCCGCGGTCGGTTTCGCCGCGGCGAAGCTGCTGGAGGATGCCGGCTGCCGCGTCGTCGTGCCGGAGGCGCAGACCTGCTGCGGCCAGCCCGCCTACAATTCCGGCGATCGCGCCGACGCGACCGACATCGCACGCCGGGTAATCGAGGCGTTCGAGGGCTACGACTACGTCGTGGCGCCGTCCGGTTCCTGCGGCGGCATGATCTCACATCACTATCCGGCGCTGTTCGCCGACGATCCCGACATGAAGGCGCGGGCCGAGGCTCTGGCGTCGCGCACGCACGAGCTCACCAGCTTCCTGGTCGATGTGCTGGGTGTCACACCCGTCGCGACGCGCTGCGACGCGACGGTGACGTACCATGACTCCTGCTCGGGCCTGCGCGAGCTGGGCGTCAAGGCGCAGCCGCGCCGATTGCTCGCCGGTGTCGAGGGCCTGAAGCTGGTCGAGATGAAGGGTGCTGAGGTCTGCTGCGGCTTCGGCGGCACGTTCTGCGTCAAATACCCCGACATCTCCAACGCGATGCTCGAAGACAAGATCGCCGATATCGCCGCGACCGGCGCCGACACCCTGCTGGCCGGCGACATGGGCTGCCTGCTCAACATGGCCGGCAAGCTCACGCGCGAGGGCAGGGCGGTGAAGGTTCGGCACGTCGCCGAGGTGGTCGCCGGCATGGCCGACGAATCGGCGATCGGCGAGCCCGCGCCGTGAGATCGACGGCGCACGCCTTCAAGGCGAATGTCGGCGAGGCGCTGCGGAACGCCAACCTGCAGCAATCGCTGTCGACCATGAAGGTGGGCTTTGTCGAGCGCCGCCGTGGCGCCGTCGAGCGCATGCCCGAATTCGAGGCGCTGCGCGATCGCGCGCGCGACATCAAGAACCACGCGCTGGCGCATCTCGACTTCTACCTGGAGCGCTTCGAGCAGAAGGTGCTGGCGCTGGGCGGCCATGTGCATTGGGCGCCGACCGCCGGGGACGCGCGGCGCATCGTGCTCGAGCTCTGCCGTCAGGCCAACGCCCGCACGGTGGCGAAGTCGAAGTCGATGATCGCCGAGGAGATCGGCCTCAACGAGCATCTCGAGGCGCACGGCATCGCGCCGATCGAGACCGATCTCGGCGAGTACATCATCCAGCTCAGGCAGGAGCCGCCCAGCCACATCATCGCGCCGGCGGTGCACCTGACCAAGGACCAGGTCGCCGATACCTTCCACGAGCATCACGCCAAGCTGGGCTTCACGCGCCGCCTGACCGAGCGCAACGACCTCGTCGCCGAGGCGCGCGAGGTTCTGCGCCGCAAGTTCCAGGAGGCCGATGTCGGCATCACCGGCGCCAATTTCCTGGTCGCCGAGACCGGCAGTTCCATGCTGGTCACCAACGAGGGCAACGCCGATCTCTCGAACACGCTGCCCAAGATGCACATCGTCATCGCCAGCATCGAGAAGGTGATCCCGACCCTGGAAGACGCCGCTACGCTGCTGCGCGTGCTGGCGCGCTCGGCCACAGGCCAGGAATGGTCGAGCTACACCACGTTCAACACCGGGCCGAAGCGCAAAGGCGATCCCGACGGGCCGGAGGCCTATCACGTGGTGCTGCTCGACAACGGGCGCAGCAACGTGTTGGGCACGGAGATGCAGGATATGTTGCGTTGCATACGCTGCGGCGCCTGCATGAACCATTGCCCGGTCTATGGCGCGATCGGCGGCCATGCCTATGGCTGGGTCTATCCCGGCCCGATCGGCGCCGTGCTCGACCCGCAGCTGCTCGGGCTGGAGGAAGCGGGCGACCTACCCAACGCCTCGACCTTCTGCGGCCGCTGCGAGAGCGTCTGCCCGGTGCGCATTCCGCTGCCCAGGCTGATGCGCCACTGGCGCGAGCGCGAGTTCGAGCGCCACCTGACGCCGCCCACCGTGCGCAAGGCGCTCGGCCTGTGGGCCTTCCTCGCCAAGCGGCCGAGGCTCTATCGCGTCGCGACCGGCATCGCCAATCGGGCCATGGCGCTGTTCGGCCGCGCCGAGGGCCGTTACGACGCGCTGCCGCTGGCCGGCGGCTGGACGAAGCATCGCGACATGCCGGCGCCACAGGCCGGCGGCACCTTCCACGCGCAATGGAAGGCGCGCGGTGGGGCGACGCGGTGAGCGCGCGCGAGCAGATGCTGGGAGCGATCCGGCGCGGCCTGCGCCGCGGTGAGCTCTCGGGCGAGGCACGCGCCGCCGCCGAGGCGCGCCTGGCCGAGCATCCCGTCAACATCGTGCCGCGGCGTTCGCAGATTCCGCGCGCGCAGCAGATCGACTTGTTCGAAGAGGGCGCGAAAGCGGTCCACGCCACGGTGGCGCGCGTCGAGAGCGCCGCCGTTGCCGGCGCGGTCATCGACTATCTCGCCGCCAGCAACCTGCCGGCCGCCGCGGTGATGGCCCCCGATCCGGCGCTCGATCGCTACGGCTGGAAAGATCGGCCGATGCTGGAGATCCGCCGCGGCCTGCCGGTCGACGCCGACCGCGTGGCGATCACCGGTGCCTTCGCTGGCGTCGCCGAGACCGGCACGTTGATCTTCACCTCGGGGCCCGATCATCCGACCTCGTTGAATCTGCTGCCCGAGACTCATGTCGTGATCCTGCGCGAAGACGACGTCGTGGGCGCCTACGAGGAGGTCTTCGCCCGTCTGCGCGCGCGCTATGGCGAAGGCACGATGCCGCGCGCCGTCAACACCGTGACCGGTCCCTCGCGCACCGCCGATGTCGAGCAGCAGCTCGAGCTGGGCGCGCACGGCCCGCGCCGCATGCATATCCTGATCGTGCGCGACTGAGGGTGGGGCCGGCGATGGGCGCGTCCGAGCAGCTCAGGATCGTCGGCACTGCCGCTACGCGCGAGATCGCCACGATGCTCGACGCCGTCGCGGCGTCGACGGGCAGGAAGAAGATTCGCGCCCTGCAGGTCGGCGCCCGCCGGCATCCCGCGGAGCGAGGCGAACATAACTGGCGCCACCTGATCGAGGAAAAGTTCGGCAAGCGTGCCCTGTTCACCGGCGTGGATAGCTGCGCCGGCGCCAATGTCGACGTGGTCTGCGCCGATCCTGCCGAGCTGGACCGAACGCTCGACGCGGCGTCCTTCGACCTCGTCATCTGCGATCGCTTGCTGGAGCACGCCAGGGCGCCGTGGCGGGTCGCCGACCAGCTTCAGCGGCTGATGGCGCCCGGCGCGCACCTGTTCCTGCGTGTCGCCTGGGCGCGGGCGCATCATGCCGAGCCGGACGACTATTGGCGCATGTCCTTCGCCGGCGCGATGTTGCTGTTCGACGGTTTGCGGCCGATCTCGCTGTTCTATACCGGCGGCGCGGCCGGTCTCGACATCGCCTATCGCGTCACCCGGGGCGAGACGGTGGAGGTCTCGCCGGCGATCGGCGCCGTCGAGCAGGGATTGTTCCAGGTCGTGCTTGACCACGAGGCCAACCGGGCCATGCTGGCGAACCAAGCCGGCCAGCGTTACCCGCTGTCGCGGGACTATCTGCCGACCATGTTCGTCAACGTTGTCGCCCGGCGGGAGCCCTGACGATGCGATTCATCCTCGCCGCCTTGTTGGTCTTCCTCGCCTCGGCCGCGCCGGCGCAGCAGGTCAAGCCGCCGCAGACGCCGCCGGCACCACCGCCGGCGCCGACACAGCAAACGATGAAGCTCAGGGTGATCGTCGATCTCTCCGAGCCATACTTCGCGGCCCGTACGTCGGATGGCCGCTTGGCCGGCTTCGACATCGACCTACTGCAGGCGCTATGCGCGCGTCTGCGGGCGGATTGCATCGTCGAGGCTGCCGACTGGGACGAGCTGCGCGGCGACATCGCCGCCGGCAAGGCCGATCTCGCGGCCGGCGGTATCGAGACCGGCAGCCTGCCGGACGAGCGCAGCGTCTTCGCTGCCACCTATGGCCGGGTGCCGCTGGCGATCGCAGTGCGCAAGGGCACGAAGCTCGAGGTTAGCGTCGCCGGATTGAAGGACAAGCGCATCGCCGTGCAGCGTTCGACACGCTGGGCGCGCTGGCTGAAGGAAGCCGGCACGGCGACCGTCGTCGAGCTGGAGACACCCGACGAGGTGCAGGCCGCGTTGTCGACGGGCAAGGCCGATGGCGCTCTCATGGATCGGCGCCGGGTCGCCACCTGGCTGGCGGGTCCGGCTGGTGCCTGCTGCGAGCTGGCCAAGCCCGATATCCGCGAGGTCGGCGCGACCGGCCCGGGCGTCGCCTTCCTGCTGCGCTCCGACATCAAGCTGAAGGAGCTGGTGGAGAAGGCGATGGCCGGTCTGCGCGACGACGGCACCATCAGGAGGCTGGCCGCCAAACACCTGCCATTTCCTTTGCTGTAGAATAGCGCGATGCGGATCGGCGTGCGGACGGGGCTTCTCGCTGTTGTGACGGCGCTTGTCGTCGCACTGGCGCTGCCGTGTTCGCCCCCCGCCGTGGCTCAGCAGCAGGGATCGACGACGCAGCCACCGCCGCCGCCGCGGCCCAAGCCGGCCACGCCGCCGCAGAAGGCCAAGCCGGGCCAGAAGCCGCCGCCGGCGCCGGCTCTGAAGGCCACGGTTGTGACGGAGGGCAAGTTCCCGCCCTTCAATATGCTCGACGCCCAGGGCCGGCCGGCAGGCTTCGAGGTCGACCTCGCCAACGAGCTGTGCAAGCGCGCCAAGATCGAATGTCGCATCGTCACCGCGCCATGGGACGACATTCTGCCGGGCCTGCTCGACAAGCGCTACGACGCGATCATGGCGTCGATGGACATGACGCAGGAACGCCGCCGCCACGTCGGCTTCGGCAAGCGCTACATGCTGGTGCCGGGCGCATTCGTGGCGCCCAAGAGCGTCGCGGGACCCGATGGCGCGCCGGTGCTCCTGCGCGGCAAGTCGGTGGGGGTGCAGCGCGGCACGGTCTACTCGGACTATCTCGAGCGCACCTTCCGCAAGGCCGTCCGCGTCAAGACGTTTCCGACCCTCGATGAAGCGCGTAAGGAGCTTGCCGCTGGCAAGCTCGACGCCGTGCTGGGCGACAAGGTGTCGATGTGGCAATGGCTGAAGTCGGCGGACGGCGCCTGCTGCGACTTCTTCGGCCAGGACGTCAAGGATATCCGCACCCTGGGCGACGGCGTCGGCATCGGCTTCCGCAAGGACGACGCCAAGCTGCGCGACGCCTTCAACAGGGCTTTGGCCGAGGTCGTGGCCGACGGCACCCTCAAGCGCCTCGCCGACAGGTACGTGCCGTTCGCGATCTACTGAGTGTGCGCGGCCCGGGCGCCGTCGCTGTTCGACCGCCCGCGCTGATCGCGTGTAGGATGGGGCGATGCCCCTGCGTCGTCGCCATCTTCTGGCTGCCGCTATCGTGGCGGCCCTGCCGCGGACCGGCGCCGGGCAGGACTCACCGCCGCGTCCCACGCCGCGTCTGATCGGACGATCTGAATGGGCCGCCGCGGCGTTGTGGCGCGCGCCACTCGAGGCGCGTCAGGGCTTCGTCGTCGCCGAAGTCAGGGTTCTGCGCCGACTCCAGGATGGGCTGATCATTCTGGTGCGCGAGACGCCGCCCGGCATCGGTGGCGAGCTGGAAGCTCAGCATGTGTGGCTGGAGCGGCGCGACGCCCAGGGTCGCGTGTCGTGGCGGCAGGCGGTGCCTGGCCTGCCCGACCGATTTGAGAGATTTGCCGCGCAGTATGTCGTCGGTGGCGGCGGGCGGCGCTCGTTGCTGGTAACGACCTTCCTGCCCGCCGACAACCGCCGGGCGGCACTCTATGGCCGCATGGTCGAGATCGAGGAGACCGCCGGCATGTTGCGCGCGCTGGGCGGTATCGCCCGACCGCGCATGAAGGAGTCGATCGAGGGCGAGGTGTTCGAGCTCCATGGCGCCCTGCGCTTGGAAGACGATCGGCTCGTCGTGTATGGCGGCTTCGGCACGGGTCCTTTTCGGTGGTGGATCGCGCTGGTCCGTCTCGACGGCACGAAGCTGTGGGAGACGATGGGCCACACCTCGGCTGGCGAGGTGACGTCGATGCGCGGGGTGCCGGGTGGTTTCGAGGCCAGCGTGCATGTCGTCATGGCGTGGCCGGACACAGCCAATGTCGGCGGCTTTCGCATGCGCTTCGACGCGGGCGGGCGCCTGGTCGGCAGCGTGAAGACGCCGGCGGGGCATGGCGGTCTGCTGTTCCTGGCGGATGGCTCGGCCGCCGCGCTGGGCGAGGAGACGGTCCGCCCGCTGGAGGTCGAGGATCGCTTTGGCCGGCGACGCTCCATCGCCTTGCTGCCCGGCGCCGCCGAAGTACGGCGGCGCCTCGATGACGGCGCCTTCGTGCTGTCCGACCGTAGCGACCACGATCTGGTCGTCTCCGCCGATGGTCGCGTCGCCCTGCACATCGAACGCGCGGTGAGCACCGGCGAGATCCTCGCCGACGGCACGATCTTCACCGCCGCTTGCGAGAAAGACGACCCCTGTGCGGCGCGCGCGCTGGCGCTGTATCGCCGTCCGTGGTGAGCGCTCAGCGATCGCCCAGCAGCTTGCCGCGGCGCTCGGGGATCGAGGTGGGGCTGGCGATCTTGGCGACGCGGTCACCCGGCTTGGCGAGGTCGGGCCGCATGCGCGCGAACATCATGCCGGTTACCGGCGCCTTCAACGCCAGCCGGCCGGTGTCGGCGGGCAGCATCGGATCGATCAGATAGCCGACAATCTGGCCGGCGGTGACCGCGCTGCCCGGCTCGACACAGGGCACCCATAACCCGGCATGTGGCGTGCGCACCGGGCCGACGCCATCGAGCGGCGTCGCCTGGCAGGTTGGCGGCGGGGTCGGCGGCGCCTTGCCGGCGATCGCGCCCTGCGCCTGGAGCCAGTCGAAGATGGCTGCCGCGTCGCGCTTGGCCATCGCGTCGTCGATGTCGGCGCGGCCGCGCAGCTCCACGGTGCAGGAGAGCATCGCGTCGGCGGGGATCGGCTTGTCGGGGTTGTGTTCGATCAGCCGCCACCACGGCCGCGTCAGCGCCTCGTCAAACGGCGTGTCGCCGGAATCCTCGGCCGTCAGCAATGCCGCCGCGCCGAGTCGCGCGGCGAGGTCGGCAAAGGCGTCGACCTGACGAGGGCCGCAATAGATGTGCAGCGCGGCCTGATCGTCGCAATGCAGGTCGAGCGCGATGTCGGCCGTGGCGGCGAGGCGCTGCAGGGTGAGCTTGAGGATCGCACTCTCGTCGTCGGCCTTGTGCTCGGCCAGCAGATTCTCGATCGTCGTGCGGATCGCCGCGACGTTGGTGGCCGCGTCGGCGCCGAGCTTGCCGGCCATCGCCTCATCAAGCGGCTCGCGCAGATCGACGAAGCCGCGGTTGAAGTTGCCCGAGCCGTCGAGCGCGTAGCGACCCTGCAGCACACTGCCCACCACCTGGCTCAGGCCCACCGGATTGGCCAGGGGCGCGACCATGATCTCGCCGGGGATCTGGTCATTACGATCAGCCTCGGCGAGCTTGGGCATCAGGTGGTGCAGCACCAGCGGGCCGGGCAGCTCGTCGGCGTGCAGCGCCGCCTGCAGCCAGACGCGCGGACGCGCGCCCTGCCGGCCAAAGCGATGGACGACGAGATGACGCGCCGTGCCTGGCGACGGTGAGGGCAGCGAGACGCGCTCGACTATGCGCGCCATGGGTCAGACCGGCTCGGTCCAAAGGCGTTCGTTGAGCAACGCCTCGGCGACATCGGCCGAGATCGCCGCCAGAAGCTTCTCGCCCTTCTCGGCGCTGGCGGTCGAGGCGTCGCCGATAACGCCGATCGGGGAGCGGCTCGACAATTGCCGCCAGCGATAGACGCCTTCGTTCACCGTGGCGATCGCCGACAGGCCGGGAATGTAGGGCCCGTGCATCTGCGACAGCTCCTGTGGGTTCACCAACTCCGGCGCCATCGCCATCACCATCGAGGTCTCGGCCTCGCAGGCATGCAGCAGCGCCTTCTGCTTCTCCAGCAGCTTGGCGATCGACTTCGCGGCGATGTCCCAGTAGGTGCCGGTCGCCAGCGGCAGCTTGGTCTCGACGGTGAGCTCGCCGATCATGTTCTGCAGCGCCGTGGTGTTGCCGCCATGGCCGTTGAGCACGAAGACCCGCTTGAAGCCATGGCGCACCGCCGACAGCACGACGCAGCGGATCACCGCGTTCATCGTCGCGTAGTCGAGCGTGATCGTGCCGTTGAGAGACATGTGGTGTTCCGACATGCCGTAGGGAATCGTCGGCGCGACGATGGTCGGATGCGACCCGGTCATGAGTCGCGCCGCGCGATGCGACACCTCGTGCACGCAGCGATAGTCGACCATGGTCGGCAGATGCGGGCCGTGCTGCTCGGTGGCGCCGATCGGCACGATGACGATGGCATCGCGCCTGGCCAGCGCGGCGATCTCCGCGGCCTTCAGCCGCGACCATTCGATCTCGGTCATGCGATGAACCTCGGTGGTGTCTTCTACCTTCCCCCGGAGGGGGAAGGTGGCGCGCAAAGCGCGACGGATGGGGGATGTTTCAACAAACGCGGTGTCCGTCTTCGACATCCCCCATCCGCCCTTCGGGCACCTTCCCCCTCCGGGGGAAGGTATTGGTCGACTACAGCGTCGGCAGCGCGTTGAGTGGCATGCCGAGCCATTTCTGGTGCAGCTTGTCGATCTCGCCGTTCATCATGTTGAAGAAGATGAAGCTGTCGAGCCAGCGCACCAGGGTGTGCTCGCCCATGCGCACGCCCATATGCGCCGGGCTGCGGCGGATCACGAACTTGACGTCGAATTCCTTGTTCGGATTGCGCTTCTGCAGGTCGGGCACGATCAGGCTGTTGGTGGCGATCAGATCGGCCTGGCCCGAGAGATAGGCCGCCGCCGCCGTGGCGTCGTCCTCGGTGCGCATCAGCACCGCCTTGGGGTTCATGGCCGACAGCGCCAGCTCCTGCGTCGTGCCCTTGGCGGCGGCGATCTTGAGCGTGCCGACCTCCATCACCGATTTCACGTTGGCGCTCTTGGGCCCGAACACCGCGAGATGCGTGTCGGCGTAGGGCGCGGTGAACATGATCTGCTTGGCGCGCTCCGGCGTCAGCCCCATCACCGAGATCACGATGTCGACCTTGTCGGTGAGCAGGAACGGGATGCGGTTGGCGCCGGTGACCTGTTGCAGCTCGAGCTTCACGCCCAGCGCCTTGGCCACCATGTTGGCGAGATCGACGTCGAAGCCCTCGGGCTGGCGGTTCTGGTTCTGTGAGCCGAAGGGCGGCACGTCGAGCGGCACGGCGATGCGCACCACGCCCTTCTTGATGATGTCCTCAAAGCGATCGGCCCAGGCGGTGGTCGCGCCCCAGGTCGAGCCCGCGACGAGCAGCGTGGCGGCAAGCGCCAGCCCCAGCAGTTTCCGCATACGATATCCCCCTCCGAAAAAGCCTCAGTGCAGCACCGAGGCGAGAAACGTCTCCAGCTCCGGTGTGTTCGGCTTGGCCAGCGTCTCGGCCGCCCGCCCCTGCTCCCACACCTTGCCCTGATGCATGAACACCACGCGATGCGCGACGCGGCGGGCGAAGCCCATCTCGTGCGTCACCAGCATCATGGTCATGCCTTCACGCGCCATCTCCTCCAGGACCTTCAGCACCTCGCCCACCAGCTCGGGGTCGAGCGCCGAGGTGATCTCGTCGAACAGCATCAGATGCGGCGACATCGCCAAGGACCGCGCGATCGCCACGCGCTGCTGCTGGCCGCCCGACAGCTGGTCGGGCCAGGCGTCGATCTTCTCCTCCAGCCCGACCTTGCGCAACACCGCCTGGGCCAGCGCGCGCGCCTCGCTTGGCGGCATGTGCTTCACCACGCGCGGCGCCAGGGTGATGTTGCGCTCGACCGAGAGGTGCGGGAACAGGTTGAAGCTCTGGAACACGATGCCGACGCGCTGGCGCAGCGCGCGCAGGTCGGTGCCGGGCTCGTTGACCACCGTGCCGTCGACGACGATGCGGCCGGCCTGGATCGCCTCGAGCCCATTGACGCAGCGCAGCAGGGTGCTCTTGCCCGAGCCGGAGCGGCCGATGATGGCGACGATCTCGCCCTGCTCGACGGCGAGCGAGGCCTGGTCGAGCACGGTCAGCGCGCCGAAGCGCTTGACGACGTTGCTGAGCTCAACGAGCGACATGCAGCTTCCCCTCGAGTCGCCGGCTCCAGCGCGTCAGCGGGAAGCAGAGCGCGAAATAGAGCGCGGCCACGATCAGGTAGACGGTGAAGGGGCGAAAGGTCGTGGCCGTGGTCAGCTGGCCCTCGCGGGTCAGCTCGACGAAGCCGATCACGGCGGCCAGCGAGGTGTTCTTGATCAGCTGCACCAGGAAGCCGACGGTGGGCGGGATGGCGATGCGCACCGCCTGCGGCACGATCACGTAGCGTAGCTGTTGCGCCGTGCTCAGCCCCAGCGAGGCGCCGGCTTCCCACTGCGTCTTGGCGATCGCCTGCAGGCAGCCGCGCCAGATCTCGCCCAGGAAGGCGCCGGCGTAGATCGAGTAGGCCGCCGCCGCGGCGATCCACGGCGAGACGGTGATGCCGACGATCGACAGGCCGAAGAAGAACACGAACAGCCAGGCGAGCAGCGGCGTACCCTGCACGCCGTGCACGTAGACCGCGCCCAGCCAGCGCAAAGGCGCCCAGCTGGCGGTGCGCAAGAGCGCGATGACGATGCCCACCAGCCCGCCACCGAGGAAGGCGATGGCGGCCAGCGCCAAGGTCCAGCGCATCGCGGCGATGAGGTAGAGCACGTCGATGAAGGCGAGGTCGCGGATCATCGGCGGGCGAACAGCAGATGGTGCAGCAAGGCGAAGCCGGCGCGGAAGATCAGCGCCAGCGCCAGATAGGCGACGGCGACGACGGCGTAGACCTCGAAGTCGCGGAAGGTGCGGGACTGGATGATCGAGGCGGCGTGGAACAGGTCCTGCGCCGAGATCTGCGACACCACGCTGGTCGCCAGCATCAGCAGCACCAGCTGGCTGGCCAGCGCCGGATAGACCACCTTCAGCGCCGGGAAGAACACGACGTGGCGGAAGACCTGCCAGCCCGAGAGGCCCAGGGAGCGGCCGGCCTCGATCTGCGATTTGGGGATCGCCTCCAGCCCGGCGCGCAGGATCTCGGTCGAGTAGGCGCCGAGATTGACCGACAAGGTCAGCATCGCCGCCGTCTCGGCGTCGAACTTGATGCCGAGGCCGGGCAGGCCGAAGAACACCAGGAAGAGCTGCACGATCAGCGGCGTGTTGCGGATCGCCTCGACATAGCCCGACACGATGCGGCGCGGCCACGGCCCGCCATAGACCCGGATCGCCGAACCCACCGCGCCGATCGCCAGGCCCGCGACCATGCCAACCGCCGACAGCAGCAAGGTCAGCATCAGCCCGTCGAGCAGGAACTCCCACGCGGCGAAAACGTCGCGGAACTGGAAACTGTAGGTCACCGCATCTCCCCGCCGCAGCCTAGTTCATGCCGCACGCAGGTCGAACCAATTTGTCATCCCGAGCACAGCGAGGGATCCAGGCCGCGCACCGAGATCCCTCGCTGCGCTCGGGATGACAGGGAGCTATACGGCCGGCGTCGCCTCGTTGCGCTTCTTGGCCGCCTCGAACGCCGCCAGCCGCAGGTCGAACTTGCTGCCGGTGGTATCGGCCGGCTTGATGCTGACGGCGGTGGGGATCGTCTCGAAGAAGTGGCAGGCGACGCGCTGGCCGCCGCCGGCGTCACGCAGCAGGGGTTCCTCGGCCGAGCAGCGCGGCTGGGCGTAGCGGCAGCGCGTGTGGAAGCGGCAACCCTTGGGCGGGTTGAGCGGGCTGGGCACGTCGCCTTCGAGGATAATGCGCTGTGTGGCGCTGGTCGGATCGGGCGTGGGAATCGCCGATAGCAGCGCCTGGGTATAGGGATGGCGTGGCATGGCGTAGAGCGTGCGCTTGTCGGCGATCTCCACCAGCTTGCCGAGATACATCACCGCGACACGGTCGCTGATGTGCTTCACCACGGCGAGATCGTGGGCGATGAACAGGTAGGACAGGCCGAACTGGCGCTGCAGGTTCTGCAGCAGGTTGACCACCTGCGCCTGGATCGACACGTCGAGCGCCGAGACCGGCTCGTCGCAGATCACGAGGTCGGGGTTCACCGCCAGCGCGCGGGCGATGCCGATGCGCTGGCGCTGACCGCCCGAGAACTGGTGCGGGTAGCGTCGCGCATGCTCGGGCAGCAGGCCGACGACCTGCAGCAACTCGCGGACACGGGCCTCGGCGGCGCTGCCTTCGGCGATCTGGTGCACCGCCAAGGGCTCGGCGAGGATCTGGCCCACGGTCATGCGTGGGTTGAGCGAGGCGTAGGGGTCCTGGAAGATGATCTGCATGTGGCGGCGCATGCGGCGCAGCGCGCCCTGGCTAAGGCCGGCCATCTCCTCGCCCTTGAACTGCACCGAGCCGCCGGTCGCCGGCATCAGGCCGAGGATCACGCGACCGGTGGTCGACTTGCCGCAGCCCGATTCACCGACCAGCGCCAGGGTTTCGCCGCGCTTGATCTCGAAGCTGACGTCGTCGACCGCCTGCACGTTGCCGATGGTGCGTTGGATCACCACGCCGCGGCGCACCGGGAAATGCTTGGTGAGGTTCTCGACCTTCAGAACGGGCGTATCGCTCATGACCGCGCGCTCCCGATGGTCTCGACCGGCGCATGCCAGCACGCGACCTGATGGCCGCTGCCGATCTCGCGCAAGGGCGGCGGCTCCTCGCGGCAGCGTCGGTCGGCGAACGGGCAACGCGGCGAGAAGCGGCAACCCTTGGGCTGGTTATTCGGGCTGGGTACCGTGCCCTCGATCGTCGCCAGCCGCTCGCGCTCGACGTCGAGACGGGGGATCGAGCCCAGAAGGCCGATGGTGTAGGGATGCTGGGGATCGCCGAACAGCGACCTCACGGGCGCGCTCTCGACGATCTTGCCGGCGTACATCACGATCACATCGTCGGCGATCTCGGCGATCACGCCCAGGTCGTGGGTGATGATCAGCACCGCCATACCCAGACGCTTCTGCAGGTCGCGCAGCAGGTCGAGGATCTGCGCCTGGATGGTGACATCGAGCGCCGTGGTCGGCTCATCGGCGATCAGCAGGGCCGGCTCGCAGCTGAGCGCCATGGCGATCATCACGCGCTGGCGCATGCCGCCCGACAGGCGATGCGGGAAGTCGTCGAAGCGCGACGCGGCCGAGGGGATGCGCACGAGGTCGAGCATCTCGATCGCCCGGTCGCGCGCCTGCTTCGGCGAGAGCTTGGTGTGCGCCAGGATCGCCTCGACGATCTGCTGTCCCACCGTGTGCACGGGGTTCAGCGAGGTCATCGGCTCCTGGAAGATCATCGACATCTTGCCGCCACGCAGGTGGCGGCGTTCGTCGGCCGACATCTCCAGCACATCGCGGTTGTCGAACTTCACATGCTGCGCCGTGACGCGGCCGGGCGGGCTGGGCACCAGGCCCATCACCGAGAGCGAGGTGACGCTCTTGCCGCAGCCGGACTCGCCGACCAGGCCCACGGTCTTGCCGCGGCCGACCGAGAAGTCGATGCCGTCGACGGCGCGGAACAGGCCGCGATCGGTGTCGAAATACGTCCGGAGGTCGCGGACCTCGAGCAACGCGTCAGCCATTGAAAATCTCTACCTCGGGATCCGCTTCTGTCTTCATTACCTTCCCCCGGAGGGGCAAGGTGGCGCGCGTAGCGCGACGCATGGGGGATGCTTCAACGAAATCGCTATCCGTCTTCGACATCCCCTATCCGCCCTTCGGGCACCTTCCCCCTCCGGGGGAAGGTAGCTCCTAGAACGAGTAGTCCAGGCCCTTGTAGAAGGTGTTCTGATAGAGCATGTGCGGGCGCGTGCCTTTCAGCTTCTTGCTGGTGGTCAGGTACATGCCCACGTTCATGACCGGCATCCACAGGTGCTGCTCGGTGATACGCTTCTGCACCATGGCGTAGTACTTGGTGCGCTCGGCCTCGGTGAGTGCCGAGCGACCGAGCCTCAGCCACTCGTCGGTCTGCGCGTCCTTCCAGTTCATGCGGTTGGGCGCCGGGATGTTCTTCGAATCGAAGTAGAAGTTCAGCAGGTCGCCGGCCGACATGTAGGGGAAGGTCACCGTCCACAGGTCGTAGGTCTGCTCGCTCATCTTCGAGAAGGCGATGGTCGAGTCGAAGCCCTGCACCTTCCAGTCGACGCCGATCTTGCGCATGTAACCCTGGATGGCCTCCGACACGCGGCCGAAATAGGCGACCTGGGTGAAGTACACGATCGGCGCCAGCTTCACGCCATCCTTCTCGCGGATACCGTCGGAGCCGACCTTCCAGCCGGCTTCGTCGAGCAGCTTCTTGGCCCGCTCGACGTCCTCCTTGATCATCGTCTTGGTCGCCGGATCGAAGTCCAGCGCGTCGGGATCGACGAAGGTGTAGGCCGGCGTGGCGTTGCCCATCATGATGCCCTTGACGATCTCGGCGCGGTTGATGGCGATGTTCATCGCCTCGCGCACGCGCGGATCGGACACCATCGGCCGCGTCGTCTTGTAGCCGTAGTACATCAGCTGGAAGTTGGGCTTGGCCTCCACCACGTTCAGGTTGGGCGCCCGCTTCACCTGGTCGATGAACTGCAGCGGCAGCTGGTGCGAGACGTCGAACTGACCACCCATCATCGCCGCGACGCGCGCCGAATCCTCTGGGATGATCTTGATGCTGAGCCGCTCGAACTTCACCGGCCCCTTGTTCTGGTACATCGACGGGCCCCAGCGATAGGCGTCATGGCGCTTGAGCACGATCTCCGTGCGCGGCGTCCACGACTCGAAGCACCACGGCCCGGTGCCGTCGACCTCCTTGGTGCCATAGTCCTTGCCGTTCTTCTCCACGCTCTCCTTGTTGTGGATCGCCATGGTGAAGGACACGAGGTTGATCAGCAGGTCGGCGTAGGGCTCCTTGAGCTCGTACTCCAGCGTGTACGGATCAGGCGCGCGCAGCTCCTTGATCTCGCCGGTGCGCCACTTCAGAGGCGCGCGCGTCTCCGGATCGTGCAGCCGGTTGAAGCTGTAGATCACGTCGGCCGCGGTGAACTTCTTGCCGCTGCAGAACGTCACGTCGTCGCGCAGCTTGAAGGTGTAGAGCTTGCCGTCGGGGCTCACCGTCCACGACTTGGCGAGATATGGGATCACCGTCTTGCCGTCCCAGTCCAGCGCCACCAGCGTGTCCTGGATCATGTTGACGATGTCGGAGCTTGGCGACCAGGTCGTGCGCTGGCCGTCATAATGCGGCGCGTCGAGCGACTTCATCATCCTGAGTGTCTGCGCGTTCGCGATGGGCGCCGCCAGCGCGACGCCGGCGGCTATCGCCAGACCGCTTGCCAATTTGAGCATGTTTCCCTCCCAACGTGTTCGGTTTGGCTCGTCCATTCCGCGTTCTAGAAACTGTAGTCGAGGCCCTTGTAGAACGTGTTCTGGTAGATCATGTGCGGCCTGGCGCCCTTGACCTTCTTGTTGGTCACCAGATGCATGTTGATGTTCAGCACCGGCATCCACAGGTGCTCGCGCATCGCCTTCTGCTGCACCAGCGCGTAGTGCTTGGTGCGGTCGGCCTCGGTCAGCGCCGAGCGCCCCAGCCGCAGCCACTCGTCGGTCTCGGCGTCCTTCCAGTTCATCCGGTTGGGCGTCGGGATGTTGGCCGAATCGAAATAGATGTTCATCAGGTCGCCGGCCGAGAGGTAGGGCACGGTCACCGACCAGATCTCGTAATCCTGCTCGGCCATCTTGGCCGCGGCGATGGTCGAGTCCCAGGGCTGCAGCTGCCAGCGCACCCCGATGCGCCGTAGGTATCCTTGGATCGCCTCGGCGACGCGCGGCGTGTTGCCGGCCTGGGTGTAGTAGACCTTCGGCTCGAGCTTCAGGCCGTCCTTCTCGCGGATGCCGTCGGCGCCGACCTTCCAGCCGGCATCATCGAGCAGCTTCTTGGCCCGCTCGAGGTCCTCCTTGACGATGCCCGCCGTCTTGGGGTCGTAGTCGAGCGCGTCGGGATCGACGATGGTGAAGGCCGGGTCGGCATTGCCGAGCAGGATGCCCTTGGCGATCTCGGCGCGGTTGATCGCGATGCTCATCGCCTCGCGCACGCGCGCATCGGCGACCATCGGTCGTGTGATCTTGTAGCCGAAATAGAGCAGCTGGAAGTTCGGTTTGGCCTGCTGCACCTGCAGCATCGGCGCCGCCTTGGCCTGGGTGATGAACTGCGCCGGGAACTGGTGCGACACATCGAAGGCGCCCGACATCATCGCCGCGACGCGCGCCGAATCCTCGGGCACGACCTTGATCACCAGGCGTTCGAATTTCACCGGCCCCTTGTTCTGGTACATCGAGGGCCCCCACTTGTAGGCGTCGTGGCGCTTCAGCACGATCTGCGTGCGGGGCTGCCACGATTCGAAGCACCAGGGGCCGGTACCGTCGGCGCCCTTGATACCGTAGTCCTTGCCCAGCGCCTCGACGCTTTCCTGATTGTGAATGACGTTGGTGAACATGGTGAGCTGCAGCAGCAGCTCGGAGAACGGCTCGTGCAGCTCGTACTCGACGGTGTGGGGATCGGGCGCGCGCAGCTCCTTGATGTTGCCGGCACGCCACGCGAACGGCCCCTTGATCGCCGGATCCTTCAGCCGCTTGAAGGTGTAGACGACGTCGGCCGACGTGAACTTCTTGCCGCTGCAGAACGTCACGTCGTCGCGCAGCTTGAAGGTATAGGTCTTGCCGTCGGGGCTGATGGTCCACGACTTGGCGAGGTAGGGGATCGGCGTCCTGCCGTCCCAGTCGAGCGCCACAAGCGTGTCCTGGAACATGTTCACGATGTCGGAGGTCGGGCCCCAGGTCGTGCGTTGCGCGTCGTAGTGTGGGGCGTCGATCGACTTCATCATGTTGAGCGTCTGTGCGCCCGCCGGAATCGACGCTCCGGCCAGGCCCAACGCCACCGCTACGCTTCGCAGACACGCCTTCATCTGGATCCTCCCCGGATTTTTCTTGTTGGTCGAACGCTCCTCAAGCTCAGGTCTGCAGCCTCGGATCGAGCACGTCGCGCAATGCGTCGCCCAGCAGGTTGGCCGCCAGCACGATGACGAAGATCGCCAGGCTGGGGATGGTGGCGATGTGCGGCGCCATGAACAGGAAGTCGCGGCCCTGGGCGGCCATCATGCCGAGCTCGGCCGTGGGCGGTTGCGCGCCCATGCCGAGGAAGCCCAGCGCCGAGCCGATCAGGATGGTCTGGCCGAAGCGCAGCGTGAGATAGACGAAGATGGTGGAGATGCAGTTCAAGGTCAGGTAGCGCCAGATCAGGGTGAAGTCGGACACGCCCACGGCGCGACCGGCTTCCATGTACTCCTGGCCCATCACGCCCATCGCCGAGCCGCGCGCGACACGGGCCACGCCGGGGATGTCGGAGACGACAAGGGCGATCAGCACCGCGGTCAAGCCGGCGCCGAAGATCGCGGCCAAGGCGAGGCCGATCAGCAGCGCCGGGAAGGCGAGCATAATGTCGACCACGCGCATGATGTAGCCGTCGGCCTTGCGGTAATAGGCGGCGAGGATGCCGAGCAGGCCGCCCAGCAGGCCGCCGATCAGCACACCGCACAGACCCATCATCAGCGTGTTGCGCGCGCCGAAGATGATGCGGCTCAGGATGTCGCGACCGGTATTGTCGGTGCCGAGCCAGTGCCGGGGGCTCTTGGCCGACCACCTGTCCGGATCGAGCAGGTCGGGCGGCTGCATGACCTTCGACAGGTCGGTCAGGTAGGGATCGTGCGGCGCCACCCAGGGCGCGAAGATCGCCGCCAGCGCGACCGCGCTGAGCGTGAGCGCGGCGCCGAACGCGACCTTGTCGCGCAGCAGCCGGCGCATGACATGGGCGCGCGCCGTGCTGGCGTTGGCGGCAGGTTCGGCCGGGAGTTCGGCGGCGGTGGCTACGGTCATCCGCGTTGCACCCTCGGATCGAGAAAGACGTAGAGCACGTCGACGATCAGGTTGATCAGCAGAAAGGCCATCGCGAGGATCATGATGGCGCCCTGCGCGGTCGGGAAGTCGCTCGACACGATCGCGCCCACCGCCAGTCGTCCGACACCAGGCCAGGCGAACATGGTCTCGGTCACCACGGCGCCGCCCAGCAGGAAGGCGGCCTGCAGGCCGATCAAGGTGACGACGGGGATCAGCGCGTTGCGCAACGCGTGGTGGATGATCACCACGGTCTCGCGCAGGCCCTTGGCGCGCGCCGTGCGCACGAAGTCGGCGCCCAGCACCTCGAGCACGGCGGTGCGGGTGAGCCGCGAGATCGGCCCGATCAGCACCGCGCCCAAGGTCACCGCCGGCAGGATCAGGCTGGGCAGGCCGCCGTCCCAGACCGGTCCGGTGCGTCCGGTGAAGGGCAGCATCGCCCATTTGAAGCCGACATACTGGATCAGGATCAGGCCGATGAAGAACACCGGCATCGATACGCCGGCGACCGAGAAGGCCATGATGATGCGATCGACGATGCTGCCGCGCTTGACCGCCGCCAGCGTGCCCAGCGACATGCCGATCGGCACCGCCAGCAGCATCGCGCCCAGCATCAGCTCGACCGTCGGCCCGATGGTCTGCGCGAGCTCCTCGATCACCTTCTTGTTGGAGATGATCGAGCGGCCAAGATCGCCCTGCACGACACGGAAGATGTATTCGACGAACTGGATCGGGATCGGCCGGTCGAGGCCGAGATCCTTGCGGATGGCGTCGATGGTTTCCTTCTTGGCGTCGGGCCCGGCGATGATCATGGCCGGGTCCGCCGGCACGACCTGCATCAGGCAGAAGCACAGGAAGAGGACTCCGACCAGCGCCGGAATCGATATCAGCAAACGGTGGGCAATCTGCCGTCCCATGCGTCGCTCCCGGACCGTCTGGTCGGGACGCGCACGCCAACTACCACGCCCGAGAGCGCCATGCGTCGCCACCCCTGAGATCGCGCGCCCGGCCCAGGCATCGCGACCCTGATTGAGCCGCGAGGCCGGAAGTCACCGCTTCCCTGAAACCCTCGCGAACAACGCGAGGCTTGCAGCTTTGCCAAGAGGGGTCAAACAACGAATCGATGTAGGCGTCGCTGAACGCTATTCGCTTCTGCTGTGCGGTACCGCTGCGTGTTCGGGCAGCGCGTGTGGCTTTCGGGCGGGTTGGTGGAGCTGAGGGGAATCGAACCCCTGACCTCGTCATTGCGAACGACGCGCTCTCCCAACTGAGCTACAGCCCCTCGCCCTGAAAACGGCGCGGATAATGGTGACGGTACCCCCACAAGTCAAGGCGACCTTTGGCACGGAAAATCCCGGTCCAACAGGCCTTTGGGACGGCAACTTGCCGGCCCGCGAGCGGGCATGCGAGGGTGCGCCGCGACAGCTTCCGGAGAGCGCCATGAGCAAGAAGAAGATCCAGGCCGACGCCGCCCCCGCCGCGTTGGGGCCCTATTCGCAGGCGATCGCCGCCGGTGGCTTCATCTACTGCTCCGGCCAGATTCCGATCGATCCAAAGACCGGACAGTTCGCCGGCACCTCGATCGAGGAGCAGACGCACCAAGTGCTGAAGAACCTGCAGTCGGTGCTGGCCGCCGCCGGCAGCGATCTCGGCAAGGCGGTCAAGACCACGGTGTTTCTCGCCGACATGAACGACTTCGCGGCGATGAACGGGGTTTACCAGACCTACTTCGCCGACCCCGCCCCGGCGCGCAGCACGGTGCAGGTGGCGCGTCTGCCGCGCGACGCGCGGGTCGAGATCGAGGTCGTCTGTCTCGCCTGAGGAGGGCCGCCGCGATGGATGAAAAGACCGCACTCGGCTGGGTTCTGGGCGCTGGCGTGCTTGTCCTGGTCTTCAGTGTGATCATCTACCTCGTCGTCATGGCGCTGGCGCTGATCATCCCGACCTGGCGCATCTGCAACCGCGCCGGCTATTCGGGCGCGATGTCGCTGCTGCACCTGATCCCGGGCGTCGGCACGCTGATCGTCTTCGCCATCCTGGCCTTCGGCACCTGGCCGGCCGGCGAAGCCACGCCGCGGCCGCCGCAGCCGGGAGCGCGCTAATGGAAGCCGCGGGCCTAGCCGCGCTGCTCGCCGGCAACTTCTTCACGGTTATCCTGCCGATCATCTTCCTCGGGCTGACCACCTGGATGTCGTGGCGGATCATGGAGAAGGCCGGATTCCCTGGCTATTTCGGCCTGTTCAACATCGCCGGCATCATCCCGGTCGTTGGCTCGATCATCTGGATCATCCTGCTCTGGGTCTTCGCCTTCATCCAATGGCCGCGCGATGGCGCGACCGCGCCACGCGTCGCCTACCAGCCGCCGGGCGGTCTATTGCCGCCGCAGGGGCTGCCACCGCTGCCACCAGGGCCGGCCGCACCGCAGGCCCTGCCGCCACCGCCGCAGCGACTGCCGCCGCCGGCCGCCACCGTTTGGGTGCTCTCAGGTGCCATGCCCAACGGCACGCCGCTGCGCTTCGCCTTCGACGAGAGCCGGCCGCTCCTGACTATCGGCGCGCCCAAGGCGCCGGCGGATCTGACCGTCATCGATGACTCGGTCGGCGCGCCGCACGCGCGCCTGCACGTGCTGTCCGGCCGCCTCGGCCTCGAGGATCTCGGCACGCCGGGCGGCACCTGGATCGACGGTGCACCCCTGCTGCCGGTCAACGGCATCCGCGAGATCACCAACAGCAGGGAGTTGCGTTTCGGGGCCGTCACGCTGAGCCTGGCGCGCGCCTGAGACCGCGCGGCCGCGTCGCCTTGCCGTCGCGCCGTGCCTCCGCTATGCGTGCGCCCCCGACAAGGAGGATGCCGTGATCTCGTCGCTGGCGGCCGTCATCGACATCGTGTTCGAACTGTTCATGTGGCTGCTGATCATCCAGGCCATCATGAGCTGGCTGCTGGCGTTCAACGTGCTGAACCCGCGCAACCAGGTCGTTGGCATGATCTGGCAGTTCATGCTGCGGATAACCGAGCCGCTGCTGCGGCCGATTCGCCGCATCCTGCCGAACTTCGGCGGCATCGATCTGGCGCCTTTGGTGCTGATCCTGATCATCTACTTCGTTCGCCGCGCGATCCTGCTGCCGCTTTCATACGGACAGCCGATTTCCTGGTTGTGAGCTTCTGGACTGCGATCGAAGGCGGCGTGCGCCTTCGCCTGAAGGTGCGGCCGCAGGCCAGGCGCGCCGGCATCGACGGTGTCGTGCCCGATCGCGACGGCGAGGCGCTATCGGTTTCGGTCACCGCCGCGCCCGAGGACGGCAAGGCCAACGCCGCCGTGATCGCGCTGCTCGCCACGGCGCTGGGCGTCGCCAAATCAACCATCAGCCTGACCCAGGGCGCCACCGCCCGCCGCAAGACGATCCACGTCGCGAGCGCTTGCCCGGCGCTGGCCGCGAGACTCGAATCCTGGAGGCAGATCCCGCCATGACAGCCAGCTTGATCGACGGCAAGGCCTATGCCCAGGGCCTGCGCCAGCGTATCGCCGGCGCGGTCGCCGAGCTGAAGGCGGCCAAGGGCGTGACACCTGGCCTCGCCGTCGTGCTGGTGGGCGAGGACCCGGCCAGCCAGGTCTATGTCCGCAGCAAGGGCCGCCAGAGCGTCGAGGTCGGCATGGCGAGCTTCGAGCACCGCCTGGCCGAGACCACGCCGCAGGCCGAACTCCTGAAGCTGATCGCTGCGCTCAACGCCGATGCCGCCGTGCACGGCATCCTGGTGCAACTGCCTTTGCCCAAGCACATCGCCAGTTCCGAGGTGATCCGCGCTATCGATCCCAACAAGGACGTCGACGGACTGCATCCGATGAATGCCGGCCGCCTGTCGCAGATCGGCGCTGGCGAGCCGCTCGACTTCCCGGTGTCGTGCACGCCGCTGGGCTGTCTGATGCTGTTGAAGGATTCGCTGGGCTCGCTCTCCGGCGCCGACGCGCTGGTGATCGGCCGCTCGGTGCTGGTCGGCAAGCCGGTGGCGCAGCTGCTGTTGCGCGAGGACTGCACCGTCACCATGGCGCATTCCCGGAGCCGCGATCTGGCGGCGATCTGCCGACGCGCCGACATCGTCGTCGCCGCCGTGGGTCGCGCGCAGATGGTGAAGGGCGACTGGATCAAATCAGGGGCGACGGTGATCGACGTCGGCATCAATCGCGTGGCGCAGCCCGATGGCAAGTCGAGACTGATCGGCGATGTCGACTTCGCCGCCGCCCGCGAGGTGGCGCGCGCCATCACCCCGGTGCCCGGCGGTGTCGGGCCGATGACTGTGGCCTGCCTGCTGCACAACACCCTGCAGGCCGCCCGCCAACGCGCCGGCCTGCCGCCGGCGAAACTCTGAGCGGTCGCCCCCGGGCGCCCACGCCTGTCGTCCCCATGCCAGCGTTGTCATTCCGAGCGTAGCGAGGAATCCAGTGAAAACGCCTGGATCCCTCGCTGTGCTCGGGATGACAGGGTGAGTTTTCAGGCCCGGCCGGCGAACAGGTCGCGGGCAATGGTGCCGATAAGCGCTTCGACGGCGGGCGTGAAGGCGTCGTCGCGCAGCGACAGCGCGAAAGGCAGGCTGCGCACCGGTACCGCGGCGGCGAGGTCGTTGATCAGCGGACCGCGCTCGATCAGCGCCGTCGCCGGCGACAGCGCCAGCAGCTCGGTGTGAACTGACGCCGGCGCCTGCAGCGCCACCACGACGCCGAGATCGGCCAGCGCTCTGACGTGGCGCGTAACGATCCTGAGATCCTCGAGGGCCGCGCCCGAGGCGTTGTCGGCCTGCTCGGCGTAGACCAGGACAAGCTGGCCAGTGGCCGGCTGCTCGCCCTGCCAGCGCGGCAGCGAGGGCGCGTAGGGCTTGGCACTGGCGATCTCCAGCCGCGCCTCGTACTCCGCCAGGCCGTTCAGCCAGTCGCCGCGGCGCAGGCGGATGGCGGCGCGACGCGTGCGCAAGGTCGCGTCGTTGGGCTTCAACGTCAGCGCCGTGTCGAGGTCGCCCAGCGCCGTGATGTCGTCGCCCTCGGCGGCCGCCAGCTCGGCGCGCAGCGACAGGGCGGCCGGCAGGCGCGGGTCGATGCTCAGCGCCTCTTCGACCTCGCTGCGGGCTTCGGCGCTCTGGCCGGTGGCGCGCAGGATGTGGGCGTAGTTGGAGCGGATGGTGGCGTCGGTCGGCACCAGGCTTGCGGCGCGCGCGATATGCGGCAGCGCGTCCGATGCGCGGCCCATGCGCATCAGGCAGCCCGCGAGATTGATACGCGCGCCGACATCGCTGGCGCGCTGGGCGACGATGCGCTCGAACAGCGGCGCCGCGGCCGCGATGTCGCCGCCGCGCAGGCAGACCAGCGCCAGTCGCGCGACGATGGCGACGTTGTTGGGCTCGCGGGCCAAAGCCGCTTCGATATCGGCGCGCGACGGGTCGTTCATGCGGGGTCCTCGGCCGGCGGCGGATAAAGATGCGTGCCGCCATTCGGATCGGTGACCTGCCCTTGCGGCAGATCGACGTAGCACGGCCCCACCGGCACCTTGCCGTGGCCGCCGGGGATGTCGAGCACGTAGGTCGGCTGGCACAGGCCAGAGACGCGCCCGCGCAGCGCACGCATCAGCGCCTGGCCTTCGGCGATCGACAGCCGGAAATGGCCGGTGCCGCGCGCCAGGTCGGGGTGGTGCAGGTAGTACGGCTTGACCCGGGCCTGCACGAGGGCGCGGAAGAGCGCCTCGAGGGTCGCCGCATCGTCGTTGACGCCGCGTAGCAGCACCGTCTGCGACAGGAGCGGGATGCCGCTGTCCGACATCAGGCGCAGCGCCGAACGCGCATCCGGCGTTAGCTCCTGCGCGTGGTTGCAGTGGAGCGCGACATAGACGGCGGCGCGCTCGCTACGCAGCGCGGCGACCAGTTCCGCCGTGACGCGCGAGGGATCGGCGACGGGCACGCGGCTGTGCAGGCGGATGACGCCGACATGCGGTATGGCGTCGAGCGCGGCGACGATCTCGGCCAGCCGGCGCGGCGCCAGCATCAAGGGATCGCCGCCGGTCAGGATCACCTCCCACACCTCGGTATGGGCGCGGATGTAGTCGAGCGCCTGGGTCAGCTCGGCGGCATCGAGCGTCTCGCCGCCCGGCCCGACCTGCTCGCGCCGGAAGCAGAACCGGCAATAGACCGGACAGACGTGCAGCGCCTTCAGCAACACCCGGTCCAGGTAGCGATGCACGATGCCCTTGACCGGCGAGAAGGCGTGATCGCCGATCGGATCGCCGAGCTCCTCGGGTGCGGTGGTCGCCTCGTCGGCGGTCGGGATGTACTGCCGGGCCACCGGATCGGCGGCCGGATCGGCGCTGCGCATGCTCGCCAGCACGGCCGGCGTGACCGCGACGGCGTAGCGCTCGGTGAGCGCGCGCAGATCAGGATCGTCGGCCCTCGCGCGCGGCAGAGCACCAACGGCGACAAGGTCGTCGAGCGAGCGGGCGGTCTTGGCCGGGACGGACATTGCGGCGCGGATAAACGCCGAATCGTGAAGCCGGTCAACCCGCTCGCCCCCTTTCCAACGGGCGATCGGCGCGCCATCTTCAGGACGGCAGAACAAGGAGACCCGAGATGGCGACCAAGACCGCGCCGGCCGGCACCTATCCAGTGGAAAAGACCGAGGCGGAATGGCGCCAGCTTCTCACCGGCGATCAGTTCGCGGTGCTGCGCAAGCACGCCACGGAGCGCGCCGGCACCAGCCCGCTCGACAAGATCTACGACGCCGGCACCTACTCTTGCGCCGGCTGCGGCAACCCGCTGTTCGATTCGGAGACCAAGTTCAACAGCGGCACCGGCTGGCCAAGCTTCTACGACGCCATGGACGGCGCCATCGGCACGACCACCGACCGCAGCTTCTTCATGACGCGCACAGAGGTACACTGCGCCAAATGCGGCGGCCATCTCGGGCACGTCTTTCCCGACGGCCCGCGACCGACCGGCCAGCGCTACTGCATGAACGGCGTATCGCTGAAGTTCGAGAAGAAGGGCGGCTAGGCCGCCCGCGCCTCAGGCGTTCGGCGGCGACGACGGCGGCGGCGGTGGCTGCGAGCATTCGCCGGCCGAGGCCGGAGCCGTCATCGCCAGCGCGCCAATAACCGCAAGCGCGCTCAGCAGGGTCAGAAGCGCTCGATGCATGTCAGCCTCCAGCAGTTTCCACGTGACCGATCCTGCCGCGATTGTCGCGGATGGGAAAGAGGGTTCTTGATCACTAATGAAGAAGGAAGAGCCCGCATGTCCGTTGCGGCCCCTGCGCACCGATCGTGACCACGCCGCCGCCGTTCATGAGATCGAGCGGCTATGGGCTGCGAAGCCGGGAGCGCCGGATCACGACAGATTGGAAATTCTTGGAACCCTCGTCGACGCCTACGAGGCGCGCCGGTGGCCCGTCGACCTGCCTGATCCCGTGACTCCGCGTGGAGCAAAGGGACCCCACCCAGCCTGATCTCGCGGCTCTACTGGTGGCGCCGCCGCGCTGGAAGCGAGGTCACAGCCCCTTCAGGAACTCCACCACCAACCCATTCACCGCCTCGGCGCGCTCCTGCTGGATCCAATGGCCGGCGCCGTCGAGGATGTGCTTGCCGCGCAGCTGGGGCAGCGTCTTGGGATAGGCGTCCATCTGCGCCTTGGCGGCGGGGAAGCGCAGCACGCCATCGCGGCTGCCGGCGATGAACAGCGCCGGCACGGTGATCGGCTGGCCGCGCCACGGCCCGGACAGCGACCAGGTGCGCGTCATGTTGCGGTACCAGTTCAGCCCGCCACGGAAGCCTGAGCGGGTGAACTCCGCTGTGTAGTAGTCGAGCTCGGCCTCGCTCATCCACGGCGGCAGGGTTTCGGGGTCGACGGTGTTGTCGAGCAGACCCCCACCGGCATTGAGCAGGCCGAAACCCTTGGTCGGATCGCGCTGCTCGCCGCCGGCGGCGTAGTAGATGCGCCGCAGGCTGCCGCGCACGTCCTTTTCCAGCTCGGCCTCGGCGACGCCGGGCGCCTGGAAGTACTGGATGTAGAAGGTCGAGATGCCGAGCTTCTTCAACGAGTCGAGAAAGTCGACATAGCCCGGCGGACTGTAGGGCACGCTCATGCCCGATACGGCGCGGAAAACGTCGGGCCGCAGCATCGCGCAATTCCAGGCCACCGGCGCGCCCCAGTCGTGACCGATCACCACAGCCTGCGTCTCGCCCAGCACCTTCACCAGCTCGACCATGTCGCCGACCATGTGGAAGAGGGTGTAGCGCTCGATGTCGGCCGGCGCGTCGGTGCCGCCATAGCCGCGCATATCGGGGGCCACGGCGCGGAAGCCGGCGGCGGCCACGGCCTGGATCTGCTGACGCCACGAATACCAGCTCTCGGGCCAGCCATGGCAGAACAGCACCAGCGGGCCGGAGCCGGCCTCGGCGTAGCGCATGGATATGCCGTTGGCCTCGACGCGCTTGAGCGCGATGCCCGGGATCGGCGAGATGAGAAGAGGATCGGCGGCGGACATCGGCGCGGCTCCGTCGAAGGGCGAGGCCGCGCAGTATCGGCGACGATGGCGCCCAGCGCTACTCCGCCGGCACCGCGACCGGCCGGACGTGCAGCGTCGCCCGCTGGCGCCGGCGCAGCGCCCAGGCGCCGCCGGCGACCAGCGCGCCGAAGGCGAGGAACGAACCCAGCGACAGGGTCGATACGCCGGTCAGGCCCTGGCCGATGGTGCAGCCCGTGGCCAGCACGCCGCCGACGCCCATCATCAGGCCGCCGAGAATGTAGCGGCCGGTCGCCGCCGCGCCGTCGAACCCCTCCAGCCGCGCCTCGCCGCGCAGGAACGCCACGGCGGCGGCGCCGACAGGGATGCCCAGCACCCAGGCGATGCCGAAGTCCAGCGACGCGCCGGTATAGGTGAGCGCATACACCAGCGCGTTGGCCAACGGGCCGGTCACGGTCACGCCCTCGAGCGCCATAGGCTCGAACTCGTCGGCACCGACCACACCGGTGGCGAGGAACGCGGCCGGCACCAGCAGGCCGATAAGCGCACCGCCCACGAGATGGCGCGCGGCGACCCGCCGCCGGGCAATGAACGCCAGCGCTGGCAACGCCAACGCCGCCACCAGCAGGCCGCGCGCGACGCCCGTCGATAGTCCCAGCGATCCCGAGATCAGCGACACCAGCCCCTGATCGGCCAGACCCAGCGCCTTCAGGTCAACTGCGGTGGCGCCGCCCAGCGCGGTGCGCATCGGCGCCAGCACGCCGCGCAGCGTCGCGTAGGCCGCCAGTCCCATCACCAGCAGCGTCACCAGCGAGCGCAGATTGCCGCCGGCGGCCAGCACCAGCAGCCGAGCGCCGCAGCCGCCAGCCAGCACCATGCCGAAGCCGAACAGCAGCCCGCCGAGAATGGTGCCGCCGACCTGCAACGGGTTGGGCAGATAGAAGGTCTTGCCGAGGTCGATCACGCCGCCGGCGGCCAGCGCCTGCGTGCCGGCCAGCGCCAGCACCGCCGCCATGAGATAGCCGCGCAGCCGGGGAGCATCAGGGGTGGAAAGCGCATCCTCGACCGCGCCGCGCACGCAGAACGCCGACCAGCGCCCGATGGCGCCAAAAGTCAGCCCGATCGCGAAACCTGCGATCATGGCCCAGGTGCGGGCGTCGAATTCCACCATGGCCGGTCTCCCTGCCTCCCGAAGGCAAATAGGGAGATTTCACACAATCCTCAAACGGTGAATCCTTAAAACACCATTAGTTTTCGTATAATTTACCTCACGCGATCTTACGCCGGGCGACGGGAGCGGCTAGGAATGGGGCCGATAACCGCCGGAAGCGAGGGCCGACCGATGAACGCCGACGAACTGCGCGCCACCCAGGCGCCGCTGAAGGACAAGTACCGGCAGGAGCCTCAGGCGGCCGTCATCACGCTCAAGGCGGCGGGCGATCTCGACTCCGACGGCGTGGCCTGCAAGGTCGATACCGGCCGGGCCATCGTCGAGGCCGGCCTGCACCCCGCGACCGGTGGCAACGGCTTGCAGGCCTGCTCCGGCGACATGCTGCTTGAGGCGCTGGTCGCCTGCGCCGGCGTCACGCTGAAGGCGGTGTCGACGGCGCTGGCGATCCCGATCCGCAAGGGTACGGTGCGCGCCGAGGGCGATCTCGATTTCCGCGGCACCTTGGGCGTGGCCAAGGACGCGCCGGTCGGCTTCCGCGATATTCGCCTGAGCTTCGACCTCGACACCGATGCTACGCCAGAGCAGCTGGCGACGCTCTACAAGCTGACCGAGCGCTATTGCGTGATCTACCAGACTCTGAAGAACCCACCGCCGCTGGCGCTCAACGCCGCGTAGCGTTCGCGCCCATCCAGGCGACTGTGCGCGCTACCACCTGATCCTCGATACCGAGGAAGCCGTGGTGGTGCTGCGGGCCGCAAGGATCGGCCCCGCCCTGTCGCGGTCCTCCGCCGCTGAAGCCGACCACGTCGACCTTCGGCGCGCCGCCGAGCTGCGCCTTGAAGCGGTCGGCGTCGCCCGGTGGCGTCGAGGCGCAGCCGTCGCTGTCGTGCCGCAGCAGCAGGACCGGCACGCGGATGCTTCCGAGATTGCCGACGCTCGCGGCGCCGGCGATGCGACCGTGATCAATCAGGGTGCCGGAGGAGATCACCAAGCCGTCGGGCAGCGCGCCCGATTGCTTGGCGAACAGCGCCACCGCCGACACCGCGCCGCGGCTGGTGCCGATCACAAAGACCGGGCCGCTCACGGTGCGCGCCGCGCTAACCACGGCGGCCAGGTCGGTCGCGTGCGGTGCGCCGAAGCGATATCGCTGGGTGCCCTTCAGGTCTTCGGCGATGTCGGGGACGAACATGGCGTAGCCAGCGCGGACATAGGCCTGTCGCGTGCGGATCAGGTGGTTCTGCGCCAGGCCACCGATGCGGCCATCCTCGCCGAGATCCAGCACGCCGGTGCCACCCGCCAGCAGGATGACGCTGCCCACCGGCCGCGCCGGCTTGTCGGTCAACACGCGGAAGGTCCCGCCGGGGCGTGGCGTCAAGGTCAGCACGGTCTCGGCGGCGTGCGCCGAGGTGGCGGCAGCGAGGAGGAGGCAGGCGACCAGGACCCGGTGCATCGGCGGATGGAAGCGCCGCCGGGGCGCGATGGCAAGTTACTGCCGGCGGCGATGGGTGACCATGCGCTCGTGCAGCTCGCGGATGGCGCGGCTGCCGGTCGAGGTGAAGGTCCAGGGCAGCAGGCCGTGCAGCAGGCAGGCCAAGCCGGCGCCGATCAGGCGAAAGCCGAAGCCCGAGGCGGTGGCGAGATGCTCGCCATAGGTCTCGCCGACCGAGGCGGGATGGGTGGTGAAGAGCGCGGGTAGCCGTGACATGGAGATCAGGATACCGGCGCGTGGTGGAATCGGTTTGCGCAGTTTGCGCCAGATGGCGCCGCGCATGGAAATTTTTTCCAGTTGTCGCTATACTTTAGAAATGGTTTCCTTGGACGCGTTCGACATCAAAATCCTCAACCTCCTGCAGCGCGACGCCACGATGCCGCTTGCGGAGATCTCGGCCCAGGTCGGCCTGTCGAGCACACCGTGCTGGCGGCGCATCCAGAAGCTCGAGGAGGCAGGCGTGATCCGCCGCCGCGTGGCGCTGCTCGATCGCGACGCGCTGAACGCCGGCGTCACGGTCTTCGTCGCCATCCGCACCCAGCAGCACAATGCGCGCTGGCTGAAGGACTTCGCGCGCGCCGTGTCGGGCTTCTCCGAGGTCGTCGATTGCTATCGCATGGCCGGCGACATCGACTATCTGCTGCGCCTGGTCCTGCCCGACATCGCCGCCTACGACTCGTTCTACAAGCGGCTGATCGCCAAGATCGAGCTCAGCGACGTGACCTCGATGTTCGCCATGGAGCAGATCAAGTCGACCACCGAGCTGCCGCTGTCTTTCGTGAAGACGACGGCGTAGTCCGGCTACTCGCCGCCCTTGGGGCCGTAGAACACCACCCAGACGCAGAAGTCCGCAGAGCAATCCTCGAAGCGATGCACCGCGCCGGCCGGCGCGAACAGCACGTCGCCGGGCGCGCAGTCGTGGCGGCCGTCGTTGCAGACGAAGCGGCCGGTGCCCTGGTGCACGACGTAGAGCTCGTCCTGATCGTGCGGCGTCTGCGGATCGGGCTGCGGCGGCTTGTAGAAGCGCAGCTCCATCGAGCCATGGCCAAACAGGAACGCTGAAAGTCGAGGACCGCCGGGCGCCGGATACTTCGTCCGCGCTTCCGCCACCGTCGCCCGTGCGCCATTGCGCATCGCCGCATCGCCCATCGCCGCCTCCGTGCAAAGCGGGGATCAGCCTATCCGACGCCTTGATTGTCTCGGCCGCGAATCTTGTCCCTCATCGGAGGAGAGCTACAGCGGCAATCCCCTGGTCAAGCGCGGCTGGTCGCCGACCGCGCCCATCGCGTGGCGCATGAAGAAGCGGCGCAGCGGCGGTACGCGGTTGACCGCGGCGAGGCCGAGGTCGCGCGCCAGGCGCACCGGCGGCAGGTCGTTGGAGAACAGTCGGTTGAGCGCGTCGGTGGCGGCGACCAGCGCGAGGTTGTCGACGCGGCGCCAGCGCTCATAGGCCTGCAAGGTCGTAGCGCCACCGATATCGAGTCCCAGGCGGCGGGCGTCGACCACGACCTCGGCCAGCGCCACGACATCGCGCAGGCCGAGATTCCAACCCTGGCCGGCGATCGGATGGATGGCGTGCGCGGCGTCGCCGACCAGCGCCAGGCGCTGCGCGACGTAGCGCTCGGCGTGCATCAGCGAGAGCGGATAGTGGTAGCGCGGACCGACCGGACGCACGGCGCCGAGATGCGAGCCGAAGCGCTGCGCGAATTCGCGCGCAAAGGACTCCTCATCGAGCTTCAGCAGCGCCGGCACCAGATCGGCGCGCTCGCTCCAGACGATCGAGGAGCGATGCGCGCCGGTTTGCGGATCGTCGGTCATCGGCAGGATGGCGAAGGGTCCACCGGGCAGGAACTTCTCGTGCGCCACGCCCTTGTGCGGCTGCGCGTGCTCGGCGACGCAGACGATGGCGGTCTGATCGTAGCGCCATTGCAGCGCGCCGATGCCGGCCTGCTCGCGCAGCGCGCCGAACTTGCCTTCGGCCGACACCAGGAGCGGCGCGCGCAGGACGCGACCATCGGCCAGGGTCACGGTGGCGGCCGCGTCGTCACGTGTGATGCCCGCGGTTTCGGCCGGCGCGAGGAAGGTCGCGGCCGCCATCTGGCTCAGTCGTGTGAACAGCGCGCGGCGGATGAAGCGGTTCTCGACGATGTGGCCCATTGGCTGCGCCACGTCGCGGCCCTCGGCCAGCTCGCGATGGTCGAAATGCAAGTGCAGCCGCGAGGTGCGCGCTTCGGGCGTGCCCGGTTCAAGGCGGCCATCGGAGATGCGGATGTCGTCGATCGACGCGGCATCCGCCGCCAGCATCGGCCAGACACCGAGCGCCTCAAGTGCGCGACGCGCGGCGGAGGCGATGGCCGTGGTACGCCCGTCATACGGTCCGGCGGTCATGGTATCGACGGCCAGCCGGTCGATGATCGTCACGCGCACGCCGGCCGAGGCGAGCGCGATGCCTAGGGTCGCGCCGATCATGCCGGCGCCGACGACAATCACGTCGCAGCGGATATCGCGGTCCATGGGCGGACTTCGCACCCAGGGTGCCGCCGGCGCAAATGAAAAGAGCGGGCCGCAGCCCGCTCTTCAGTGTCGCAGGCGCTAGAGAGCGCCGCTCAGACGCTAGAGAGCGCCGCTCAGAACGCCTTGGCGATCGAGAAGTACGGCCGCACCTTGCAGAAATTCGTGTTGGCGCAGTCGATGGTCCGCAGCGACGTGCCGATGACCTGGGCGGTGAAGTCCAGCGTGAAGGCGGTCACGGTGATGCCGGCGGAGAAGTCGAGATAGTCGGGCGAGCCGAAATTGGCGTTCCGTGCGATCGACTGGTGACCGATCGAGCCGGTCAGCTTGGCCGAGATGTCCTTGTTCCAGTTGCTGACGAAGGGCAGTGGCACGGTGACGAAGACCGACTTGTACCAAGCGCTGCCGGAGTTCGCGAAGTAGTTGGGCGTCCAGTTCACCTTGGCGCCGATCTGCACGAAGTCGAAGTCGTAGCTCACGCCGAGCGCGATCTCGTGAAAGTCGTACTTCAGCGCCGAGCTGACGCCCGGGTAGAAGTAGCCGATGTAGCCGAGGTCGAAGACCAGCTTGTCGTTGAGGAACTTGGCCTTGGCGCCGGCGATAATGTCGATCTCGACCGACTCGTTGACGTCGGTCGGGAAGTTCAGGTTGCTGCCCCAGAAGCCGCCATAGATCGAGATCGGCTTGAAGATCGGCACCTCGTAGGTCAGGCCGCCCTGGATAGCCGGGTTACGCTGGGTCTGCGAGATGCCGCGGAACGAGTATTCGTTGGCCAGCGTGACGATGCCAGTGATGTCGCCGCCGAACGGCCCGGTCGGCGTCTTGGCCGGGGCCTGGGCGAAAGCCGGCGCCGATACCAATAAGGCGGCGGCGACCGCGCCGGCCCAGATGCGCTTCATCATGGTCTCTCTCCCAATTAATCGAGTCCGGGGCGCGGCTCGATGCGCCCAATCCATTCAGGTCCGGTTATCCGCAAACGTCGTGCCATGCCGTAAGGGTGGCGCAGGAATCGACCTTGCGCGTGCCAGCTCGCGTTTCCATGTGGCGGCGCGGCAACAGTCTGCCGCCAGGGCGGGCAGATCGACGCGCGGCCTGGTCGCGAAGCGCTGGCGTCGATGTCGCGTGGCTTCGCGACCCATCTTCCGGATGGTGAGCGTAGAGCACGATTCCTGGGCAGGAGTCGGCGCTGCTGGCATGGAAATTGATTAGAGACGTCTCAGGGCGTCGCATGAGGCGCCCATCCGCCGGTTGCGTGCCTTGTCGGCGGTTCAGACAACAAAGGGGAACAGTCGATGAAGCTGGTTATGGCGGTCATCAAGCCCTTCAAGCTCGACGAGGTCCGGGACGCCCTGACCGCGATCGGGGTGCAGGGCCTGACGGTGAGCGAAGTGAAGGGCTTCGGTCGCCAGAAGGGGCAGACCGAAATCTATCGCGGTGCGGAGTACGCGGTGAGCTTCCTGCCCAAGATCAAGATCGAGGTCGCCGTCTCGACCGCCCAGGTCGAACCGGCCGTCGAGGCGATCAAGAAGGCCGCCGCCACGGGCAAGATCGGCGACGGCAAGATCTTCGTGATGCCGATCGAGCAAGCCGTCCGTATCCGCACCGGCGAGACCGGCGGCGACGCGTTGTAATGGAGGGGAAGACAATGAAGTCGCATCCTATGAAGGGTCTGGCGCTCGCTGCCGCGGGCGCGGCGCTGACCGCCGCCTGGACCGTTTCGGCGCTGGCCCAGACGCCGGC
>JALHMM010000041.1:49318-52696 GCA_022844045.1 Reyranellaceae bacterium | reverse complement strand
CCCCGGGGGGGCGACTCGGGGGGCCACCCCCCCCCCGGGGGGGCCCGCGCCCCCAGCCAGAGACACTAGAACCCGACGGCGGCACCGTCGCGGCGGCTCTCGGAGGCGCCGAGATAGGGGCCGCCATCGGGGAAGCGCCAGATGATCTGGCTCGAGCCGAAGTCGTTGCTCGGCCACTGGGTGCGGGTGACCTTGTGGCCGCGTGCCTCCAGCCCGTGCAGTGTCGCCTCGGGCATATGCTCCTCGGTCCAGATGTTGCCGTCCTCGTGGATGCGCCAACGCGGCGCGTCGATCGCGGCTTGCGGGTTCTGGCCGAAATCGACGATGCGCGAGAAGACCTGCATATGACCTTGGGGTTGCATGCCGCCGCCCATCAGACCAAAGGTCGCCACCGGCTTTCCATCCTTGGTGATGAAGGCGGGGATGATGGTGTGGAACGGCCGCTTGCCCGGACCGACCATGTTGGGGTGGCCCTTCTCGAGCACGAAGCCCGAGGCGCGATTCTGCAACGCGATGCCGGTGCCCGGCACGACCACGCCCGAGCCGAAACCCGAGTAGTTCGACTGGATCAACGAAACCATCATGCCATTCTCGTCGGCGGCGCTGAGGTAGATCGTGCCGCTGAGCTTGGGCGCGCCAGCGCCGAATTGCTGCGCCTTCTTCGGATCGATCAGCTTGGCGCGCGACTTCAGGTAGCCCTTGTCGAGCATCTGCGCCGGCGTCACCGTCATGTGCGCCGGATCCGAGACGTACTTGAACAGGTCGGCATGGGCGAGCTTCATCGCCTCGATACGCAGATGCGCGACATCGGGGCCATCGGCGTCGTGGCCGGCGAGATCGAAGTTTTCGAGGATACCCAGCGCCATGCAGGCCGCGATACCCTGACCGTTGGGTGGGATCTCGTGCAAGGTCGTGCCGTGATAGGTGAGGCCGATGGGATCGACCCAGTCGGCCTTGTGCGCGGCGAGATCGGAGGCGCGCAGTGTGCCGCCGCACTCGATGGCCCACTTCTCCATCTTCTCGGCGAGCTCGCCGCGGTAGTACGCCTCACCCTTGGTCTCGGCGATCAGCTCCAAGGTCTTGGCCTGATCGGGGAACTTCCACAGCTCGCCCGGCTTGGGCGCGCGGCCGTTGGGCAGGAAGGCCGGCGCCCAGCCCGGCTGGTCCTTCAGGCGGGCGATCTGCCGATCCCACTGGCGCGCCACCATGTAGGACACGCGATAGCCGTCATGGGCGTAGCGGATCGCCGGCTCGAACAGGTCGGCGAAGGGCAGCTTGCCGTACTTCGCGTGCAGGCCGGTCCACAGCGACACGCAGCCCGGCACGCTCACTGAATCCCAGCCGACATCGGGCATCTTGTCCTGGCCGGTGAAATGGTCGGGTGTCATCAGCGCGGGCGCGCGGCCCGAGGCGTTCATGCCCACCAGCTTCTGGCCATCCCACAGGATGCAGAAGGCGTCGGAGCCGATGCCGTTCATCGTCGGCTCGGTGATGGTCAGCGTGATCGCCGTGGCGATCGCCGCGTCCACCGCGCTGCCGCCCTTGGCCAGCATGCGCAGGCCCGCGGTCGCCGCGAGATGCTGCGAGGTCGCCACGACGTTGCTGGCGAAGACCGGGAGTTTCTTGGAGCTATAGGGAAAATCGTAGGAAAAAGACGGCACGGAGCGACCTCTGGCAAATCGGCGGGCGCACCCTAGCGTCGCTTTCCATGCGGTGAAAGGGCCGCGCTCGCATCGCTGCCCGTCTATACTGTCGCCGCTCCATGGGCGGGAGGCGTCGATGTCGGCAGAAACCTTGTGGATCGTGGGCTGCGTCGTCGTCGGCGTGGTCGGCCTGTTTCTGGTGCTGCGTGGGCGCAAGCGACCTGATGTGATCGACAGCGATCCGAGGCAGACGAAGCAGAGCGTGACGGCGTCACCGACTCCCGGTGTCGCGGCGACCGCGACGCTGTCGCCGCTCGACCACCATGTGCGCAAGCTCGCCGCCGAGGGCGAGAAGATCGAGGCGATCAAGGCGGTGCGCGAGCACACCGGGCTCGGCCTGAAGGAAGCCAAGGACTATGTCGAGGCGATTCCAAATGTTTTGCCGCTGTCGCAACTCGCTCGGCCCGCGGAGGTCATCGAGCGTGCCGATACAGATGCGATGCGGCAGGAGGCGACGGCGCTCGTGGCGCAGGGCAAGCCGATCGATGCGATCAAGCTGGTGCGTGAGCGCACCGGGCTGGGACTGAAGGAGGCCAAGGACTACGTCGATGCGTTGACGGTCCCGGACCAGCGGACCGGCCTGCAGGCGATGTTCGCCAACGTCTCGACCGAGGAGCTCGCGGAGTCGACGTTCTTCCGCGCCGCCCTGGACCGCGCGCTCAAGCGCGGCATGCCGGAGGACCAACTCGTCGCCGACATGATGCGGCTGACCGGGCGCAGCGAGGCCGACATGCGCGATGTGATCGCACGCGCCCGGCCCGGCAGTCAGCCGCCGATCGTATGAAAGTGGAGGAGGCGCATATGTCGGACTGGCTTGGGCTGAAGGACAAGGTCGTGGTGATCACCGGCGCCGGCGGCGGGCTGGGCGCCGAGATGGCGCGCGCCTTCGCGGCCGAGGGCGCGAGCACCGTGCTGCTCGAACGCGACCTGCCGCGCGCCGAGGCGGTCGCCGGCGAACTGCGCAAGCAAGGCTGCAAGTCGTTGGCCATCGGCTGCGATACCGCCGATGCCGGCAGTGTCGCAGCTGCGGCGGAGCGTGCGATCAAGGAAATCGGCCCGGCCGACGCGCTGATCAACACGGCGGCGATCCTGCGGCCGGGGACGCTCGACACGCTCTCGACGAATGACTGGAGCGCGCAGATCGCGATCAACCTGACGGGCTATCTGCTCTGCGCGCAGGCCTTCGGTCGCGCCATGCTGGCGCGCGGCAGCGGCGCGCTGGTGCATGTCACCTCGATCGCCGGCAGCGAGCCGCAGCCCTTCAGCGGCGCCTACAGCGTCACCAAGGCTGGCGTCACCATGCTGTCGCGCCAGCTCGCCTACGAATGGGGACCCAGGGGCGTGCGCAGCAACGCGTTGGCGCCGGGCCTGGTGCGCACGCCGCTGTCGGAAGCCTTCTACCAGGCGCCCGGCGTCGCCGAGCGCCGCGCCGCTATGGTACCGCTGCGCCGCATCGCCCAGCCCAGCGACATGGCCGACGTCGCACTGTGGCTGTGCAGCGCGCGCAGTTCCTACGTTACCGGCCAGGAGATCGTGGTCGATGGCGGATTGGCGCAGACCATCATGGGATCGGTGCCGCGGCCGGGGTTCGGCTCGTAGGTCGGGGCGCGCCACTCCAGTGGCGCGTTTGAGCGGTGACAAGACGCGCCACTGGAGTGGCGCGCCCCCAGCCCTT
>JALHMM010000041.1:0-49308 GCA_022844045.1 Reyranellaceae bacterium | reverse complement strand
GTCACCCCCCGGGCCTTGGGGGGCCCGCGCCCCCAGCCCTTGATGCCGGTCTTACTCCGCGGCCATCGCCGGCGGCTGTGCGGGGCTGCGGAAAAGGGCGAGCAGGTTGGCCTCTCGCTCCTTAGCCTTGTGCAGGTTCTTCTCCTTCACATGGCCGAAGCCACGGATGGTCTCGGGCAGGCCGGCGATCTGTACCGCCAGCGCATGGTTGGACTGGTCGAGCTTGCCGAGGATCTCCGACATGGTCTCCATGTACTCGCCGATCAGGCGCCGCTCGGTACGCCGCTCCTCGGTGTAGCCGAAGATGTCGAAGGCGGTGCCGCGCAGGCCCTTGAGCTTGGCCAGCACGCGGAACATAGAGAACACCCACGGACCGTATTCGCCCTTCTTCAGCTCGCCGGTGGCGGGATCGCGATCGGCCAACAGCGGCGGCGCGAGATTGAACTTCAGCTTGAAGTCGCCTTCGAACTGCGCGCGCAGCTTCTTCTCGAAATCGCCGTCGGTGTAGAGGCGAGCGACCTCGTACTCGTCCTTGTAGGCCATCAGCTTGTGGAGCGAGCGGGCCACCGTCTCGGCCAGCCCGGTGCGGCCCTTGGCGCGCGCCTTCTCGGCCGACGCGACCTTCTCGACGAAGGCGCGGTAGCGCTCGGCATAGGCGGCGTTCTGATAGGCCGTGAGCAGCGCGACGCGCTTGTTCACCAGCTCGTCGAGCGACTGCGGCGGCAGCTTCTCCTCGCGGATCTGCGGACGGGCCACGGCCTCGACGGCGGCCGGATCGTGCGCCGCCAGCCGGCCCCAGTCGAAGGTGCGCAGGCTGGTGTCGACCGCCACGCCGTTGAGCTCGATGGCGCGGCGCAGCGCCTGCAGGCTGAGCGGGATCAGGCCCTTTTGCCAAGCGTAGCCGACCATGAACAGGTTGGTGGCGATCGAGTCGCCGAGGATCGCCGTTGCGATGCCGGTGGCGTCGACGAACTCGGCGCCGGCGCCGCCCGTCGCCTCGCGGATCGAGCGCATCATCGCCTGCTGCTCGAAGTTGATGTCGTTGTCGATGACGAAGGAGGCAGTCGGCGCGACGTAGCCGTTGATCACCGCGCGCGTCACGCCCTGCTCGATGCGCGACAGGGCCGCCGGCGCCGCGGCCACGACCATGTCGCAGCCCAGCACCAGGTTGGCGCCACCGGCGGCGATGCGCACGGCGTGCAGGTCGCCGGGTGTCGGCGCCAGGCGCACGTGGCTCATCACGGCGCCGTTCTTTTGCGCCAGGCCGGTGAAGTCGAGCGAGGTGCAGCCACGACCCTCGAGATGCGCCGCCATGGCGATCAGCTGACCAACGGTGATCACGCCGGTGCCGCCGATGCCGGTGACCAGGATGCCGTAGGACTCGTTGAGCGGGCGCAGCGTGGGCATCGGCAGGTTGGCGAACGGATCGTCCTGCACCGCATCGGCCGCGGCCTTGCGGTTGCGTTTCAGGCGGCCGCCATGGACCGTCACAAAGCTCGGGCAGAAGCCGTTGACGCAGGAGAAGTCCTTGTTGCAGTTGCTTTGGTCGATCTGGCGCTTGCGACCCAGCTCGGTCTCCAGCGGCTTCACCGAGACGCAGTTGCTCTTCTCTGAGCAGTCGCCGCAGCCCTCGCATACCGAATCGTTGATGAAGGCGCGCTTCTGGGGATCGGGGAAGGTGCCGCGCTTGCGGCGACGGCGCTTCTCCGCAGCGCAGGTCTGGTCGTAGACCAGCACGGTAAGGCCGGGCGTCTCGCGCAGCTCCTTCTGGATCGCGTCGAGCTCGTCGCGGTGATGGATGGTGACGCCGGGCGCGAACTGGCTGCCCATCGGATACTTGTCGGGCTCGTCGGTAACGACGACGACGCGCTGCGCGCCCTCGGCCGCGACCTGCCGCGTGATCTGCGGCACGGTGAGCGGGCCGTCATGCGGCTGGCCGCCGGTCATGGCGACGGCATCGTTGAACAGGATCTTGTAGGTGATGTTCACGCCAGCGGCGCCAGCAGCGCGGATCGCCATCAGGCCGGAGTGGTGATAGGTGCCGTCGCCCAGATTCTGGAAGATGTGCTTCTCTGACGTGAACGGCGCCGAGCCGATCCACGGCACGCCTTCGCCGCCCATATGCGTGATCAGCGAGGTACGGCGGTGCGGCATCAGCATCGCCATGCCGTGGCAGCCGATGCCCGCCATGGCGCGGCTTCCATCGGGCACGCGGGTCGAGGTGTTGTGCGGGCAGCCCGAGCAGAAGAACGGCGTGCGTACCGTCTTGGGCGGCGGCGCCTGCAGCAGCTTCTCCTTGGCCTCGACGCGGGCCAGGCGCTGGATCATCTCCGGCCCGCCTTCGCCGCGCTGCTTCAAGCGCTCGGCGATGACGCGTGCCACGCCGGTGGGCGACAGCTCGCCCTCGGTCGGCTGGATGCGTCGGCCTGTCTCGTCGACCTTGCCGATGATCTTGGGTCGGCGCTCGGCCGGCGTGTTGTAGAGCAGCTTGGTGAGCTGATCCTCGAGGATCTCGCGCTTCTCCTCGACGACGATGACCTCCTCGAGGCCCTCGGCGAAGGCGCGGGCGCGCACCGGCTCGAGCGGCCAGGTCATGCCGACCTTGTAGAGCCGGATGCCGAGCTGCAGCGCCTTGTCCTCGGTGATGCCGAGGTCTTCCATCGCCTGGCGCGTGTCGAGATAGGCCTTGCCCGTGGTCATGATGCCGATGCGCGCCTTGGGCGGATCGAACACCAGCTTGTCGATGGCGTTGGCGCGCGCGAAGGCCTTCACCGCTTCGAGCTTGAACAGGTGCAGGCGCTTCTCCTGCTCCATCGGCGGGTCGGGATTACGGATGTTCAGGCCGCCGGCCGGGATCTCGAAGTCGGTGGGGATCACGACCTTGAGGTTGTCGGGATCGATATTGACCGAGGCGCCGCTCTCGACCGTCTCGGAGATCGCCTTGAAGCCGATCCAGCAGCCGGAATAGCGCGACATCGCGAAGCCCAGCAGGCCGAAGTCGATGTACTCCTGCACCGTCGCCGGATTGAGCACCGGCACCAGCGCCGCCTGGAAGACCTGCTCGGATTGATGCGGCAGGGTCGAGGACTGGCAGCCATGATCGTCGCCGGCCAGCACCAGCACACCGCCATTGGGCGAGGAGCCAGCGGCGTTGCCGTGCTTGATCGGGTCCATCGAGCGATCGACACCCGGGCCCTTGCCATACCAGATGGCAAAGACGCCATCGACCGTGGCGCCCTGGAACAGGTTGACCTGCTGCGTGCCCCACACTGCCGTGGCGGCAAGATCCTCGTTGAGGCCGGGCTTGAAGTGGATGTTGTTGCTGGCGAGGAACTTCTTCGCGCTCCACAGCGCGTTGTCGTACATGCCCAGCGGTGAACCGCGATACCCTGATATGAACCCGCCGGTGTTCAGCCCGGCAGCCTGATCGCGCTGGCGCTGCATCATCGGCAGGCGCACCAGCGCCTGGATGCCCGTGAGGTACACACGGCCGCGCTCGCGGATGTAGCGGTCCTCCAGCGTGTAGTTGTCGAGCGTCAGATCGGCGATCTTCGCTGGCGCGTTCATGCTGGCGTTTCCTTACGCTAGTCTTCGTTGCTGAACGGCAGTTTATAGAAAACCCCACCTCCCGCCACTCTACAGTCACATGGTCCAGATCAGTCCTCTCGGGGCCACCCGTCAGTCATCGGCACGCCGCCGCGGCGCGACGGGCGGCACGTTGCGGGCTCGAGGGGAGCCTGCGCTGTGCGCCGCTTTGGGCAGGCGAGCGGCTTCTGTTCGCTGTCCAAATGGTCCCGGATTTCGCTACCCCCAAAACGAGAAAGAGGCGGCCTACGCCGCCTCCTTCCCCGCACCATGATCGCGCGCTACTGCAGCACGATCTCGACGCGCCGGTTTTGCGGTTCGCGCACGCCGTCCGCAGTCTGCACCAGCGGCTGGCTTTCACCTTGGCCGACCACCGCGATGGAGGCGGCCGCGATGCCTTCGCGCACCAGCTGGTCCTTTACCGCGTTCGCCCGACGCATCGACAGCGCCATGTTGTACGCGTCCGCCCCTGAGCGGTCGGCGTGACCCGTCACGCCGATGCGGGTGGTGCGGCCGGCCTTCGCGTCATTGGCGGCCTGACGGATCGTCGTGGCGGCAGTGTCGGTGATGTTCGACCGGTCGAAATCGAAGAACACCATATAGTTCTTGCTGCTGGACGGGGGCGGCGGCGGCGGGGGCGGCACCGCGTCGGCGCCGGCCGGCGGGCCGAAGTTGTAGGCCAGCCGCACGAACGGGCCGTGCGTGAAGCGATTGCCGCGACCCGAACCGGGACCGCCCGCTGCGGTTGTCCAGCTGGCGAGGTCCACGCCGTTCGCGTACTCGACACGATAGCCTGCGGCGATGCTGACCAGCGGCATCGGCTCATAGGCGATGCCCAGCTTGGCGTCCAGGTTCCAGGTCGTGCGGTTGAACGCCTGGTTGGGCGCGGCCGCTCCAGAGCTGAAGCCGCCATACTCGTACATGCGACCGAACAGGAGCGCCGCGGAGCCGCCGCCGAACACGAAGAACTGCTCGCTCACACGTGCGGCGACGTCGATACCCACACGCGGACCGATACCCCAGTTGTCGACGAACGCTTGCCCGGTGCCGGCCGGCCCGGAGAAGGTGTGCAAATGGCGGGCGTTGGCGTACCGCACGCCGATGAACGGCCGCAAGCCAACGCTGCCCATGGCCATGTTGTAGCCAGCCTCCAGGTCGAGCGACCACATGCGGGCGCTGTTTGTGGAGATGCCGGCGGCGAAAGGAACGCCTCGCGTCGACAGGGTCGCGGCGTTGGCTCCGACCGCGAAGTCGAACTCGCCGAAGCGGTAGCCGCCGTGCAACATGCCGCCCAGGGTTCGCCCTGGCGTCGTCGCACCCGCTCCGCCGAAGACGTCCGTTTCCGTACCACCGCGGAATCCATAGAAACCCGTGATGGAGCCGAAGCCGCCTGGCTGCTGAACCTGGGCCTGTGCACTCGCCGCGATGCCTGTCGCCACGATGCCTAACGTCAGGCCCGCTGCCTTTGCTGTACGCCACTTGCTCATGACCACTCCTTGTTGAGACATTCAACGCCTTCCCCCAACAACGCACGAGATGGCTTCGCGGCGAGGTCGCTGATCTGATTCGGTTCGACCGTGACACAACGGCAACACTCCTCGAGGGAGATAGACCACGCGCTAGCCATGAATATGGGAGCGGCCAGGGCCGGGCCGGTCGTCTCAGCCGCCTCCCGCCTTCATGCTGAGATCGCCGCCGTGTCAGCCGTGAAATCGGTCCAATGGACCTGCAGAGACCGGGGCAGGATTGCCCGCGACGCGCGGGAGACGAGATGTGCAGGCCCTGGCGGAGCGGCCCAGGGGGAAATCGAGCGCGACCGCCGCGCCGCCCGTCGCGCTGGTCAAGCTGGGCCAAGCGAGCCACCGAAGCCCCGCGCCCGATGGCAAACTATAGCAATTCGCCATGGCGAGGCGATGTCAGGGCGTGTTCTGGCGGAATCCCTTGAGAAGTCCTGCCAGCAGGTCGTCGACCACTGCGTCGATGACGCGTTCGCCCTTGTAGGCGGTGGCGCGGCTGGCATCGCCCGTGGCGCCGCTGGGCGCGAACTCATCGGCGTCGCCGACCGAGGCGTCGGGCGACAGTCGCACTGGCTGTGCAAAACCTGCGGGCAGGGTGCCGCCGGCCATGCCACGTTCGCCGTTGGCCGCCGCGTCGGGCAGCTTGTCCATGCGCACGCTGCGGGCATCGAGTGCCAGCATGACAGAGGTCTCGCGCTCGTCGGCGTGGCCGCCCTCACGCACCTCGATCCACTTGTCAGCCTCACGGCCGAGGAAGCGCAGGTGCGCGGCGATCACCCGCACCGAGGAGGTCTGGTGCATCTCGCCCAGCAGGGTGTTGATCGGCGCCTCAGTCGAGACGCCAGTATTGAGCAACATCAAGCGGCTGACACCCTGGGCGATGAAGCCCTCCAGCAACTCGCGCAGCAGCGCCATGAAGGTCGCGGCCGAGAGGTGCTGGCTGCCGGCATAGCGGGTGAAGGCCGGGTAGTAGCCGAAGGGCACCAGCGGAGCGATCAGTGTCGGCAGGCCGGCTGCCCGGGCGCGTCGCGCAAGGCGCTCGGCATAGGCCCGCGCGGTCGTGGCGTCAGTGCGCAGGGGCAGGTGAGGGCCGTGCTCCTTGGCGGCGGCACCGATCGGCAGAATCAGCACGTCGCCGGCGGCGAACCGATTACGCGCCTCGATCCAGGTGAGGTCTTCGAGCCACAAGGGCAGGTCCATCGCGCCAGCCTACCACGGCCATCCGTTGTGTCTCGGCGCGACCTGTGAGATCAGTTTCCTCATAGATAGAGCATTTTGCCGGACAACAGCTTTGGCAGGTGCAGAATCGGTTGACGCTTTCGCAGCGCCGATCCGCGGCGAAGCGTCGACGAGCACCAGTGCCAAAGAGACTTCACTTATGACACTCTCACAGCCCGCCGCCGGCGCCGGTGCCCCGGTCCTGACACGCATTATGGCGTGGCTGGCTGTCATTGCGCTGGGCTTCACCGCCTTGGCCTGGCTGCCCGCCAGCCTGGCGATGCCGTTGGGGCGCGACCAGGGAATCTTCGCCTGGGTCGTGCTGCAAGGCGGCACACCTTACGCCGATGCCTGGGAGCTCAAGGGCCCGGCGGCACACTACCTGTTCGCACTCGCCATGGCCGTCTTCAGCGAGACAGCGCTCGGCATCCGGCTGTTCGATGCGGTGGTGATGGGCGCGACGATGGTCGCCTTGACGTGGATCGTCCGGCCGCGTGGCCAGGCGGCGTGGGGCTGTATCGCCGGGCTGCTGATCTTCGCCCAGTTCGGCGGCGATTTCTCGGCCACCGCGCAGCCCGACGGATGGGTGGCCTGCGGCGCGTTGGTCGCGGCCGCCCTCGTCTGGCAGGAGCGCACGCGGGCATCGGCTTTCGCCGCGGTCGTTGTCGGCGTGCTGCTCGGCCTCGCAGTGCTGACGAAGCCGAACTACGCGTTGCTCGGCGTCGTGCCGCTGGTCGGCTATGCATGGCGTGACCCGGCGGGGCGCCGGCATTTCGCGAACGTGCTGTGGTGCGCGCTCGGAGCGGCAGCGGTGGCGGCGGCATTGGCCGTGCCGTTCGTGCTGCGCGGCCAGATCGCGGCGGCCTGGGATGCGCTGGTGGTCTTTAACCTGGAAAGCCATGTCACAAGCCGGCCGCTGACGTTGCGCGTGCTGTTCGAATCGCTCTCGGACCCGGGGCAGAATCCGTTCGCGGTGTGGCTGGTCCATGCGATGGCGGTATTTGGGTTCGCCGGGTTGTGGCGGCGCGACCGGCGTGGCGCGGTGCTGCTGGCGATCGGCTGGCTGGCGGGTTGGGCGGTCGGCGTGTCACAGAACAAGGGCTTCCATTATCACTTCATGGCGATTTGCCGCCGCCCTCGCCGCCGATGTGCTGGCCGGCGCCATGAGCACGGCAGCGTCATCAGTCGGCCAGCGCCCAACGCAGAGCATCGCCGCTGCGCTCGCCATCCTGCTGGTGCCGGCCCAGCAGCCCACTCATATCGCCGTCGTTTGGTGGACGTACGTCGCGGGCGCGCGCACGACTGCCGACTACGAAGCGCAGTACTGCGAATATCTGGCCAAGCATGGCTTCTGCCATCGCGACATCCGTGCTGCCGCCACCTTCTTGCGCGGCAATCTGCGACCCGATGAAACGATGTATCTCTGGGGCTTTGACGCGCTGCTGTATGTCGAGGCCGATCGTCGCTCGCCGACGCGCTTCGGCTTCAACTATCCCATGGTGGTCGGGTCGCCACGCTATGCCGAGGCAGCGCGGCGCGAGGTCATCGCGGCACTCGCTACGCGCCCGCCCAAGGCGATCTTCGTGCAGGAGAAGGACCGCACGCCGATCACGCCGGGCTCACGTGCGGCGCTCGGGAGCTTCCCTGACCTCGCCACGCTGATCGAGCGCGATTATCGCGAGGCCTACTCCAACGACAACTTCACGGTCTATTTGCGGCGTTGAGCTCATGCCCCGCCCATCACCAGGATCCGGCGGATCCACGCCAGCGGTGCGCTGTCGTCGGTCTCGATGCGAGCGCCGTTCAGCGTCACGCCGAGGTCGCGCCACAGCGCTGGAAGATCGACCTCGACCGACCTGCCGAGGTGGCGCTCCAGCATCATGGCCATGACGGGCCTGCCCAGCGCGGTGTCGCAACGCTGCGCGAAAGTCGCCAGCGGCCAGCGCTCGGCCGGCGTCATGTCGCCCCCGGCGCGCAGCGCGCCGCGCAGGCAGTGCTCCAGCCCCTTGGCGCCCGATGTGGCGCGGCGGATCTCGATGTCGCTCAGCAGCATGAACAGCCCGCCGCCCCAATAGGGCGAGCCGCCCGACATGCCGCTGCGCAGGGCGCTCAAGCCGCGCGGCATCTGCTCGATCCATTCACGCCAGACCTCGGCCTCGCGCTTGAAGCCGGCACGGGCGCGGATCACCGGCTCGACATAGGTCGCGGCACCTTCCATGAACCAGTTGGCGCGGCCGGTGATCATTGGCATGCCGGTGTGCACGAATTCGTGCGGCAGGATCCAGTCGTCCCATAGCTCCGGCGATGTGGCGCGACTGCCGACCTGCAGCATGACCGAGACGCCGCCGCCGGGTACGACGCGGCCGAACACCACACGCGGCCGGCCGGGAGTCGGCACGACGGCGAGCAGCACGCGGCTGGTGGTGAAGCCCTGCCAGTATTCGACATGTGCCAGGGCGGTCTTGCGGATCCAGTCCATCAGCTCGGGCCGCGATACCGCGAGCGCGCCGTCGAGCCGCGCGATATCGAGCGTCGCAGAGCCGCCGCCGGCGGCCGGCAGACGCATCTGCTCGCGATCGAAGCGGCCGATGACGCCGTAGCCCGCGAAGCGCACCGTGGTGCCCTGCAATCGCCAGCCGCCGTCAACCGGCGGCAGCGCGATCGCGGCCTTGAGCTCCGGCGGCGCGGCGACGCGGATGTCGATAACCGGCACGGCGCCCGAGGGTAGGCGCGGCTCGGGCAGCCAGGTCGAGAGAATGGCCATCGCCGCGCCGCCGCGCTCGACCGCCGCCGTGACGCGATCGACATCGCGGGCGTAGGCGCTGAGGTCGAAGCTGTAGCGCAGGGTCGCGTTGCCGCCGCGGGCCTGCACGCTCCACGTGCCGTCGCCGCCCTCGATCGGCGAGTCGCTGCCGTCACGCGCGTCGCGCAGATGCGCCGTCGTGGCGGCGCTGTCGGCCACGAAGCGCACCGTGCCATCGGTTCGGCAGGTGAAAGCGACGGCGAGCGACGGCGCGCGCTCCGGACCGCGATCTTCGAGGCGAACGTTGGCGATGCAATCGGCTGTCGTGGCGGCCGAAGCGGCGGCGCCCGGCACAAGCCACAACGCCACCATGAAGCAGCATCGACGCATTATTCGCATCCGCCGACGCTACCGGTTGCGTGGGACACATGCGACTCACGACGTTGTGACGCGCCACGAGCCTGCTATCGTCGCGCCCGTGCTGCGCCCGCTCGTCCGTTTGCTCACCCTGCTCGCCGAGCGGGCCACGGTGTTCCTGCCGATGGCGTTGCTGCTGGGCTTGTTCCTGCAGGACCTCGCGGCGACGCTCAAGCCATTGGTGACGCCGCTGGCCATCGTGCTGCTGGGTATCGCCATGGCGCGCACCGACTGGCCGGCCTTCGCCGCGGTGCTGCGGCGGCCCTGGCTCGGCCTCGCGACGATCCTCGCGGCGATGATCGCCGTGCCGCTGCTCGCGGCGCCGCTGCTGCGGCTGATGCCGATCGCCGAGGGCCTCGCGCTGGCGCTGGCGCTCATGGCCTGCCTGCCGCCGTTGACCTCGATGGCAGCGATGTCCGGTTTCCTCGGGCTCGATCGTGCGCATGCGCTGTTCGCGGTGCTGGTCGGCACGGCGCTGGCGCCGCTCACCATCCCGCCGCTGGCGCTGGCGCTGTTCGGGCTCGATCTCAAGATCGGCTTCTGGGCCTTCATGGCGCGCCTGGCGGCGATCGTCGCCGCGGGCTTTGTGCTCGCCCTGGCGCTGCGCTGGCTCAGTCGGGGACGCGAGTCGAAGGCGGCGCCGCTGATCGATGGCGCGCTGATCGTCGCGCTGCTGGTCTTCGCTATCCCGATCATGGACGGCGTGACCGCCCGCATCCTCGCCGAGCCGTGGCGCACCGGCGGTTTCGTGCTGTGGTCGTTCATCGCCACCTTTGCCTACATGGGCGTGGTGACGCTGGCCTTCTGGCCGTTTGTCGGCAAGCAACTGGCGTGCACGGCGGGCTACGCCTCGGGCAGTCGCAACAACGCGCTGCTGTTGGCGGCGCTGCCCGCCTCGGTCGATCCCGACTATTTCCTGTTCATCGCCGCCGTGCAGTTTCCGATCTACTTGATCCCGACGATCATGCAGCCGATCTATCGTCGGCTGCTGCGTAGCGCACCCGGCTGAGCCTTGCGAGCGTCCCGCATGGCGTGCCACGATCCATCAGGCTTTGTCGTGGGAGACGGACAATGAGAATCGGGCTGAAGCTGGCCTTGGCCGGCGCCTTCGCCGCGCTGGCGTCGACGGCCACCGCGCAGACGAAGTGGGACCTGCCGGCCGCGTATCCGGCGACCAACTTCCACACCGTGAACATGCAGAAGTTCGCCGACGCGGTGAAGGAGCGCACCGGCGGGCAGCTGCTGATCACCATCCACCCCGGCGGCGCGCTGTTCAAGGCGCCCGATATCAAGCGCGCGGTGCAGACCGGCCAGGCGCAGATCGGCGAGATCCTGATCTCGAATTTCGAGAACGAGGACCCGGTCTACGGTCTGGACGTCGTGCCGTTCCTCGCCACCAGCTTCGCCGATGCCAAGAAGCTGTGGGCGGCGCAGAAGCCCGTGCTGGAGAAGAAGCTTGCGGCCCAGGGTATGATCTCGCTGTTCTCGGTGCCGTGGCCGCCGCAGGGCCTCTATGCCAAGAAGGAGATCACCCAGCTCTCGGACATGAAGGGCCTGAAGTTCCGCGCTTATAACCGGGGGACCTCGCGTATCGCCGAGCTGACCGGCGCGCAGCCGATCACCATCCAGGCCGCCGAGCTCAGTCAGGCGCTGGCCACCGGCAAGGCCGACTCCTTCATCTCCTCGGGCGCCACCGGCGTTGATTCGAAAGTGTGGGAGCAGCTCACGCACTTCTACGACACGCAGGCCTGGCTGCCGAAGGATCTGGTGCTGGTCAACAAGGCGGCGTTCGACAAGCTCGATGAGGCCACGCGCAAGATCGTGCTGGAGGAGGCCGCCAAGGCCGAGGTTACTGGCTGGGCCGAGAGTGAGCGTTTGGCCAAGGGTTTCCTGGAGACCCTGGCGAAGAACGGCATGAAGGTGGCGCCACCGTCGGCCAAGCTGGCCGCCGAGTACAAGGAACTCGGCCAGAAGCTGACTCAGGAGTGGCTGGAGAAGGCTGGCGCCGAGGGTAAGGCCTTGGTCGACGCCTATCGGAAGATGTGAGCCAACGCCGCCCTGCTGGCGTTTCGCCGGGCCGGCCCTCGTGGCCGGCCCGCTGCATTCTGGACAGGGCGGAGCGGGTGCGCGACACAGGGGCAACGAACATGGGGAAGGCGATGCGCGACATCCTGCGCAGGCTCTACGACATCACCGGCGTCCTGGGCGGGCTCTTCATGATCCTGCTGCTGGTCTTCGTGCTGTACTCGGTCTGGCCAGGGGTCGGCCTGTGGATGCAGCAGAGCCTGGGCCTGCCGAACCCGTTCAACTACGTCGCGCGCTCGGCCGATGAGCTGGCCGGCTACGCCATGTGCGCCTCGGCCTTCCTCGCCTTCGCCGCCACCTTCGGCCGCGGCGAGCACATCCGCGTCACCCTGATCCTGCAACGCTTCGAGGGGCGCACGCGACGCATGCTCGAGCTGTGGTGCCTGGGTATCGGCACGCTGCTCGCCGGCTATCTCGCCTGGTATTCGGTGAAGCTCTGCTACGTCAGTTGGCAGATCAACGACCTGTCGACCGGGCTGATCGCCATCCCGCTGTGGATCCCGCAGCTCGGCATGGCGATCGGCGCGGTGGTCTTCACCATCGCCATCGTCGAGCAACTGGTCGTCGTCGCCTTGGGCGGCCCGCTCATGCAGGAGGTGTCCATCGAGGACGCCCGTATCGAGCGTTGAGGCGGACATGACCGGCCTCGACGCCCAGATCGCGCTGCTCGCCGTCGCCGCGCTCTTCTTCCTTTTCGGCACCGGCATCTGGATCGGCCTGTCGATGATCGGCGTGTCGATCGCCGTGATGTGGATCTTCGCGCCCAACCGCCTGGCCGGCGACGCGATGGCGACGACGATCTTCTCCGACAGCTCGTCATGGACGCTGACGGCACTACCACTGTTCATCTGGATGGGCGAGATCCTGTTCCGAACCGCCATCTCCGAGGACATGTTCCGCGGCCTGGCGCCCTGGATGCAGCGTCTGCCGGGGCGGCTGGTTCACACCAACATCATTGGCTGCACGATCTTCGCCGCGGTGAGCGGCTCCTCGGCGGCGACCTGCGCCACTATCGGCAAGATGACCGTGCCGGAGCTGCGCCGACGTGGTTATCCCGACGAGATTTCCATCGGCTCGCTGGCGGGCGCCGGCACGCTCGGTCTGCTGATCCCGCCGTCGCTGATCATGATCGTCTATGGCGTGCAGGCCGAGGTGTCGGTCGCCAAGCTGTTCGCTGCCGGCGTTATCCCCGGCATCATGCTGGCGTCGCTGTTCATGGGCTATGTCGCGGTCTGGGCGGCGCTGAACCCCGGGCGCGTGCCGCCGCGCGATCCCTCGACGTCGTTCGGCACGAAGCTGCGCGCCTCGGGGTCGCTGATCCCCGTCGTGCTGCTGATCCTGGTGGTGCTGGGATCGATCTACGCCGGCATCGCCACGGCCACCGAGTCGGCGGCCTTCGGCGTGCTCGGCTCCTTCGTCATCGCGGCCGTGCAACGGCGGTTGAACCTCGACACGTTCTGGCAGAGCGTGATGGGCGCCACGCGGCTCACCGCGATGATCCTGCTGATCCTCGCCGGCGCGTCGTTCCTCAAGCTGGCCATGGGCTTCACCGGCCTGCCGCGCCATCTCGCCGAGACGATCGCCGCTTGGCAGCTCACCCCGGCGATGCTGATCCTGGTGCTGGCGATCCTCTACATCATCCTGGGCTGCTTCCTCGACGGCATCTCGATGGTCGTGCTGACCATCGCCATCGTCATGCCCATGGTCGAGCAGGCGGGCATCGACAAGATCTGGTTCGGCATCTTCATCACCTTGGTGGTGGAGATGGCGCAGATCACGCCGCCGGTCGGCTTCAATCTTTTCGTGCTGCAGGGCATGACCGGCAAGTCGATCTTCTGGATCGGCAAGGTGTCGTTCCCGTTCTTCCTGCTGATGTGTGTCGCCGTCGTCATCACCTATGTCTTCCCCGACCTGGTGATGTGGCTGCCCAACCAGATGACGCAGGCGGCTCGCTAGCGCAGGCGGGCGGGACTCAACGTCGCTTCGGTGACGCCCAGCGCCTTGATGTCCTCGGGCATGCCGTCACCCAGCGCCAGCGCGGCCGACAGCCGACCCATCGCCGGGGCGCTCTGGATGCCGTAGCCGCCCTGGCCGGCGAGCCAGAAGAAGCCCTCGACGCCGGCATCGTGGCCGACGACGAAATCCTTGTCCTTCACGAAGCTGCGCAGGCCGGCCCACTTGTTGCGGATGCGCGGCACGGTCAGCGTCGTGTGGGTCTCGATGCGATCGACGGCGATGGCGATGTCGAGCTCCTCGGGCTGCGCGTCGCAGGGCTCGCTGGGCGTCTCGTCCGCTGGCGAGCCCAGGAACTGGCCGACCTCGGGCTTGAAGTAGAAGCTCTCCGCCAGGTCGATGACGATTGGCAGATGGGCGATGTCCATGCCCTGCGGCGCGTCGAAGGTGAAGGCCGTGCGGCGCTTGGGCACGAGGCCGATCGGCAGGGCGCCAGCCATCGCGCCCAGCACATCGGCCCAGGCGCCCGCGGCGTTGATGATGGTGCCGGCGGTGATGGTCTCGCCGTTGGTCAGCCTGACGCGCCATTTCCCTGAGGTGCGCTCCAGCCCGGCGACCTCGGCCTTCAGATGCAGGGTCGCGCCCGCCGCCCGCGCGCCCTTCAGGAAGCCGCCATGGATCGCCGCGACATCCATGTCCTCGGCGTCGGGCTCCCACACGGCGCCCTCGACCACCTCGGGCCGCAGCGACGGATGCAGCCGCAGCGTTTCGGCACGATCGACGCGGCGCACCGTGTCGACCAGCGCGTGGAAGTCCGCATAGGCCTGGTCGATCTTGTCGGCCTCGCCCGGCCGGCCGAACAGCAGCGCACCGCGCGGCGACAGCAGCGGCACGTCGGCGAAACCCTGGGGTGGCTGGCGGTAGAACACACCGCTGCGCACCGTGATCGCCCGCACGGCGGGACTGCCATAGGTCTCGGTGTACAGAGCCGCCGAGCGGCCGGTGGTGTGATAGGCCGGCACGTGCTCGCGCTCAAGGATCGCGACCCGGGCACGCGGCGCCAGGTAGTACGCACAGGACACGCCGGCGATGCCGGCCCCGATGATGGCGAAATCGACTTCCATGATGGTCGGACTATCGCAAGTCGCGCGCCATTGCGATAGTCAACGCCGGGAGGAGGACGGCATGAACATCGCGTCTTTGCTGGTCAAGACGGCACAGGCTTTTCCCGAGGGGATCGCGCTGGCCAAGGGGGAAACCCCGCACGCGACCTGGCGTGCCATGCTGCGCAAGGTCTCGGTGATGGCCACGCATCTGCGCCACCGCATGGGGCTGCGGCCGGGCGAGCGGGTGGCGCTGGCGATGACCAACGGCGTGGAGTCGCTCGAGGCGATGTACGCGATCTGGCACGCCGGCCTCTGCGCCGTGCCGATGAACGCCAAGCTGCACCCCAAGGAGTTCGCCTTCATCCTCGAGAATTCCGGCGCGCGGGCGTGCTTTGTCACCCCCGATCTCGTCGAGGCCATTGCTTCGGTGAAGGGCGAGTGTCCGTCGCTGGAGCGGATCATTGATACGACGACGCGCGACTACAGCTTCATGGCGGTGGGAGATCCGATCGCCCAGCATCGCGCGCTGGCGACGGACCCGGCGTGGTTCTTCTATACTTCGGGCACGACCGGCCGGCCCAAGGGCGCGGTGCTGACCAATCGCAATCTGCTGGCGATGAGCCAGAACTACTACGCCGACGTCGACCGGCCCGAGCCCGGCGGCTCGATCATCCATGTCGCTCCGATCAGCCACGGCTCGGGCCTGTGGAACTTCCCGATGCTGGCGCGCGGCGTCACCCAGGTCTTCCCGGAGAGCGGCCGTTACGAGGTGCCCGAGATGGTGCAGCTGCTGCATCGCTGGCCCGACGCGACGATCTTCCTCGCGCCCACCATGGTGAAGCGGCTGATCGACAGCCCCGTCGTCGGCGAGGTGCGGCCGGGCGAGATCCGCACCATCAGCTATGGCGGCGCGCCGATGTATGTCAGCGACCTGAAGAAGTCGCTCGACGTGCTGGGCAATGTGATGGTGCAGCTCTACGGCCAGGGCGAGAGCCCGATGACCATCAGCCATCTCAGCCGCGCCGTGCATGCCGACAAGAACCATCCGCGCTGGGAGCAGCGTCTGGCCTCGGCGGGTCTGCCCGACACCTGCATGGAGGTGCGCGTGGTCGACGAGCAGGGCAAGTCTGTGCCCACTGGCGAGGTCGGCGAGATCGTGGCGCGCGGCGACACGGTCATGGACGGCTACTGGAAGAACCCCGAGGCGACGGCGAAGTCGCTGCGCGAGGGCTGGCTGTGGACCGGCGATGTCGGCTGCTTCGACGAGGAGGGCTTCCTCACCTTGAAGGACCGCTCGAAGGACATGATCATTTCTGGCGGCAGCAACATCTATCCGCGCGAGATCGAGGATGTGCTGAACATGCATCCCGCGGTGCTCGAGTGCTCGGTGGTCGGCCGGCCGCATCCGGAGTGGGGCGAGGAGGCGGTGGCCTTTGTCGTGCCGCGCGAGGGCCGCTCCGTGACGCCAGCCGAGCTCGACCAGCTCTGCCTCGACAACATCGCGCGCTACAAGCGGCCCAAGGCGTATCGCTTCATCGACGCCCTACCGAAGAACAACTACGGCAAGATCCTCAAGACGGACCTCAGAACGAAGCTGTGATGCGCGCCGCGGCCGCCCTGCTCCTGTCGATCCTGCTGGCCGCGCCGGCGATGGCGCGGGACGGGCGGCATGGGCATGGGCACGCCGAGCAGCACGACTGGTATCGCACGCTGGTCCATCCCTTCACTGGCCGGCCGTGCTGCGACGAGCGCGACTGCCGGCCGACGCGCGCCTATGTCGACGATGAGGGCTTCTGGCGCGCGATGCTCGATGGACGCTGGGTGGTCGTGCCGCACGACGTGGTGCTGCGGAAGGAATCGCCCGATGGTCGCAGCCATATCTGCGCCAACGAACGCGGCGTCATCTTCTGCTTCGTTGGTGGCGTGCCGAAAGGTTGATCTTCTGGGGGCCGCTACGTCGCCGCTTCGTCGATGTCGGGATACGCGTTTGGCGGCGGCGTACCCAACGCCGGGCGTGTGTCGTACTTCCAGCGCGAGAACGGGCCGTCCTGGCGGACATAAAAGAACATTGCCTGCAGGCGCCAGTCGCCGTCGAGCGGCTCGCGCCAGTGCGATCGCTCACGGCCGGCGTAGACGAGGATGTCGCCGGGCGCGAGGTCGATGGATTCGATCGTGCCGTCGCTTGCCTCGAGCAGGATCGGCCAGGGCGTGGCGTCGCTACCGTCGACCGCGGCGGTGATCGCCACCTCGCAGGAATCGCGGTCGGTGTGCGGCGTCAGCTTGGTGCCGCGCGGATAGACGCGCAGGTAGGAGAAGGTCGGCCACAGGGCGCCGCCGCCGGTGGCGTGCGCGATCATCGGGCCGAGGAATTCCATGACGGTGTCGACCGGCTTGTGGCCATACCAGCCGGCGCTGCCTTCCGACTCGCCGTCGGTCTCGCGCCAGTCGCCGGCGCGGGCGCGATCGAGCAGGGGTGCGGCGACCTGCTTGAGGCTTTCGCGCAATGGAGCGATCAGTCCGCCGCGCAACACGCGAAAGCCCCTGGCGTGGTAGTCGCCGCTGCCCAATGCCCGCCTCAGCGCCCCTTGAACACGGGGGTGCGTTTCTCGCGGAAGGCGCGGCCGCCTTCCTGGCCGTCCTCGCTCAGCCGCACGCGCTCGAGATCGACCATGGCATGGCCCATCAGCTCCGACGGCCCCTTGGGCAGCACCGTCTGCGTCACGAAGCGCTTGATGGTGCTCAACACCAGCGGCGCGAAGGTCGCCAGTTCCTGGCCCCAGGCGACGGCCTCCTCGACCTGCTTGCCGACCGGCACCAGCTTGTTGACCAGGCCGACATCGTAGGCGCGCTTCGCCTCCATCGGCTTGCACATCATGATGATTTCCATGGCGATCTTGTGCGGGATGCGCCCGGCGAGGCCCGAGATGATACCGCCGGTGAAGCCCAGTTTGGCCTCGGGGTAGTAGAACTTCGTGCTCTCGCTGGAGATACAGAGGTCGGCCATCATGGTCATCACCATGGCGCCGCCGACCACCCAGCCCGAGGTCGCCGCGATGACAGGCTTCTCGGTCTGGATGCCGACGGTGGGAATGCAGCGCCACAGCTCGGGCAGGTCGGTGACGTCGGCGCCGGCGGAGAAGTTCCGGTCGCCGGCGCCGGTGATCACCGCGACGCGTTGCGCGGCATCGGCGTCGAATTCCACGAAAGCGGCCTGCATGTCGGCCGCCACCGCGCGGCTGATGGCGTTGCCCTTGTCCGGGCGATTGATGGTGAAGACTGTCACCGCGCCGTGGCGGTCGACCTTGACGACGTCACTCATGAGATTTCCTTACGAGATCTTGATGTTGGCCTTGCGGATCACGTCGCCGAAGGTCTTGCTCTCGATGGCGATGCGTTCGCGCATCCCCTCGGAGTCAAGGTAGGTCGGCTGCAGCCCGCCGGTGTGCAGCTTGGCGATGACGGCCGGATCCTTCACCGCCTCGCCGATCGCTTTCGCCAGTCTGTCGACAATCGGCTTGGGTGTGCCAGTCGGCGCCATGATGCCGTACCAGCTGTCGGCCATGTCCTTGCCGTAGCCGCCTTCGCGCATGGTCGGCAGGTTGGGATGATCGGGATGGCGCACCTCGCCCAGCATGGCGATGCCCTTGAGCTTACCCGCCTTGATCTGCGCCAGGGTGAGCTGGTCGAACTGCAGCTGCACCTCGCCCGACAGCACCGCCTGGAGCGCCTGGGCGCTGCCCTTGTAGGGCACATGCACGAGGTCGATACCGGCCTCGAACTTCAGCATCTCGCCGAACAGCTGGGTGATGGTCGCCATGCCCGAGGAGCCCCAATGGAGCTTGCCCGGGTTGGCTTTGGCATGCGCCACCAGTTCGGCGATGTTGCTGGCCGGCACAGAGGGATGCGCCGCCAGCGCGCCCCACGAGGTCGCCATGCGCGCCACCGGCACGAAGTCGTTCACCGGGTGATAAGGGATCGGCTGCAGGTGCGGCGTGATGCAGACCATCGCCACCGTCATGCCCAGCAGCGTGTAGCCGTCGTTGGGTGCGTTCTTGACGATCTCCGCGCCGATCGCGCCCGAGGCGCCGCCGCGATTGTCGAAAATGAACGGCTGGCCGAACAACGACTGGACCTTGTCGAGCACGATGCGCGTCGAGATGTCGGTCGGTCCACCCGGTGGATAGGCGATCACCACGCGCACCGGCTTGTTGGGCCACTCGCCCTGCTGCGCGATCGCCGGTGCGGCCAAGGCAGCGGCGGCGCCACCGCCGAGGACCGCGCGGCGGCCTAGCTTGCTCGAAGTACCCGTCATCGTTGCCTCCTCGGATTCATTGTTGGCGTCAGGTCGTCAGGGCGGGCCGAAGCGCGCCTTGGCCGTCACCACCATGCAGCCTTGGCCCATCTCCAGCACGGCGACGCGCTCGGCTTCGAACGTGGCGACGAAGGGCGCCTCGTACGCGAGCCAGCTCAGATAGCTCACGGCGTGCGCCAAGGCCTCGATGTCGCGGCCCTCCAGCGCCGCCCGGCAGCGCAGACCGGCGAGCATCGAGCGACCGCGTGATACGTCAAAAGGAACCCAGTCGGCGGTCTTGTCGCTGGCATCGCCGATGGCGCCGACGACGACCGCGGCCTGGCCGTTGGACAGGCGGTGGATCGCCATGCGGATGCCGGGCGCGTCGCCAGCCGCTTCCGGCTCGCCGGCGGGGATGCCGAAGACGCCGATCACCTGCTTGACATCGGCGTCACCGACCTCGCCGACGAAGCTCGAACCCAGCTTCATTGGCGGCAGAAAGCCCGGTCGTTCCGGCAGCGATACCGATTCACGTGTCGCCAGTCCGGCGACGAAATCGCGATCATCCACGCGCCATTTCCTCCTGATCGTCACGGGCGGCGAAGCTTCACACAGGATGCGCCGGGGCGCTAGGCTCGGCGGCGACAGCGAAAGGAATGGTTTCACATGGGTACGCGGCTGAAGGACAAGGTGGCGATGGTGGTGGGCGCCGGCTCGAGCGGGCCGGGCTGGGGCAACGGCAAGGCCACAGCCGTGACCTTCGCGCGCGAGGGCGCCCGCGTCTTCTGCGTCGATCGCAATCTCGCCGCCGCCGAGGAGACCGTGGGCATTATCAAGAGCGAGGGCGGCGAGGCGGCGGCCTTCGCTGGCGACGCCAGCAACTCGGCCGACGTGAAGGGTATGGTCCAGGCCTGCCTCGGCAGGTGGGGCCGCATCGACGTGCTCGACAACAATGTCGGTATCAGCCGCGACGGCGGCCCGGTCGAGCTCGAGGAGAAGGACTGGGACCTGGTCTTCGATGTGAACGTGAAGAGCTTCTTCCTGACCTGCAAGCACGTGCTGCCGGTCATGGAGGCGCAGCGCAAGGGCGCCATCATCAACGTCTCGTCGATCGCCTCGCTGCGCGCGCCCAAGGGCATCCGCTACATCGCCTACAACGCCAGCAAGGGCGCGGTGAACAGCTTCACCCAGGCGGTGGCGCTGATGTACGCGGAGAAGGGAATCCGCTGCAACGCCATCCTGCCCGGCCTGATGCACACGCCGATGATCGACATCCTGAAGAACCAGTACGCCGCCGGCGACTACGACAAGATGATCGCCATCCGCGACCGTGCTTCGCCCACCGGCAAGATGGGCACGGCGTGGGACACGGCCAACGCCGCGCTGTTCCTGGCCTCGGACGAATCGGCTTACGTCAACGGCCACCTGCTGATCGTCGACGGAGGTATCACGATCAGGGCGTAGGCGGCGCGCGCAGCTTGGGCTCGACGAAGCGGCGATAGAACCAGGTGCCGACGAAGACGATGGCGAAGATGCGGAACAGGTGATGCGTCGCCACCATGGCGATGTCGGCGTGCAACGCCAGGCCGACCAGGCTCATCTCGGCGAAACCGCCCGGCGCGTAGGAGAGTGCGATGTCGTCGGTCGGCAGGCCGCTGAGGTAGTGGCCGAGCTGGGCGAAGGCGACGGCGATCAGGATCAGCATGATGGCGGCGAGAAAGCCGTAGAGCAGGTCGCGCGCCACCTCGCGGAAGACGGCGCCGACGAAACGGCAGCCGATCGCCGATCCGATGATCACCTGGGCCAGCGCCACCAGCTCGCCCGGCGGCTTCGACGCCGTCCAGCCCAGCAGGTGCACGACGCCGCTGGCTAGCATCGGACCGAACATCATGCCGGCGGGCATCTTGATGCGGGTGGCGATGAGCGCGCCGACGACGCCGCAGGCGACCAGGATCGCGATATCGCGCGGGGTGAGCGACGGCGCCGCGGCGGCATCGAAGACCGAGGAGACCGTGCCGTACATCAGGCGATAGAAGAACGGGATCACCGTGACCACGGTGAGGATGCGCACGGCGTGCATCAGGGCCACGGTGCGCTCGTTGGCGCCGTAGACCGAGCCCAGCATCACCATTTCGTTCAGCCCGCCCGGCATGGCGGAGAAGTAGGACGTGCGCGCGTCGTAGCCACCGCGCTTGCGCAGCAGCCACCAGACGCTGCCGGCGCTGGCGGCGCTCATCGCCACAAGCACGACCATGGTCAGCAGCCATTTCGGTACGTGCTCGATCATATCAGGCGAGAAGCCGCTGCCCAGCAGCACGCCCAGGATCACCATCATGATCTGGCGCAGGCGGTTGTTGACGCCCACCGGCGCGCCGGCCATCGCCGCTATGGTGCAGAACACGGCGGCGCCCATCATCCAGGCCAGCGGCATGCGCAGCATATGAAAGAGAAAGCCGCCGATGCCGCCGATCACCATGGCGAGCGCGAAGTAGCGCCAGCCGGTGTGCCCGACGAAACCCTTCAGCCGCTTGGCGCGCTCCTCGGCGACGCGCTTCTTGTCGTCGTCGATCGACATTTACCTTCCCCCGGAGGGGGAAGGTGGCGCGGAGCGCCGGATGGGGGGTGTCGAAGACGAACGGCGGTGTCTGTCTTCGACATCCCCCATCCGCCCTTCGGGCACCTTCCCCCTCCGGGGGAAGGTAGAGAGCAGCGCATCACTCACGAAAGGAACTGTTCCTTCAGGATTCGCTCCTCGAGATGGTGCTCGGGATCGAACAGCAGGGTGAGCGAGCGCGTCGTGTCCTCGGTCACCGTCACCGAGGTGACGTTGCGCACTTCGGTCGAGTCGGCCACCGCGCTGACCGGCCGCTTGCCCGCCTCCAAGATGTCGAGCGTCACTTTGGCGGCGCGGGGCAGCACGGCGCCGCGCCAGCGCCGGGGACGGAACGGGCTGATCGGCGTCAGCGCCAGCAGGCCGGCGCCCAGCGGCAGGATCGGGCCGTGCACCGAGAGGTTGTAGGCGGTCGAGCCGGCCGGCGTCGCCACCATCACGCCGTCGCAGACCAGCTCGTCGAGGCGCTTCTGGCCGTCGATGGAGATCGCGATCTTGGCGGTCTGGCGCGTCTGGCGCAGCAGCGAGACCTCGTTGATGGCGTGCGCCTCGATCGTCTCGCCGCCCACCGTGCGCGCCGCCATCAGCAGCGGGTTCAGCACGACGCGCTGCGCCCGTTCGAGCCGTTGGAACAGCCCTTGCTCGCGCCAGGCGTTCATCAGGAACCCGACCGTGCCGCGATTCATGCCGTAGATCGGCACGTCGCGTCCCATGAAGCGGTGCAGCATCTGCAGCATGAAGCCGTCACCGCCGAGCGCGATGATCACATCGGCCTTGTTCGGCGAGACCTCGTCATACCGCTTGCGCAGACGCTTGGCCGCCTCGCGCGCATCGGCGCTGCGCGCGGCGACGAAAGCGACGGTGGGATTCATGCGAGAGCGAGGGGGCGATAGGACATGTTGCGGCGCAGTATAGCGAGGGGCGTCCGGCGCACCAGCGCTCAGACCCGCGACGGACGGCGCAGACGGAACACGCCGATCACCGCCAGCGCCACCAGCACCAGCGCCAGCGCGATGTAGTTCAGCACCGCCCAGCCCTTCAGCTCGAGCACGACGCTGGCCATGATGCTGGCCAGGGTCGTCGTGCCGAACACCGCGAAGTCGTTGAACGCCTGCGCCTTGCCGCGCTCGGCCGGCCGGTAGGTCGTGGTCAGGAGCGTGGTGGCGCCGACGAACATGAAGTTCCAGCCGACGCCGTTCAGCCCGAGCGCGCCGCGGAAATGCCACTCGGTGATCCCCAGCAGCGCCACGGCGACGCCGCCGACCAGCAGCACGCTGCCGGCGACCATGACGTTGAAAATGCCGAAGCGGTTGATCAGGTGGCCGGTGAAGAACGAGGGCACGAACATGCCCATGACGTGGACGAAGATCGTGATCGGCGCCTCGGTGCGCGACAGCCCACATTGCACGATGGCGAGCGGCGAGGCGGCCATGACGAAGGACATCACACCGAAGGCGATCATGCCGCCGGATGCCGCCACCATATAGGTCGGCTGGGTGATGATCTCGAGCAGTGGCCGCTGCGGTCCCTCGACATCGACCGCCTTGACCTCGGGATAGTCGATGAAGCCGTGGATCACGAAGACGATCGCGTGCAACGCGATGACGAAGACAAAGCTCGCCTGGAAAGTCGGCAGCCACAGATCGGGCGTGAAACGCGCCATCGCCGGGCCGATGATGCCCGCCAGCACGCCGCCCGCCGTGACATAGGAGATCGCCTGTGCCCGGAAAATCGGCGGCGCCAGCTCGACGGCGGCGAAGCGGTAAAGCTGCATGTTGGCAATGGCGTTGCCGAGGAACAGGCCGCCGACGCACATTAGGGGGAAGCTGCCGACGCCCAGGCCGATGGCCGCCAGCAGCGAGCCGGTCATGCCCATGGTCGAGCCGACGCGGAAGCCGAAGCGCCGCCCGCGGCGCATCATCAGCATCGAGGCCGGGAACACCGAGAGCATCACGCCCAGATGCTGCATGGTGACCGGCAAATTCGCCCACATGCGCGTATCGGGCGAGACGATGGTCAGCACAGCCAGCGCCGAGGAGGCGAACATCAGCGTGTTGCCGCTCTGCGTCAGCGCCTGGCACATCGCCAGGAGCGCGATGTTGCGCAGCGAGCGCCCGGGCATGCGGGGCGACGCCGGGGTTGCGGGGCGTTCCGCGGTCGTGTCAGAACCGTCCATCGGGCGCGGACCATAGTGGCCCGTCCTCGCAGTCCCAACAGACGATTGCGCGGTCTCACCCCTGCATCAGGTGAGGGTCTATAGCTCGCGCAGCAGCTCGCTGATCGCGTTGGTGCCGGTCGGCTTGACCTCGGACCATTCAACGCCGCCCAACGGGCGCGCCCAGGAGCGGCCCGATACGACGCTGTCGACGATCTCGAACTGGGCCGTCGAGCGGCAGGCGACATCCGCGCCATGGCCGCCGCTCAGATGCGTGGCCCAGACCCTGTTCAATTCCCGCTGTGTCATGGACGCCTCCACCGGGAGACGCCCCATATCGATCCCCGATTGTGGCCGATTGAGGACTTCGGCGACCGCCGCCGAGCGCACGGTCCGGCGGCAGGTCGGAGCTTAACGACGGGCCAACCTCGCCCCCTCGACCAGCGCCACCATCTTGCGCCGCGCCAGGCCACGTGGCAGGGCGGAGAAGCCGCAATCGGCGGTGATCCGCAGACGCGCGGCGGGGGCGTGTTTGAGGCACAGCGCGATACGTTCGGCGATCTTCTGCGGTGACTCGATGTGGAAGTTCTTCACGTCGAGCACGCCGACGCCGACATCGAAGTGATCGGCGAGTGCGCCGATCGTTTCGAGCTGGGCCATTTCGCGGTTGGCGTATTCCAGCGACACCTCCTCGGCGTCGAGCGTCAGGAGCGCCGGCACGAGGCGGGCGATGTCACGGTCGGCCATCGGCCGGCCGGCGTTGTTGCCGAAGCAGACGTGCACCGCGCGGCGTACGCTGAAGCCTGACGTGGCACGGTTGATCACGGCGACGCTGTCTTCCAGCGACAGTCCAAAGGGCCGTCCCGGCAGGCCGGGTTCGTCGAGCTGGATGTAGTCGGCGCCGGCCGCGACCAGCCCCGCAAGTTCGGCGCGCACGATGGCCACCAGCTCGTCGACGATCGCGCCGGAGTCGCGGCCGCCGGCCTCCATGAAACCGGCGAAGGTCAGTGGGCCGGGTAGCGCGACCTTGAGATGGCGGCCGGGCGCCAGCCGCTTGAGCGCCTTGAACTCCTCGACAACGCCCAGCCCGTCGGGGGCGCTGACCGCGCCATCGGGTGTGAAGTGCGGCGCCATGTCGTAGCCCGGGACGCCCAGCTTGCGCAGCGGTGGCACGCGCTTCAGGCCGCGCAGTTTGGAGAAGACCTCGAAGACGAAGCGCTGCCGGCGCAGTTCGCCGTCACTGATGATGTCGAGGCCGGCCTCGATCTGGTCGGCGACGGCGATGCGCGTGGCGTCCTCGTAGAGCTCGTCGAGATCGCCCGGCCCGAAATCGCCCTCGCGTGCGCGGCGCTGGCTCAGGATGAACCAACCCGGCGAGGCATAGCTGCCAACGCCCATGGTCGGCAGGATCGGCAGCGCGTTCATCGGTGTCCTCTCCATTGTTCTCGTGTTCTCGCCGGGTACTTTCGCATGTTTACCTTCCCCCGCTGGCGGGGGAAGGTGGCGCGAAGCGCCGGATGGGGGTGGTTGGTGCGACAGCGCCAGTCATCGAGTGTGACCGCTATGCCGCCACCCCCATCCGCCCTTCGGGCACCTTCCCCCGCGAGCGGGGGAAGGCAATGGGGAGTGAGAGTAGATGCGGGTGGTGATCGTCGGCGCGGGTGCGATCGGCGGCTGGCTGGGCGGCGGGCTGGCGCGTGCGGGCCATGACGTGGCCTTCCTGGCGCGCGGCCGCACCTTGGCGGCGCTGAATCGCAACGGGCTGATCGTGCGCGAGGGCGAAAAGTCGGCCGAGTACGAGGTCGAGGCGTCGGACGATCCGGCCAAGCTCGGCGCCTGCGACTATGTCGTGCTGGCGCTGAAAGGCCAGGACGTCGCCGGTGTGGCGCCGACGCTGCGGCCGCTGTTCGACAAAGACACCGCTGTGGTCAGCACCATGAACGGCCTGCCGTGGTGGTTCCTCGATGGGTTTGGCGGGCCGTTGGCCGGGCAAGTCTTGACATCGGTCGATCCCAAGGGCGCGACGCTCGCCTCGATCGAGGGGCGGCGGGTGATCGGTGGCGTGGTGCATGGCTCGACGCGGCTCGATGCGCCGGGTGTCGTGCGCATCGTGAAGATCGACCGGCTGTTGCTGGGCGAGCCCGACGGCGAGGGCAGTCCGCGGTTGGCGACGCTGGCCGAGGCCTTCGCCAAGGGTGACGTGCCCGTCGTGCAAACCGGCAATATCCGCATGGAGATCTGGGCCAAGCTGTGGGGCAACATGAACATGAACCCGCTCAGCGCCCTGTCGCGCGGGACCATGGCGCGGATGCTGGGCGATCCGATGCTGCGCGGGCTGGCCGCTGGCATGATGCGCGAGATGGACGAGGTCGGCGCGCGGATCGGGCTGAAGATGACCATGACGCCGGAGGATCGGCTGGCGCTGGCGGCGCGGCTCGGCGACTTCAAGACCTCGATGCTGCAGGATCTCGAGGCCGATCGGCCGCTGGAGGTCGAGCCGCTGCTCGGCGTCGTCGTCGAGATGGCGGATGCGTTGCGGCTGGAACTGCCGCTGTGTCGCGGCGTGTTGGGCACGATCCGGCAGCTCGAAGTGAGCCGGACCATGGCGAGGCAGGCCAAGGTGAGTGAGGGAGGCGGCTCGTGAGCAAGGGTATGCGCAAGGGATTGGCGACCTACGGCGATCCCGGATTTTCGCTCTTCCTGCGCAAGGCCTTCATCAAGGCCATGGGCTACAGCGACGACGCGCTGGATCGGCCGATCGTCGGCATCACCAACACCTTCTCCGATTTCAACCCCTGCCACGGCAACGTGCCCAGGCTGATCGACGCGGTGAAGCGCGGCGTGATGCTGGCCGGCGGCCTGGCGATGGAGTTCCCCACCGTCTCGATCGGCGAGTCGTTCTCCAACCCCACCAGCATGTTCCTGCGCAACCTGATGGCCATGGACACGGAGGAGATGATCCGCGCCCAGCCGATGGATTCCGTCGTGCTGATCGGCGGCTGCGACAAGACCGTGCCGGCGCAGCTGATGGCCGCAGCGAGTGCAGATGTGCCGGCGATCGTGCTGGTCACCGGGCCGATGCTGGTCGGTCACTACAAGGGCGAGGTGCTGGGTGCCTGCACTGATTGCCGTCGCTTGTGGGCGCAGCATCGCGCCGGCGAGTTCTCGGAGGCCGAGATCGAGGAGGTCAGCGGGCGTCTCGCGCCGACCCAGGGCACCTGTATGGTGATGGGCACCGCCAGCACCATGGCCTGCGTCACCGAGGCGTTGGGCATGTCGCTGCCCGGCACCGGCTCGATCCCGGCGACGCATGCCGATCGCATGCGCGCGGCCGAGGCCACCGGCAAGCGCGCGGTCGAGATGGCCAAGGCCGGTGGGCCGACGCCGCAGCAGATCATGACCAAGGACGCCTTCCGCAACGCGCTGGTGACCTTGCAGGCGCTGGGCGGCTCGACCAACGGCCTGGTGCATCTCACGGCGGTGGCCGGCCGTTGTGGCATCAAGATCGATCTCGATGAGGTCGACGATCTCGGCCAGAAGGTGCCGGTGCTGGCTGACCTCAAGCCCTCGGGGTCGCACTACCTCGAGCATTTCCACTGGGCTGGCGGCACCATGCGCATGCTGCGCGAGCTCAAGGAGCTGCTGGCGCTCGACGCACCGACCATCGATGGCGGCACGCTCGGCAAGTCGATCGACGCGGCGGCTGAGATTCCCGGCCAGACCATCATCCGCAATCGCGCGACCGCGCTCAGCGCCACCGGCGCCATGGCCGTGCTGCGCGGCAACCTCGCGCCTGGCGGTGCGATCATCAAGCAGTCCGCCGCCTCGCCCAAGCTGATGAGCCACGAGGGCCGCGCGGTGGTCTTCGAGTCGGTCGAGGACCTCACCAACCGGATCGACGATCCCAATCTCGACGTGAGCGCCGACGACGTGCTGGTCATGCGCAATGGCGGTCCGCGCGGCGCGCCGGGCATGCCCGAGGCGGGCTATCTGCCGATCCCGCGCAAGCTGGCGCGGCAAGGCGTGAAGGACATGGTGCGCATTTCCGACGCGCGCATGTCGGGCACAGCCTTCGGCACCATCGTGCTGCACATCACGCCGGAGTCCGCCATCGGCGGTCCGCTTGGCCTGGTGCGCAGCGGCGATCGCATCAAGCTCGACGTGCCCAACCGGCGCATCGACATGCTGGTCGACGACGCGACCCTCGCGCAGCGCCGCAAGGAGTGGCAGCCGCCCAAGGAGATCGACGACACCGTGCGTGGCTATGCTGGGCTGTTCCAGCGCAGCGTGTTGCAGGCCGACGAGGGCTGCGACTTCGACTTCCTTGTCGACGGCCCGCGCACATCCCATGTGAAGCCGCGATGAGCGCTCTTCCGTCGATCTTCGTATCGCACGGCTCACCGATGATGGCGGTGACCGAATCACCGGCGCGTGCCTTCCTGGTGGCGCTGGGCAAGACCCTGCCGCGCCCCAAGGCGATCGTCGTCGCCTCGGCGCATTGGGAGGAGCGCGGCGCCGTGGTCGGCAGCGCGTCGCAGCCGGGCACGATCCACGATTTCTACGGCTTCCCCGAACCGCTTTACCGCATCCGCTATCCCGCGCCCGGCGATGCCGCGCTGTCGCGCCGCGTCGCCGACATGCTCGAGACGAGCATCGACGCCAAGCGCGGCTTCGATCACGGTGTGTGGAGCCCGCTGATCCTGATGTTTCCCGAGGCCGACATTCCGGTAATCCCGGTCGCCCTCGACGAGTCGGGTGACGCCGCGCGGCATCTGGAGATCGGCCGCAAGCTGGCACCGCTGCGCGAGGAGGGCGTGCTGGTGCTGGGCAGCGGCTCGTTCACACACAACCTCGGCGCCCTGCGCTCGACGCCGCCCGGCCAGCCGACGCCGGGCTGGACGACCGAGTTCATCGACTGGACGGTGCAAACGCTGGAGGCTGGCGACACCGACGCGCTCGAGAATTGGGAAGAGAAGGCGCCGCATGCGCTACAGAATCACCCGACGCCCGAACACTTCATGCCGCTGTTCGTCGCCGCCGGCGCCGGCGGCAAGGCCGAGCTGCTGCACGACAGCGTAAGCCACGGCATCCTCGCCATGCACGCCTTCGCGTTTCATTGATTGGGAGCGCCGGCGTCCCGCCGGCTCATGATGCCGGCGGGACGCCGGCGCTCCCAGAAGTTAAGCCTCGACGATGAAATCGAAGCGGCCCGTCGTGACGGTCGCCGCTTTGCCCGTCCGCATCTGCAACGACGGCTTGTAGAGTCCGTCGCGCGCATTGCCGGGATCGCCGAGGAAATAGAGCTGGGTCGTGAGCGTACGGCCGCCCGGTGGCGTGACCTTGATATGGTAGTGCGGTGTGCGGCCCGGATAGCGTCCCGGCGCGATGGTCTCGAAACGCCAGGCGCCGCGCTCGTCGGTGATCTGATGGCCGCGGAATTCGTAGCCGCGGTTGTCGTAGTCGCCGGCGGCGTCGGCATGCCAGATGTCGACGATGGCGCCGCGTACCGGTTGGCAATTGCGCGTCATCACGATGCCGCCGAGATCGACGCGCTCGCCGCGAAGCTGGCCGACGAGGTTCACGCGCAGGGGTGAACCGCCACGGAAGAAGGGGCCTTCCGTCTGCCGTTCGGTGGCCGCGATGCCCGGCGTGCAGGCGAGGGGCTGCGCCAGCGCAGGTGCCGTGGTGGCGATCAGGCCGCCGGTTCCGAGGAGGAGAAGATGCCGGCGTGATGGCATATCAGCCGCCGGTGACGCTCATATGCCGCGACACGGCGGGCGCGCGGCGGCGGCGGTCGATGACGAAGTCGTGGCCCTTGGGCTTGCGCGCGATCGCGCTGTGGATCGCCTCGACGAGAAGCTCGTCGCTTTCGCTGGCGCGCAGCGGTGCGCGCAGATCGGCGGCGTCCTCCTGGCCCAGGCACATGTAGAGCGTGCCGGTGCAGGTGACGCGTACGCGATTGCATGACTCGCAGAAATTGTGCGTCAGCGGCGTGATGAAGCCCAGCCTGCCGCCGGTCTCGGCGATCCTGACGTAGCGCGCCGGACCGCCCGTGGTGAAATCGAGGTCGGTCATGCTGAAGCGCCGCGCCAGGTCGGCGCGAACCATCGACAGCGGCAGGTACTGATCGACGCGCTGTTCGCCGATCTCGCCCATCGGCATGACCTCGATGAACACCAGATCCATGCCGCGGCCATGGCTCCAGCGGATCAGCTCGTCGAACTCCATGTCGTTGACGCCCTTCAGCGCCACGGCGTTGATCTTGATGTGCAGCCCGGCCTTCTGCGCCGCGTCGATGCCGCGCATCACCTGGTCGAGGTCGCCCCATCGGGTCAGCGTGCGGAACTTGTCGCGGTCGAGCGAATCCATCGAGACGTTCAGCCGCTTCACCCCGCAATCGGCTAGCTCCCGGGCGTACTTCGCCAACTGGCTGCCGTTGGTGGTCAAGGTCAGCTCCTCGAGGCCATCGCCGAGACGCTTCGACAGGCCGCGCACCAGCGACATCACGTTCTTGCGCACCAGCGGCTCGCCGCCGGTCAGCCGGAGCTTCTTGACGCCCAGCTTGATGAAGGCGCCGCACAGCCGCTCCAGCTCCTCGAGCGACAGCAGGTCGGCCTTGGGCAGGAAAGTCATGTCCTCGGCCATGCAATAGACGCAGCGGAAATCGCAGCGGTCCGTCACCGAGACGCGCAGATAGGAAATGTGCCGGCCGAAGGGGTCGATCATGGTGAACATAATATAGTGCGCCCAGCGCTGGGCTACGATCCTTAAACCGTTTCGAATGTTTGCCGCCCCTTGAACGGCGGGCTCAAACGTCTTACCTTCGTCTTACTATACTGAAGGAAGTATCGACATGCGGACACGCCTATCGGCCAAAGGCCAGATCGTGGTGCCGAGCGAGGTCAGGCGCGCCAATCAGTGGCTGCCAGGGACGGAATTCGAGGTCGAAACGCGAGGCGGCGCCCTGGTGTTGACCCCTGTCGCCTTGGTGAAGCCAACCACCATGGATGAGGTGTTTGGCTCTCTCAGGTACGATGGCCCGGCTCTGTCGATCGAGGAGATGGACGAGGGAGTCGCGCGGTCGTTCCGCCGGCGCCAGTCGTGATCGCCGTCATCGACACCAATCTCATCGTCCGCGTGCTTGTGCAGGACGACGCGGCCCAGGCTGCCGCAAGTCGACGGTTCATCGAAAACAACACCGTGCGCATCCTGAGCACGGTGGTGCTGGAAACGGTCTGGATCCTCGAGAAGTCCTACGATCTAGAGCGGACGGCGATCGTGCGCAGTCTGGTCGGCTTCATGGGATTGCCGACCGTACGCGTTGACGAGGCGCCGGCGATCGGTCGCGCACTTGAACTCTATGCCGACGGACTCGACTTCGCTGACGCGCTGCATCTGTGCCTGGCGGCGGACTCCGAACGGTTCGTGACATTTGATCGGTCGTTCGTTCGTCGGGCCGCGAAGCTGCGGCGTTCCGAGCCGATCGTCGAGCTACCCTGACGTCGCCGGCAACAGGCGGGTCAGGGCATCCAGCCTGTCGGCCTCGGCGAAGGGCTTGTCCCAGCGGATGCGGTGAACCCGGGGGAAGCGCATGGCCACGCCCGATTTGTGGCGGGTCGAGCGCTGCACGGCGTCGAAGGCGATCTCCAGCACCAGGCCGGGCTCGACCTCGCGTACCGGGCCGAAGCGGTTGGTGGTGTGGTCGCGCACCCATTTGTCCAGGCGCAGCAGCTCCTCGTCGGTGAAGCCGGAATAGGCCTTGCCGACCGGCACCAGTTCCTCGCCACGCCAGCAGCCGAAGGTGTAATCCGAGTAGTAGGACGAGCGCTTGCCGTGGCCGCGCTGGGCGTACATCAGGACGCAGTCCGCGGTCAGCGCCGCGCGCTTCCACTTGAACCACGGGCCCTTTGGCCGACCGGAGACGTAGACGCTGTCGGCGCGCTTGAGCATCAGGCCTTCGATCTCGGCTGCGCGGGCGCCCGCGCGTAGTTCGGTGAGCTCGTCCCAGGTGGTGAAGCGGATCAGGGGCGAGAGGTCGAACCGCCCGCGCGGCTTTTCGCCGAACCACGCCTCCAGTCGCGTACGGCGCTCGTCGAAGCTGAGTGCACGAAGATCTTCCCCCGCGAGGAACAGGGCGTCGTACAGCCGGACATGCGCAGGGAAGTCGCGCAGCATCTTCGGCGTGATGGTCTTGCGGTTGAGCCGCTGCTGCAGATCGTTGAACGGCGCGATGGCCAAGGTGCTGCCAGACGATTGCGCCACCAGCAACTCACCATCGAGCACCGCATCGAAATCCATGGCCTCGACGATGTCGGGGAAAGCCGCGGTGGCGTCGTCGCCGCCGCGCGTGAAGATGCGGCGCTGCTCGCCGCCGGCGGCGAGCTGGACGCGGATGCCGTCCCATTTCCACTCCGCGCGATAGGCTTGCGGATCGAGGTTCGGCAACTCGGCTTCGTCTAGCGGGTTGGCGAGCATCAGAGGCCGGAACATCGCCGTCGTGGCGCCCATCGCCGGGCGCGGAGCGCCTCGGGTGAGCCAATCGAACAGCGGCTTGTAGGGCGGCTTGAGCCCGTGCCAGACCTCCTCGACATCGTCGACCTTGACGCCGCCGAGGTCGGCCGCCGCCTGCTTGGCCAGCCGCGCCGAGACACCGACCCTTAACGCCCCCGTCACCAGCTTGATCAGGGCCCAGCGGCCGGTAGCGTCTAATTCGTCGAGCCAGCTCTCGATCAGCCTGGGCGTCTCGCGCTTGGACGTCAGGCGCAATCTGTCGACGACCTCGCCCAGGGATGGCGGCGGCCGGTTGTGGCCGGCCCGCGGTCCGGTCGAGTCGGCATCGGGGCTGACGCTAGCATCCCAGACCAGCGACAGCGTCTCGGCGAGGTCGCCGACATAGTCGTAGGACAGCGTGAACAGCGTCTCGCCCAGGCGCTGCACGCCGAATTCGCGCAGCAGCGCGGGTTTGGCGTTGGGCAGGTCGAGCGTGCCCGTCAGCGCCGCCAGCGCGTAGCCGCGATCCGGATCGGGTGTCGCGGCGAGATACGTCGTGATCAGCCGCAGCTTGGCGTTACGCGCGGGCTGGAAGGCCAGCGAATCGAGCAGCTCGGCAAAACGCTGCATGGCGGCTACGCGCCTTCCTCTTCGCGGCCGGTAACGTGCAGCGCTTCGGCCTCGACGCCCATGCTGCGCGCCTGATGCACCAGCGCGTCCTCGCGGCCATGCGTCACCCAGAGCTTCGGCGCCTGCACGTCGCGGATGGTGCGGCAGAGCTCGTCCCAGTCGGCATGGTCGGAGATCACCAGCGGCAACTCCGCGCCACGTTGCCGTGCGCGGGCGCGCACACGCATCCAGCCCGACGCCGCCACCGGCAGCGGATCGGGAAAGCGGCGCGACCAGCGATCGGCCAGCGCGCCGGGCGGGCAGAGCACGATCGCGCCTTTGAACACGTCGCGACCGAACAAATCGTCCTTGGGATTGCGGCCCATCTCGCCCACCGGCGCGATGTCGCCGAGATCGACGCCCTCACGCGTGTAGAGGTCGCACAGCGCGATCAGTGCGCCATGCAGCCAGATGCGCCTGTCGTAGCCCGCCTCACGCAGCAGGCGAATCACGCGCTGGCATTTGCCGAGTGCGTAGACGCCGACGAGGTGGCAGCGCTCGGGAAAGGTCGCCAGCGATTGCAGCAGCCGGCCGATCTCGTGGCTGTCAGGTGGATGGCGGAACACCGGCAGCGCGAAGGTCGCCTCCGTGATGAAGACGTCGCATGTCACCGGCTCGAAGGCCGGGCAGGTCGGATCGCGCCGCCGCTTGAAGTCGCCCGACACGACGATGCGCGCGCCCCGCCAGTCGAGCACGACCTGCGCGCTGCCCAGGATGTGCCCAGCCGGCACCAGCCGCACATCGACGTCACCGATTCTGACCGTCTCGCCGTACGGCAGGCCCTGGACCGCGCCGAGATCCTCGCCGAAGCGCACCTTCATGATTTCGATGGTCTCGCGCGTGGCCAAGGTCGCGCCGTGGCCTGATCGCGCATGGTCGCCATGGCCGTGCGTCACCACCGCGCGCTTTACCTGCCAGGCCGGGTCGATGTGAAAATCGCCCGGCGCGCAGTAGAGCCCCTGCGGCGTCGTGAACAACCACGAGCGTGGGTCTGAGGGTGTGGGATCGAAGGACATTGAGAGGAAATATAGGGTCTGTTGACAGGAAAGGGAGTGGTCGGGGCGCGCCACTCCAGTGGCGCGTCTTTTGGTATGGTCGGCCTATGAAGGAGCATCGGGGCTGGCACTCCCGCAACTATCTCCCGCATCTTGATAGCCCGGATCTCGTCCAGACCGTGACGTTTCGGCTCGTCGACAGCTTGGCCGAAAGCGTGAGGCAAGCACTCGCGAGCGACCCGAACCGGGACAGCAAACGCGAAGCGGCGCTGGATGTCGGCTATGGAGCGTGCTGGCTGCGCGAACCGACCGTCGCGGCGCTCGTCGAAGATGCGCTGTTGCACTTCGACGGCGAGCGATACCGGTTGATCGCCTGGTGCGTGATGCCAAACCATTTGCATGCGATGTTCGAGCCGAAGCAAGGTTACCGCCTTGGTGACATCGTCGGGAGTTGGAAGCGCTTCTCTGCGCGCGCCGCCAATCGCGAATTGTCTCGTGAGGGCGCCTTCTGGCAAAGCGAGTACTATGATCGCTATGTACGAAACGACGCACACTTCGCAGCGGCGATCGAATATATCGAACAGAACCCAGTCAGTGCTGGACTGGTCGTTCGCGCCGTCGATTGGCCATGGAGCAGTGCTCGTCGACGAGCCTGAACGCGCCACTGGAGTGGCGCGCCCCCAGCATGACTAGGCCGAAGACGGAGAAACTGCCGTTGTTCGAGGCGGCGGAGCGGGCCGTGCTGCCAGCGACCTTCGCCGGTTGGTTCGCCAAGCGTGGCTGGGAGGCGCGGCCGTATCAGATGGAGATGGTGCGGCTGGCGCAGGCTGGGAAATCGGCGCTGCTGATCGCGCCGACCGGTGCCGGCAAGACGCTGGCGGGATTCCTGCCCAGCCTGGTCGAGCTGACCGCGCGTAAGAACACGACCGGTAAGCTGCACACGCTCTACATCTCGCCGCTCAAGGCGCTGGCCACCGATGTCACGCGCAACCTGCAGGCGCCGATCGAGGAGATGGATCTGGCGGTGCGTGCCGAGATGCGCACCGGCGACACGCCGCAGAATCGTCGCCAGCGTCAGCGGTTGAACCCGCCCGATATTCTGTTGACCACGCCGGAGTCGTTGGCGCTGCTGCTGTCCTATCCCGACGCGGCCGAGTATTTCAGCGCCCTGTCGACGGTGATCATCGACGAGTTGCACGCGCTGGCGACGACCAAGCGCGGCCATCTGCTGGCGCTGGGCCTGTCGCGACTGGCGACGCTGTCGCCTGGCACGCGTTTTGTCGGGCTGTCGGCCACGGTGCACGATCCGGCGGCGTTGGCGGACTGGCTGGGGTTGGGCGGCCGGGCGGTCGAGACGGTGCGCGTCGCGGGCGGCGCGCAGCCGGCGCTCTCGATCCTCTCGCCCGAGGCGCGGGTGCCGTGGGGCGGGCATATGGCGCGCCACACCATCCCCGATATCTACAACGCGATCCGCCAGCACCGCATGACCATCGTGTTCGTGAACACGCGCGCCACGGCGGAGATCGTGTTCGACGATCTGTGGCGCCTGAACGATGAGAACCTGCCGATCGGCCTGCATCACGGCAGCCTCGAGGTCGAGCAGCGCCGCAAGATCGAGGCGGCGATGGCGGCCGGCAGGCTGCGCGCGGTGGTGGCGACCTCGTCGCTCGATCTCGGCATCGACTGGGGCGACATCGACCTGGTGGTGCAGGTCGGCGCGCCCAAGGGCGTGAGCCGGCTGCTGCAGCGCGTCGGCCGCGCCAATCACCGCATGGACGAGCCGAGCAAAGCGATCCTGGCGCCCGGCAATCGCTTCGAGGTGCTGGAATGCATCGCGGCGTTGGAGGCGGTGAACGCGCACGAGCTCGACGGCGATCCGCCGCGGCCGCCCAGCCTCGATGCGCTGGCGCAGCACATCCTGGGCGCCGCCTGCTCGCAGCCGATCGACCGCGACCTTCTCTACGAGGAGGCGCGGCGCACCGGCCCGTATCGCGACCTCACGCGCAAGGACTACGACGACACGTTCGACTTCATCGCGACGGGCGGCTACGCGCTGGGCGCCTACGAGAAATGGCGTCGCTTGTTCCATCGCTCCGACGGTCGCTGGCAGGTGGCGCGGCCCGACGCGATCCGCCAGTACCGACTCAATGTCGGCACCATCGTCGAGCTGCCGCTCCTGAAGGTGAAGCTCAGGGGTGGGCCGGTTCTGGGCGAGGTCGAGGAGGCGTTCGTCCAGGGCCTGGTCACCGGCGACACCTTTATCTTCGCCGGCCGCCTGCTGCGCTACGAAGGCATCCGCCAGCTGCACGCCGAGGTTACCGTCGCCAAGAGCGGCGAGGATCCCAAGGTGCCGGCCTATGGCGGCGGTCGCCTGCCGCTCAGCACGTATCTGGCCGAGCGCGTGCGCGGCATCATCGCCGATCCGACGCGCCATCATCTGCTGCCGCCTGATGTGCAGGAATGGCTGCGAATCCAGAAGCTGCACTCGACCTTGCCGCATCCCCATCGGCTGCTGATCGAGGGATTCCCGCGCGGCGACCGGCAGTTCCTCGTCGCCTATTGCTTCGAGGGTCGCAACGCGCATCAAACATTGGGCATGCTGCTGACGCGGCGCATGGAGCGCCTGGGGCTGCGACCGCTGGGCTTCGTCGCCACCGACTATGTGCTGGGCATCTGGGGCCTTCGCCCGGCGACGCCGAAGCAGATCGAGGCGCTGTTCGACGAGGACATGCTGGGTGATGACCTCGAGGCGTGGATGGACGAGTCCTCGATGCTGCGGCGCTCGTTCCGCAACGTCGCGGTGATCGCCGGCCTGATCGAGCGGCGCCATCCCGGCCAGGAGAAGACGCGGCGCCAGGTGACGTTCAGCGCCGACCTGATCTACGACGCGCTGCGCAAGCACGAGCCCGACCATATCCTCTTGCGCGCCACGCGTCAGGACGCCGCTTGGCAGCTCGCCGATATCCGCCGCCTGGGCGAGCTGCTGCGCCGCGCCAAGGGCAAGATCGATTACCACCGGCTCGACCGCGTCTCGCCGCTCGCCGTGCCGGTGCTGCTGGAGATCGGCCGCGAGCGCGTGATGGGCGACGACACGGTCGATGAATTGCTCGACGAGGCGGCGCAGGATCTGATCGCGGAGGCGACGCGTCGCTGAATGCCGAGGATCACTCGCCGAGCTGCCAGCGCGACAGCACGACATGCCGTCCCTGACCGATGAGGCTGTTCACGAGCGCGAACTCGCGGATCTTGAAGTTGATCGGCTCGATCGGCATGTCCGCGATCCGTATCGCCTTGTAGGACAACGTCATGTGAGGCTCGAAGGACGAGGCGCGGACGGCGCCGAACGTCTTCTTTAGCGCGGCGCCGAGCGTGTCGTGTAGCGTCCGCAGACCGTGGACGCCATCGTCGCCGCACAGCACCATCAGCGGGATGCCGCTCTTGCGGTGGAAGTTCTTCACCACGTTCAGCGATACGGTGAAGGGACGCATCCTGACCACGTTCCCGCACGCTTCCACGGCGTCGACGATCGATCGCGGCACCTCGGAATAGAGGCCGATGGGATGAATGGTGAAGTGCAGGAGTTCCGGTCGCACCAGCCGGCCTGTAAAGCCAAGATAGGCGGCAAGCTCATCTGCGACATGGGCGATGCGAACGGCCGCCTCTTCTTCCGGCTTGACCAGGATCAGCAGCTTGTTGGTTCGGTCAGACGAAATCCGGTTTGGCCGGACAGGCGGGCGCGATGACCTTGGTAGCTCGAATCCAAGGGAATACTGAAGCGGCATCGTTGTCTCCCTCCGCATCAGTGGAAGTCGCGCGAGCGCGCCCCGATACGGCGGACGGCGCCGTAAGGACGGGCGGCCTCGGCGTCGCGGGCGCGTTGGATGTCGCGCGGTTCGGGCTCGCCATGCCTGACGGCATCGGCGCGCGTCCACACGACCAGGTCGCGCGGGTGGTGGAAGCGGCTGCGTGGCGGCGATGGCGAACGCTGGCTGCGCTTGTCTCGCGGCGTCGGATCGATCGTCTCGTCGATGTCGGCCAGGTCGTCGAGCCAACCCGATAGATCTTCCAGACGGTCGGCGACGAGATGGATCACCTCCTTCTCGCGCTGCACCCTGCCTTTGACCAGCAGCAACCGCGCGGTCATCACGACGCGGCGATGCTTCTCGAACACGTGCGGCCAGATGACGATGTTGGCGATGCCGGTCTCGTCCTCGAGCGTGGCGAACACCACGCCGCTGGCGGTGCCCGGGCGCTGGCGCACCAGCACGAGGCCGCAGACGCTGATGCTCCTGTCGAGCGGCGCCGTCGCCAGCTGCGAGGCCAGCGTCACCTTGCCGGTGTCGAGGCGCGGCCGCAGCAGCGCCAGCGGATGCTTGCGCAAGGACATGCGCAGGCTGACATAGTCGTCGACCACCTGCTCGCCCAGCAGCGCCGTGGGCAATACGACCTTGGGTTCGCGATCGACGGTCAAGACACTATCGAGCAACGGCAGGCGATCGTCCCGCAGGCTCTTGGCCGCCCACAGCACGTCGCGACGCGACAGGCCCAGCGAGCCGAAGGCATCGGCGCGCGCCAAAACCTCGATCTGCATGCGCGAGACCTTGCCGCGCCGCCAGAGATCGGCCACGTCGCGATAGCCCAAGCCGCGCTGCCTCACCAGTTCCTCCATCTCCGCCTGCTTCGCGCCTTCGATCTGGCGCAAGCCCAGGCGCAGCGCGTACAGCGCCGGCAGCGCTTGTCCCGTTCCCAACCGCCGTTCGCCCTTCTTCAGCGCCGCCGTAAGCGGCAGCGGCTCCAGCGTGTTGTCCCAATCGCTGATGTTGATGTCGGGCGGCAGCACGGCGATGGCGTGCTCGCGCGCGTCGCGCACGATCTGCGCCGGCGCGTAGAAGCCCATTGGCTGGCTGTTGAGCAGAGCGCAGGCGAAAACGTCGGGGAAGTAGTACTTGATCCACGAGGAGGCATAGACCAGCAGCGCGAAGCTGGCGGCGTGGCTTTCCGGGAAGCCGTACTCGCCGAAGCCTTCGATCTGCTTGAAGCAGCGTTCAGCGAAGTCGCGCGGGTAATCGTTAGCCACCATGCCGTCGATGAAACGCTCGCGGTAATTATGGATGGTGCCGTTGTGCCGGAAGGTCGCCATCGCCTTGCGCAGGCCGTCGGCCTCGGCTTCCGTGAACTTGGCGGCGATGATCGCGATCTGCATCGCCTGTTCCTGGAACAGCGGCACACCCAAGGTGCGCTTGAGCGCTTCCTCCAGCTCCGGCTTCACGTAATCGGGTTTCTCGATTCCATCCCGCCGCCGCAGGTACGGATGCACCATGTCGCCCTGGATCGGACCCGGCCGCACGATCGCGACCTCGATCACGAGGTCGTAGAAATTCTTTGGCCGCAGCCTGGGCAGCATCGACATCTGCGCGCGGCTCTCGACCTGGAACACGCCCAGCGAGTCGGCCTTGCCCAGCATGTCGTAGACCGCTTTCTCGTCCTTCGGGATCGTCGCCAGATCGAAGGCCTCGCCATAGAGCGCGCGGATCAGATCGAGCGCTTTGCGGATGCAGGTCAGCATGCCCAGGGCCAGCACATCGACCTTCAGGATTCGCAGCGAATCGAGATCGTCCTTGTTCCATTCGACGACGGTGCGGTCCTTCATCGCCGCGTTCTGGATCGGCACCAGCGCGTCCAGCCGGTCGGCGGTGAAGACGAAGCCGCCGACGTGCTGCGACAGATGCCGCGGGAAATCGATCAAGGTCGAGGACAGCTGCAGGGCCAGGGCCAGGCGCCGATCCTGCGGGTCGAGGCCGGCCTCGCGCACGTGCTTTTCGTCGATGCCACCGACGCCCATACCCCAGACGGTATCGGCGAGGATGCCCAGCGTGTCGGAAGACAGGCCCAAGGCCTTGCCGACATCGCGGATGGCGCTGCGGCTGCGATAGGCGATCACGGTCGCGGCAAGACCGGCGCGTTCGCGGCCGTACTTGCCGTAGATCCATTGGATGACCTCTTCGCGACGCTCGTGCTCGAAGTCGACATCGATATCGGGCGGCTCGTTGCGATTGCTCGACAGGAAGCGCGCGAAGAGCAGCTTGTGCTGGCTGGGATCGACCGCCGTGACACCGAGGCAGTAGCACACCGCCGAATTGGCGGCCGATCCGCGGCCCTGGCACAGGATGTTGTTCGATCGCGCGTACTGGACGATGTCGTGCACGGTCAGGAAGTAGGAGGCGTATTCACGCTCGCGGATCAGCGCGAACTCCTTGTGGATCTGATCGCGCACCGAATCGGGCACGCCATCGGGATAGCGCCACGCCGCACCCTTCCACGTCAGCCGCTCCAGCTTCTCCTGCGGCGTCTCGCCCGGCTCGCACTCGACCGGGTAGACGTATTTCGGCTGGTCGAGATCGAAGGTGCAGGCATCGGCTATCTCGACCGTGCGGGCGATCGCGGCGGGATACTTCCGGAACAGCCGCGCCATCTCGTCGGGCGATTTCAGGTACCTCTCGGCGTTGGTGAAGCGATGGAAACCGAGCTTGTCGACGGTGCGGCCCAGCCGGATCGCGGTCACCACGTCCTGCAGCGCGCGGCGGTCGGGTGCGTGGTAGTGCACGTCGTTGGTCGCCACCATCGGCGTGCGATGCTGGCGCGCCAGCATCTCGATCGCCGCCAATCGCCGCGCGTCGTCGCCACGCGCCGAGACCGAGCCCGCGAGATAGCAGCGGTCGCGATAGATATCAGACAGAAAGCGCAGTCTGTGCGGGAAGCCCGGGTCGTCGATGTCGCGCGGTGGCAGGACGATCGCGATCTGTCCCTGGGCGTATGGCGCCAGGTCGTCGCGCGTCAGATAGCACTGTCCCTTGGGGGCGAGGCTGTTGCCCAGGGTCAGCAGCCGTGTGAGTCGACTGTAAGCGGGCAGGTCCGTGGGATAGAGCAGCAGCGACAGGCCATCGCGTGTGTCGATGCGGCTGCCGATCAGCAGCTTGATGCTGCCGCCCTGGTTATTGACGTGCCGTGCCGCGACATGCGCCTGCACCACGCCCGCCAGGGTGCAGCGATCGGTGATGCCGATCGCCGTCAGGCCAAGATCCGCCGCCCGGCCGATCAGCTCCTTGGGATGCGAGCCACTGCGCAGGAAACTGAAATTGGACGTGACCTGCAGCTCGGCATAGCGGAATGGTCCAAGCATGAGTCACCATCACGCGCAGAAGCCGTGGACGTACCAGCGCGAGGCCGGTGGGACGGCCGGGGCATTGATCGGGCCGTCGCGGTAGAGCCAGAAGCGCTGGCCGTCCTCGTCCTCGACGCGGTAGTAGTCGCGGCCCGACGGGGCTTTCTCGATCTGGTCGGCGGGCACGGATTCCCGCCACCATTCGTCGACCAGACGCTCCGGCCCCTCGACGCGCTTCAGCCGGTGCAGCGTGCCGCGCCAGTTGAATTGGCGCGGCGGATCGTCGGGCAATTGCGCCGTGGTCTGGATCGCCTCGGGCTGGGCCAGCAGCCGCGTCGGCCGCGGGCCCTTGTAAGCGGCGACCTGGCCCCACAGGCCGGCGCGCACCGCCGGCTTGGCGACCGGCAGCGCGATCACGGCGCGCTCGGGCAGATGGCTGGCGCGCGGCGCGAGGCGCACGACATGGGCGGTGCCCAGGCGCTGGGTCAGGCGATCGACGAGCTGCACCACCTCGGTGTCGTCGTTGCGCGCGGGCGTCGCGGGCCCATCGCCGCCCTGCGCCATCATCACCTCGCCGCCGACGGCGTGGGCCAGCGCCACCTGCTGGGTGTCGAACGGCTCGACGGCGGCGGCCGACAGCATCATCAGCTCGACGCCGAAGCCGGCATCGAGATGCGACAGCGGCTCCTGGAACAGCTTCATCAGATGGCCATTGTCGCGGCTCGGCCGGCCGGTGCCGATGGCGGTGCGCTCGATCGAGCCGTCGACGCGAAACAGCGACAGCTCGAGCCGGCGCGCGCCGACGCCGGCCTTCTCGAACTGGCCGCAGAGCGCGGCGAGCAGGCGGCTGGTGGCGGCGGCGATATCCTCGGCCCGGCCGATCGGCTCGGCGAAGGCGAGGCGCGTGCGGAAGGCCGGCGCCGGCAGGCGCGGCTGGATGGTCTCGGCGGCGCTGCCCAGCGCCTGGTCGAGCCTGCGCACCAGCAGGTCGCCGAAACGCTGCGCCAGCGGTGCGCGCGGCATGGGCAGCAGATCGCCGATGCGGCGCAGGCCGAGGCGACGCAGGGTCTCGGCCGTGGTCGCGTCGAGCCGCAGCGCCTCGATCGGCAAGGCGGACAGCAGCGTGCGATGGCCGGCGACCGGCGCCAGCAGGTCTTTTTGCCTTTCGGCAAAACGCGCCAGCGCCCAGGCGGCGCCGGCGGTGTCGGCCATCGCCGCGCGCGCCGTGAAGCCATGCCGCGCAAGACGGGCGGTGAGATCGGCGAGCAGGGCGCGCTCGCCCTCGATGCCTGCGCCGAAAAGATGACCGCAGCCGGTGACGTCGAGCATCAGCCCGCCATCGCCGCCGAACGTCGCCGTCGCCATGCGGTCGACGCCCTGCGCGGCGGCGTCCATCTCGACGCCGGAGTCGATCAGCGCGCCACCCAGCGGATCGATCGCCACCCAGGGCGTGTAGCGTTCGCACCAGCCGGCGAGCGTCTCGAGCAGCTTCAGGTCCGCCTCGGGCTCGGCATGCGCCGTGGTGAGATCGGGCACCAGGGTGCGGGCATCGGCCAGGCGCTGGCCGGCGCGGATGCCCGCGGTGCGCGCATGCTCGTTGACCGCGACGATGCGCGGGCCGCCCTGATGAAAGCCGATCAGGGCGGCGGTCTTAGCCAGCCAGTCTTTGTGCCGGCGCGCCATGCGGTCGGCCGACAGTTTCGGAAACCACAGCGAGATGACCCTTTTCATTGGTCCACTCCACCAGCCACGAGGGGGTTTCGGTACGCGCCGGATCGCCGAAGCGATTGCGCAGAAGATCGAGGCGCCAGCGCAGGCCGCCGATGTCGTCGAGCGATTGGCCATCGGCATCGAGGCGCGAACGCGACGGCGCCGAGGTGACGCGCCAGCGCGTGACCGCCGCGGAGATCGCCGCGCTCTTCTTGTCGGCGACGCGCAGCAGCAGCGCCGGCACACCGCTCTTCTCGGCGGCGAGTTGCAGGCGTCGCGTCGCGGCCAGTTCGACCTTGTCGATCTCGCCGACCACCGCGGCCAGCGCACCGCAGCGCAGGCCTTCCTCCATGGTCCACAGCGCGTCCTCGACGCGTCGGGAAGAGGCGAGGATCACGCGCGCCGGATCGACAAAAGCGGCCAGGGCCGGGGCATAAGGCGGCGCGGTCAGCGCGCCGGCGGTGCGATGGATCCACAGGATCTGGCCGCGCCGCGCCTGGGCGAAGCGGCCCAGGATAGCGGCGGCGAAGCCCAGGGCGGCGCCGTCATGCGCGGCGTCGCCGGGCACGATCTCGTGCAGCGCGCCACTGGCCAGCCCGCCATCGGGCAGCGTGGCGTCGATCTCGGTCACATCAAGCGGGATGGCCGGCGCGCTCGACGCGATGCCGCCGCGCTCCAGCCGGCGCACCGTCTCGCGCAGCCGGCGCAGCTCGCCCTCGCGATCGGGCTCGGCGCGATCCAGCACCAGCACCGGCGCGTCGGACCGGATGGCAGGAGCGGGAGCGAAAGCGCTGGGGAAAATGACCGTCACGGTCCCCTCGAAGGCTGTGCTGGCGATGTGAATGTTCTGTATTTGTTCTAGTCTTCCTGGCCCCTAGAGTCAATCCACAGCCCCTTGTGGGTACGTAGGGAAAGTCATCTACAGCTAGGATTTCCTTGGATTATTACGGGGCCGTTTCGGCCGCGTCGCTCCAGCGACGCCTCATGGCGGGCACCCCATAAGCGCCGCTGGAGCGGCGCGGCCCGAAGACGTCGTATTCCCCACGCCTGAGACGCTGGTGCTAGTCTTGCATCGCCATGAGGCCGCCGATGCAGGGAGAGGCGCCATGACCGTGACCAGTCTTCGCCGTCCGTTGCTCCTGCTGGCGAGCCTCGCGCTCGCCATGCTGGGCGCGCTCCCCGCCGAGGCGCGCTGCAACAAGAACGTGGCAGAGTGGCGGCCCGGCGTGCACCGGGCGAACTTCCTGGCGCAGGAGAAAGTCGTCAGCGCCATGCGCGTGACCTTCGTCGGCCACGCCAGCTTCCTGATCGAGACGCCGCAGACCGTGCGCGCGATCACCGACTACAACGGCTACAACGGGTATGGAAAGCGCCCCGACATCGTGACGATGAACAACGCGCACTCCACGCATTTCACCGACGACATCGAGCCGGGCGTGACCCACGTGCTGCGCGGCTGGGCGCAGGGCCGAGTCGAGGCGCGCCACAATGTGACGATGAAGGACCTGCAGGTCTTCAACGTGCCGACCAACGTGCGCGAATGGGGCGACGGCAGCACGCGTTTCAGCGGCAACTCGATCTTCGTGTTCCGCGTCGGCGATCTGTGCGTGGCGCATCTCGGCCACCTGCACCATCGCCTGACGCCCGAGCATCTCGAGGATCTCGGCCGCATCGACGTGCTGATGGTGCCGATCGATGGCGGCTACACCATGGGCCAGCCCTACATGGCCGATGTGGTCAAGCAGATCCAGCCGCGCATCGTGCTGCCCATGCATTACTGGGGCCCCAGCTCGCTCGACCGCTTCCTCGGCTATCTCGGCCAGGGCAACTACGAACTCGTGCGGCCGACCAGCCGCACGCTCGATCTCGTGAAAGCCGACCTGCCCGAGTCGCTCACCGTGATCGTGATCGCCGGATACGGCGGCGACTAAGGTCCGACTGTCATCCCGAGCGTAGCGAGGGATCCAGGAAGGCCCCTAGATTCCTCGCTGCGCTCGGAATGACAGATGAAGCGAACGTCACCTCAGACCTTGGGCGCCATCAGGCGGCGAGGCGGCCGCGCATGAAATTGGCGATGGCGGCGTTGGCGCGCTCGCCTTCGTCGAGCATCGGGAAGTACCAGTGCCAGACATGGATCATCTGCGGCCAGACCTCGAGCACGGTGTCGATGCCGACGGCGCGCGCCTTGTCGGCCAGCAGGCGCGCATCATCGAGCAGGATCTCGTCGCCGCCGACCTGGATCAGCAGCGGCGGCAGGCCCTTGAGGTCGGCATGCGCCGGCGAAGCGAGCGGATGATGGCGATCGCCGTCGCCGATGTAGAACTGACGCCAGCGCACCAATCCGTCCATGGTGACCAGCGGATCGGCCGCGGCGCGCTCGGTGTAGCTCGCGCTGCTCGCGGTCATGTCGGTCCAGGGTGAGATGCAGACGGCGGCCGCCGGCATCGGTAGCCCGGCATCGCGCGCCGCCAGCAGCACGGCGATGGTGAGTCCACCGCCCGCCGAGTCGCCGGCGACGGCGATGCGCTGCGGCGCGAACTGCTTGAGCGCGTCGCGATAGACCGCGAGCGCATCGTCGACGGCGGCCGGGAAGGGGTTCTCGGGCGCCAGCCGGTAGTCGGGCACCAGGGCCACGACGCCGGCGCGCTTGGCGATGTCGCCGGCGAGATGGCGATGCGAACGCGGCGAGCCGGTGCCGTAGCCACCACCATGCAGATAGATCAGCGCCTGGTCCTTGCGCGCCTGTTGCGGCGTCAGCCGCTCGGCGGGCACGCCGCCCAAGGTGACGTCCTCGCGGGTGATGTCGGCGGGCAGCGGAAAAGCGCGCGTCGCCTTGTCGTAGATCGAGCGAGACTCTTCGAGGGTCTGCTCGGCCGAGCGCGGCAGCTTGGCGAGCTTCTCCCGCACGGCGGCGATTCCGCGGTCGCTCATGGCGTGTCCCCCTCATGGATCTTGATGGCGTTGGCTTTGGCGAGCGCGGCGATCTCGTCGTCGCTGTAGCCGACGTCGCGCATCAGCTCGCGTGTGTGCTCGCCCAGGCGCGGTGCCAGGCGATGGACCGCCAGCGGCGCGTCGGAGAGGCGCAGCGGATTGTTGGCGGCCATCACCCTGCCGATGCCCGGGTAGTCCATGTTCAGCACGCTGCCGCGCGCCTGCGCATGCGGATCGCGCACCATCTCGCTGACCGTCTTCACCGCCGCGCAAGGCACGCCGGCATCGACAAGCTTCTCGAGCAGCGCCTCCCGTGTCTGCGCGGCGAACACTCTCTCCAGCAGCGGCTCGAGATCGGCGCGGTTGGCGAGGCGCAGCTTGTTGGTGGCGAAGCGCGGATCGGCGCCGATCTCGGCGATATCAAGCGCCGTCACGAGTCGTTTCCAGAACGAGTCGTTGGTGCAGGCGACGTAGATCGGGCCGGACTTGGTGTCGAAATTGCGCAGCGGCACGATCAGCGTGTGCGAGGCGCCCATGCGCCTGGGGTCCTCGCCGGTATGGCCGAGATTGGTCAGCCAGTGGCTCATGATCTGCACGCCGACATCGTAGAGCGCCAGGTCGATGTGCTGGCCGCGGCCGGTGCGGTGGCGCTGCAGCAGCGCCATGGCGACGCCCAGCGCGCCGTAGGAGCCGGTCATCTGGTCGACAGGCGCGGCGCCGACCCGCGCCGGCGGGCCGTCCATCTCGCCGGTCGCTTCCATCAGCCCGACCTCGGCCTGGATGCAGGGATCGTAGCCCGGTCGCTCGCTATAGGGGCCGGTCTGGCCATAGCCGGAGATCGAGAGGTAGACCACGCGCGGGTTGAGCGCCTGCACGGTGTCGTAGCCGAAGCCCAGCGAGGCGATCACGCCGGGCACGAAGGCCTCCATGAAGACGTCGGCCTTCCTCACCAGGCGGCGCAGGACCTCCTTGCCGCCGTCGGATTTGAGGTCGATCGCCAGGCCGCGCTTGTTGCGGTTCATGCCCGGCACCCAGGCGCCGCCGAGCTGCGGGCGAAAGTGATCGCCGCTCAGCGGCTCGACCTTGATGACGTCGGCCCCCATGTCGCCGAGGATCTGGCCGGCGGTGGGCCCGGCGATCACCTGTGTCAAATCGAGAGCCAGAATCCCCTGAAGCGGCAGCATTACCGTCCTTCGTCTTTGGTGTGCGCGAACGGCCAAGCTGAGACGTTGCGCCGCCGAACCGCAAGCGATCATGCGGCGCGACCGATATGCATGAGGCAGGGGGCTTGGCCGTCATGCGCTGTTACCGGCTGCCCCGAGATGACCTCCGTCCCGACACGCAACGGCCCGCGCCCCCTGGCGTTGTGCGTTGTGGCTTATTGCGGAGGAACGCATGGGCAAATATCTGCGTGGTATAGGGGTGCTGGTAGCCGCCACCTTTGTCAGCGTCTCTATGGGCTTGGCGCAAACAGCGGATCCGCCGGGGCGCGTCGGCCGTGTCGCTTACATCAACGGCGCCGTCTCCTATCATGATCGCGAGGAGACCAATTGGGCTCCGGCCGCGATCAACTACCCGATGACCTCGGGCAATGCGCTGTGGACCGAGCCCAACGGCCGCGCCGAGATCTTTGTCGGCGCCACGCGCATACGCATGCAGGGCAGCACGCAACTCGAAACCCTGTCGCTGACCGACGAGGAGTTTCGTCTGCGCATTTCCCAAGGCCGCATCGACGTCAAGACTGTCGGCCTGCCGCAAAGCCAGCCGGTCGAGGTCCTCACGCCGCGCGGCTCCGTGATGCTGGTCGGTGACGGCGACTACATGATCGAAGCCGGCACCACCGACGACGCTACCCGTGTCGGCGTCCGTGCGGGCAGCGCGCGCGTCATCGCGGCCAACGGCACGGAGCTTGTCGTACGGGCCGGCGAGATCGGCGTGTTGTCCGGTACGTCGCCGCCGGTGTTCGAGACCGTGCGAATGGCCACGCCGCCGATGCCGCGGGAGTGGGCGCCGCGCGATCGCCAGATCGTCACGACACAATCCGTTCAGTACGTGCCGCCCGGCGTTACCGGCGTCGAGGAACTCGACTACTACGGTACGTGGAGTACCGTTGGCGACTACGGCCGCGTCTGGGCGCCGTACAGGGTGCCAGTGGGTTGGGCGCCGTATCGTCACGGCCGCTGGCGCTGGGTCGATCCATGGGGCTGGACCTGGGTCGACGATCAGCCCTGGGGCTTCGCTCCCTCACATTACGGCCGATGGGTGAGCAATGGCGGCCGTTGGTACTGGGTGCCGCCGCAGCGTCAGACGCGTCCGGTCTATGCCCCGGCCGTGGTTGGTTTTGTCGATGTCGCCGCGGCGGGAGCCGCGCTGGCGATCGGCGCCGCGATAGCGCCGGTGGGCTGGTTCCCGTTGGGACCGCGCGAGGTCTATGTGCCACCGTACACTGCGAACCGCACGTATATCCGCAACCTCAACATCACCAACGTCTTCAACGTCGGTGATGTTGACCGGCGCATCGAGTATGTCGAGCGCCGCCGCGACCCGCGTTTCCGCGACGATCCGCGCCGCGATGACCGTCGCGACGATGCACGCCGCGACGGCCGGCCAGGCGATGATCGCGCTCGCCCGACCTTCATCAACCAGCGCTACACGACCGTCGTGCCTCAGCAGGTTTTCCTGCGCGGCGACCGGGTCGATCGCGCGGCCATTCGCGTCGCGCCCGATCAGCTCGCGCGCGCGCAGGTGGCGCCTGTTGCGGCGCCGCCGGTCGCTGCGACCGCGACGGTGACTTCGACGGCCGAGCCGGGCAAGGCGCCAGCATCTGATGCCAAGCCCCCGCAGGGCGTCGACTTGCGGCGTGCGCCGCTGGCCGACAGCCCGGTGCTGGGCCGACCCAGCCGCCAGGACCGCCCGACCGCCACGGCGCCGGGCCCGCAGCTCTCACGGACCCAACCGCCGACGGGACAGGCGGCGCCGGGCACGCCTGGGCCGGGCGAACGCCAGCTGCCGAACCTACGGACGCGAGATGGTCGCGAGACCGATCGTGCGGCGCCGACACCGGCGCCTGCCAAACCGGGCGAGCCGCCGGCCGCCACGCCGCCAGCCAAGCCCGGCGAGCCGACTATGGCAGCGCCACCCGCCAAGACCGACGATCCGGCGAAGCCGAACCAGGCCGTGCCGGCTCGTCCGCCGCAATCCGATAAGCCCGCCGGCAAACCTGGTGAGACTCCGAAGGCCGCGGAGCCGCCGAAGTTACCAGTCGCGCCACCGAAGGCCGCTGATCCGCCCAAGCCGGCGGTCGCGCCGCCACAGGCTGCGGAGCCGCCGAAGCCACCGGTTGTGCCGCCACAGGCTGTGGAACCGCCGAAGCCACCGGTTGTGCCGCCCAAGGCCGCAGAGCCGCCGAAGCTACCTGTCGCGCCACCGAAGGCCGCTGATCCGCCCAAGCCACCGGTCACGCCGCCACAGGCTGCGGAACCGCCGAAGCCACCGGTTGTGCCGCCCAAGGCCGCAGAGCCGCCGAAGCCACCGGTCGCGCCACCGAAGGCCGCTGATCCGCCCAAGCCACCGGTCACGCCGCCGACGGCCGCGGAGCCACCGAAGCCGCCGGCTGCGCCGCCCAAGGCCGCGGAGCCACCCAAGCCACCGGTCGCGCCGCCGAAGGCTG